>NZ_BMIR01000003.1 GCF_014642655.1 Pullulanibacillus camelliae
CGTTTCAACTCCTTGTTGGGTTTTGTTTGGTCACTTACCTATTCGGAGTTGCCGATGGCTTTTCCTCTTTTCTATTTTTGCGAACTTAATTATACGTGATCTTCTTTTGTTTTTAAATAACAAGAAAAAGATACTTAGAACGATGAAAAAGAAAATTTTCATGTTTTCCCTCTCGATAATGGCACTTATACCGGCCTTGTATATATAAAGGTGTAGAAAGTTTGGTACAATAGACATATACAATTATACCTAGTAATCTCAAAAAATAGGTTGTCGTTAGTTTATTCGTCATAAAGTAGATAAGGAGGCGAAGAAACTGCAACAGAGTAAAACGTATATATCCCTTTCGTTACTTGTAACATTATGGTTGCTTTGTTTAGCCGCAATGCTCCATTTTGCCTCAAATGATTTAATGTATGTTGATATCGTGATTGTTGTTACAGCGATCATCATCATGAATGTGCTGTCTCCTTCTAAGAATTTTATAATCAGTTTATCTATTGTTTTAGCTCTTGGCTTTTTTTTACTGTTTTATTGTTTTTTTACTAGAGCGTCATTAGCTGTGCAAATGACATTGATGATTGAGCACATCTTACTCACTGCTTCTCTCATCTTAATGTGGTTGATCTTTGCTCTTATTAAACGGTTATTGAAAGATATAGAAGATTTAAGAAGGAGAGTTATTGAACTAGAAAAATTTGATGGCGCTTCAGCCTTGCTTACCCAATCGGAATTTATGAATCGTGTATCCCTAATTACCACAGGTACGAAAAGAAGGGGAGAAACGAATTTTTATCTGAAATTTAGGGTTCATGTGAGGGAGAATACGATCGATGCCATGCATTACATATTTGCAGAAGCGCTTTTGCATTCTGTTCGTCATCAGTTTGACTTGGTGACGAGGCTATCCAATGATCACTATTTAGTCTTTTTACAAAATACGAATGAACAAGGTGCGCACACCGTTGTCGATAGACTCTTTCATACATTGAGACATCAGCTTAATCTTCTAGATATTCCAGTCACCTATGAGATGTATCATGAAGATGCGATAGACAGGCTAGATGACCTATCGCTCAAGGAGCTTTTACCAATATGAAGATCATCCTTGTATGTATCATGTTATTTTTCTGGGCGTTATTGTTATATTATTCTTTCTTGACGATCGTTGGTGTTCTGCAAAGGTTAAAGCAAAAGAAACAGATTACTTTAGCGAGTTACCCGTCGGTGGCTGTTTTGATACCAGCCCATAATGAAGGAGTGGTGATCAAGGAGACTTTGGACGCCATGATCAAGCTGCGTTATCCAGGAGATCTTAATATCTATGTCTTAGATGATGCTTCTTCAGATCATACAGCTGATATTGCAAAGGCTTTTAGTCAAACCTTCTCAAGCGTTCACTATATAAAAGTCCCACCGGGTGCGCCAAAGGGAAAGTCACGGGTGCTCAATTATGGGCTGGCTGTCACGCAATCGGAATATTTTCTCGTATTTGATGCGGATAATCAGCCAGAGAGTGATACTGTCATAGAACTGGTTCATGCTGCTGAAACCACAAAACATGCAGCAGGGGCTGTAGGTTACGTGAAAACGATCAATGCGGGTACGAATATTTTGACACGAATGATTGCTATAGAGTTTCAGGTCTTTCAGCTTCTTATGCAAAGTGGGCGGTGGAAGGCTTTTAAAATGGGGTCTCTTGCAGGGACTAATATGTTGCTTAGACGGGATGTCATGGCTGAAGCAGGAGGATATGATCCTTTTGCTTTATCAGAAGATGCTGAGCTAACAGTGCGATTAGCTGCTATGAATAAACGGCTCCCAGTCGTCCATCATTCTAGAACGTGGGAGCAAGAGCCTGAGAAAGTAAGAACCTTTTTAAAACAGCGAACGCGATGGGTAACCGGTAATATCTACCTATTGGAGAAATCGCTCCGAGAGTGGAGCCTTTGGAAGGGCAAAACCTTTATGCACAGTCTGCAGCATGTGCTGACGTATTTTCTTTTCGTTATTTTACTGCTCTACTCCAATGTTTGGTTTGTTTTAGGCATTGTAGGAGTTGGACTTCCTGCCTTCCATTCTCCCCTGCTTCTCTTTTGGTTTATGAGTTATGTGGTGTATACTGCTCAAGTTATCAGTGCAATGGTTCTAGAACAAACGGTTACCCCTTTTAATATGTTTACAGGTTTGATCATGTATTTTACCTATGCACAGATGTTCTTATTATTACTATTAAGAAGTGCTTGTATTTATATTTGGAGTAGACTAACGAAGAAAACAATTGCATGGGACAAGACTAAGCGCTTTAAGAAGGGAGAAACAATGTGACCAAGAAAGGGCTAATTATGTTAATCCCGCTTATTTTAATAATGAGTCTTGCTTGGTTTTGTATAGCAAGCAGGGGGCCTTCCAAAGCCGCTGACGTTGAAAAGGTGGTTACCAAGCATTATGAAACGGATAAGGGCTTGATCAAAAGCTATGGTCGAGAGGACACTATCCAATATCTCTCTGAGAGTATAGGACAATACTTAAACTATCTGCTTCTTATTGGTAATAAGACTGAATTTAAGCATCAGGTCAAGGTGTTGCAGGATAACTTTTGGGTAAAAAAGGATGATCAGAGCTTTCTAAAGTGGGAGCTTGCAAGGAGAACGGTGACAAATGCCTCTGTTGATGAACTGCGGATTATTGACGTATTAAAGAGAGCGGCCGTCCGCTTCGATAAAGCATCATATAAAGAGTTGTCCGTGAAATTGCAAACGGCTTTACTTGCGAAGCAAATGAAAGGCGGTATGATTGTCGACTTTTATGATTGGCAACAAGACAAGGCGGCGAATACCGTTCATTTAAGTTACATTAACTATGAGGCATTAAAAACGATGCCTTTGTTAAATCAAGGCTTGTACAAAAAAGTAATAAAAGCAGCAGTGGGGACTGCTACGCCCTTTTTTAATGAAATATATACGATTGATAAACAAAGCTACCAAGCCGCTGATCCAAACACTGTGAACTTGATTGACCAGTTATTGATTGCGATACAATATCGGAAAATGGTTGGAGAGGCATCGAAGGCCTTTGACCATTGGCTTAAGACAGAAATAGATACCAAAGGAAAGCTGTATGGGAGGTATAATCAGCAGACGTTAGCTCCAGCTGTGGATTATGAATCAAGCGCTGTTTATGCCCTTGCCCTCGACTATTTTATTGAGACAGATAATCGCCAGTATGCGAAGCGCCTTGATGCTATCCTATTAAAACAGCCACCCTTTGATAACCGTGCGGATTTTAAGCATATGCACTTCTTTGATTATATTTATGCAAGAACAGCCGATGTTTTATATCAGCAATTCCTTTAGAAAAGGCAGAGAATCTAAGGGGAAAAGTACACGGGCAATCATGTCCACGAATAACGCCTTCTCTCCTCATTGACACATCCGGTATACTATATTACGCTAAAAGCCACAACGCATTTGTAAAGGTGATAACCTATGGAAAAGATGTTAATCGGTGAGTTAGCGAGGATAGCTGATGTTACACCTCGAACGATCCGTCACTATGAGCAATTAGGTTTATTGGGAACCGTGGTGCAGGAAGCGAATGGTTATCATTATTATAATGAAGAATCCTTTGAGAGACTGCAAACGGTTTTGGCGCTCAAGCAATTCGGATTGCTCGCACAATCAGTTATTGATCGATTTATATGGATCGATTACACAAGCTGTTCGGGCTTCTGTGGGTGGCATGATTGAAAAGGTAGGCTATGCGAACGTACACAAACAATTTAATCAGGAATTGGTGAAAGCCATTGCTGAGCAAAAACCGGATGTAGCCGCCAGTATTGTACGCCATTACATCCAAGCCACACAACGTGTATGGAAAGAAACAGGGGGAGAAAAATGACACAATCAACACAAACAACAGATGTAAGAATCCGTAATACGTCTCGTGTAGGGATCTTTATTATGATCATAGGGATCCTGCTCGTCGGAGCTAACCTACGTGCGCCAATAACAGGATTAAGTCCCTTAATTGATGATATTCGCTCAGATACAGGTATTGGCAATGCTGTGGCTGGCATGCTAACCACATTACCATTATTAGCTTTTGCTGTGTTCTCATTGACGGCGCCTAAGATCGCTCGCCGTGTTGGTATTGAAAAAACATTATTTGCTGGATTATTATTGATTGCTCTTGGGCTAATCATTCGATTTTTCGCACCTGTGTGGCTGCTATTTGTCGGTACAGTTTTTGTTGGTATTGGCATTGCAATGGGAAATGTATTACTCCCTGGCTTAATCAAACGGGAATTTCCCAAAAATGTTGGACTCATGACGGGAGCTTATGCTGTGACAATGAATGGGGTAGCTGCCTTTGCGTCAGGCATTAGTGTTCCACTGTCCGATGGGCTTGGACTCGGGTGGCATGGAACGCTTGCTATCTGGGTGATATTAACATTTGCGGCGTTGCTGGCCTGGCTTCCGCAATTACGGTTGCGTCATCAACCAGATGTTTCTACGGTTCATAATGGAAAAGGCATTTGGTCATCTGGTCTTGCTTGGAAGGTTGCGTTATTTATGGGCTTACAGTCCCTCGTCTTCTACGTTGTGATTGCTTGGCTCCCTTCCATTTTACAGTCTCAGGGGTTTAGTGAATCGACTTCTGGGTGGCTGCTGTCATTCATGCAGTTTATCAGCTTGCCGACTTCATTTATTATCCCGATTTTAGCTGGGCGGTTTGCAGGACAAAGAGGGATTGTGACGATTATTGAGGCCTGCTTTGCTGCAAGTTTTATAGGATTATTGGTTGGGCAGACATGGGTGGTTGTGATCTCTGTGTTATTATTTGGCTTCGCAGGAGGCGGTAGCTTTAGTCTGGCTACGATGTTCTTTGTATTACGCACGAGATCGTCTCATGAAGCAGCGGAACTATCGGGAATGAGTCAATCGATCGGGTACTTATTGGCAGCGGTGGGTCCAACTCTGTTTGGCTTGATTCATGATTTTACTGCCAATTGGACAGCTCCATTAATACTATTGGTTGTCATCGCCGTACTGCTTTGGATCGTTGGTATCGGAGCCGGTCGAAATACGTATATAGGGGAAAAGAAAACTTCTTTAAATTCACAGAGAAGCTAAGAGGGTGGCATTAATTAAAGGCGATGGATGGGGTGACTTTTGCTTCACCGCGTTAGTGTGCATTCAGTAGATTGAATCATTGACTTGGTCGCAAATATGCACTCTATTGTTAGATGTGAGCTAACAATAGAGTGCATGATTTTTTATTAAAAGGGTAGAAAGATAAGCCTTTTCACTCTGACCGTACAGCCTTCATATGATGCTATAACATCAGAGGAGGGAAGCGTAATGGGAAATGACATGACGTATCTGTCTGATATATATACTCCCAATGGTACGTTGCGAGCGCCGATTCAAGGCTAGGTGAATCCTTTGTCAGGTTTGTATCCGATGGACTCTGACCGAGATGGAACATTTGAGCTTGAAGCCTACCAACGCATTGCCGGTAGATATAATGCC
The DNA here is from genome assembly GCF_014642655.1 of Pullulanibacillus camelliae. Classification (GTDB taxonomy): domain Bacteria; phylum Bacillota; class Bacilli; order Bacillales; family Sporolactobacillaceae; genus Pullulanibacillus; species Pullulanibacillus camelliae. The sequence goes on from NZ_BMIR01000003.1 coordinate 5,535, forward strand.
GATGGTCTTGGATATGTCCAAACCGTTTTAAAATGGAATGGTGAAATCTTTGTAGCTGATCGACAAGATGTCGCCATCTCAGGAAGCAATCTATAGATTTTAAAGGAGTCTCTGTTTGATGTGTTATAGAATAAGAAAAGATGTTCAACTTTTGAAGCCCTCCTTTTTGACTGATTTTTTTACAAAATATGAGGGTCTTTTTTATGGATAAATAAGCCTTTATCCTATGTTTATCTGTTTTAAAGCCAACAAAATGGTTGGGGCTATGAGCCTTATAACACTTATTCAGGACTAATGGACTATTGAAATTTGTCGAGATTAGTCGATAATCTTTGTAAATATGTCTTTAAGAGAGAACTCTTAGAATAGTGATAAAAGTGCTGCTCCCTGGCGATACATAGGGTTGTGAATATTCTTTTTTAATTTGTTAAGGGAGGGCGTTATAAGCTTTTTTCAGAATTGAGGGATTGAGTGATCAAAAGGAAGTAGAGGTCTCTTTAAATCTATAAAAAGAGGAGTGTGAGGGTACAAGTCATGATGAAATCTATCAAACTATTAATGAAGAATAAGCGGAGTACAGGACTATATCTATTCCTTTTTTCAATAGCGTTAATGCTTATTCTAAGTAGTTTTCCATTAGCCACCTCCGCTAAGGAATCGAGCACATACGGTGTGGGAGCTTCTACATTAATGGTACGGAGTAAGCCTGCTCTTCAATCCGAGGCGATAGGCTATATACAGAGGAATGCCGTTGTAAAGGTCTATGAAAAGCAGTTTGGGTGGGCCAAAATTGATTATAACGGTGGAACGGGTTGGGTTGCATCGCAATTTTTATATCCATCGAGTGCCGGTGGCAGTTCTGCAGTGGCGACATCGGATTCAACAAGTCATGTGAGCGGGCAATCAGATGAAAAGGTGACGGTTAATTCGAATGGTGTGCGCATTCGCAAAGGCCCTGGTACAAATGCGACCATCGTTGGCTTTGCTAACAGTGGGGATACTTTTCAAATAGTAAATAGTCAGGGACAATGGGTACAGGTTCGCCTTAATGGGGGCCGTACAGGGTGGATAGCGAGCTGGCTTGTCAATTCACCTTCTGATCATTCGAGTGTCCAATCTCTTAAAGGATATACCATTGTGCTTGATCCTGGACATGGTGGCTCGGATCCTGGGGCGATTGCCTATAATGGGATGTTTGAAAAGGCATTTACCTTGCAGACGGCCCAAGAGGTGGCGGCGAAATTACGGGATGCTGGCGCAACGGTTGTTATGACACGGTTAGATGATCGCTATATATCGCTTGCAAAAAGAGTCAACACGAGTGATGTATTTCATGCAAATGCCTTCGTGAGTCTCCATTTTAATTCGTCTCCTGTTCTTAACACTAATGGGGTAACCACCTATTATTATCAGGATTCCAGTCAAGGTCTAGCACAGGATATTCAGGAGGAATTGGCGAAACAAACAGGCCTTCAAAATGATGGGGTTCGGTTTGGGGATTATTATGTATTAAGAAATAACCCTAATAAAGCTGTTCTTATGGAATTAGGCTTTATTACTAATCCTAATGACCTTTCTTTGGTTCAAACTGAACAATACAAATCCAATGTGGCTAATGCCGTCACACAAGGTTTAATGCATTATTTTGGGAAATAATGATAGAAATATTAAGTTTGCAAAAGCATGAATAGAGCTTAGACTCATTTCACCGGCCAGGTAGGGTTATCTTCTGGCCGGGTTTTAATTTGACGTAGAAAATGTAAACGTGTTCTTCAGAAAGGGGATTTAAAAGGTTTGCCCGGCTATTTTTTTAAAGTCTTATTGTTTGGGTTATTTAATGTGATATCAGAGTATATCTGAGCGAGTTGTTCAGGTGTTTCCTTTGTTCCTCTACTAATCCACTTCTCAAGCATATGCCAAATTCCCGCTGTATTAAAGACGTTGTAATATTCTATAAAAGTATCATCGAACTCCTGTATCAAATCTGACTTATATCTGCTGTTAATAAAGGGAACGTAATCATCTAGCTGCTTAAGCACGATAACAAAGAGGTCATTTTGCTGCAAGAGTTTTAAGAAATGACGATGCTTTTGCCAAAACTTAAAGTAAATGTTAGCCATAGCATAGGGGGTTAAAGCGTCAAGCGATTCAAATTGTTGCTCAGCCTCCTTCATTAGTTCAGTAATGTATTCTTTGAGGACATCCTCTTTTGTTTGAAAGTTACGGTAAAAGGTTTTCCGTACTAATTCAGCCGTGGCGGTAATCTCTTTAATTGAAATCTTGTGAAAGGGCTTCTCCTCCATCAGCTGTAGCAATGCTTGACTGATCATCCTTCGTGAACGAAGAGAAATTGGATTATGGCTTTTTTCATTCATAAGAAATCTCCTTTGTTTTCAAAACAAATGTCCCATATTCTTATATCTGTATCACTTGTTCTGTAACTATTGACTCCATCTTGATAGTAACATTATAATTTACTCACGCAAGTGACACAAATGTGTATCTAGATACAAGTGGGTCATATTATAGATAACTGGAGGGATGAAGATGAGTAAAAAGGGTGTTGTCCTGATTACTGGAGCGTCATCAGGGATGGGAATGGCAACAGCGGAAAGGCTTTTGAAAGAGGGATATAGTGTATATGGAGCAGCAAGACGAGTGGAGAAAATGAGGGCTTTAGAAGCAAAGGGCGCGCAAATTTTAGCGATGGATGTTACAGATGACCAATCCTTGGCCGATGGGGTAAATCGTATTATCTCAGAGCAAGGTAGGATTGACGTATTGTTTAATAATGTTGGTTATGGCTCATACGGCGCGGTGGAGGATGTCCCATTAGAAGAAGCCAAAAGACAATTTGAAGTGAATCTGTTTGGACTTAGTCGCTTGACACAACTGGTGCTCCCGATAATGAGAAAGCAAGGATCAGGAAAAATTATCAATAATTCTTCTGTTGGGGGTAGAATTTATACCCCGCTTGGTGCATGGTATCATGCAACAAAGCATGCATTGGAGGGGTATTCTGATTGTTTGCGTTTTGAAGTTGCATCCTTTGGCATTGATGTGATTGTGATTGAGCCTGGATCAATTCAGAGTGAATGGTCCGATATTATGCTAGAAAACGTTCAGAAAGTATCTGGGAAGACAGCGTATGCGGACATGACCCATTCCTATGTGGATATGTCCAAAAATATGGTAAAAAATGCATCGACACCTCATGTTATTGCCGATACAGTGTTTAAAGCCATCAAAGCAAGGAAACCGAAGACACGTTATGTAGCAGGGAAGTTTGCGAAACCTATGCTCCTTTTAAGGAAACTCGTATCCGATCGCCTGTTTGATCGAATGCTTTATTCTATGTTAAAGCAGAGTGAATGAAGATTGGCTGGCTCGCTCGTTTTATGATCCTGTAAAAATGCATGGAGCATAAAAGCTCTCCACGCTATAGATAATCTTAATCCCTTCTTAGCAATGGAGAGCTTTTTATATGGATAGGCATCCTCAAACTCTTTTCAATAATAAATAGATGAAATAAGGTGCACCAATCAATGCGATCATGACGCCTGCCGGGAACTCAGCATAGCTGATCAAATTATGTCCAATCAAATCAGCAATCATGAGGAGCCAACCCCCAATTAATATAGCAATCGGCATAAACAATTGATGGCGGGGACCGATCAATTGTTTGGCAAGGTGAGGAGCGATTAAACCGACAAAGGCGATCCCACCGGTGATTGAAACAGCGGCGGAAGCAAGCGCTACGGCTGCAAACAGTAATGTCAGCCTTTCCTTCTCAATGGAGAGACCCACGCCAATCCCAAGAGGCTCGCTCACTCCAAGTAGGTTTAAGCGGTTGGCCTTAAATAAGGTAAATGGAATGAGAAGGATAACCCAAGGGAGAATGGCCCAGACAAATGGCCAGCTCGTTCCCCAGATATCCCCTGATAGCCATTTGGCAATGAAATCGACCTTTTGTTTTTCAGCAGCTGAAATAATGACAATCATTAGCCCGGATAGAGCCATGGAAAAGCCAACCCCCACCAGCACTAATTTTACAGGCTCCATGCCTGTTTTTTTATTAATTGCAAAGATATATATTAGTGCAGCGGTCAGAAAGGCTCCGATAAAGGCGACAACGGGCATCATATAAGAAAATGTAGCCTGGTCGATCGGAAAGAACAGATAAAAAATAGCTATAGCCACTCCAGCACCAGAGTTAATGCCAATGATTCCGGGATCGGCTAGGTCATTTTTGGTAATCCCTTGTAAAACTGCCCCAGAAACGGCTAATGCCATGCCTGCTAAAAGGGTGATGAGGATGCGTGGCAGGCGGACATCAAATAGGATGAAATTGACTTGAAAATCACCATGTCCGAACAGAGCAGGTAGGACTTGATTATAGGGGATAGCGGCGCTGCCGATGCCTGTTCCCCAGAAGAACGTTAATAGGATTAAAAGACTTAAAATAGCAATGATAATTTTCTGTTTTCTTAGAATCGATGGATGGATCATGAGAATGCTCGCCCCCCTTTATGGATAACAAATAAGAAGAAGGGCAGCCCTATGATGGCGATGATGGCAGCAACAGGTGTTTCAAATGGTGCATAGATTACACGGCCGAGCGTATCTGCCAGTGACATAAAACCAGCGCCAAAAATGGCGGACATAGGAAGAATATAGCGATAGTCTGTGCCGACAAGTGGACGAACCATGTGAGGGATCATCAGACCAACAAAGGCCATATTGCCAACCAGTGCCACCGCAGCACCTGCTAAGAGAACAATAACAATATAGAGAATGCCTTTAATTTGCTTAGTACGTTGCCCTAAACCGATTGCGAGTTCTTCGTTTAAGCTAAACACAGTAAGCTGTCTTGAAAACAGGATCGCGATAAGGATGCCGACAAGAATAAAAGGAGTAATAACGGCCAGCTGATCCCAGGCTGTTCCAATCAATCCCCCTGCTGTCCACATGGAAACGTCTTTTGAGAGTTTAAATGTGAGGGATATCCCAGTTGCTATCGCTTCAAGAAAGGCGGACACGGCGGCACCCGCGAGCACAATCCGAAAAGGCGAAAAGCCGCCCTTTTTCATGGCACCGATACCGAAGACCATCATCACTCCGATGGTCGCTCCAATAAAGCAAGCGATGGTAAGTATGAAATAATTTCCATGATGCACTAGGGCAAGGCACAAGGCTAATGCCGCATTAGCGCCAGCTGTCAAACCAAGTAACCCCGGATCGGCTAATGGATTTCTTGTCAAGCCTTGCATAATCGCTCCGGCAACGGCTAATGCGGCTCCCACGAGAATAGCGCCAACTTCACGGGGGAAACGGATTTCCCGAATAATATCGATAGATTCGCTCCTATGGTGTGTGAATAGTGCAAGCCCTATCTCTTTCAAATTAATGAATGCTGCTCCTAGGCACATAGCTATAATAAAGCATGCTATTAAAATTAAGAGTCCTATAACTAATTTATAAGTAAAAGGCATCCGCTGTTTCTGATTACTCATGAAGATGCTCATCCTTCCATACGCGACTTTCCCCAAAAAAAGAGAGGAATCCTCTCATCAAGCATTCCTCTTCTAAGATTTACAATTCTATTATGTCTTCCCTTTTATTTGCCTAGAAAGTCTTTCTGAAAGACTTTAAGCTGATAATCTAGCGAAATTGGGTCATTAAAGCTGAATGCGGAGGTATTCACTTTATAGACGTGGTGATTTTTTACAGCCGGAATGTTCTTATAAGTATCCGTTTTTTCAAATGACGTATCAGAACCTGGCTCAACACTTAAAATGACGTAATCACCAAAGTATTTAGGAAGAACCTCTTGAGAAATTTGATAGTATCCAGGTTTAAGTGCTTTGTCTTTAACAAGCTGTGGCATATTCAAATGCATTTCCTGATAAAGAATTTCAGTTCCTCTGCCCCAGTTATCACCGAAGACATAGAACTGCTTAGCGGAAGTTTCAACCACAGATACTGTCGCGTCATTGCCAATCTTAGCTTTAATTTTCTGAGCTAATGCTCCGGCTCTTTTATGGTAACTAGCGATCCATTCTTTCGCTTGCTTTTCTTTATTGACCAGTTTTCCAATTTCCTTAAATAATTGCAAATAATCTAGCTTGCCATAAGTATAAGTGACTGTCGGAGCCAGTTTTTTCAGGCGATCGAGATTTTTCGTGTTCGAATAACCAATGATTAAGTCCGGCTTGAGGGCAGCAATTTTCTCAAGATCATCGGCTGATACCTCTTCAACGCCTTTTAAATAAGGTTTATAATTTGGATTATGCATGGCATATGTATCTACACCAACGATGGGGACACCTAATTTCATGACTTCTCCTGCAGAAAGGTCAAGGACAACCACTCTTTTTGGATGGGCAGGAACTTTAACGGGGCCGTTTTCTGATTGATAAGTGACCATTTTCTCTTTACCAGATGAGGCCGTTGTTGAGCTTTTGGTGTCAGCTTTGGCTTTACCGCTTGAATCCTCCGATGATTTTGCGCCACAGGCGCTAAGAATAAGAACGAGCAGCAATAGTAGTGGTATTAACTTTTTGGTCATGTTCCTTTTCCCCTTTGATTAAATTATATGTGACACACATGGGCTTTTTGGTTCTAGGATCCTGGCCGATCTCCGCGTCAATGTGAAAGACCTTTTTGAGGACATCGTGTTCAATGACTTCCTCGCTGGTTCCCGACTTTACAACCCTTCCGTCCTTTAGAGCGATGATATAGTCAGCGAATCGCGCGGCTTGGTTGAGATCGTGCAGAACCATAATGACCGTGCGTTGTTGTGTTTGATTCAGTCTTTGCAGCAGCTCGAGGACCTCGAGCTGGTGAGCGAGATCTAAGTAGGTTGTCGGTTCATCAAGAAAAATGATCTCTGTTTCTTGTGCGAGTGCCATAGCGATCCAGACGCGCTGACGTTGTCCGCCTGATAGAGCATCCACTGAATGATATTTGAATTCAGAAATACCCGTTTCTTCGAGTGCCCAGTCGATCACTTCAATGTCTTTTTTCGTTAGGCGCCCAAATCCCTTTTGATAGGGAAAGCGGCCATAGGCTACAAGTTCCCCAACTGTAAGTCCAGGCGGGTTCTCAGGTGTTTGTGGAAGGATAGCCATCTTTTTAGCGAGATCCTTTGTTTTGTCTTTGGATATACTCGCTCCGTCAAGCACCACTGCCCCTGATTGGTGGGAGATGATACGCGTCATTGCTTTTAAAAGCGTTGATTTCCCGCAACCATTTGGTCCGATAATGGCAGTAATACTAAGATCTGGAATATGAATCGTCAAATCTTGAACGATTAACCGGTGATCATATCCAATATGTAACGATTCAGTATATAGGCGAACCAAGGTAAAGCCTCCCTGTGTTTATTGATAATGATTCTCATTATCTATACAATAGAATTATAATAATAGCTCGTTTTATTTGTCAACATGCTCTCATGAAAAAAGTGTGGAGAATGAGAGAAAAAAACGGATAAAAAGTACGGTGTAACAAGAATGAATGCATCCCTTTAAGTTATTTCAACATAAAAGTAAAAAATAAATTCCGTGGCAAGGAGGGGAGGATGAATGTGTCACTTATGCGTTTTATATGATAGGAGCGGATGCTTGTGAGTAGGAAGGCCCCTTTTTAAAGATAAAAATTTTAACGGAATTGTCGTATGGCGTTTATCCTTGACACTACCAAGATCTATGGGTATCCTATAAATATAACGTTAACGTAATGTTTGGAGGTTAAGCATTGGAAGACCGCATTCGTATTGGCGATGTGTCAAAAAGAGCTGGAGTGACACCACGCACTGTTCGATATTATGAAAGCATTGGGTTGATTCCCCCTGGGGAGCGTGAGGGGCAAGGGCAGCACTATTATACAGAGGAGACTGTTGTCCGCCTCCGAAAAATTACCCAGTTAAAAAAGCTTGGCCTGAGCTTAGATGAAATCAGTGAAGTGATTGATCTTTATTTCACGGATCCAAGTGGTGTTCAGGCGAAAACAAAGGTTTTGGCCATCTTGCGTCGCTATTTAAAAGAAACGGATGAGAAAATCGACGCTTTTCAGCAATTTCGTTCTGAATTGCAAGCACATATCATGCGCTTTGAGCAGTGGCTAAAAGGAAAAGGTCATCACTAATTTTTTTAACCCAAACATAACGTTAACGTAATGTTTATTCAGGAGGGTGAGAGGGATGAACAAAGGAATTGGATTTATCGGACTTGGCCATCTGGGGTTTCCCTTGGCAGTAAATCTCATGCAGGCAGGCTATGCGCTTCGGGTGTATAATCGGACTGCAAGTAAAGCTGAGCCGCTGGTTGCACAAGGCGCTCAGCGGATGGATCAACCTGCTGATACTGTGACGACTGGTGGAATTGTTATGTCGATTGTGTGGGATGATGCCTCGCTTGAAAGTGTGGTTACTAGCCCGGGTTTCTTAGAACGGCTAGGGGAAAATGGGCTTCATATTTCTATGACTACTGTATCACCTGAAATGGCACAAAAGCTTGCAGATAAGCATGCACAGCATGGCAGCACTTATATTGAAGCCCCGATTTTCGGTAGGCCTGAGGCGGTAGCCGCCAAACAACTTTTGGTTCCTTTTGCAGGCTTGCAGGAGGGAAAGGATCGAGCAAAGCCACTTCTTGAAGCGATGGGGGCACAAGGTATCTTTGATTTTGGCGAAGAGGTTGGAGCCGCGACCTTGGTAAAGCTTGTCGGCAACTTCTTAATTGGCTCAGCGGCCTATTCAATGTGGGAAGCCGTCGGAGTGGCTAAAAAAAATGGAGTGGATCCGAAGGCCATGCTTAACATGTTGACGAGCACTTTATTCTCCGCTCCCATTTATAAGAGCTATGGCAATCTCGTCACTGAGGGAACAACGCTATCTTTTGAGAAAGCTATCCCAATGAAAGATTTAGGGTTATTGAAAAAGACCGCTCAACCGGTTGACGCGCCTACCCCTGTTTCCGATCTGTTGTATGATCTTATGGAAAAGGCTTAACGTGTGGTCATCACGATCACGTGTTATGTGATGAGAGAAACCCATTGAAGGAAGAGACGTAGAAAATGACTCCCTCGCCTAACCTTGAGGGGTTATTTTTTTGATTTGAGGAAGTCTAAAATAGGGCGCTTTTATACGGCCAGAATTTATAACTTCTCTTACGCACATAAAAGATGAGGGTATAAGTTTGGGCTTTGACTTTCACCATCTAAGGCTTGCGGGCAACCTAAGTGTGTGATTTGCAAAATCACATCAGGAGTACCCATAGGGTGCAACCTAAGTGTGTGATTTGCAAAATCACATCAGGAGTACCCATAGGGTGCAACCTAAGTGTGTGATTTGCAAAATCACATCAGGAGTACCCATAGGGTGCAACCTAAGTGTGTGATTTGCAAAAATCACATCAGGAGTACCCATAGGGTGCAACCTAAGTGTGTGATTCGCAAAAATCACATCAGGAGTACCCATAGGGTGCAACCTAAGTGTGTGATTCGCAAAAATCACATCAGGAGTACCAGCAAAGCGGTGCAAGCCAAGTTTTCTAAAAAAAGGCTTTTAGGGTTAAATGCAATGAAAGCAAATAGCTGTCAGCTGTTTCTAGAAAGCTGTTAAAATAAAAGAAGGTAAAAAAGTTTAGAAAACAATCAGCTGAAGAGAGGTGAAGGCAATGCAAATAAGAGTAAGTGAGGAAGCCATGAATTGGTTTAAAGAAGAAGTGGGCGTTGAAGCGGGGCAATCTATTCAGTTCTATTCACAAATGTACGGGACAAGTCCGGTGCAGGAAAAGTTTTCCCTTGCTTTTACCATTGATCATGAACCGGATGATGTGGCAGTTGAAACAGTAAAGGAGGGCATCACCTTTTACATTAAAGAAAAGGACGTTTGGTTCTTTGATGGGCATGATTTATCTATAGATTATAACCAAAGCAATGATGAAATAGAGTTTAACTATATCAAGCCTTAAGCGATTTATTTTTAAAATGATGGTTCGGCATTTTGATGGGGCTGAGACAGAGGGATTCAGCTCATAGAGAGGTCGAAGGCATTCACCATTTCGAATGAATGTCTTCGGCTTTTTACTTGTGTCATGAAGCGTTCCGTCCCAGGTCCTTGAAGGATGTAAGTCACTTAGCCAAAGCGCTTTAAGGTCCCAAGTATTTGTAACTTAAAATCTCCTGTTTCTGCATTTCTAGACTTGCTTCTTCGTCAGCTCCTCGGAACAGCTCGAGCTAGGCTCCGTACTCGCCTAGCCACCATCTATCATGAAAACCCATTTCAAGTTTTTGCAGGAAATACTTGCTATTATATTGATGGATATGGTTTAATAAAGGATACAAATCGTAATTGTTACGATTTAAAAAGAAGAGGGTTGCGATAGGGGTGAATGGAGACAAGGGTGTTAATGTAAGATGAGTCAGCATTCGCGTGTAGATAGCCTGAGATGTCTAAGTGAATTTCAATTAAGGAGCTGATGAAATGATGGTTAGACCTATTCCTGTTACTGTGCTAAGCGGCTATTTAGGATCAGGAAAAACAACCATTCTGAACCATGTTTTAAATAATCGTGAGGGCTTAAAGGTTGCTGTAATTGTAAATGATATGGGAGAAGTCAATGTGGATGCGACACTGGTCGAACATGATGGGAGCTTGTCACAAACGAATGAGAAGCTCGTCTCCTTGTCTAACGGGTGCATTTGCTGCACACTACGTGAGGATCTGTTGATTGAAGTTGAGAAGCTTGCGAAGGAAGGGAAGTATGATTACATTTTGATTGAATCGACGGGGATTGGGGAACCGGTACCTGTTGCGCAAACCTTCTCTTATGTAGATGACGACCTTGGCATTGATCTGACGCGCTATTGCAGATTGGACACGATGGTGACGGTCGTGGATGCCTTTGGATTTATGAAAAATTTTCAATCAGGTGAAACACTTGTCGATCGGAAACAAGGCATTAGTGACGAGGATGACCGAGAGATAGCTGATCTTCTCATCGATCAAGTGGAGTTCTGTGATGTACTCATTTTAAATAAATGTGATCTGGTCGACGAAGAAACGCTGGATAAGCTTGAGAGCATCATGCGTACTCTGCAGCCCGAGGCGAAAATTATTCGTACCATCCATGGAAAAGTAGAAATGAAAGACATTTTAAATACGCATCGCTTCGACTTTGATAAAGCTGCTGAGTCAGCAGGCTGGATTAAAGAACTCAATGCTCCAGAACATACACCTGAAACCGAAGAATATGGCATCGGTTCATTTGTCTATTATCGTAAGCATCCCTTTCATTCAGGCCGATTTAATCAATTCCTGCACAATCTAGACGAAACGACAATCATTCGGTCTAAGGGAATTGCTTGGTGTGCCACACATAATAATGTGGCGTTATTAATGTCGCATGCAGGGCCATCAGTCTCCATGTCTCCTTTAGCTTATTGGGTGGCCTCCATGCCTAAGAAAGAACAGAAGGCGATTTTAGAGGCTAATCCTGAGGTCTTGGCGGAATGGAATGAGACGTATGGTGATCGTCATACGAAAATTGTATTTATCGGAACAGAGCTTAATCCTGAGCTTATAACAGAGGAGCTTGATCGGTGTTTATTAACAGATTCCGAGCTTGCCAGTGATTGGGAAGCGTTTGAAACGCCTGCAGAGTGGATACCACATACATAAGGTATATTCCAAACTTTAAATCGTAATGATTTTGTTTTGTGGGTATCCTTTAAAGGGCTAGGAAGGACTCAAAGCAACGTCAAGACAAAGATTAAGAGAGCTTATATCGTTACCGAATGATAAGCGATTAAAAGTATAGGGATAAAAGAGAAGCATCCCAATTGTTAGGTATCCATAACAATTGGGATGCAGTTTTTTTAATGGTTACATTTTCAGCAGATAAGGAGTTTACATGTCCCGCTCAGTAGGGATGTGCTCGATTTCTGCATAGGCTTTATGTAAATGAATGGATTCGTCATTTTCACATCTTACTCGGAATGCTTCTATCCAAGGAAGCTCACAGAGTTCAGCAGCGACAAGACGGACAAAGTCTTCGACAAATCGAGGATTTTCATAGGCCTTTTCAGTGACAAATTTCTCATCCTCACGCTTCAATATGGGGTAAATGGGGGAGCTGCTGTTGCTCTCAATAATATTGAGAAGAGGTGTTTTCCAATCGCCATCCCAATTTGCGGGGATATCTGCATGAATGAGCACATGCCCTCTTTGGTTATGCGCCCCGTATTCACTAATTTCCTTTGAACAGGGACAGAGTGTCGTTGCGATTCCCTCGAGCTGAACCGATTGCTGATAGCCAGTATTAGGAGCGTAAGCCAGGTGAATCTCTCCATCAGCAACATTCATTCCTGTTAGTCCAGTAACCGGTGAGCGTTGATCATAGAACCAGCGGAATTGTATCTTTGTTTCTATAGTAGGAAGCTCACAATATTCAGCGATTTGTTTAATAAGAAGGCGCAGTTCGGGCAAGTCCAATGCCCCATCAGCCTTGCAATAGGCCGTGAGCTTTTCTACATAGCGGCTCATATTTACACCTTTTCGCTCTCTTGGTAATCGAGATGTGATTTGGAAGGTGGCTTGGACAATTTGCTTGAAGGGGGCGATATCACTATTTAAGATGATGGGGAGTGTCAACTCGGATACCCCAACTTGTGTGATGGAAAATAAATAATCGGCTAATGTATTTTGTAAGTCCTTCATGTCCTCTTTCTTGGTCGGTTTCTGTTTTACAGAAGGCTCTACAGAACCGAATAACTTCAATCTTTCTAATTTTGATAGCTTTGACATTTTGGCACCGCCTCTTTTATTGTGTGTGATAATAAATTAGCCTTTTAAAGGCAGGGGACGAGTAGCAAGGCATTGATTAAATTGTTTTGTTAGCGCGTGTTGATCCAAATGCTTTCCAATAAAAATGAGCCGACTTTCCTTTGCTTCGTTGGGCTGCCATGGACGATCAAACGTCCCACTAAAGAGCATGTGGACACCTTGGAAGATCAGGCGTTCATTCATGCCTTCTACATTTAGAATCCCCTTATATCTCAGGAGGTCTTGTCCTTTATGGGTAATGAGATCTGCCATCCAATGATTTAGCTTTTCCATATCAAGAGGGTGCTTCTCAATAAAGGATAATGAAGTGACGCTATCACTATGGTGATGAGGGTGGTGCACCTCTAAGAAGTCGGGATCGAACATCAACTTACTTTCCAAATCAAAGGAATAGATATCGAGAATATCAGACAAAGCCACCTGGCTGTGCTGTGATTCTAATAGCCTTGCTGTGGGATTGATTTGGTGAATGCGCTGACGGATGGCTGTAAGCCTGCTGCTGTCAACTAAGTCTATTTTATTGAGCATGATGATATCGGCAAAGCCGATTTGCTCTTGAGGCTCTTCAAAGCTATCTAATTGCTCGATGATGTGCTGGCTATCAACAACGGTGATAATAGTGTCGAGCGCAAAAACTGAGGATAAAGCCTCATCAAAGATAAAGGTTTGAGCGACAGGTCCAGGATCAGCAAGCCCTGTTGTTTCGATCACAATGCGATCAAATGTGATGTCCCCTTTATGCTGAGCAACGAGTAAATTCATGAGCATTTTGATCAGATCGCCACGAACCGTACAACAAATACAACCGTTATTCATTTGAATAATGTCTTCATCTGAATGGAGGACAAGCAAGCCATCAATATTGATATCACCATATTCATTCACAATCACAGCGACCTTTTCTCCATGGTGCTCAGTTAAGATATTGTTCAATAGTGTTGTTTTTCCTGAGCCTAAAAATCCTGTTAAGATATTGACTGGAATTTCTCCTGTTCCCATCAACGCCTCAATCCTCTCTCCCGTATGTGTGTTATTGTAAGGCTGAATCGTGTAGAGGTGTCGCCTCACGATCGAGATACACTTTACTTTGTGTCGCTATTTTTTGGGCTACATATTTTCCGGCATAGGGCGGCGCATCTTGATCTAATGAGGCGATGACTAATTGGCATAGTCGCCTGCCAGCCTGTATTTCTATCGGGACGCTATTAGAATTGTAGAGTTCCAGTGTGATATGCCCCTCAAACCCAGGATCAACCCATCCAGCGTTTTCAATAAATAATCCTAAGCGACCTATGGAGCTTCTGCCCTCGACAAAGGCTGTTAGATGGGTTGGCAAATGAATGTATTCAATCGTTGTGGCCAAAACAAAGGCCTTAGGAGGAATAATAATTCTATCCTCATTGACTTCTCTATACACAGCGGGTTGGTCCAATGAGATCACAGGTGTTGCATGTTCATCAATGATTAAGAAATGATTGCCCACCCGCAAGTCAATGGAAGCGGGCTGAAGCTGTACGGAAGACAGGGGCTCAATAATCAGTTCTTTTTCTATCAGTTTCTTCTCTAGTGTGGGTTTAGATAAAATCACAAGTGGGTTCCCTCCTTGAGGTGGTATATTTAAATAGTAATTATTACGATTTAATCGTTGTTTCTAGATAATTTATCATTTTCTATGAAAAAAGGCAATGGTAGGTTCAATGCTTTGAGTGGATCATCACTGAACACCGTTTTTTTAAAGTAATAATTCGGGGTGCGGATGGGGTGGATAGTGCATGTTTTTGCTTCAGGCAGCTCGCTTTCCGCGGGGGAGTGGTAAGCCTTCTCGCGCCTTCGCACTGCTAAGGTCTTACTGATCTCCCGCTTCCCGCAGGAGTCTCGCCCCTTGCGCTCCAATCCGCTTCATCAGGCAATGAAGTCTATTTCATATTGAATGATGCTCTATACTAAGGACAAGGACCGGGCATGCCTTTCACCCGGTTTTTCTAATAAGGCGTCTAAGACTCCTGATTTGCATCTCATAAGGGGAAGCGCTAAAATAAACAAAACGTAACAATTACGCTTATGGAAAGTTTCAATTACCGACTCCTATTGGGGTTACTCTATTGCTGTCTTTGAGGAAAAAGTTTTGTCATTACCTCTATTATGAAAGGACAACCTGTTATGCCTCGCTTTACTGTTGATTTAATAAGAAACCATGCAATGAAAAGACTATGGACTAGGTTAAGCCGTAAACAGATTTTATTTTACATATTAGGGCTACTTTGCTTATGCTTAGCGATTACTTTTACTAGTCATGATGCTTTTTTATATAAAAAGCCATTGGCTGAGGTTATTAAGATTAAGACGGTGAAAACAAAGCAAATTGACGCGAATCATAGTAAAGATGCACTTTTTTCCCAAAAGATTACGGCAAAAATGAAAAATGGAAAATATAAAGGGCAGCTGATCCATTTAACGAACCAGTATTCTCAATCGGGTGCTTATGATCAAAAATATGGGGAAGGTAACACTTTATTTGTCTCTATAGAGTCACACGGGCACCATAAATTAGGGGGAACGATTACGGGAGCAAAACGAGACAAGCCAATTGTCATTATTGTGGGGCTGTTTTTATTTGTTTTGCTTGCTATTGGAAAAAGACAAGGCCTTTATTCTATCATCAGCTTATTTATTAATATTGTACTGTTATTGGTTGCCTTAAATCTCTTTTTAGACTTTCAGCAATCAAGCTTGTTATTGGTTGGCATGGGCGCTGTCGTTCTTTTTACTGTTATATCCTTATTGTTGGTCAGCGGCCGTCAGGAAAAAACCTATGTGGCTATCATTGCCACTTTAATCAGTACGTTTGTTGCCCTGTTGATTGCTTATGCAGCCTTAAAGTTGACCGATTCTAATGGTCTTCATTTTGAGTCCATGCAGTTTGTGTTAATTCCGCCTCAGGAAGTATTTATGGCGCAAATCTTAATCGGTTCTTTAGGAGCAGTAATGGATTTAGCAATTACGCTCACTTCTTCTGTCTATGAATTGTATGAAAAAAGCGAGACCCTCTCGCGTAAAGCCCTCATGCGCTCAGGGCGAGAAATTGGAGGGGATGTGATGGGAGCTATGACAAATATTTTATTTTTTGCCTATATAAGTGGCACAATTCCCATCATTCTCCTGTATTTAAAAAATGGGTACCCACTTATCGATACCTTTTCTTTAAATCTATCATTAGAATTAGTGCGTGCTTTGGCGGGTAGTATTGGGATCGTTTTAACCATTCCCATCACGCTCTATCTTTCAATGCTATTTATTTTTAGGAAGGAGAAGAGAACGTGAATATCATTATGCTACTGGCAGCTATTTTATTTGTTCTTATGAGTAGTATTGGTGGAAAAAAAGGGATCACCTCATTTTTGGCGTTGTTTTTAAATTTTGGTGTGATCTTTTTTAACATCATTCTTATGAAGGATTTGAAAAGCATTATTACGATTACGTTAATTGCGTGTCTGTTGATTAGCTTGATTAATCTGTTTTATATCAATAGATTAAATCATAAGACGCTGTCCACCTTTATTTCCGTTGTCATTACGCTGGCCATTTTGATTTCTTTTATCTTTATTATCGAACACCAAGCGATGATTCAAGGTTTCGGTGAGGAAGAGGAGGACGAAATCAGTGGGTTTTCGCTTTATGTTGGAATAGATTTTGGCAAAGTGGCTATATGCACAATCATTATGGGGACCATAGGGGCCATTATTGATATTTCATTATCCATTGCCTCATCAATGAATGAATTGTTTGTCCACAGTCCCTTAATGAGTAAAAAAAGCCTTTTCCAATCTGGAGTGAAAATAGGCAAAGATATATTAGGAACGACCACTAATACTTTGTATTTTGCTTTCATTGGTGGTTATTTGACATTGATTATATGGTTTAAAAAGTTATCCTATTCTTTTGGGGATATTATTAACTCCAAAGTTTTCAGTTCTGAAGTGATTTCGATTTTAAGTGGGGGGATTGGTGTGGCGATCATCATTCCGATTACAGCATGGATTACGACTTTTATTTTGTTTAGAAATAAAAGTGAAAGTCATTCTGATCTGCAGTCTTGAATGTTGAGTATAGGGAAAATAAGGATGAATTGAAGTGGACTAATGTGCTATCCTATATATAACCTTTCAAAGAGTGATTAAATGGTTATAACGTCAAAATGTAGGAGTCTTATGATGACGAAGCAAACGACATTCCCTCTAATATCTGGTCATCCTTCCCTTGACTTAGTTAATACAGAAATAGTCAGAAGAGGCAAGCGTCATGATTTATTGGTATCAGAAAAAGAGATGCAAGCATGGCTTGAAGACATGCGCAACAATAGCCCGTATTGGTATTGGAATGACACGCTTTCTAAAGAAATAGAGATGAGGGGCGTCAAAATATTAGACACACTGCTGGCGATGCGCGTGATCCTAAGAAAGAACTTCGAAGACATCGCCGAACAGCGGGTAATAACAAAGGACTTTATTTCCTTTCTAGAAGCTGTGATTGAAAAGGCCCCCCTCACTTATAAAGTTATAGATAACAAGCTGCTCCCCATCCCGGTGGGGGAGATTGAGGACGGGTTAGCGTCGTTAGTTGCTTTGGATGTATTAACGCTAATGGAGGACAGCAAATTACGGGCTTTAAAAAGATGTGCCAATCCTGATTGTGTCTTGCTGTTTATTGACGAAACAGGAAGACGTAAATGGTGTTCAATGAAAATTTGTGGCAATAGAAAAAAGGCTCAAGTCCACCAACAACGCAAAAGTAGGTGAAGAAAAGACTACCCTTCCCATGGGAAGGGTAGTCTATTTATAAAGATCAGAAAGTATAAAATTTCTGGTCATGAGGACGGTGCGGATTTCCCCTCCAGGCCGCTCGCTTTCGCGGGGAGTGGTAAGTCTCCTCGCGCCTTCGCACTGCTAAGGTCTTACCGATCTCCCACTTCCGCAGGGGTCTAGTCTTCGCATCATGAGTCAGTGGCGCCCGAGAAACACACGATTTTAGAGTGTTCCGAATCTCGCGCCTTGTGCTCCCATCCACTTGACCAGGCAATGAAGCCTATTTCATATACTAAGGACAAGGACCGGGCATGCTTTTCACCCGGTTTTCTTACGGCTATAACTAACCGTTTAAAAAACAATTGACAGGTTAGTTTGGGGCGTGTAAAGTGTAAGCATGAGTTGAGGAGGGGGATACACTCATGGAGAAAACAGTAACGATAGAAAAAGAAGAGGCTTCTGTTTCTTTTCTAGCTAAAATGGCTGGAAAGGGAAGAAGCCCGCTGCAAGTGAATGTAAAGGATGCACTAACAGGACTCGTTGGAGGGTTTTGTTCAATTTTTGCATTGTTTCTTTTGACAACTGCAACGTCGACATTATGGATCATGGCGCCATTTGGTGCGAGCTGTGTTCTGGCATTTGGCTTGTGGAACGCTCCTTTATCACAGCCTCGTAATATCATAGGGGGACACCTTGTATCTACATTCATCGGATTGCTTGGATATCACCTTTTTGGCCATGCACCATGGGTGATGGGATTAGGTGTTGGTTTGGCGATAGCTGTTATGATGGTCACAAAAACGACGCATCCACCAGCAGGGGCTGATCCATTAGTTGTTATCATGGCTGGATCGAGTTGGAGTTATTTAGTGACACCAGTCCTTGTTGGTGCAATAATCATTGTACTTTTTGCACTGATTATTAATAATGTTCGTAGGGAGCGTCAGTATCCAACCTTCTGGTTATAAGGAGCAGCTTCTAGAAATGATCCCTCTTTAAATGTGCGCCTTTCGAAGGGGTAGGATTGAGCTATTTTATTTTAAAAAAATGTCAATGGTGCTATTATGATGATGGTAACGATTTCTATCGGTTTACTTAAAAGACTAGAAAAATAGAAGGGGTCTGATGAAAGATGGAAATGAAAGCTGCATCATTATATGAACCAAAAGGAGACTTCGTTTTCGAAAATGTTGAGATTCGTGAACCCAAGTCTAATGAAGTCCTTATAAAAATAGTTGCTTCAGGAGTTTGCCATACAGATGCTGTTGCTCGTGAACAATTCGTACCTGTTCCACTTCCTGTTGTCCTTGGACATGAAGGGTCAGGGATTGTTGAGAAAGTGGGGGCAGATGTCACGACGGTGAAACCCGGGGATCATGTTGTCCTTTCTTTTTCATCTTGTGGACATTGTGAAAACTGCCTAACAGGACATCCAAGTGCTTGTGAACAATTAAATGATTTGAACTTCGGTGGCGTGATGAACGACGGCACTAAACGCATTCATAAGCATGGAGAAGAATTCTCAACATTTTTTGGTCAATCTTCATTTGCTACTTATGCAGTATCCAATGAAAGAAATGTTGTAAAAATCGATGAGGATGTTGACCTTCGGCTATTAGGACCATTGGGCTGTGGTATCCAAACGGGTAGCGGAACGGTTTTGAATAAATTGAAGCCTGAATTTGGCTCAACCATTGCGATTTACGGTGCAGGCGCAGTGGGTTTAAGTGCTATCATGGCAGCTAAGATCGTTGGCTGTTCTAAAATCATCGCTGTCGATGTGCATGACAGCCGTTTGGAGCTTGCCAAAGAGTTGGGAGCGACCCACGTGATTAATGGTGCAAAAGTAGATACAGTTGAAGAGGTTCGACGGATTACTGGTAAAGGCACTCATTATGCTGTAGATACAGCAGGAGTTCCAGCTGTAACCCGTCAGGCTTTAAATGGTTTGAAAAGCATGGGCACTTTGGCTATTGTTGGGGCGACTGGGGATTTAACAGTCAATGTCCAAACCGAATTAATGGGAGAAGTTAAATCCATTATTGGTGTTGTTGAAGGAGATGCCATCCCACAAACCTTTATCCCTAAATTAGTTCAATATTACAAAGAGGGTCAATTCCCATTTGATAAATTGGTTAAATTCTATGACTTTGAGGAACTTGAAACAGCCTTTGAAGATTCTAAATCTGGCGCAACCATTAAACCGATTGTTGTCATGCAGGAGGCTTAAAGCTCTCGCCCTCAGCTATTACAGATAGGAAGAAGTATTAGGAAGAAGTATTTGGAGACTGGCCCACAAAAGGGCCAGTTTTTTTAAAAGATCAGAAAGTATGAAATTTCTGGTCATGAGGACGGTGCGGATTTCCGCTTAAGGCCGCTCGCTTTCCGCAGGGGAGTGGTAAGCCTCCTCGTGCCTTCGCACTGCTAAGGTCTTACCGATCTCCCATTTCCCGCAGGAGTCTAATCTCCGCATCATGAGTCAGCGGCACCCGAGGAACACACGATTTTAGAGTGTTCCGAATCTCGTGCCTTGCGCTTCCATCCACTTGACCAGGCAATGAAGCCTCTTTCATATTGGATGATGCTCTTTACCCAGACAATGACCGGGCGCCTGCCGATTTTTCTAATGGTACAAGGGGCTAGCGCTTTGACTTGAAAATGGCAATACTATCACCTGTTGTCATTTCTTAATCGATATCGGGGCCACTTAATCCAGAACTTTTGCGAAGCGCTTTGATGTCCTTGAGTGGTGGTAGGCCGAAATGACGGTGGTATTCACGGTTGAACTGTGAGGGGCTTTCATAACCCACGGCGTGGGCTGCAGTCCCTGCGTCAACATATTCACCAAGCATGAGGCGTCGCGCTTCTTGAAGTCGAAGCTTTTTTTGATATTGTATGGGTCCCATGGTGGTTAATGCTTTAAATTTATGATGGAGCCCGGATACACTCATGTTACATAGCTTTGCAAGCTCTTCAACTGTAAAGGATTGTGCTAGGTTATCCTTTATCCATGCAATCGCCTTACCGATGCCATCTGCTTGTGGATCAAAAAAGGCATGCTGTAAGAAGCACTGTCCGTATTCTCCAGTTAATAAAACATACAGCATTTCTCGTTTAATGAGATTGGATAGAAAGGGGACTTGCTCGGGTTTATTAAGGAGTTTCATGAGCCGAATAAAGTGATCCAATAAGTCGGCATTCGCGCTTCCTATAAAGGCTGCCCTAGTCTGTTTTGTATCTTTAGATGGTGCACTAAGCTGCGCCTCTATCATTACAGAGGCGATTTCTTGTATTGGGCAATCGATGCGCAAACCAATATAGGGGGAGTCGGGTGTTGCACGAGTGACCTGCCCTGTTGCTGGCAGGTCGATGATTGATGCAAGGTAATTGCCTGTATGATAATGCAGGATATCCTGACCTATAAGAAGCTTTTTAGAGCCTTGCAGAATTAGGCAAAATGAAGGTGTGGTAACACCTGGAGCCAGAGGGCCAGGATTGCTGTGTTTAAAAATAGAAAGAAAAGGAATGCTGGTTTGAGTTTGACCTTCCTTATCTGTAAATTGGTTAACTAATGTAATAAGTTGATCCAATAATTTCTGATGAAGAGAATCATTTGGATCCACAGATGTTCTGTAGTGTTCTGATTGTCTTTTGTTGAACATAAGCTTCTCATCTACCCCTTATTAAGTTGCAGAAAAATAGGTGTGCCTTTTCTTTTGTGCTTATACATGATTATAACGCATAGTGTGATCGCATCCAATTCATTCTTGCATTTTTAGGCAATGATTATGCAGGGATGTGTCTAGTGGTTTTCCTAATTTTGATAGAAAATGGAACGACGGATACTTTAGAAGTCCTACTATCCGATTTATTTTCTATGGAGGAATGCTTATGTTGACTAAACAAAGGCCTATTGGCTCGGGATTTGGAGCTGCTACGATAACGGATGAAGTGATGGCCGGAATGGACCTCAGGGGAAAAAACGCTATAGTGACAGGCGGCTATTCTGGCCTGGGCTTGGAAACAGTACAAACATTGCAGGCAGCAGGGGCTAAGGTTATTGTTCCCACTCGGGATTATGACAAGGCTTCTGATGCGCTTAAAGGTCTTAATAATGTCGAAATTGCACGGATGGATTTGCTGGACCCAGCTTCTATTAATGCCTTTGCGGAGACATTTCTTTCATCTGGAAGGGCGTTACACATTTTAGTAAACAGTGCAGGTATCATGGCTCTGCCCAAATTGACACTTGATTCACGGGGGTTTGAATATCATTTTGCAACAAATCATCTTGGACATTTTCAGCTTACCCTGCGGCTTCTTCCTGCATTGCGTCTTGCCAAGGGTGCGCGTGTTGTTTCTGTATCGTCCCGAGCCCATCAATTATCGCCTGTCGTGTTTGATGATCTTCACTTTACGCATCGCAATTACCGACCCATGCTAGGATATGCTCAGTCGAAGACCGCCAACATTTTGTTTGCAGTGGGGTTGGATGCAAGGGAGAAGGGGAACGGGATTCGTGCCTACTCGCTTCATCCGGGGAGTATTATTACCAATTTAGGGCGAAATTTTTCATTGGAAGAGATGCAGAGATTTGGAGTGCTGGACGCACATGGCAACCCAGTTCTCGATCCAGAAAGACAGCTCAAAACAGTAAAGCAAGGGGCTGCGACACAGGTTTGGTGTGCAACGCATCCTCAGCTCAATGAAATGGGTGGGGTTTATTGTGAGAATGTTGACGTAGCGCCTTTGATTGAGTGTGATACTAATACGACTATGTCGGATGTTGGTGCTGATCGTCTATTAGGTGTTATGCCATATGCTATAGATGCCCAAGCTGCTGATCGCTTGTGGGACATGAGTAAGCGGCTGATTGGAAACGTATGATGTAATAAATAATAGGTGGTTAAGAGATACTCTCTCTTATTATCTAGATTTATAGTTTAAGAGAGCACTAATCTCGTTAAAGTGATTAAGGAAAAAGTAAAGCACATTTTTCGGGGACCCCTGAGTGTATACCTGAGCCGTGATTGTGGAAAGCGAAGTGTTTTGCCTGAGCGCTTCATGCTACTCAAAAAGTCGAACGCATCCATCGAAATTGTGAATGCGTTCGGCTTCCCTATGGGCTGAATGTCTTCTGTTCCAGCCCTATTGCCTTGTGCGATATCACGCGGTTTTTTTATTGGGGGCTGTTTTCAAACGGCGATCAAATAAAGTGATTGCGATGAGAAGGATACCAATCACGCTGCTGAACATGGCTATATGGTGCATACCGGCCGTTGTTGCTCCAGATTTTAAGAATAGGCCGTTCGCAGCTGAAGCAAGGATGGCGCCTAAGTACATAAAGGTTCTCAATAAACCAGCTGAAGCGCCTATTTGTTTAGGATCTGCTTGAAAGAAAACAGCATTTTGATTGGCCAAATTTAGTAATCCCTGTGGGATACCGAGCAGTAGGATAAGAATAATGAGAAAGAGAATGCTACTTGTATGATTCGTTAATAAAATGAGTGACATGGCGATAAATTGGACAATACTCCCGACAATTAATTTCAGACGAATGGCAGGGCTTTTTCCAGTGGTCCGAGAGACGATGATGGCTGTTAAGAACATGGGCAATAGCAATAACCCAGCATGAGAAGGCGATAAGCCTCTTCCTTTTTCTAACCATTGCGGAAAGCCATAAAGGAAGCAATAGGCAACAATAGCCGCGAGCAAGCTACGCGCAAAAGTCAATAACAAAGGGGTATTGCCACCTAATACACGGATGTCTATAAAGGGATTGCTGATTTTTAATTCAAATACAGCAAAGATGATGGCAATGATAATGGCAATGCCTAATAAATAAAGGGTAGACACGCTTGGATTCATTAAGAAAAGCAAGGCAGAGATAAGTGTGATGCCGAATAAGAGCATGCCAATAAGATCAATGGAAATCAGTTTCTTTTCTTCATGAGCAAACCGTGATTGTCGAGGTAAACGGAAAATCCCTAAGAGAATGCAAGCGATGGATAAAGGAATATTAATAATGAAGGTGCTTTGCCAGCCACCTATATCGATAAGCAGCCCTCCAAGTGTTGGCCCGATGACTGCAATGGTCTGGTTAGCGATAGCGAGAATAGTAAGAATGCTTGTCGGACTTTCCTCACCCGTTCGTTCAGCCTCGCGACGAATGATATACATGGAGGCTGGGTAACCTGCACAAGTACCTAATCCCAGCAACACTCTTGCTGCAACTAGCCACCAAAGGTTTGGTGCAAAAATCGCCACGACGCCAGAAATCCCAACTAATGATGTCGCGATCATAAATAAGAGCTTTGGGCCAAAAAGATCGATAAGCTTTCCGACGACGGGCTGTCCAAGCGCTGTAGCAAGATATAAAGCAGAAACAAGCCAGGCGGTTTGAGAGGGCGGTGCACCAAACGCTTGACCAATAGGAAGTAGTGCAACTGAAATAATTGAAGAGTTGATCGGATTGAGAATCGATCCTAACACCATGGGGGCAATAAGTTTACGATCAAACGCATTGTCTGCTGCCCCTCCTACTTTTTTACTTCTCAACACAATATATGCCTTCCTTCTAAAACCTTGTAGGGTATAAGAAAATCTAGAGCGGAATCTTCATTGTTTATAATGAGATAGAGCCTGTTCCAGCTGTTTTGAAACAGGCCCTAACGTTTTAATTTAAACTGTCAATCCAGGCGTCAACGGTTAAAACATCGGCTTGGCGTGGAAATACTTTTTCCATAAGAACGCGATGTACCTCAGGATCTCGATCAAAACAAGCATCGCTTAGAACATGAATACCAAAATCTTTGTCAGCAGCCTCGCGTAGAGTCGATAGCACCACTCCGCTTGTAGCAATGCCGCTGAGAACAATATTATCAATTTGTTGGGCGCGTAAGATCACTTCAAGATTGCTGCCGGCAAAGGCACTCACACGATATTTTGTGACGACAGGTTCATTGCCCTCAGGTTTAACAAGCTCATGGATTTGTGTGGACACGTCATTAACCGTCATGGCAACCTGATCTGTAATAGCTGAAAAAGCTTTGTTTTTGGCACTAATCTCAGGATAACCCGGACTAAACCCTACTCTGACAAAAATAACAGGGATATCGTGCTCACGGGCTGTTTTGATTGCCTTTTGATAAGGCACAATGGCTTCTTCTAGATGATCTCCTAGATGAGAAGCAATGCCATTTTGTAAGTCCATAACCAATAATGCTGTGTTTCCAGATGGTTTTTGCATGTGTTGTAAACTCCTTTTTTATAAGTTAATATTAAGTGGAGAACTCTCTCACTTATAATAAATGGAGATATCTCCGTTTGTCAAGAGTTTGACTACAGGATGAAAGAGAGTGTTGACTAATGAAGGATGAGAAAATCACCCGTGTTCGTACAGAACGACGCGATGCTGCTGAAAATAGACAGCGTATACTAGATACGGCTTCAAGACTATTCGATCAATATGGGGTTGAACATGTGAGCATGAATCAAATTGCTACAGAAGCTGAGATCGGTCCAGGGACACTCTATCGCCGTTATGGGAATAAAGGAGAATTGTGTCTGGATCTCATTAAAGATAATCTTGTGTTATGCTTTGAGAATATTGAAGCATACTTAGAGGAAAATCAGACGGCTCCGCCAAGTGAACGACTAAAGGGGATTCTTAGCATATTTATTCGCTTTAGGGAAAGTAAGGCGCAACTGCTTAAAGGGGTTGAGGATGCCTCGCTGGCCAGTCGAAATAAATCGAGAACACGGAGTCCTTTGTATGAAGAATTGCATCAGCGCTTTGTGGGATTATTTAAAGAGATGGATGCCGGAGGAGAAGGGCAGCCCAATATTATTTTTAGAGCGGATATGTTACTTGAAGCTTTAAAAAGCGATGCCTATTTATTTCAAAGAGAAATACGCGGCTATTCTCCCAAGGAAATTTTGGATCAGCTTTATCTTATGTTTATTTCATAAAAGCTTTGGAGTGATAAGGGGGCATTGGCATCAAAGCTTTTTTAAAATGACAAATCTCCTTAAACCAAGAGGGATACACAGTAGTATCACTTTTTTGTTTTTTTGAAGGATCAGAAAGTATAAAATTTCTGGTCATGAGGACGGTGCGGATTTCCGCTCCAGGCCGCTCGCTTTCCGCGGGGGAGTGATAAGCCTCCTCGCGCTGCTAAGGTCTTACCGATCTCCCACTTCCCGCTGGAGTCTAGTCTCCGCATCATGAGTCAGCGGCGCCCGAGGAACACACGATATTAGAGTGTTCCGAATTTCTCGCGCCTTCCACTCCATCCCATCCACTTGATCAGGCAATGAAGCCTCTTTCATATATCATAATGCTCTGTACCAAGCCAAGGACCGGACATGCTTTTCGCCCGGTTTTTCTTATACTATCAGAAAGACTAGCCCCCTCGTTAAGCTATCTAATAACATGCTTCTTGACATGTGAATAAGTCCTATGTAAATCTTTATTCAACATTATAACTAGAGCGATTCTCTTATCCTGCATCAGGGTTACAAAAGGGCTAAAACCTTCGCATCTTGTTTGAATCTAGCAATTTTTCTATGATGGAGAGGTCTTTTGCGGTTGACAAACTTTTGATAGAAGGTGTGTATGTTGGCGAACTATCTGTATATTAACCTTCCAGCTGAAGGTCATGTGAATCCTACTCTAGGTATAGTTAAAGAATTGACGGCGCGTGGGGAGAAGGTTATCTATTATTGCAGTGAGCCTTTTAAAGCGCGTATTGAGCATGCCGGTGCTGAATTTAGACGACTGGATTATGGACTAGATTTATCACCAAAAGAGAAGCCTCCTTATGCGATACTTCGAATGCTGGAGCGGATTGAGGACGTGGTTGATTCGATTTACAATGACATACAGCAGGATAACATTGACTACGTTATCTATGATGCGAATGCTCTTCCAGGAAAGATTATTGGTCACTTGCTTAAGAAGCCCACCATCTCTACATGGTCCATATTTGCGATAAATGAAAAGATGGCGGATCGATTGAACGCATTAAGAGAAAAATCGAAGCTGAACGGTCTTATTGATATGGATAAGTTAAAAAAGACGCTAGAACGATTACGAGACACCTATGACATGGCATTACCTGATTTTCCAAAGGCTATGCTTTGTGACGGGGACTTGAACATTGTCTTTACGTCCTCATTTTTTCAAATGGAAAGTGCCACTTTTCCAAGGAATCGGTACGTTTTCATTGGTCCATCAATCACGTCGCGTACAGAGCAGGATCAGGCATTCAGCGTCACTTTTAAGCCTAACCAACCTCTCATCTATGCCTCCATGGGTACAGTGTTAAATGATCAGCCGCACTTTTATCAAACAGTGATACAAACCTTTAAAAACTTACCGTTTAATATTATTCTGAGTGTAGGAAAAAACACAGCTATTGAGTCTTTAGGACCGATCCCTGATCATATCGTTGTCCAACAGTATGTACCACAATTAAAGGTGTTGGAACAAGCAGATGTCTTTGTTACACATTGTGGCATGAATAGTACAAATGAGGCACTTTATTTTAATGTCCCGTTAGTGATGCTTCCTGCAGGAAGCGATCAACCTATAGTGGCAGATCGTGTGGAAGAGCTTGGTGCAGGTGTTCAGCTTGATCTACAAACGCTCACAGGTGAGGCGCTGAAAAATGCAGTGATTACGGTGTTGAATGACCCTAAGTACAGGCAAAGCGCCAAGCAAATCAGTGCGTCCTTCCGAGAAGCTGGTGGATACAAGAAGGGTGTTGATGCCATTTTACGTTTTACGGAAAGTTATGAAGCCCATCTGAAGATATAGCTTTTTTGAATAATAAGAGAGCATAAAATTTGAGGGACTAATGGAGTGGATAGTCTAGATTTTCGCTCCAGCACACTCGCTTTCCTCGGACACGACCTCCGACACACCGAAGTTCCTTAATGGATGTGGCGATTTTAGTCGAAGTTCTTTGAAAAATGTAAGACACTTAGACAAAGTTCTTTAAAGATTCCCAAGTCTATTAGACCCAATCCCCTGTTCCTGCGTCGAGTAGATCTGTTTTGTCGTCAGCTTCCTCGGAACAACGCGTTATTTATTCGTGAAGTAACCCTCGCCCCGTTCCCGAAGATGTCTCACGTCTTCCGCTCTCATCCACTTTGTATTGACGGTGCATTGTGGTAAGAAACATTTTAATGCTTGACTGAACGAGGATCAGATGACTTTTGCCCGGTTCTTAGATTTAAGGTTTTTTAAATGAGCAAGTCCCTTTAGGGCGACTGAGGGGCTTGCTTTTTTAAATCAAGAGGCAGTGTTATCGACTATAATATTCCGCTATACCTCATTTAGGAGCATTTGATTTTATAAAAACACTTGCATAATGATTTGTGTTTGGTTATTATATAATTGATCAATCACTAACTAAATTTATTAAGGGGCTTTCTGAAATGGCAAGAGCGAAGAAGGAAGAGCGAATAGAGGAAATTCTCGAGGCGGGCTTAGAGGTGTTTGCTGAGAGAGGATATTATAATACGACCACAGCGGATATTGCAGAGAAGGCAGGGATCTCTCAACCTTATGTTTTTCGTTTTTTTAAAACAAAGGAGGACCTGTTTATTGCAGCGTTAGACCGGGCATTTGCAAGAATCCTACAGGCCTTTAAAGAGGTGAAGGAGGGTTCCCCGCAACTCGTTGCCAAAATGATTGAAACTTATGAACAATTAAGTATCTCTCATCCTAATGAAATAAAGCTACAGGTTATTGGCCTATCTGTGCCAGAGCAAGCCATTAGACAATCCTCGAAACAGGGCCTGTTACAGATAAGAAGCTATGTGCTTGAAAGGTGTCAAACTGCGGGACTGACACATGCTGAAAGGGAGGTTACGACCTTTCTCGCTCGAGGCATGTTGTGTAATATCGCATTCTTTATGGACTGTCCAGAGCTGATTGCTGGTCAAAAGGGTAATTGAAAGGAATTTTAGGGCTTAGCTACAAGCTAAGTTTTCTATAACAAAATAAGTTATTGATCAATCACTAATTAAAGGAGAGATGAATGATGAAAACAGCTATTGTTTTAGGGGCAACGGGTGGAACGGGTCGAGCCATTGTATCAGAATTATTGGACAGGGGTGTTAATGTGATGGCCTTCGGGAGATCAGAAGCTAAATTAAAAGGATTGCTGGCAGAACATCACTTTAATCAGCGGTTATCCTACCGACTAGGGGATATCTTTGATGCGCAGTCCATTATTGATGCAGCAAAACCTGCGGAGGTCATCTTTCAGTGTGCCAATGTGAGTTATACTGAGATGGCCGACCGCCTCCTTCCGTTGGGAAAAAGCATAATGAAGGCGGCTGATTATTTAGGGAAGAAGATTGTGATTGTTGATGGCATCTATGTTTATGGCCATCAAGTGGGCAAAGGCGACGAGACACACCCAAAGCATCCTCACACTAAGAAGGGAAAGCTAAGACTTGCTTTTGAAGCCTTAATATTTAGTGATAAGTGGCAGCGTGCCCAGCCGTTAATTGTTCGTTTGCCTGATTATTATGGCGCAACCTCGCAGAACTCCTATTTGCAGCCAACATTAGAAGGGATAGCTGCAAATAGACCCACTATTTTTATTGGTAATTTGAAAACGCCAAGAGAATATGTTTATTTACCTGATGCAGCCAAAATGATTGTGAACATAGCAGAAAAAGAGGATGCCTACCGAGAAAATTGGAATATTCCTGGAGCAGGAGTGATTTCAGGAAAAGAAATCATTCAATTGGCTCGTGAGATAACAGGGAACCGTAAGATGGTGATACCTTTAAATAAAACAGCGATACACTTGATCGGCTGGTTTGATGCCTTTATGAGAGAAGTTGTTGAGATTATGTATCTGACGAAAGAAGGCTTCATATTAAATGGTGATAAATATGAGAAACGGATTGGTCCAATTCCCAAGACACCTTTTAAGGAAGGGCTTGAAGCAACACTGAGAATCTTGATGCAAAAAGGGTGACTTAGGGTAGAATTGAGAGAATGAAGACGGTGGAAGAGAAGTGGATGGGTTCTGTCGTGAATGACTGGATTGCTAGACATGATTCAAATAGAATGATTTTATAGATGAAAAGAGGTGAAGGCGATTGGTAGATGTAATCATTAAGAAAACAGCAGATTTGACTCCGACGGAATTGGTTATGATCTTCCAACATCGTGTGTCTGTATTTGTCGTTGAACAGCACTGTCCATATCAGGAAGTGGATCAAGATGATTTTCAAGCGATTCATGTGTTTTTGCTCAATAATAATAAAGAACTCAATGGTTATACAAGAATTATTGAACGAAAAGAACAGATTGAATTTGGACGTGTTTTGGTCCCTAAATCCTTTCGAAAGGAAAATTTCGGGAAGTTGATCGTGCAAGAAACAATCGCTGAGATCAAAAGGAGATTTCCGAAGAAGCCAATTAAGATTTCCGCACAAGCCTATTTAATTCGATTTTACAGTGCATTTGGATTCAAAAAGATTTCAGAGGTGTATTTGGAAGATGGGATACCGCATATAGACATGATATTGAGTGGTGCTACGCAGGACTCAAAGGAAGAATCCTTGTAAAACAACCATTGATTAACTGAGCATTGCATAACACTCTTTGCCTGTAATATATCGTTGAACCGCTGGTAACCTTTCATCAACTGTAAATTTATCATAGAAAAATTCACCTTCAATTGTTAGATGGTTTTAGCGACAACTGCATAAAATAACACTATTACTCACATCAATGGAGGTTCATTCGTTAACTTTTCAATAAAGGATACATTTAGATCATGGGGGATTATTTTTATCGGTCGACTCACTCGTAGGTTTAGGTAGGGTTATGTTGCTCAGTTTGTTCTTTATCGAATGATCATTGTATTTTAAGCTCCTTTTTAGGAGCAATTGATGGCTATCTTTAGATTTACGTGAAATAAATGTAAATGGATATGAAGCAATTAATCTGGTTAAAACAACGTCGTAAGGGGTTGATGCACTGCTTACGGCGTTTTTTGTTATTTATAAATGCTATGTTGTTATCAAAAAAATCACAAAGTGACTTAAGAGTTCCCTTAAAATTGCTCACAAAAGCGAATATATTAAATGGATGAATTCCGTGAGAGCTTTTTTGATTTACTACCTTTGCATATCATTTGTTTTTAATTACGGATAATCGATGTATGAATTGCTTCTTGGTTGAGAAATGCGACTTTAATGAGGCAACGAATCATCACAGCTCCGACCATATCTATAAAAAAAGCATCACATCAAGCACTGTGCCTCTTGAAGATAAGCTTGCACAGATCGAGCTTCAGCCCATTCAATCGATTAGTGGCTGTACCTTAAAAGAAATGGTACAAAGATGGGAGAGGTATTATCCTCTGGTAGAGGCCCAAGAGCATGCTAAAAGGGCTAGCTTAAAGGAGCAATTGTTAGAGAAAGACAAGGTTATTCAGAAGCAACACAAACAGTTGAACAGGAAGAGCGTTTGCCTGACTCTAAAACTGGCTAATAAGTTAAAGAGGAATTAAACGTTTAGATATATGATTTTAATCGAGTAAAGGAACCAGTAGAAATCAATACAATTGCAATAATGTAACATTTAAACCTTTGAACAGTTTTGCGGCTATAAGGGATTGTATTTAAAAGCTGTTTCATTGGGAGTTTCTTTTTAAGTTTTAAATAGTGTACTAAATCGGCATTTTCTGCAATGGTGTTTGCGATGTTTTTGATACGTCTTCTAGAATCAATTTTCTTAGGGCATTGCTTTTGAACGCACTTGAGGGAAATGCCATATTCAGTAAGTAGTTTTTTTAATTCATTAATTTCACATAGAATGTCTTCACTCTGACAATTCAACTCATATTGTCTAACCGCCTTTTGCAATTGTGGAAGACTTTCCTCCAAATTATCTTGGTTGTCAATGTTTTCTTCCATAAAAATAATTTGTCTATGCCGCGATTCTTTTCGGATAAAATCAATAACTTTTCTTCGAATGACGATATGAGCAAATGTAACAAAGCGGATATTCTTCATGCTTTTGTATTGGTTTATTGCATCATTAAATGCTGATAAACCAATACTAAATTCATCCATTGTTTCATCAATATAATAATTACAAACATTAGAAACAATTTTTTTTACTAATGGTTGATAATCTTTCAATAATTGATAGCGTATTTGTTCATCACCTTGTTGAATAGAAACAATTTTATTCTCGATAGGTTCTGAAACGCCTCTTTCAGAAGCTAAGGTCCTCATGGCTTATTATTACCTCCTTATGAATGGATTAAATAGTGGGTCATACAGTTAAAAAAGTGCAAAATAAAGAAGCAGAGTAGGATGGGTTTGTTAATAGGATAGAAATAATCTTGAGTTAATAAGCACATCCAGATGGAAAATAGACTTACTCAATATGCTTCTATATGTTATTCTAAATAGAGAAATACTTAGTCTAAATCTGTTACACAATTTTTAAAAGACGTTGTTTGATTGATCATATATTTTTTGCCTAAAGCCGTTTGGAGACAATCATCACATATATATTTGTCATATATCATGACCATATCGGTATATGATTTTAAACAAAATGTGCACACTCTATGGTCACCACGTAAAAAAAAACTAGTTGAATCAACATATAATAATTCGATAATATTATCCTTTTCCCAGGATAACTTTTGGCGGTATCTGGTTGGGATGGTTAGCCGTCCTTGCCAATTAATGGTCCTTATAATGCCCTTTTGAGTGTTCTTTATATTTGTCATGACATAAATGCCATGATCCTTATAAAACAACTCAATTTTTTTAGGGGGTTCTAAGTGATAAAGATCTCTAATATTTTTTGGTATTAATAAGCGCCCTTCATGGTTGATTCGAGTTGTCCCAAGAAATTGCATTAATACACCACCCCTATAGTGTTTAATGAAGGTTATTTTGTTAGAATGTTCAAATAATTAAAGGCGTATAGTATTCATTTTCAACTGCCTAGGTAGTTATTGGTAAGGGATGAGTGTTTATATAAAATTTTGGAATTTAATCAAGCTTCTTAGATTAGTAATAACTTATGGTATTCATTAACTGGATTAGAATATTTTCTATGTGAATGATTTCATTAATTATTTTTTTATAATAAAGGTGAAGATTATCCTTTTTGATTATTTCTTTATTTCTATACAATAGTTGTAAAAGGTTTTTGATAAGGTATAAAGAATCTTTTATAATTTTAGCCATATATTTGGTGATTTCTTCATTATGTGATGCAAAACTTTGTTGATTTATATCTCCATAAGTAAGAGAGTCCCTGATCCCATTCATTTTATCCCCCCTAGTGTATTTAAATCATTCGAATGATTGTATCTAAAATTTTAACTCTAGAATATTTACTGAAAAAAAGCTTAGCACCACAATTTTTCATTGTCAAAAAAGGAAATTTTTAAAAAAGGTAAATATAAGACTTTCGATATAGAAAGATTTCGAAATTCAGTTCCTAAATCGTAAATAAATGACAGAATTAATTATTCATTTGGTTTAAAATGGATAAATATTAATCCAAAATGATCGTTTTGAAAAATTACTTAACCTTAAAAGAGATTACTTAAAAGTTAACCAACTTTTGGTAATCTCTTTTTTTATTATTTTTTTGATAATTTTGTTTCTTTTAGATTATATTTTGTAATAATTTTACAATTTATATGAAATAACTTTGTCACTAATTGATTTTTATGGATGCAATTTTTATAAAATCGTCATTTTTATGGGTAATAAGTACCATATAATTACTTTTTATTAATATTTTTCATAATTTGACATTTAAAACTAAAATCCTTTAAGATTCGATATAATATTTAGAATATTTTAATGGAGGAGGGTTAGAGGTCTGACTGAGTTACATAGGACTTTGATGAAATTAACTATTCTAGTTTTAAAAAGGAGGAATTGTATTGGGATCTAAAAATTTTGATTATAAGAAAAAAATGAAAAGAAATGCCAACAAAAAGAAAATTAATGCTAAAAAAATCTATAATCAAACTAGATTGATTGCTACCGCAACGACAACGATTGCGTTTACAGCAGTACCACTTTCTCATCCAGCTTTTGCTAGTTCAAACAGTTCTCTTACAAATCCAGCTATTTCTGTTGCTCAAGCACAGGGATTAGCTGATATAGCTATTCTGCAAAATACCTCTTTAGTATCTAATAATGGAAATCAAATGCAAAAAAATTCAGATGGCAATTATGACTTAGATTTAACTTATAAAGGCACAGGTGTTGCTAATTTAGGATTAGCTGATCCTAAGATTGTTGTCTTTAATTTACCACCAGAGCTGCAAGGAAAGATCATTGGGGATCCCACCGTTACCGTGAATGCTCAATTAACAGCAATTACTCCGGGTGATTTACCAGGCATTAGTCCTCTTGTTAACACTTTAGGGACTGCTATCAATACATTAACAAGCATACCTGGAATAGAAGATATTTTAGGAATTGATCTTGATCCATTAAATACAGCCTTTGATGCTATTAAAAACGCTCAAGATCTAGGTTCTTACAATGTTACTGTGCCCGGTAAAATTTCAAGTGATGGTAAAACCATTACAGTAGATTTTACTGAAGGACTTGGTGAATATACGCGCTCAGCTTTTGCTGGATTGTTTGATCCATTACAAAAGGCTATCAATGAATTGACTTATACAGGTATTGTTCCTGGGGTTAATGATGCACTTCAGGGCATCAAGTCAGCAGCAAACCCCTTGTTTGATTTAGTAAATGATATCGCGAATGGCTCCAGTGATGTACTAACACAGGCCTTGGATGCTAATTTGTTAGGGCAAACAAGCTTCAATCTTAAGGCGCAATTCTCAGATCCAGAGGCACCAGAAGCTACTGTGAGCGCTGCGGCAGTCAATGATCCTTCATTTGATGTCAATGTGATAAGTGACGAAGGTGCTCAAACGACACTTCTATTTGAAGATGACGCCGATGCCGACGCTGATGCCGACGCTGATGCTGATGCCGACGCTGATGCTGATGCTGATGCCGACGCTGATGCCGACGCTGATGCTGATGCCGACGCCGACGCTGACGCTGATGCCGACGCTGATGCCGACGCCGATGCCGATGCCGACGCTGATGCCGACGCTGATGCCGATGCTGATGCTGATGCCGACGCAGACGCTGATGCCGATGCTGATGCTGACGCTGATGCTGATGCCGATGCTGACGCCGATGCTGATGCCGATGCTGACGCTGATGCCGATGCTGATGCCGACGCTGATGCCGACGCCGACGCCGATGCTGATGCTGATGCCGATGCTGATGCCGACGCTGATGCTGACGCTGATGCTGACGCTGATGCCGACGCTGATGCTGACGCTGATGCCGATGCTGATGCTGATGCTGATGCTGACGCTGATGCTGATGCCGATGCTGATGCTGATGCTGATGCCGACGCAGACGCCGATGCCGATGCCGATGCGGATGCCGATGCCGACGCTGATGCCGATGCTGATGCTGATGCCGACGCTGATGCGGATGCTGATGCCGACGCTGATGCCGACGCTGATGCCGACGCAGACGCCGACGCTGACGCTGATGCCGATGCCGACGCTGATGCTGATGCTGATGCCGACGCAGACGCTGATGCCGATGCTGATGCCGACGCCGATGCTGATGCTGATGCTGATGCCGACGCTGATGCCGATGCTGACGCTGATGCCGATGCCGACGCTGATGCTGATGCTGATGCCGACGCAGACGCTGATGCCGATGCTGACGCCGATGCTGACGCTGATGCCGATGCTGATGCCGATGCCGACGCTGATGCTGATGCCGACGCTGATGCCGATGCTGACGCTGATGCCGATGCCGACGCTGATGCCGATGCTGACGCTGATGCTGATGCCGATGCTGATGCTGACGCCGATGCTGATGCTGATGCTGACGCCGATGCTGACGCTGATGCTGATGCTGACGCCGATGCCGATGCCGATAGTAATCATACAACAATACCTGTGGATATGGGGTATGGTTCGGGAAGTAATATTGGAGGCAATAGCCTTGTTCAAGGTGCAGGAGCTTCAATTGGAGAAGACAATACCTCTAGTATTTCGAATAACCAAGATTCAGGGGATACGTTACCTCAGACCTCAACTAATACATGGAACATAGGTGTTGCTGGAATTGGTGCGCTCATTATGGGGATTGTAGGAAAACTTCTTCGTAGAAAAACGCAAAAGAACTAATGCTTCCCATGATAAGCTCGTAAAAATCACATACCCACTCTATTATGAGTGGGTTTAACCTTTCTTTTTATGGAGTGTTAAATATGCCACAAGTCATAACATTGAAGCAGAAACTTAAAGAAGTCAAAATGAAATTAGCATTCTTAAAAAAACAGTTTCTTGTTTCTGACTATGAAACAACAATTAAGAAAAAAAGCATCGTTTTCATATCTGTAGGATGGAGGAATTCTCGAGCACGGGTTTTCGTCGGGACAGGTAATCATTTTGAATCGAGTTGGAAAAGCTCCGTCAATCAAGCTATGAAATATATCAAAAAACAAAGTAATTCTCCCGACTGGATCAAGGCTGATTTGGTTATTGATATGAAACAGCTATCTATTCCTGATTTTATTAATGAAATTACCATGACAAAAAAGAACTACTTTAGATATGGGATTTCATTTGATGATGGCTTTAATTTAGCCTTTTTAGAGCAGGAAGTGAATGCAAATGCATTTATTAAATATGACCAGACCTATCAAAGAGCTTATTTAGATGAAAGAAACATTAATAATTATGTCATGAAATATCGCAATTTAAGATTTCCAGTAAATTTTAATGAAATTAAAGACGTCATTCTATTTCGTACAAAAGGTTATTTTTATGATCAAGAGTATTTTGAACTAAATTCAACGCTTTTAGATAATGGAAGACGAAAAGTGCATCATTTAAAACCTGAAAGTACCTTGGACATTATTGATAGAGCATCCCAATTTTTAGGCTCCATGATTAAAGAAGATGGTAAATTTATATATGGCTATTTCAGTTGTTTTGATAGAACCATAAATTGGTATAACATTTTAAGACATGCAAGTACGGTCTATTCAATGATTGAGGCATACGAGATGACGAGAAACAAACAACTCATAGAACCCATTCAGAAAGCATTGGATTATTTAATCAAGCATGCGATATATGAATTTAACCCTATTGATGAAGAATCCTATGCTTATGTTGTTGATGATCACAATGGACATGAAATTAAATTGGGAGCTAACGCTGCTGCAATTCTCTCATTTACCAAATATATAGAGGTTTTTCAAGATAAGCAATATTTATCTTTAGCTCAAGCCTTGGCTCGGGGTATTGAAAAAATGCAACAGAAAGATACAGGGGCGTTTGTGCATGTTTTAAATTATCCTGATTTAACAGTTAAGGAGACGTTTCGGATTGTCTATTATGATGGAGAAGCCTCATTCGCGTTAACGCGCTTGTATGGGATCGACAAAAATCCAAGATGGTTAACACTTGTAGAACATGCCTTTAATTATTTTATCCAAAATGACTACTGGAAAAATCATGATCATTGGTTAAGTTATTGTACCAATGAACTCACAATGTATAGGCCAGAAGATAGATATTTTGAATTTGGATTAAAGAATGTATTTCATCGCTTGGATTTCATTTTTAAACGAGAAACAACTTATCCTACTTTTTTAGAATTAACAACCTCTGCCTATCAAATGGTTAGGAGGATGGAAAATTTGGATAGATATGCACTCCTTAGAAAGTTCGATATCAATCAATTAGTAAAAACAATCCATCATCGCGCGCATTATCAATTAAATGGTTTTTTTTATCCTGAGGTTGCCATGTATTTCAAAGCGCCAAACCGTCTTATCAATGGGTTTTTTATTAGGCATCATTCCTTTCGTATTAGAATTGATGATATCGAGCATAATTTATCAGGGTATTGTCATTATTTAAAAGATGTACTTATGGAAGTGAAAACGGAAGAAGTGGCAAACTCATGAGATATATAAGTTCAATTTTAATTGCATTGGGTTTAATTTTACTTTTTATAGGTGGGTATCAATTCTTTCATACAAAACATCAAATTAGTCAGTCGTTTTCTGATGTAAAACAAAGCTTGGAGCAGCCGACCGAGGAAAATCATCTTGATAGTGGAAATTACGATGGTTCTACTTTTAATCCAAAACTTGATCACCCTGTAGGAATATTGAAAATACCTAAGCTTAAAAGGAATCTCCCTATTATAGAAGGAACAGAACAAAAGGAACTTGCAAAGGGAGTAGGGCACTATACGACCACGGGATTTCCAGGACAGGGAAAACCGATTCTATTAGCGGGACATAGAGATACTGTTTTTAGAGATTTTGGTAAATTAAAAAAGGGCGATATGTTTATATTAAACCTCCCATATGGAAAATACAAGTATCAGATGAGAAATGCAAAAATTGTTGATAGTAATAATACAAAAGTGGTAAGGGATGCCTTAAGGGGAACTAAAGAAAAATTATTAATTTCTACATGCTATCCTTTTGGATACATCGGTCATGCACCTAAGCGATATGTTATATATGCTTATGCTGTGGATAGAAAAAATAGCTGATCTTATTTATTTCAACTTATTATAAAGGAGGTGAAAATTAATAAAGCTATTGGAAAAGGAGGGGAGTCATATGGAAGTTGTCAATGGGTTATTAGGAGTGGTATTACATTTACTTCAAAATATTTTAGGTTCTATACCATTAGGATAGTAATCTGATTGGATATTTATTAAAACAGTTGTATGACTCGAATTATTAACTGGCTAATATTCCTGCTTGTCTCGACTTAAGGTGTTGAAAAAATCTATTTTATCATTGAAAAGTTCATATCTAATTGATTTTATTAACTCCTTTGGGTCATAACCCTAAAGGAGTGTTTTTTTATGGCTCTATTATATATGTTGGGGTTCGAAAACAATTAAGCATAAAAATACAGGCAAACTCCTCTATCTATTACACTTGAATTGATGAGAAACAAGAGAAAGATAGGAGTTGCGTGTACATGCATTTTAACATGAAATTACCAGGATTAGAAGAAATGACGAAGATGACGCGGCTGATCTTTTGACGAATGACCCTGTTTTTACACAACCCATTGGAACAGAGGCGTTGGCCTCTCAACCGAGTTTATCTCACTTCTTTCATCGATTTGATGACCAATCAATTGAAGGATTAAATCAAGCCAATCAAGAGCTTCTAGACAAACTCCATCAACATAGAGGGCCAGAGGCACTCATCTTTGATTTGGATTCTACCCATGCCGATACATACGGTGAACAAGAAGAGGCACTTACAATAGCCATTACGGTACGGTTGGCTTTCACCCTTTGGGAGCCTTTGGCGGCATGACAGGTTATTTTCTAAAAGCTCAGCTGCGTTCCGGGGAATGTCTATACTTCCAATGGCGTGGTGGACTTTGTGAAGCCACTTATTGCCCATTATAACTTTAAATTCCCGGCAACCCTACTTTTCTTGCGTGGGGACAGTGGCTTTGCCGTCCCCGCTTTGTACGATTTATGTGAAGCTGAATCGGTATTTTACGTCATTCGATTGAAATCCAACGCCAGTTTACAAAGTCTCGCAAAAGAGCTACACCCCAACACGATGCCATCCGATGTATCAAAGACGGAAATGCATTATGAAGAGATTGACTATCAAGCGTGGGCTAAACCGCGAAAGGTGATTGTCCAATCCGTTCGGCCGGCTGGCGAATTGTTTTTCACCCATTCTTTCTTTGTGACAAACCTGATGGATGCTTTTTCACCGAAGGCTATCGTCCGTGCTTATCAGAAAAGAGGAAAGATGGAAAATTACATCAAGGAAGTAAAAAATGGTTTTAACTTTGATAGAATGTGCAGCCATTCCTTCCAAGTTAATGAGGTAAGAATGATGCTTAAGCCTGCTGGCGTACAACCTAACGAACTGGCTTCGTACACTTTCCAGAGGGACAAAAGAATATGCAGATTCAAACGATACGGACAAGGATCATTAAAGTGGCCAGCAAATGAGTAAAGTCAGGTCGATCATTGTACTTCAAGTTATCTTCCAGCTTTGTTTATCAAACATTTTTTGGGGACATACTACAGCACATTCAGAGGCTAAAACTCGAGTGATTGGAGCGTATGGCGGGAGACTCCTACGGAACAGCACGCGTCCGAAGACCCCGCACCAATCGTCTTTTGCGAGGGAGGAGGCTAAGGCCGTGCCCGTGGAAAGCGAGCATCCTGGAGCGGAAATCACCTACCCATGCTATACCCAATTTTAACATTTATTTTCGCGCCAAGGGAAAAGTATGCCCAAAAACAGGTAGCTTTGTACTGTGCGATTATTATAAATGCTTCGTCGCAGTGAATCTCTCAATATTATTTTCAAAAAAAGCTTGGCCTTGACTACAAATCCTATTTTTTTGGAGTATGAAT
The DNA here is from genome assembly GCF_014642655.1 of Pullulanibacillus camelliae. Lineage (GTDB taxonomy): Bacteria > Bacillota > Bacilli > Bacillales > Sporolactobacillaceae > Pullulanibacillus > Pullulanibacillus camelliae. The sequence continues at coordinate 45,696 of NZ_BMIR01000003.1, forward strand.
AAATCAGGAGTAATTATTTTAACCAAATTAAGCTTTTGCATTGTGTGTGCTTCCTTCAAGAGGCGTTTTTCTTATAGGAAGGATTTGTTTGTAACTTTGATCTGAAAATAGCTTTTAACAATGGTGGTACCGCGATGAAAATAAACAGTGTTCGGAAAAGCTGATAACAGATGACAAAGGTTAGATTTGCATGAACCTCTTGAGCGATTATTCCCATTTGATCCATTCCACCAGGAGACAGACTTAAGAAGCTGGTTGCAGTGTCAACGGCGTGGAGTTTAGATAGTAACAGGCTCAGTCCTATTGAGCAAGCGATTAAGACAATACCGCTTAGGCATGCCAATAACATGAATCTAATCTTCAAATTATCAGGTTTTAACATGAGACCAATGTAGCTACCAATCATTAGCTGGGAGGCATTAATGATGACTGTGGGCAGCGATGGCCCGGAAAAACCCGATAGATTGAGAAGGATCGTAGCAATCATAGGTCCCAGCAAAAAGGCTGTTGGGAATTTTATTGCCTTTCCGATGAGTGCGGCGAGGACACACACGAAGGCAAAAATAATAATATGAGGAAACAAATCTCCCCAATTTACTGCTGCAGCTTGAGTAACAGGTCCGGTTTGCTGGTGTTCGGAAGCACTGAAAAGCGGACTAAAGACGAGCATAGGGACGAAAAAGATAATCATCATAAGTCGTGAGACCTGTAAAAATGTCACAACAGTAAGCTCGATACCTTTGAGCTCCTCTGCCAATGTAATCATTTGGCTAAGGCCACCAGGAATACTCCCCATCATGACAGTTGGAAAAGATACCTTGGATAATTTAGATATAACCCATGCTAGACCGCAGCTACAGACGAGGAGGAGTGTTGTGAATAATACCATTGAAGGGAACTGCTTGCCAATTTCCTTTAAAGTCTCCAATGTAAATGATAGTCCGACCATATAGCCGACGATAATCATCCCTGAGTCGCGTATCGCTCTTGGCCAATGGGGCTTAATAGGTTTAGCGACCTTGGAGCCAATAAGGACAGCGATCATGGGTCCTAAGAGCCAAGGAATTGGGAGATGGATAATTTTAAAGATTAATCCGCCGACAATAGCGAGAGCGCAAGTAAATAAAAGTTGCATCCATTTATTTTGGTTTAAGTTAGAAAGCATCATAAAATCACTTCTTTTCAAGTTCGAGTATTGTCTCGTTTTTTTAAACAACTCAGTCAAAAAAATCACACTATCTTTAGTATACTACTTAATAAAAGTCAGTGAAATGAAAACGAATAAATTGATGGGGAAGGGTCGTGATTGGATGTAGAGGTTTTTGCTTTTATCTTCATTTTTTCTTTGCTGGTAATACCGTGCATTTACAGTGCTTATATACGGTACCGCTTTCCTTTAAGTAAGTATTCCTCTTAGTCTTAAACGTGTTCGAATGTATCCATTAATGGAGCTGGGTGCTGATCTTCTGAGGAAACAAACGGATATAGAACGGGACTGTGGGGGCGAAGTCATGGGGATTTGTGGATCATAGGTAAGAAAAATGCCGTCCTAGCTGTCCAAAACAGATGAGTAGCAAGGCGGCATCTTATTAATATTTAAGGACCTATTTTTTTGGTGTTAATGGAGTGGATAGTGCACGCTTCCGCTCCAGGTAGCTCGCTTTCTGCGGGGGAGTGGTAAGCCTCCCTATGCTGCGCACTGCGGGGTCTTACCGATCTCCCACTTCCCACTGGACTCTAGCAGCGCATCATGAGTCAGCGGCGCTCCAATCCACTTGACTTTGCAATGAAGTCTCTTCCAAATATGATGATGCTCTATACCTAGACAGGGACCGGGCGCACTTCAAAACTTTGCCCGGTTTTTCCTACTTCAGATGGAAAGGCAATCGGGGGATCTACCCTTCTAAAAATTTGCAACATTGCTATTTAAAAATGAGTGCAACACCTGTCCTAATCGCCTCATCCCCTCAATGATTTTCCGATCGGGCATATTAGAATAATTCAATCTGAAGGTGTTTTCCTTTTTAAGATTAGGAAAGAAGGCTTGCCCTGGCACAAAAGCGACATCATTTTGTATGCAAACTTCAAAGACTTCACGTGAATTGACCGACTCAGGAAGCTCTACCCAAATAAATAAACCACCTTCTGGAGAACTGTGGGTGACCTGCTTAGGGAAGAATCTGTCGATACAGTCAATCATGGTTTGCCGCCGATGGTGATAAACGGCTTTGATTTTTTCAATATGGGCATCAAGGTCAAATAACTCGATGTATTTTGCAGTGATTCTTTGAGCAAAACTATCGGTATGCAAGTCTGCGGCTTGTTTGAAAGCGACATATTGCTTAATAAAATCCTCATGGGCGCAAATCCAGCCGAGACGAAGCCCAGGTGAGAAAATTTTAGAAAAAGTGCTAAGATAGATGACGCGCTCTTCCGTATCGAAATGCTTAATAGGAGGTAATGGCTCTCCTGCAAAGCGTATTGCGCCATAAGGATTATCTTCAACAATAAGAACGTTGTATTGGTTCGCTAATGCGACCATTTTTTTTCGTCGTGAAAGGCTTAGGGTGCGGCCTGTTGGATTTTGAAAGTCGGGAATTGTGTATATGAATTTGGCCTGTGGATTGGTTTGAAGAGCTTTCTCAAGCTTCTCCATGTTCATACCGTCCTCATCGGTTTCCACTTCCACGAAAGAAGCATTATAGACTTTAAAGGCGTTAATCGCTGCTAGATAGGTAGGGCTTTCGCAGATGACCGTATCCTGTTCGTTGAGCAGTAATTTTCCAGTTAAGTCAAGCCCCTGCTGTGAGCCACTTATCATCAACAGATGATCAACAGTTGTATCAATGCCCATTTTTTTTAAGCGCGTAACGATCGCCTGCCTTAGTGGTGTATAGCCTTCTGTAGTGCTATATTGTAGCGCCTCTACTCCTGATTCTGTAAGAATAGCATCGCAAGCTACTTTAATGTCTTCGACAGGAAATAATTCAGGTGCCGGCAGACCGCCAGCAAAAGAAATGACCTCTGGTTTTTCGGTAACCTTCAATACTTCGCGAATCTCAGAAGTCCCAACAAAGTGTGTACGAGTGGATAATTTATCTGCAAACATATGAAATCCTCCCATTTTTTCTTACCAGTGGATTAGACAATTGGTGTTGATTCCTCTTTTATATTTCTGTTGTCGCTTTTTTGGTCGAGCTGTGCGATTGCCTCCAGCAGGAGGCCTATTCCTTTTTTGATAGACTCTTGTGACACGTAAGTATAATTGAGTCTTATAAAATGCTCCCCTTCACTTTGTTGTGGGAAAAATAGGTTTCCTGGTAAGTAACTGACCCCTTTATCACGACATAAAGAAAAGAGTTCCTTCTGAGAAACAGAAGGCGGAATCCGACACCAAAGATAAAAACCTCCCTGTGGAATATCTACAGGTATTAAGCCTTCTCCTTGTTCTATGACCGATAGCATCATATCTCGTCTCCCTTTATAAATGGGCAATAGCTGATGTAAATGCTGTTCCATGCCTTCCTCTCTTAGAAATTGATTCAGCACTAACTGAGCAGGTGTGTTCGCCTGAAGATCGGTTATTTGTTTTAATATTGCGAATTTTTTAAGGACAGGTTCTGGGGCTATTAGCCACCCCACTCGCATGCCTGGAAACAACACCTTAGAAAATGTGCTTAAATATATGACGTAGCCATGGCGATCAAGGGCATGAAGAGCTAACGGTTTATCATTAGAAAAATACAGTTCACCATAAGGGTCGTCCTCTAAAATTGGCACTTGAAATTTGTAAGCAAGATTAAGTAATGCCAATCTCCTTTCCATACTCATTACAGTACCTGTAGGGTTATGAAAGGTCGGAATCGTGTAGATAAATTTAGGCTTATATCGTGCAAGCTGTGCTTCGAGAATATCTGTCCGTAATCCATGTCGATCTAAGGGAATACCGATGATTTTTGCGCCTGCTGCCTTAAAGCATTGAATAGCCTGTAGAAATGTCGGCTCCTCGACAATCACTGCATCACCAGGAGAAAGAAAGGTGCGTGCGGTAAAATCGATACCTTGCATGGAGCCTGAAAGAATCATGATATCCTTAGGGGAAGCGGATATGCCGCGTACAGACATCCATTGGCTTAAGCGCTCCCTAAGTGGATAGTAACCTTCCACAGCAGTAAAATTAAGGCGTTCAGCTTGATTGAGATTCTTTTGCATACCTTCGATTTGTTGGAGAGGAAACAGGCTTGGGTCGCCTATTCCAGCAGCAAATGAAATCACGTCATGCTGATGACTGGTATTCATTGGATCGCTCACTGTGTCATTAATGTCGTTTATTTTCTTTTCGAATAGTGGATGCCACGATAATGGAAACACATGGCTTTCTTCATGGGTTTTCTCGGGCTCTGATTTTTCAGCGACAATGGTTCCCTTCCCGCGATAGGAAACCACCAATCCCAATGCTTTGAGCTCGTCGTAGGCTTTAATGACTGTACTTCGACTGACATCGTTTATATTTGCGAAGCGTCGTTCGGGTGGAAGAATAAATCCAGCCGGGAGTTTTCCAGAAAGTATTTGCTCCTTCAACGCATCTTTAATTTGAATGTAGACGGGGGTGGATGCGTGCTTATTGATGGCTAAACGCATTGTATAATCTCCTTGAATATTCGCTTATTTCAAAAAATGTTATTCCCATCATACCATCGTTTTTTAATTTTAAAATAGCCAATTGGTTATATCCTTTGCAGTCCAATTTGATATGTGCACTTCTAGAAAGGGCTAGGACAAGACGAAAAGAGGGACGTGACGATTGATTCATGAGATTTTAAAAGAAGCAGGCTAGAATACAGGTAACGAAATTAAAATAAAGAGATGAAAGCGAGAATAGGTCGAGCGGTACTTCACGAGTTAACGCCCGAGTTGTTCCGAGGAAGCTGACGAGAAAGTGTGTCTAGTAGACGCAGGAACAGGGGATTTTGAACGGGGCGCTTCTTAATTCCATTGAAAAAGCCAAATGCATTCGATGAGGCACTGTGAATGCATTCGACTTCTTTATGCGCAGAAAACCTTCTGCTCTAACCCGTGCTTTCTAAAATATTATTGAGGCGAATGAAGGCGTATGGAGAAGAAATTAACGTTAACGTTAGAGGAGTAGATGACAGCCAGACAGCAGTGCTTTAAAAATGATTGGGATGTCCTTTAGAGGGATTGACGATGTCAAATCCTTCTTCTGGCACATAGAAGAATTGAATCCAAACGCCATCTAAAAACTCCTTATCCCGAGTATCTAGGAGGACGTCAATGCCTTTATCCGTATGCACGATTTCATCATGTTCTGTGGGTGTCCCGAAGGTGAGCGCATAATGGGCATGGTTTCCATGATTTTCCGTTACAATGACACGAAGCATCTGTCCCCTTGCTTCTTCGCTTGCTAGCATTTCCTTCATGATTTTAGCCGCGTTACGATTAATTTTACATTTCATTGATATAATCTCCTATTTTATAAAGGTCGTGTGCTTTTATTATCACATATTTACCAAAGAAAATCCTGTTTATAGGCTTGTGATGCTCCGCAAGAAGTGGGGTATCTCGCGCAGGACAGAAGCATCATTTAGCTTTTGAGAGAGGGTTTAGCCGTCGTATCCCCAATAACCAAAGAGGCGTCGATTAGGAAAGAAGCGTTCTTCACTTTGTTGTTTATCGAATCAAGTAATAGTGAGACCGCTTTTTGGGCTAAATGCTTTTCGTTTTGTTGCACATGTGTGAATTTGACCACCTGCTCAAGTTTAAACTCAGGTGAATCATAGCAAAGAATTGAAATGTCTTCAGGTATGCGGTAATTTAATGCGTTGAGAACTTGATAAAGCAATGTAGCAGGGTAGTACTCTGTCACAAAAAAAGCGGTTGTTTCTGGATGTTGAGATAAATAATTTTGGACGTGCTGCTTCATAGCCTCTCTTTCTGCTTCAATAGATTCACTATTTTGAAAGGCGTTTTCAGATACTAAGATAATATCTTCATTAGGATTAAAAGAAGCCCCTTTTTCGGAAAGTAGGTTTGCTGCTGTTGAGACTCTCTCTTTAATCGATGAATCAAATTCTGGACTTTTTGAGCATATGCCGATCTTTTGATGGCCTAAAGTAAGTAGATAGTTTAGGGCCTCTTTCGTCGCTGCATTATTATCTGAAATGACATAGTTGGTTTCAATGTCCTGGATATATCGATCCAATAACACGACTGGCACCTTATCAATGACCAACTTTAATATTTCTTCACCAATGTATTTTCCAGATGCAGGCCAAATAATCAAGCCCGAAATCGGCAAATTTCTTATCTCTTTTATCGCAATGGCCTCATGATACTGATTATCCTCTGTGCCACTATAGATGAGATGGAGCCCATTTTTTTTGAGTTCTTTTCCAATTTCAGGAAGGATTTGTGTGCCGAAGCAAGGTGTCACCTCCGGAAGAATGACCCCTATTAAAGGGGTATCATTTGAGATAGTGCCATCAGAAACCGTCGTGTTTTTATTTTCAGTCACATAAGAGCCTCTTCCGGGGTGGCGGACGATGAAGTTTTGCTGAACAAGAGTTTCCAGTGCTTTCCTTGCAGTGACGCGACTCACGTTATAGGCTTCCATTAAATCATTTTCGGTAGGGAGTTTATCTCCGACTTCGTAGACGTTGTTTAAGATTTTTTCTTTTAGATCGTTACTTATTTGTAAGTAAATCGCGTTATTCTTTTGGCTTGTCATTGTAACCTCCAAAACTTTATATTAAGAATCGATTAATTGTTACATTTATTATAACATATATTCGTCGAATTGCCACGCCTTTAACTGCGTGAATAAGAGATACGTTGTCCGAAAAAAATAGCCTTCTTATAAGACATGCATTCTATAGTTAATGTATTTAAATGTATTATTGTATGTGTTTTTAGAAGATATTTATATTAATTAATACATTTATATAGACTAAATAAGTTTTTTGTATTATATTTGTATTGTGTAAATTGAAACGCTTACAAAAAGAGTGCGAAGGAGGAATGATAGGACGGCTCGATAGTATCTTTGGCATAAAATCGCCAGTCTGTAACTAAACCATAGAGGCAATCGGAAGCTTTATTGAAAACACTTCAAAAAAAACAAAGGTGGATAAACGCCAAACTGTTGTGATGTCCTTTTAGTGTTCAAAAATTAGTAAGGGAGAGAAAAATAGTGAAAATAAGGCGAGGAATAAGTGTGACGGTAGTTATTCTTATACTGCTTATGGCCTTTTTAACGGGCTGTGACTCTAAGAAATCAAGCTCCAGCAGTTCAGTGACACTTAATGTTACTGAATGGACGAATCCTTCTGCTATTAAAGCAACAAAAAAATTAAACAAAGAATTTGAGAAGGCGCACCCTGGCGTGCATGTTCATTTAGTCGATGCGCCGACAAGCTCATCCGCTTGGGACAATCTTAATAAGACACAGATGAGTGCACATACTGTTGATGTTATGGCACAATTTTCGATCAGTAACCAGGTGCCTAAATCATATATGAAAAATTTACAGCCCAGCATGTTAGAGCAATGGATTGATGCAGGGCAAATAAAGGATTTGACCAATGAGCCCTTTATTGATAAATATTTTTCGAAAAAGGATCAAATGAACCTCATGGGGTATAAAGGTAAATTATACGGGGTTACTATGGCGGCATATGGTCGAGGTGGAGTGTTTTATAATGAAGCATTATTTAAAAAATACAATCTCAGTATTCCTAAAACATATGATCAGCTTGTTCATGTATGTGAGGTGTTTGCATCTCATAACATCACACCCTTAATGGTCGGTGCTAAAGATGGATGGGATCAAATGATTGTAGAAGCAGGGATTCAACAATCGCTTCCACATGATCAGGCGGATACGCTTAATAAGGAGCTATGGACTGGCAAAACCACTTGGGCTAATCAGCCCGTATTTAAAACTGTAATGGAACGCTACCAAAAATTATCCCAATATTTTGAACCTAATGCTTTCGGTGAACCTTATGCCCCGACTCCTGGCTTGTTTGCCAATGGAAAGGCGGCGATGTTAGTTGATGGAACATTTGATGGAGATGCGGTGCATCAGGCTAATCCGAACCTTAAGTTTTCCTGGTTCCCGTTGCCGATGACGGATGATCCTGAAAAAAATACCATGCAAGTGGCTGGAGACTTTTCATGGACGATTCCAACTGCTGCGCCTCATCAAAAGCTCGCCCTGGAATATGTGAAATTCTTCTCTCAGCCAAAGCATTATAAAGAGTGGGAGAATATCGTTGGTGCTATTCCAACACAAGATATCAAGAAGCTTTCGCAGCCATGGATGGGTACGGAGCTGGAGTATTTAGATAACATGCAATATGAATTTCATATTTTTACCCCCTCTAATGCTGGAGATCTCGCTTATTTACAAACGGATACCGCTTATCTTAAACCTCAAGGTAAGTATACAGTAGATCAACTGTTGAAAAAGGCGACTCAGCAATGGACGGCTGCAACGCATTAGTGTTGGCGACATCCGAATTATGGCTAAGGGGGGGATTATATTGAATGTATTTGGTAAAAAAGGCTTTAAAAAATGGATGCCTCTTTTGGGTCTTTTGCCAGCAATCATAGTATTTGGCGCCTTTAAAATCTATCCGTCCATCATGACCTTTATTTATTCCTTTACTCAATATAGTGGGATACCGGGTACACCATTACATTTTGTTGGATTGGAAAATTATAAGATGGCCTTTTCTGGTTTTTCTGGAATTGGTAAAGCGATCCGTATCACTATTATTTTTGCACTCTGTGTCACTCTCCTGCAAAATGCATTAGGTCTTTTTGCGGCGCTGGTTTTCAATAAAAAGACACGGGGGACGGTATTTTACCGTAGCCTTGTCTTTCTACCGGTGGTGTTAAGCGTGGTGGTTACGGGTCTCATCTGGTCTCTGCTATTTTCCCCTATAGGTGGACCGATAGAACCCATTTGGAAAGCTGTATTTGGGCATTCGTCTTCATTCTTTGGATCGAACACACTGGCGCTACCACTCGTCATATTTGTACAAATTTGGCAGAATGCAGGATTCACAATGGTCGTTTATCTGGCGGGGCTTCAAACTGTGCCAACGGAATTGCTGGAATCCGCGCAGCTTGATGGGGCCTCTCGGTGGCAACGGTTTAGGCATGTTCTGTTTCCAATGATTGCAGCATCTACAACGGTCAATGTTCTGTTATGTGTGATTGGTGCTCTTGGCACCTATGACCTGATTTATGTGTTGACTGGTGGACAATTTGGAACGATGACATTAGGAATGGATATGTTTAACACGGCCTTCGGTGGATCCAATCAACTAGGGTATGGATCAATGATTCAAATGCTACAGTTTGCGCTCGTTCTGATTGTGACCTTGATTTTACAATGGTATTTGCGGAGGAGGGAGGTTGAGCTGTGAAGAATAAATCGACTTTCGATACAGTGGCCGTCCATGTTGTAGGCTGGATTCTTTCGGTGGGTGTCTATTTGCTTCCCCTTCTTTTCTTATTAATGATCTCATTAAAGACAACGCATGGGTTTTTGGCTGACCCCTTAGCCATTCCAGTGCACCTGGAATGGGGCAATTTTGTTGATGCCTGGCAACAAGGGCATATGACAGATTACTTCTTGAATAGCGTGATTTATACCGTTTTTATCACAGGGCTGAGCCTTCTGTTATCTGTTTTAGCCGCTTTTCCTGTCGCGAGAAATTACTTGAAGTTCTCAAATGCCATTTACTTATTGTTTGTGATTTCGTTATTTCTCCCAGGTGGATTAATTCCACTTTTCACAGAGGCATTGAAATTGCATCTATTCAATTCACGAATAGGGTATATCATTCTCAATCTTGGAACAGGGTTATCCTTCTTCTTTTTTGTTGGCTATATCAAAAGTATTCCCAAAGCGTTGGATGAAGCCGCTGCGTTGGATGGTTGTGGTTATTTTAGATTTGTCTTTCAGGTCTTGATTCCTCTCCTTAAACCAGCCTTAGCAACTATGGGACTGCTGGATGCCATAGGTGCTTGGAACAACCTTATTGGACCTGTTGTCTTTTTATCTGATCAAAATCTTTGGCCTTTGACACGTGGGCTCTTTGTCTTCTACGGCCAATTCAGCAACAATTGGCCGCTTTTAGCGGCGGCAGTCATTATTGTCATGACACCAATGGTTCTCTTATTTATCTTTCTTCAACGCTACATTGTTCAAGCGGCAGGTGGAGCGATTAAACAATAAATCCACTTTAGATGTTTCACGATGGGCTTTAATAAACGGGATAGGTAAAGCATAGCGTTGTACTATCCCTATTTTGTATGCATAAAGGCGACTAAACTATAGAGTTCTGGAGGCTTAAGAATGAATAATGAACTAGGAAAAAAAGCGTTAGTGACAGGCGGGAGTCGGGGCATTGGGCGTGGGATTGCTCTTTCATTAGCGGCACGTGGCTATGATGTTGTGATAACTTATCGTTCGGCAAAAGAGGAGGCTGATGAGGTTATCGCGTTTATCGAAAAGGAATACGGGAGAGGAGCTGTAGCCCTTCATGCTGAATTATCCAATGAAGAGACGGCACTAGGATTGGTTGACCAAGCCATTAAGGAATTAGGTGGCCTTGATGTTCTTGTTAATAATGCGGGTTTAACGATTACAAGCCCCTTGGCCAAGATGGCTGTTAAGGACATCAATTATTTGCTCAATCTTAATCTAAAGACGCCATTGCTTTTGATGCGAGCGGCAGCAGGATACATGATGGGTCAAGGGAAAAAAGGGAGCATCATCAATATTGCTTCTACAAGAGGCAAGCGGGCATATCCTGTAGATGCCGTATATGGTGGGACAAAAGCAGCGCTCATTCGGGCAACCGAATCTGTGGCTTTAGAATGTGCTCCGCATGGCATTCGTGTAAATTGTATTGCTCCAGGTGCCACAAAAGTTCGAGAAGGTAAAGAGCGGGAAGAGGGATATAAAAAGCTAGGCCAAAAAATTCCACTTGGCCGTGTCGGAACGCCTGCTGATATTGGAGAAGCTGTTGTTTGGCTCGTTTCCGACCAAGCCTCTTATATTACTGGAGAGACAATAAAAATAGATGGAGGACTCATCTTGCCAGGGATGCCAGAGGATGTTAGACCGGAAGCTGGTTATGGCTGGGGAGAAATAAGAAAATGAATAAGGAAGAGGTGAGAGGGAATGACAACACATGCGACTGCTCAAGTCACCATTCGCGATGTTAAAACCATCATTACGGCACCAGAGGGTACTGACCTTGTTGTTGTAAAAATAGAAACATCAGAGCCGGAGTTATATGGATTAGGTTGTGCCACATTTACGCAACGCCCATTAGTGGTTAAGTCGGCGGTAGATGACTATTTGAAGCCCTTTTTATTAGGGAAAGACCCTCAACGGATAGAGGATATTTGGCAATCAGCGATGGTCAGCGCTTATTGGCGTAATGGGCCTGTCTTGAATAATGCTTTATCAGGTATTGATATGGCACTTTGGGATATAAAAGGAAAGCTTGCTGGTATGCCTGTTTATGATCTTTTGGGCGGAAAGTGCCGTGAAGCGGCAGCGGTTTATCGTCACGCTAGTGGTTTGGATAAACAGGAGCTTCTCGATAATGTCATAGCTTATAAGGAACAAGGTGCGCGCTATATTCGTTGTCAGTTGGGTGCTTATGGAGGAAGTCATCACACGATCATTTCGCCAGAGAATGCCTTGCCTGGTGCCTATTTTAATCCAGATGAATATGCACGGGATGTCCCACAGATGTTTGCCTATATTCGAGAGAAAATTGGCTTCGACATTGAATTATTACACGACGTTCATGAGCGCATTGCTCCCATTGAAGCTGTGCGCTTAGCTAAACAGCTTGAACCGTACCGATTATTTTTCTTTGAAGATCCTCTAGCACCGGAACAGCTGGAATGGTTCCAGATGATTCGTGAGCAAAGTGCGACGCCCATTGCCATGGGAGAATTGTTTAATCATCCGCGGGAATGGATGCCCTTAATCACTAATAAATATATTGATTTCATTCGTGTACATGTGAGCCAAATTGGCGGCATCACTCCAGCGAAAAAGTTAGCAGTGCTTTCAGAGGCCTTCAGTGTTCGGACAGCATGGCACGGACCGGGAGATGTCTCGCCTGTTGGGCATGCAGCCAATATACATTTAGATTTGAGCAGTCCAAACTTTGGTGTCCAAGAATGGCATGAGTTTTCTGATGTAGCGAAAGAGGTTTTTCCGGGCTGCCCTGAACTTAAGAATGGTTATGCATATGCTAATGATCGCCCAGGTCTTGGCATTGATATCGATGAAGAAAAAGCGGCAAAATATCCTTGCACGCATACATTGCCTAGCTGGACGCTGCCACGAACCCCTGACGGAACTGCTGTGAGACCATAGAAAAGTTGACTGGGGAGGACGATGAGTAAGAAAGATTCTTAGGATGGTAGAGGGATATTGAACAGTATTACTTAAATAGAGTCACACGATAGAATGATGAAAGGATGATAACTCTGAAACATTAAGGGTATATCGTCTTTTCACATTCAGAAAAATCTACCTTACCCTTGATCTCCTGATACGATAGAGATATGCCATACAAGTAGAGAAGGAGTTATGCCATGAAGACCATACATATTATCTCCCATAGCCACTGGGATCGTGAGTGGTACTTACCTTATGAGCAGCATCATATGCGGCTTGTGCAATTAATGGATGATGTATTAGAGCTTTTTGAGCAAGATCCTGATTTTAAAAGCTTTCACCTAGATGGCCAAACGATTATTTTGGAGGATTATTTGCAGGTGCGGCCGGAAAAGCGGGAAATAATAAAACAAGCTATTAAGGATGGAAAACTACGCATTGGTCCTTTTTATATTTTACAAGATGATTTTTTAATCAGCAGTGAGGCAAACACGCGCAATACACTTATTGGTTTTAGCGAAAGTAAGACATGGGGCAAATACGAGGCTTTAGGTTACTTTCCGGATACCTTTGGGAATGTGGGACAGGTTCCTCAATTACTGAAGGAAAGCGGTCTTGACGTGGCAGTGTTCGGTCGGGGAGTTAAGCCTACGGGATTTAACAATGCAGTTTTTGATGATGCCAATTATACCTCAACCTATTCGGAAATGTGGTGGAAAGGGGCCGATGGTTCAAAAATCCTGGGGCTTTTATTTGCGAATTGGTATAACAACGGCAATGAAATTCCTGTTGATAAAGCGGCAGCAAAGGCGTATTGGGACAGAAAAATCGCTGATGCTGAACGCTTTGCCTCAACTGACCAGCTTTTGATGATGAATGGCTGTGACCATCAGCCTGTACAGAAGGATCTATCGCAGGCTATTAAGGTGGCCAATACATTATATCCGGATATTACGTTCATCCACAGTAACTTTGAAGAGTATATTCAAGCAGTGAAAGATCAGCTTCCAGAGGATCTAAGCACAGTTGAAGGAGAGTTAACGAGCCAGGAAACGGATGGGTGGTTTACATTGGCCAATACGGCTTCCTCGAGGGTTTATCTGAAACAAAAAAACACGCATGTTCAAACGGTTTTAGAAAATGTTGCAGAGCCACTTTCAGCAATGGCCTATGATTCAAAGGCTACCTATCCACATGATCAGCTGCGCTATGCGTGGAAATTACTCCTTCAAAATCATCCGCACGATAGCATTTGTGGATGTAGCCTTGATGATGTCCATCGTGAAATGATGACGCGCTTTGCCAAAGCTGAAGAGGTTGGGAATTTTGTGGCGGACAAGGCATTGCATGACTTGGTCGCTCAATTGAATACTATGGGATTTCCTAAGAATAGTAAGCCTTTTGTGATTGTGAATACATCGGGGTGGAAAAGGTCCGGGATTGTGGAAGTGAAGCTAGAGATGAAGCGGCGAGCATTTACTGAAGGCTCGCCCTCAGAGCTGTTCGCAGCCTTGGAAGCTGAAGCCCTTCCCGATTTAAGGATTATTAATGAAGCCGGGGATAGCGTTCCCGCGCAAATTAAAGGGAGCGATGTGGCATTTGGCTATGAGCTTCCGGCCGATCAGTTTCGTATGCCTTATATAGCACGCTATGTCACGCTTGAATTATTCATAGAGGATATGCCGGCGATGTCCTGGCTGACATATGCAGCTATTCCTTCATCTGCTGTCAATGAAAAGCAGGAGATTGATAGAGACATCGCTGGAAAGGACGGACGATCGCTAGAAAATGAGTTTTTAACGGTATCTGTACATCAGAATGGGCAATTACAGGTTTATGATAAAGTGAATCACCAATCCTATGATCATTTACTCACGTTTGAGGATACAGGAGATATCGGCAATGAATATATTTATAAACAGGCTTATCAAGATCAGCCCATCCTCTCAAGTGACGCAGTAGCAGGAGTCAAACTATTGAAAAATGGCCCATTTTATGGAGAAATCCTTATTCATCATCAGTTAGAGATTCCGGTGTCTGCTGATGCCTCTCTTGAAAAGGAGCAAATGGGGGTGGTGGACATTCGGCACAGGAAAGCAAAGCGGTCTAAAATCACAGGGCTTTTAACCCTTGAGACCAAGGTTAGATTAGAAAAGGGAAGCAGACAAGTGAAGCTGGAAACTACAATTAACAACAAGATGAAGGATCATCGCTTGCGGGTCTTATTCCCTACAGGCATTAAGGCAATAACACATGAAAGTGAAAGCATTTACGAAGTGGCATGCCGTAATAATAAAGTCAGTCATGTCTGGGAAAACCCAACCAATCCACAGCATCAACATGCTTTCACCAATGTCCATGATGATGTCCATGGATTGACTGTTAGTAATATTGGGCTGAATGAATATGAGGTTGCTCAAGAGGGTTCGGAGATCGCGATCACCTTGTTGCGGTGTGTAGGTGAAGTGGGGGATTGGGGATACTTTCCGACTCCAGAGGCACAATGTATCGGAAGCCAGACTGTATGCTACGCTTTAGATTTTCATGGGGATGAGCGGGATCGTTTAAGGAGCTATCAAGAAGCGATTCAGTTTAAGATTCCTTTTACTGTATGCCAAACAGAGAGGCATGAAGGACCGCTTAAAGCGGTAGCACCATTTATAAACATATCTGGGGAGGCCTTTGCGGTTACGGCATTAAAGCGTAAGGAGGATGCTGGTGACCTCTTGTGTCGTGGGTATAATCTCACGTCGAAGGTACAGCCGTTTGCTGTGAACTATCCAGATAAAACAGCCTATTTAAGTAATATCTTAGAAGAAAAACTCAAAGAAGGTGTTCCCGACAAACTGACTCCCGCTAAAATCATAACGGTTTTATGGCAATGAAGCATAGGAAAGCAAACGACTGATTTTATTCAAGAAAATATAAACTTAAGAAGTAAAAAACGAAGGAGGAATCCTGAGGTGATGCCAGGTAAAAGGAATAAAATCGGTGACCATAAGGGACCAAGTAATAGACCAAACAGAGTAATTCTTAAAGAGAGGATGGCACCGACTGTAACCCAGTAAGCTGAAAATACAAAGGGAACAAAGGCAAGAGGCCTTTTTCCAAATTCAAATGCCTTACAACTATCCCATAGAGCGAAAAAATAAAGGCAAGGGTAAAGCAAGAGCCAACTATAGTTTGTTGTCTGGATGGCTTCAGATGTTCTGCCGAGAAGGCTTAACATGATCATTTTGTTCAGATTTGCTTTAACGTTAAACCAAACCCCGAGAAAGGTAAATAATAATCCCTTAATATATTGTCTGTTTAGTAATTGCCCGAGACCGGGAAGAAGGAGGTTCCATAATATCTTTTCCATCTCTACCTGGCATCTCTTTTTTGGGGGACTGCCCATTCTTTTGTCTTAGTGAGGGTGCAGGTAACGACAATGGATAAAGATAGAGAAGCACCTTGAGCATTTTTGATGCGTAGATTGTCTATATTAAGCGTCGGTAATTGTATCATTAGGGTCAACAAAGATCAGCTCCTGCCTACTGTATTATATGGACCTTTAAAAAGGGATGTACCACCTATAATTAGTTTGTGCTATTCACTTAGATATATGTATGATTGACGGCGGCATCTTGGATTGGGGTATAATGGGGGACATAGTCTTAAAAAAGGATGATGCCTTTTGAATCCGATGTGGTATCAAACTGTCAATCAGCTCAAAACGCTTTTGATGAATGCCAATATTACGTATTGCTTCGATCAGGATACAGCGCTTGCCTTACAAAATGTCCCACTTCAACCTTCATGCATTGATGTTATGATTCAGTGGGATCAGCTTGAACTTGCCCATACACTTTTTATAGATGAAGAAAAGACATCTATTATAAAGCAAGCAATGAAAGGATTCTTTACTACTAGATTGAATGGAATAGAGTGTCATATCCATTGTCTCTATCAATCCGTGGTGGCAACTGATCCTGATCGATTGCAAGTTGAACAAGCTGGTGAGGCTTTCTATGTCAAAAGTCTTTATAGTTTTCTAAATCAAAAACAGACAAAATCTAAGATGAGACAGGTTATTATTGAACATCTCGATAAAGAGCAACATAGAATCAATGAGCATAATCGCTCGATTTGGTCGGAATCAGCCTATGATGCCTGGATTCAGCGTTTTGGCGCGCCTGAAAAAGTTGCAGATAACATCCATCAAAACCCTTACCGTTTTCTTGGGTCATTAATTGAAGATATTGGAGTGCTATCGGGTAAAAAGGTCATAAATTTATTAGGTTCTAATGGCTTAAAGGCGTTGAGTCTAGTTGCGTTGGGAGCTGAGGCCACAGTTGTGGACATTTCTGAAGATAACGCCCGCTATGCCAGGGAAGTCGCAGCTTCAGCACATTTAAAGCTAAACTATATTGTCTCTGATGTTTTGGAACTCCCAGAAGAGCAACTCACTGGTAGTTATGATGTTGTTGTAATGGAAAGAGGGATTCTTCACTATTTTCTTTATCTTAATCCTTTATTTGCGGTTATAAGGCAGCTTCTTAAACCAGGTGGGATCCTCGTTTTACAGGAATTTCACCCCGTGTCAGTCAAGCTCATTACGTCAAAGGGTAAGAAGCATAAAGTGACTGGAAACTATTTTGATCATTCTATGAAACGGGTACCTGTCGCCTTCAGTAAACATCTTCAAAGTGCTGGACAACCATTGGAAGTTTATGAAAAAAATTGGACCTTTGGAGAAATACTCACAGCGATAGCCGAGGAAGAATTAATCATAAAAAGGGTGGAGGAAAAGCCTAATATAAAAATAAGCGATAGCGGCTTACCAAAGACATTTACAGTAATCGCTGAAAAAAGGTAACCCGCTCTTCTTTGTTCTAGAAGCTGTCATTGCAAGACAGCTTTTTTTAAAGGATCAAAAAGTATAAAAACTTCTGGTCATGAGGACGGTACACGTTTTCGCTCCTGACAGTTCGCTTTCCGCGGGGGAGTGGTAAGCCTCCTCGTGCTGCGCACTGCTAAGGTCTTACCGATCTCCCATTTCCCGCAGGAGTCTCGTGCCTTGTGCTCCAATCCACTTAACCTTGCAATGAAGCTTCTTTCATATTTCATGATGCTCTATACCAAGCAAGGACCGGGCATGCTCTTCGCCCGGTTTTTCTTATTGTTTGAGGGTATAAATTCTGAATGCTCATATTTTAACTGAGAGGGGTTGCGGTTAGCATAGGTGTCTCGTCCCCTCTCATCTATTAAAGTCATCATGTATAGATTTTTTTTATACAAATGAATAAAAAACATGTATTTTATTTATTCTACTTCTTCACTTAACATAAAAGACAATCAAAAAAGCTTTGATTGGAGGTCATGAAATGTATTGTATAGGGAATCATTATCGCGTGTTTTGTACCTTAATGCGTGGGGGCACGAGTAAGGGAGCGATTCTTAGAACCATTGATCTTCCCACTCGGTCAGAACAGCGCGATCGTCTCATTCTCCGCCTTTTTGGAAGTCCTGATCAAAATCAAATTGATGGATTAGGTGGAGGGACCTCTTTAACAAGTAAGGTCGCACTTGTTGGACCTTCCCATTTTTCTGAAGCAGATATTTCATATACCTTTGGTCAAGTTAGTCTGGATAAAGAGGTGATCGATTACGCTCCAACTTGTGGCAATATGGCAACGGCTGTTGGCCTTTATGCAGTGGAGGAGGGGTATGTTGAGATGACTGAGCCAGTTACCTATGTCCGTATCTTTAATACAAATATTAAAAGGATCATTGTCGCTGAAATTCCTGTAAGCGGTGGGCAAGTGCAATATGAAGGGGACTTTTCAATTGCTGGAGTACCCGGTTCCTCCGCAAGGATTATGCTCGACTTTCCTCATTCTGAGGGGGCGTTTACAGGACATTTACTCCCAACAGGGCAGCCAACAGACAGAATTGAACTGAGTTATGGGCGATCTTATGAAGTGAGTATCATTGATGCTGCAAATGTTGTTGTATTTATAAAAGCGGAAGATGTGGGCTTGACAGGTTGTGAATTGAAGGAAGATATAGATAGGGTAAATGGCAGTATTGGGATCATTGAAGAGATCCGGGTTGCAGCAGGACGTAAAATTGGACTGATTGATAAGGAACAAGAAGTTTCTCCGTCTTCTCATGCTCTTCCTAAGATTGTGTTTGTAGCTTCTCCTCAAGACTATGTTACAGCCAACGGTCACTCTATTTCTCGAGATGATTGTGATATATTAGCGCGTTATATCAGTATGGGCTCTCTTCATAAAGCCTTTGCAGTGAGTGGTGCGGTGGCATTGGCGGCAGCGTCAAAAATTGAAGGAACCATTCCAAATCAAGCGTTATCCGCTAATGCGTCTAAAACTAGTTTGAGCATAGGACACCCGTCTGGGCTGCTATATGTTGAAGCTAATATTAAGAGAGCGGGATCGGGTTATCAAGTGCTTCGCAGTGCAATTGGCCGTACAGCAAGAAGGTTGATGGACGGTTATGCCTATATCCCTATATCAGTGTTAAAGAGGAATGAAGTGGTAGCTCAACAATAGGAATAATCGACTGTTTATTGCTAACAAGTGATGAGAACGAAAATCTTACGCGCCTGGACAATCGAGGCGCTTTAATAAGGAGGATTTTGATGTCTATTCAACAAAATGTAAGCGATATCAACAATAAGGTAGGATTAAATATCCCTAATCGTATGGACCGATTGCCAATCTTTTCATTTCATCGAACGGCATTGTTTACTCTTGCCTTCATATATTTCTTTGAATTCGCGGATTTGAACACGTTTTCATTTGCCGCTCCAGCCTTGATAAGTTCATGGGGCCTTTCTGTTAGTACAGTCGCTGTCATCACTTCTAGCACATTTTTAGGAATGTTTATTGGAGCGACAGTAGGGGGGTGGTTTGCCGATCGTCTTGGGAGAAAAAAGGCACTTATTATTTCAGGAACCTTTTTTTCACTCTTTTCGATTCTTAACGCCCTTGCATGGGATCCGATATCACTTGGTGTTTTTCGGTGTTTGACAGGGGTGGGCTTATCTGCTTTGACTGTTGTAGCCAATACCTATATTAGTGAGGTATTTCCCTCTTCTGTTCGTGGGCGGTACCAAGGGCTTTGTGTTACTGTGGGCTTAATTGGTATTCCCATTACCTCATTTATTTCCAGTCAGCTTGTTCCTCTTGCATCATGGGGGTGGCGTTTAGTCTTTGTATGGGGAGCGGTAGGCATTCTTTTCCTCTTTTTCATGCCAAAGTTTATGGAATCGCCAAGATGGTTAGAAAAACGCGGGCGATTTGAAGAAGCAGAAACGGTGATGCATAGTATCGAAGCTCAGGCAGAAAAGGCAAAAGGGCGTCTTGAAAAACCAGAGGCTCCAGTTCAACAGATTAGGGTAAAATCCTCATCTTTCACAGAATTATTCAAGCGCAAGCATATTAAACTGACGCTGATTCTTGTCCTAGTCTGGATCTTCCAAACATTTGGTTTTTATGGCTTTGGCTCATGGGTACCGACATTGCTTTCGAAGCAAGGGATAGACTTAAGTAATACTTTGATCTATTCGACACTGATTACCGTAGGGGCGCCACTAGGGGCCTTTACAGGTTCTCTATTTTCGGATAAATTAGAGCGCAAATGGATCATCACGATCAGTTCTATTGTCATTGCTTTATGTGGGTTATTATATGGCCTTACACTGGTTCCTTTTATGATTATTTTATTTGGCTTTTTGGTCAACTTTATTGAAAGAATATTTTCCTCTAATCTCTATGCTTATAGTGCTGAAGTCTTTTCTACTGAAGCACGTGCATCAGGTAGTGGATTAAGCTATGGTGTGGGAAGACTTTTTAACACCATAGGGCCTTTGTTTATAGGGGCTATCTATACGGGTCTGGGCTATATTAGTGTCTTTATTTTTATCGCTTTATGCTGGCTGGCCGTAACATTGATTATTGGTCTGTTTGGAGCACGAACTTCTAAGCAGCACTTAGAAACCATTCATATGTCTTAACTGATAATAGGGTTCCCGAAGGCGATGGGTGCTGTCGGGAATCCTATTTTTCACGTTATAGGGAGCACGCGGAATCTTTATAATGATAAGGGGACTATATACAAGGGGTGAGGTTAAGAAATGAATGATAAAGATTGGGTGTTATTAACGACGCTTAACGAGGAGCGTAATATCACAAAGACTGCGGAAAGACTGTTTATTTCTCAACCGGCGCTTTCATATCGAATTCATCAATTGGAATCCTATTTTAAAAGCCAGCTGTTTATACGTAATCGTATGGGGCTTCACCTTACACCCCAAGGGGAAGTCGTTGTGCAATATGCGCAAAAAATGCTTAAGCAGTTGGAGGAAACAAAGGAAAAGCTCCAGAAAATGGAAGTGAAAGTCAAGGGGACACTGAAGCTTGGTGTATCTTCGATTATCGCGAGGTATAGGCTTCCTAAGATGCTTCGGAGATTTTTAAGTCAGTATCCTGAAGTGGATATTAATGTTATTACGGGATTCAGCTCAGAGATTGAACAGATTTTGACCGATGGCGATACACACATTGCGATCATGAGGGGAGAGCGTCCTTGGCATGAGCAAAAGTGGTTATTATCGAAAGAGCCGATTCTCGTTGCTTCTAAAACGCCTTTAGAAATAAAAAATCTTCCCTCATTAGCACGCATTTATTATAAAACAGATTCTTCTTTGAAGTCCTTGTTGGATAGCTGGTGGAAGGAAATCTTTCAAGAGCCACCTATTATTACGATGGAGGTTGATAATCTCGAGACCTGTAAAGAAATGGTTAAGACGGGGCTGGGCTATGCCATCCTGCCAGAAGCATGCTTGGAGGATGAAAGGGAGTTATTTACTTATCCTCTTCATCATCAATCTGGAGAGCTTGTTGAAAGAGAGACGTGGGTATACTGCCGAGATAGCGCCATGCAATTTGCTGCAGTCGCTGCCTTCTTTGACTTTTTCAAGGATTATCAATTAGATGAATAAGGTGTATAAGGGCTGAGGCAAGACTATAACAATTCGATCGAATTCTGATCAAGAAAGTTTTAAAAGGATAGGAGCTAATACGAAGCGCTTCATGACATACTCAAAGCCCGAACGCATTCCCTTCGGAATCTTGGATGCGTTCGGCTTCTCCATGAACTGAGTACTTCTGTCCTGTATCCAGTGTTGCCATGAGGTGACTACTTCTGTTGCATTTTCCTTTAGATTTTAATTGCTGTTTACTTTTTGTGCATATCGTGCAGCGGATTCTCCTGCTAATCTTCCGAAAACAGCTCCGGACATTAAGCCGGACCCCCCTGGATAGTTATGGTAAAAAATGCCTCCAATCATTTCGCCAGCGGCAAAGAGACCTTCTATAGGGTCGCCAGAAGAGTTAAGCACTTCTCCAACAGTATTGGCGTGAACGCCGCCAAAGGAGAAAGTGACACCACAAGTAATAGGAAAAGCATAGAACGGGGCTTTATCAATGGGTAAGGCCCAGTTGCTCTTTGGAGGGGCGATGCCGAGTGTCTTTTTTCCATCTTTGACTGTCGGATTATAGGGGCCCTCTTGAACCGCTTGATTAAACGTCTCGATCGTTTTTAAACATTGTTCTTTATTGACAGGGAGTAAATCAATGAGTGCTTCGAGTGTCTTAGCCTTGTATACAGTTGTTTCCTCCAGTTCATATTCCTTGCGAAGCATGGGGCGGACTTTGGCATCAAAAATTTGAAAAGCGATATGTCCAGGTTGCTTGAGGACCTCGCGTCCGTATTTGGCATAGGTATAATTTCGAAAATCTGCACCCTCATCAACGAATCTTTGTCCCTCTTTATTGACCATGATGCTATAAGGATAGGAATGCTTTTTAAAAATATCGCCTGGCTTTGTGAAATCTCCCACTTTAGGAGCGTTAGCGTCTGTTCCAATCGAATGACAGCCTGACCAGTCCCCATGAGGTGCTGCACCTACTTCCATGGCCATTTTGAGGCCATCACCTGTATTATATTCAGTCCCGCGAACGATCGCATGCTCCCATTCTGCACCAAGGTATTGGATGCGCATGGCTGTATTGGCTTCAAATCCACCGCAAGCTAGAATAATACTGCTGGCCTGAATTGTTAACCTTTTCCCTTCTTGTTCAACGATGAGACCATTGACTTGATTATTTTCTGAAAGTAATTTAACAGCCCGAGACGCATACCAGACTTCAATCCCGAGAGCTTTGACTCGTTCATTTAATTGTTTAATAAGACCGACACCTTTATTATTTGTTTTAACAGGTAACCCGCCCCAAAAGTGATGCTTCCCTTCCTCTTCAAACGATTGGTTCTCATAGTTTAGTTCAAAGGTGATGCCGTTATCCGTCATCCATTTGATGGTTTCATAGGATTTCTCTACTAATTGTCGAGCTAAGGCTGGGTCACTTTTACCTTTAGTCACTCTCATGAGATCGTCGTAATAATCTTCCTCACTATATTCAGGAAGGGTAATTTTTTCTGCTTCTTCGTCAGATAAGCTTGGAATAACCTGGCGAATTGCGTCGAGGCCCCTATAAGCAAAGCGAATGGCACCATCAGTAAAAAAGGAGTTACCACCGCGTTTATGTTGAGGACCACGTTCAAGAACGAGAACACGAGCCCCCTTCTCGCGAGCGGAGATGGCAGCGCATAATGCTGCGTTACCGGCTCCTACTACAATACAATCGTAGTTTAATTGAACCATTATAAACATCCTCCTTGTTTTTAAATTAAAGATTAAGAACTGCCCGTATCTTGTGATTAATGTTAATCCATCCGTTAAGATAAATAAAATACAGATTTTTGAGCGATATATATAAAATTTTTTTATATTAAAACTTGCTATAAGCGTGAAAAAAATTTAGATTAGAGGAGCACTCCGTTATATGGGATATATAAATATGTACGGACGAGGGGACTAGAGACAGCAATAGAGGACTCGTATACAATGGGAGAGACCTGCTTTAAAAATATGAGTAGTAAGAAGGGTAAGATGTTAACACTATGCTTAGAAAGTGTTATAGAAAGGAAGGCGAGAGAATATGACAGAAATGTGGCCATTTTTATCGATCATGAAATCATTTTTAAAAACAGCTTGGGAACATGCCCAGTTTGATACACCAACAGAGATTCAGTTACAAGCAACCCCTTTGGTATTGGCAGGTGAGGATGTCATTGCTGAATCACCGACTGGAACAGGAAAAACACTTGCTTACTTATTGCCACTGTTACAGCAAATTGATCCTGATGCCAACCAGCCACAGGTGGTTATCTTAGCCCCTTCGAGAGAACTCGTCATGCAAATTTTTGATGAGGTCAAAAAGTGGTCAACAGGAAGTGCCATCAGAAGTACTTCTCTCATTGGTGGTGCAAACGTAAAGAGACAAATGGATAAACTCAAAAAGCATCCGCATGTCGTCGTAGGAACCCCTGGGCGACTGTTAGAGTTAATTCACATGAAAAAGCTGAAAATGCATGAGGTGAAAACCGTTGTATTAGATGAGGGAGATCAGCTTCTTGTAACAGAGCATTTAGACACCGTTCAAAGCATTATTCATGCGACATTAAAGGAACGGCAAGTGCTAGTATTCTCCGCTACCTTGCCACAATCAATCGAACAGGAAGCCGTAGCATTGATGCATAAGCCTGCTGTTCTTAAGGTTGAAAGACAAGCTGCAAACCATGTAGAGCATCTCTATTTTGTCTGTGAACGCAGAGATAAAGTAGATATGCTTAGGCGACTTGTAAAAAGGGCTCCTTTAAGAGCCTTAGTATTTGTGAATGATGCCCATTCTATTGAAGGGCTGGCGGCAAAGCTAGAGTACAAGGGTGTCTCCTTAGAAGTGCTTCACGGACGTTCATCAAAGGCGGAACGAGAACAGGCATTAAAAGGCTTCCGTTCCAGTAAATATGCGATATTATTAACGACTGAGGTAGCTGCGAGAGGCTTGGATATTAAGGGACTGACGCATGTCATTCACTTTGATTTGCCATTGGAGTCCAGTCAATACTTGCATCGCTCGGGTCGGACAGGAAGGCAGGGGGCATCTGGAACCGTGGTAGCACTCGTCACTCCTAGGGAGGAGCGCAACCTCAAGAAAATGTGCCGTGAGCTGAAGCTACCTGTTCATAAAAAGGCTTTATTTAAAGGACAAATTGTAGATGGATCAAGACAAAAAAATAACACATAACAGACAAGGGATAAAATAAAATCAGCGTTGACACACGGATGTGGTTTTAACCGAAGGTCCCACTTGGAAAACCAGAGCGTCTCCGTTTGCTTGATGAGATCTTAGCAAAAACTTTTATTCTAGCCTCTTTTTAGATAATTTTTTAAATGGAGGCTTAATTTGTTGTGCTCTTTCATATACCTTGTATTGTGATATGATTATAGAAGTGATTTTTTGCACTATAAAAAAACAGGCCATAACAGCGCCTGAGGCATTTGTTTCTTCATTTTAGCCAGTATGGAATGAAGTGGAGACAGCCATGTTAAGTTTTTTCTAAAAAGAAGGGGAAAATGCAATGCAAGCTTTAAACAACCAAACGATGACACCCAAAAATGATCCTTGGGAAGCGTACCTTGATGTTCAGCAATTTGGAGAAATGCGTCTGACGAATGTGGAGTTTACAACAACAACACTTTGTAATATGCGTTGTGAGCATTGTGCGGTGGGGTATACACTTCAAAAGAAAGACCCTGATGCGCTGCCCGTTGAGGTGATGATTCAGAGTTTGGAGAAGGTACCCTATTTACGTGCGCTAAGCATAACGGGTGGGGAGCCAATGCTGTCCTTATCATCGGTAAAAAACTATGTCGTCCCAATATTGAAGTATGCGCATGAACGTGGCATACGGACACAACTCAATTCCAATCTTACATTGGATCTTAAGCGCTATGAATTAATTCTTCCTTATTTGGATGTCTTACATATTTCACATAACTATGGTGGTGTGGAAGATTTTACAGATATCGGGTTTGGGGCCTCCGAGAAAAAACCACCTTATGATGTCCGAGCAAAATTCTTTGAGCGCATGGTTAAAAATGCCAAAGCCTTAAGTGAACGCGGGGTTTTCATCTCGGCTGAAACCATGTTGAACAGTCGGACCTTGCCACATCTTGAAGCGATACACGATCAGGTGGTTGCTATGGGGTGTCAGCGTCATGAAATTCATCCGATGTACCCTAGTGATTTTGCCAGTCACTTAGTCATCGCATCTCTTGACGAGATTCGCGAAGGGATTCATCGTTTACTCGATCATCGTGATGAACGTGTTTGGATGCTATTTGGCACCTTGCCTTTTTATCCATGCAGCCCGAAACCGGAAGATTTACAGTTACAGTCTCGTCTGCGCCAGGCGAAAAATGTGTCCGTCCGGAATGATCCGGATGGAAGATCACGTCTTAACGTCAACATCTTTGATGGTGAAATTACAGTGACAGATTTTGGAGATGTTCCTAGCTTCGGTAATGTCCGTGATACAAAATTGACCGATGCCTACGCTAAGTGGTGTGAAACAGAAATAGCGAAAAGTATTCATTGCCACTGTCCTGCCGTTCAATGTTTAGGCCCTAACTTACTCGTTAAGGATGCCTATTATCAAGATGTTGATTTCACAGAGCGCAAGGCGCAAGTTTTATAAAGTAAAATGCAAATGCTCGTCATTCTTCTAAAGGATGGCGGGCATTTTATGTTTTGCCAGGTACATGAGTAGGGAGCAGATGGTATTGTTGCTTTTGTCAACTAAGGGGTGTATACTCATCCTAATTATTCGATTGTTATGGAGGCTTTGTGTATGGATATGCGTTATTACACAGAAAAAATCTGGGAATTCAATAAGTATTATGCTCAGATTCTCGCACAAATCGATCAAGGTGTTTATAATGGTCCTTTTTCTTTAAATGAAACGGGGATTATGTTTATGCTACATGACAAAAAAGGCTGCACCGCTACGGCGGTTCGAGAAAGGTTAGGGCTTGACCGTGGGTACATGAGTCGAATGATCCAAAGACTTGAAGAAAAAGACATCTTATACAAGGAGTCATCATCACAAGATAAGCGCCAACAGCTTCTTTTCCTAACGCAGAAGGGGACCCATACACTTGAGCATATAATGGAAAAGATCACTCAGAGCATCAGTCAAAAGATTGAGGACTTGTCTAAACAGGAGCTTGATCGATTGGTCATGGCAATGGAGACTCTGAGACTCATGGATAAAGGGGCATCATCTTTTAAGGAAAATGAAGTGATCATCCGTCCTTTTAGGCCAGGAGATATCGGTTATGTCGCACATCTTCATGGCAAGCTTTATCATCAGGACTATCACTTCGGACGGATGTTTGAATACTACGTGATGAAAGGATTAACGGAGTTTATGGTGAATGCTAATGATGGCGAGCTATGGGTCGCGGAGGTCAATGGCACCATGGCGGGGTCGATTGCCGTTACCAAAGCTGAAGAAACGGTGGCTCAACTCAGATGGTTTATATTAGATGAGCACTATCAAGGACTAGGAGTGGGGACAAGACTTTTAGAAACGGCGCTTGAGTTTTGTAAAATCAATCATTTTCATCATGTCTTTCTATGGACGGTCAGCGTTTTGGAGGCCGCTCGGCATCTTTATCGAAAATATAATTTTAAATGCACGCAGGAAGTGCCGAATGTGGAATGGGGAGAAACCAAATTGGTTGAAGAACGCTGGGAACTGGATCTGTTAAATCATTAGTCTTTAACTTTTGTTGAAGAAGGGCTAGGGGAGTGGAAATATGATCGATGCTAGTGTGAAGAATGAGCTGCTGAAAAAATATGGTGCCGATGAACTTATGCAACTCACTGGGGGATTTACTAATGCTGTTTATTTGCTGAAAGGAACGACCCCTTTAATGGTGGCCAAAATTGCACAATGGTCAGATGGTGACAGCGATAATGAAGATAACAACCTTAAGTTCTTAAAGGAGGCAGAATTTACCCCAAAGTGGAAGGATAGTTTTTTTATTGGCCCAGTGCGCGTCAGTATTTTTTCTTATGTAGAAGGCATTAATGGACAAGCCTTGCTTGATACGGGAGATTTAGAGCGCTCAATTGCATTATTTAGTGACATGGGAAAGCTGCTTGCCACACAGATTCATTCGATTCCCTTTACAGGCCAAGGTCTTGGGCTTAGACAAGCTGACTATGAGGCCAGTCCATTCGTTAAGTTGGATGATGTTCCTCAGGAGCTGGTGCAAGCAAGTTTAGCATTGTTAGCCCCTTTAAAAGCTTCACTAAAGAGTGAGTGGACGTTTACCCATGGTGATTTTGGTTCACATAATATTCTGGCGCATGAACGGAGGCTCGCGGTGATTGATTGGGAATGGGCGGAGTGGGGGCATCCTCTTGTTGATATCGCCTGGACGTGCTGGAATACCGCATTGCATTATCCCACCTTAGCTCCACAGCTTAACCCTGCCTTTATTCAAGCCTATCAAAGGAATCGTCCTTTGGTCTTTACACCTGAATTATTAAAGAGTTGTGTTATCTATAAATTAGGGATGATATTGTTAAAGGTCAAGCAGGGAGATGAAAGCACGAAGCAAAAATGGATATCACGTCTAGCCTGGACATTAGAGCATGAATGGGTTTAGGAGATCGCTGTTCATATTCTGTTCATAAACCCTTTATATAATTTAGCTACAAATTGATAAGGGGTTGGAAAGTACATGGCACATGCTATATCAAATAAACAAGGGATGGCCAAGTTACAAAGCAATAAAATCATGGTCATGATTGGTCTGATCATTGGACTTATTTTCTCTGAATTGGATGAGACAGTAGTGAATACAGCGATGCCGACGATCATACGTGATCTGGGTGGCCTGTCTCTTTATGGCTGGGTGGCTGGTATCTATATGCTGACCATGTCTGCATTCATGCCTATTTTAGGTAAACTGGCGGATTTGTTTGGCAGAAAACGCATTTACTTAATTTGTATGAGCTTTTTCATTGGTGGGTCTATTGTCTGTGGCTTATCGCACTCGATGACGTTATTATTAATTGGTCGGGGCATTCAAGGTGCAGGGGCAGGCGGATTAATGCCACTTGCTATGACCATCTCTAGTGATCTTTTTCCTGTTGAAAAACGCGCCAAAATACAATCGTTGATGGGGCCAATCATGTTTATTCCCATGCTGCTTGGACCCGTAATGGGTGGCTACTTTGTGGATCAGATTAACTGGCATTGGATTTTCTTTGTGAACATTCCCGTAGGTGTTATCGCTGCTTTATTTTTGGCCGGCGGATTGCGTGAGATGCCTAGTAAGAAAAAAGTTGTGATTGATTGGTCTGGTGCCTTTTTGTTGATTGCATCCATCGTTTCACTCTTGATTACCCCTGTGCTTGTTGATAATGAGGGGTACGCTTGGTCGTCACCTGTTATTCTTAGTCTGTTAAGTATAGGTGCTCTTTTACTGGGGGTTTTCGTCTGGGTAGAATCAAAGGTAAAAGAACCTATTGTTCCTTTGCACCTTTTTAAAAATCGCAATATTTTAGTGCTTTCTATGATTGTCTTTACGGTTGGCTTTGGGTTGATGGGGTCCTTCTCATCGTTTCCTTATTTTGCTCAAAATGTATTAGGATTGACACCAACAGAGGCTGGCTATTTAACCTTGCCACTAATGGTGGGAGCAATGGGTTCGGCAATGGTTTGCGGCTTTCTTTTAACGCGAGTGCGCTATCGTGAATTATTCGGTCTTGGTTTTATTATGCCGGTTATCGGGTTTTACTTGTTCTCCCATTTCCTAAATATCCATACAACAATTGTAGAGATCATCATTTTCTTTGTCATCACTGGCTTGGGATTAGGTGTCTTGTTTGGTGGAGATAACTTAATTGTACAAGAGTCCGTTGAGGAAGAGCATAAAGGGGTCGCTTTGGCAACTGTACCATTATTCCAAACGATTGGGGCTACCGTTGGTGTGAGTATTTTTGGGACGTTGTTATCTTCCACGCTGACATCTAAGCTGAGTAGCCTGGGTGGGAAGCTCCCTGCTAGTATGTCTGAACATATGAATGATTTAGCTGCTGGTGGTATTCCCAAAGGGTTACCTTCATCACTAGTCACCACAGTAAAAGCATTGTTTGTGGAGTCCTTTCAGCATATCTATATGTATTCATTCTTAGCTGCAGTTTTGGCCTTTATCTTGTGCTGGTTCTTGAAAAAAGAAGTGCTATCGACAAAGCCAAAAGAGGAGACAGGGGCATAAGCTCATTTTAAACCACGCAATCTTAGGATTGTGTGGTTTTTAGATAGCAGTACATTTTCTTCTATACAATGCCTCGTTACTGAGGCTAAAACCAATGGTTTTGTGAGGACCATTCTATTACACTATGGCTTTAAATAGGGTTGATGATCCGTTCATACATATAATAAAGATTCAGCAAATCAAATTGTGGCTAAGAAACAAGGCTACTATAAATGGGTATCCGTATGGATTGCAAGGATGAAACAAGGTTTGAATCATCCGTAGCAGCATCCGCCAATGCTTATTTTGCTTTGTAAACTATATTGCTAATAAAAAAGTGAGTGTCTGCGATAAGCCTCTATCGCTGAACTCACTTTTTTGATAATGATCTAAAAACATTGAAACTGTAAGATTTGATTTAAGTTTATACCAAAAAATCCCCAATTTCGTCCATACCACCTAAACCCAGCAACTGAACGCGGGCCGACAAAGATTGGGAAGAACCAGAATTGCTGGTTCCCTCTCGTCCAGATGTAGGTCCATCGAAACAAGCAGCCGCGAATGGCACCAGGATCAATTGCAAAGGGTGCTGGCTGTCCAAACCCGTGTAGAGTCTGCAATTGTGGTGTAAAAGCGGGCGGCGGTCCGGGTGGCTGTTGTCCTGAAGAAGGTCCTGTTGTCGGTGGGGGACTTGGGAAGCCACCAGGAAACCCGCTGGGGAAACCACTAGGAAATCCGCCTGGTAAGATTCTTTCTGGGTAAGCCCCTTCATAGTAATAGGTCTGCATGATCATGTCTCCTCCAAAATGTGCATGTGTCTCTTTAAAGTATT
Organism: Pullulanibacillus camelliae; assembly: GCF_014642655.1. Classification (GTDB taxonomy): domain Bacteria; phylum Bacillota; class Bacilli; order Bacillales; family Sporolactobacillaceae; genus Pullulanibacillus; species Pullulanibacillus camelliae. The sequence continues at coordinate 76,236 of NZ_BMIR01000003.1, forward strand.
GTGGAAAAAATGTAAGAAAAACTAAGACTTTCACCATTAGGCTTGGCGACAAGTCAAGTTATTCTATTCATTAGACTATGCAATAAAAAGAGAGGTGTTCACGGATGTTTGCTAGCGCTTTTAAAGAATTATAAACCTGGGGCATTCATGAGTACCACTCTCCAGCCATCAGGATCTTCGATGGTAACCCCGCTTTTTTCCCAATAAGGATTCTCTGGAGGTACTGATGGGTAGCCCATGGCTGCCAAGCGTTCAACGATCGCATTTCTAGCTTGTCGGTCTGACATGTATAAAACAAGTAAATTATCCTTCGTTGGTGCAGGGCAGGGGCTCCCATTCTCGTGTTCGGTGAATTCAAGCTGATAGTGAGGATCTGGTAAGCCAAAGACTTTCCCTTTGTAACCTTGATGCCCCTCGAAGGCAGCAACAACCTTTAACCCTAATCCTTCTTGATAAAAACGCACAACGTCATCGAATTGATTAGTGGGTCGGGCAATACGCAATTGAGTGACAGGGAGAGCTTTAGACCAGGCTTGTGAACCATTAATGATATAAGGAAGTGAGGGAGGCTTAAAGCAAAAGCTTTTATCAGCGTCTACATCAATAGTTATGGGATGAAGGGTTGCCTCTTTGTTCGTAGGAAACCATGGTCTACCTAGCTTTGTAAGAACAAAGACACCCTCTTGATCACCATAAAATTGAAAGGTATCTGAGCCTTCATTATATTGATTGGAAAGGGGGCCTAATCCTTTCTTAATTTCTTCAATATTGGGTAACGGCATACCTATCTCTACAATTTTAATCCAAGGTGATGAGGGGCTAGAATGGTCAACCTCTGTTCCTAATATTTCCACAATATTACCATCAGGATCTTTAAAATAAAATTGCTCGGCTTCCCACATAGAGGTGTACCCACGATGTAAGGTGTGTCCCCTTTTAGTGACTTGAGATACAATGTCTGCAAAGGAACGAATGTCCATTAAGCAAGCAAAATGATAATATGGTGCCTCTTGCCCCTGTCTAAAGGTTATAAATGAATCACCTACTTGAACCATAAACGAATGCTCTCGCTCTTGTACGAGCTCCATAAACAGAATGTTGATATAAAAATTCTTCATTTCATCAAGATGAAAGGCCTCTAATTGGATATGGCGAATACGCATAACTTTTCATCCTTTTCTAAATATTTATCCCCATTTTAATTTATATGATAAGAATGGTAGCGGCAAGTTGAACGGGAGGGTTCGACAACTTTTGGCTTAGAAGGCTAAGAGAAGGAAGATATATTTTGGGGAACATATGTTTGATTTTGTGTTGTGTAATATGCTATAATAATAAAAAAAGGGAGGGAATGATATGACTGAAGCATTGCTGAATAAGCTGTTTGATGAAATCAAGGAAATGAAGGAGAATATGCTCACCCGAGATGACTTAACAACCTTTGCAACAAAGGATGATCTCGCGAATTTCGCAACAAAGGATGACTTAGCGAATTTCGCAACAAAGGATGACTTAGCGAATTTCGCAACAAAGGATGACTTAGCAAATTTCGCAACAAAGGATGACTTAGCAAATTTCGCAACAAAGGATGACTTAGCAAACTTTGCGACGAAGGAAGATGTTGCGGATATTCCGTACATTAAAACAGCTGTGAATGAATTGTCTGTAAAAGTCAGTGATTTGACTGAGAGAGTAGATATCATAGAGAAGGAAATGGTTCGAAAAGCTGACCTTCAATTTGTTTATCACAAGCTTGCTGAGCACGATCGCGAAATTTTTAATCTCAAGTATCAGTCTTAACCCAACCACAAAGAGAAAATAAATCCCTTTTTTGCCGGCCGCATCACTTGGGCTGGTTTTATTTTTGAGGAAAAATATAATTTGAAATGTTTTATTATTATCAATTTTTATTTATTCATGTTAGAATGAATTTCATGATAAATGTATGCTGCGCTGTTCCGTCCTTAAAGAAGAAATTCCCCGATTAACACCTTTTCTCTTTTTGTTATTTTTGATTAAAGAACTAAAGAAATAAAATTTATTTAAAATTTATTTAAAAACATAGTTAACATATCGGAATAGATATGGTTAAATAGAAATACATAATATAATGAAAATTTATTTTAAATCCTTTAGTCCGTGTATGAATGGTATGGATTCCTTTGTGAGGTGGATATCTTTGCAGTTACAGGTAATGAATAGTCCTTTTAATGAAGAACAGGTTGAAGCGCTTAATCGCCTTTTACCCACGCTAACGGAGTCGCAAAAGATATGGTTGAGTGGGTATTTAGCCGCTTCCCAATCTCAAGTAGCGGCATCCGCAGTCATAACCCCGGATACTGTAGTGCAGGATCAGCGTGTTGCTGAGACATCGCCTCAAATTGTGAATGCTGAACAGTCTAAGACTCGGGAAATAACCATCCTCTTTGGCTCAGAGACAGGTAATTGCCAAGCGCTTTCGGAAGACTTGCGGACAAAGTTAGGTGGATTAGGTTTTAAAGTAGAGCTTTCTGCGATGGATGATTTTAAAACCAAAGGGTTGAAGAAGGTTCAAGATTTACTCATTATAACAGCAACTCATGGGGAAGGAGATCCTCCAGATAACGCCTTATCCTTCTATGAGTTTTTAAATAGTAGAAAGGCACCAAAACTAGAGGATGTCCGTTTTTCGGTCCTGGCTTTAGGGGATCAGTCTTATGAATTTTTCTGTCAAACGGGAAAGGACTTTGATAAAAGGCTTGAGGAGCTTGGAGCTAAGCGTCTATATCCAAGAGTAGATTGTGATGTGGATTTTGATGACTTAGCTGCAGAATGGACTGAAGGGGTTTTAAATGAATTAAAGGCTTCGCAATCTGAGGCGACTGGCGGTTCTACAATTGTGGCGCAAGAGTCGTCACCATTGGGGACACCCTTGCAGCAATCCGCTTATTCTAGAACCAATCCTTTTAAAGCAGAGGTCCTAGAAAATTTAAATCTCAGCGGCAGAGGGTCTAATAAAGAAAATCGTCATCTTGAGTTATCTCTTGAGGGATCGAATTTAGAATTTGAACCAGGGGATAGTCTTGGAATTTATCCCGAAAACCATCCCAACTTAGTGGATGAAATCATTGAAGAAATGCAGTGGAATCCTGATGAACTGGTCGCTATTAATAAATTAGGTGATGTGCCCTTACGTGAAGCCTTGCTTTCTCATTTGGAAATAACGATATTAACGAAGCCTTTAATGGAAAAGGCGAGTCACCTAACGCATCATAGTGCTCTTAAGGAGCTATTAGCACCAGGGCAGGAAGAAGCGTTAAAGGCCTATATGGAGGGAAGGGATATCCTGGATTTGTTGAGGGATTTTGCTCCTTGGGAAACCTCTGCTCGAGAATTTGTGAGCATCCTTCGTAAGATACCTGCTCGTCTGTATTCCATTGCGAGCAGCTATAAAGCCAATCCAGATGAAGTGCATTTAACGATAGGGACGGTAAGATTCCATGCTCATGGGCGGGATCGAATGGGGGTCTGTTCTGGACAATGTGCGGAACGAGTCAAGCCAGGAGATCGATTGTCTGTCTATGTCCATCGTAATCCTAATTTCCGGTTACCATCTGATCCAGAGGCCCCGATCATTATGATTGGACCGGGGACCGGCGTTGCTCCATTTAGAGCCTTTTTAGAGGAGCGGGAGGAATTGGAAGCTCAAGGTAAATCTTGGCTGTTCTTTGGGGACCAGCATTTTAGAACAGATTTTCTTTATCAGGTTGATTGGCAAAGATGGTTGAAAGAAGGGGTACTGACAAAATTGGATGTGGCGTTCTCCAGGGATACTGCAGAAAAGATATATGTCCAGCACCGCATGCTGCAAAAGAGCAAGGAGCTCTTTCAATGGATACAAGAGGGCGCCAGTCTTTACGTATGTGGTGACGAGAAGCACATGGCCAAAGATGTTCAAGACGCATTGTTAACGATCTTCCAACAAGAAGGTGGCATGAGTTTTGAAGCAGCGGAAAGCTACCTAACGGATTTACGTAAACAAAAGCGGTATCAACGGGACGTCTATTAGTCTTAGATAGAACTTAAGACACAATGAGAGGAGCTTATAAAATGGTTAAAGAAGATATCTTGAACCGAAATGGTAAGCCCAGCGATAATGAACGTATTAAAGGTGAGAGCCGCTATCTCCGCGGTACGATTGCCGAAGGGTTAGAGGACCCGATTACAGGAGCAATTTCAGAGGATGATAATCAATTACTTAAATTTCACGGCAGCTACCAACAGGACAATAGAGATCTAAGAAATGAAAGAAGGCGTCAAAAGCTGGAACCCGCCTATCAATTTATGATTCGGGTGCGCAACCCAGGAGGCGTCTTTACCCCGCAACAATGGTTAGCTATGGATGAGATTGCTCATAAATACGCGGATCAGTCGATTCGGTTGACAACACGGCAAACGATCCAGTTTCATGGCATTTTGAAATGGAATTTAAAGAAAAGCATCCAGGATATGAATAAGGCTTTAGTAGATAGCATTGCTGCCTGTGGTGACGTGAATCGGAATGTGATGTGTAACCCGAATCCTTATCAATCAGAGATACATGCTGAGGTTTACGAAACCGCAAAGCGCATTAGTGAACATCTCATGCCTAAGACTAAGGCTTATCATGAAATTTGGTTAGATCATGAAAAAATTATTGATAGCCGTGAATCTGAGGAAGAGATTGAACCCATCTATGGGGCGCATTATTTGCCAAGAAAATTCAAAATTGGTATTGCAGTTCCCCCATCAAATGATATTGACGTGTTCTCTCAAGATTTAGGCTTTATTGCTATTTTAGAAGATGGTGAAGTGAAAGGCTATAATGTCTCTGTGGGTGGAGGCATGGGAATGACTCATGGTGAACCGTCAACCTATCCGCAAATTGGGCGTGTTATTGGTTTTATACCTAAGGATAGGATCATAGAGGTAGCTGAGGCTATCGTGACGATTCAGCGTGATTATGGCAATCGTTCAAATCGGAAAAATGCGCGGTTCAAATATACAATTGATGCCCGTGGTCTTGATTGGTTAAAGAATGAACTTCATGATCGACTGGGTTGGGAGCTTGAAGAGGCACGTTCCTATCACTTTGATCATAACGGTGACCGCTATGGCTGGATTAAAGGGAATGGCAAGTGGCATTTTACTCTGTTCATTCAAAGTGGAAGAATTAAGGATACTGAGGGTTACCAATTGATGACAGGGTTACGTGAGATTGCTAAGGTTCATAAAGGCGATTTTCGTTTCACAGGGAACCAAAATCTTATTATTGCTAATGTTAGTCCGCAACATAAAAAGAAAATCTCGGCACTGATTGAAGAATATGGCTTAACGGATGGTAAGCATTATTCCGCTTTAAAAAGGAATTCAATGTCCTGCGTGGCTTTCCCAACCTGCGGGCTTGCTATGGCTGAATCTGAGCGCTATCTTCCCACCTTGCTCGAGAAACTGGAAGAAATATTAGATGAAGCGGGGTTGCGTGAAGAGGATATTGTGATTCGGATGACGGGCTGTCCAAATGGATGTGCACGACCTGCTCTTGCTGAAATAGGGTTTATTGGCAAGGCCCCCGGTAAGTATAATATGTATCTTGGTGGTGGCTTTGCTGGTGAGCGCTTGAATAAACTCTATCGGGAAAATATTGGGGAAGAAGAAATTCTGAGCACCTTACGGCCGATCCTTTTAGCATATGCTAAGGAGAGACAGGACGGCGAACATTTTGGGGATTATGTCATCCGGGCTGGGTATGTTGAAGCCGTACATTCTGGTTTAGACTTCCATCATACGCATGTTAGCGCAAAATAATGTCAAGGAGAAGCCCCTAAGTGACTGATTTTTAGTCACTTGGGTGCTTCTCTTTTTGTTGAAGCAGGGAGATTTTTAGATGTTGATAGAGTGGCGGTGTCCTGCAACAAAAAGGAGGGCAGGTTAACAAAAGCAACCCTCAAAATAACAAAAGACATGGCTCATTTAGCGAATAACCACTCAATTTAGCAAAAAGGAACCAAGGATGTAAGGTTTCAAATCATAGCCTGCCCGTAACGAAAAAGAGGGACAAGTTAACAGGAGCCCTCGCAAAGCAACAAAGGACAAGACCTTTTAACAAAATACTTCCTCGGCATAACGAAAGGCTGGTACCACGGGATGGCAATTCCTATTAACCACTATCTGTAAGGGAGTACCAGATGTTTTTTAATCTTATGGGTTATCGCTGCCTCGGATGATAGGCAGTGTACAACAGCGAAAGGATCCTCCGGATTTAATGATTTCGGATAGATTGATTTCTATAACTTCAAAGCCGCGGGCACGGAGCGCCTTATTAACCTGTTTGTTGACAGGTAAGCTTAATATCCGATTGTTGCCAATAGCTAGCACATTGGTTCCAAGGGTGAACTGTTCTTCTTTTGTTACTTCAATCAGCTCATATTTGGAAGCAAACAAGGCCATATTCTCTTGCGTTAAGGCTTCTGGAAAGACTAAGGCAACATCTGGTGAAATGACATTAAATACACAATCAAGGTGCAGGTATCTTGCTTTAAATGGGATGGCGATGACCTTGAATTGAGTTAAGAGTGTTTGCAAATGTTCTACAGCACGACGTGTGGTGCGCTGGCTCAAGCCAATGTAGATGGTTTCCTTATCAACGATGACATCGCCCCCCTCAATTCTCTCCCCGATCAGATTGTAATAGGAGATAGCTTCGTCCTCAAGCCATTCTTTGAGGATATTTTCCTCTCCTTGTCTAACCTTACTGGCCATTTCCGCAACAAAAATAGTAGGTCCGATTGTAAAACCGATGTCGCGAGTGAACACTTGCTCAGGGAATTTTTTGTAATAGGGCAATAAATGCACGGTAATACCATACTGGCGTAAGGTGTTGATAAAAGCGGTATGCTGCTGAATAGCTCGCCCCACATTAATACCCTCATCAAGAAAATGCTCCTGTGTGTCATTGATAACGTCACGGATCGTCATATGTTGGGGAGAACAGACAATCACTTGCTGTAATGGATCATATTCACTAAAACAATAGCTTTTAGTCATGGGTTGAGATGCCATGCTTCATTCCCTCCTCATCGCTTGGAACATTATCCATAAGATAACCGATAAGTGTGGGGATTAAACCATAGGAGAAATTGTAATCCTCTTGTGAAGGAAACTGAAGAAGGGTGTCGAACTCTAAAAAAGGACCGTTATGAAGGGGAGAGAGGTAATGGAGGCGCATCAAGAAATGTTAAAAACGAATAAAGAAGGCTGGGAACAAGCTGCTGAGCGCTTTTTTGGAAGAACAGCTCTTCCAGACTATGGACCTTTTGCTCCAAGTGAGCAGCAATTACATTTGTTTGGTACGTTAGCTCAGAAAAAGGTACTAGAAATTGGATGTGGGAGTGGGCATTCCTTGCAATATATGAAAAATCAGGGGGCGGAGGAGCTTTGGGGCCTTGATCTCGCGAGTAAGCAGATTAGTGCAGCAAAAGCACTTTTAGATGAGCAACAAGCAAAAGTGACCCTATTTGAATCACCAATGGAAGCTAATCCGGGAATACCTTTGAATTACTTTGATACGGTTTATTCCATTTATGCTTTAGGCTGGACGGTTGATTTAAAGCAAACTTTAAGGCATATTTATGCGTATTTAAAGCCAGGGGGAACATTTATTTTCAGCTGGGAGCATCCAATTCATGATCGGCTGTCGTATAACGAGGACTTATCTGCTTTTGTCTTCGATAAGCCTTATACCGTAGAGGGGCCAGAACTCAATGCAGGCTGGCATCAAAGTGTATATATTTATCATCGTAAATTAAGTACTTATATCAATGCATTGCTTGAGATGGGTTTTAAATTGGAAAGAGTTATTGATGACGTGGTATTTCCAGAGCAAGCTGCTGATGTCTCGAGATGGTATTCCACAGCAAAGGCGGAGCTCCTCCCAGCAACTTTTATCGTCAAAGCAAGAAAATAAGTGAACGAGGGGATCAGCAATTATTCGCTATCATTAATGAAGAGGATCGTGTCTAACAAGGGACTATCGATTTGATATATAGGAGAATATTACAAACATGATGAAGAGGCACCTTCTGCTATTATCAACCATATTAAGCAAGAATTATAAAGAGTGGCTTCTATCTAGGAGCTTAGTCAGTGCTCAAATAAAAATATATATTTTACATTTTTTGGTGCGTGCGCATAATCTACTCTTCGCTAACGCATGATAACTCTAAAAAATGATAAGGAGAACGTTTCTGTCATGCCATCAAAACAGCAGGCTCCAAAGGATCAAGCGATAGATAGTACGCTTGATATCCTCCGAGAAGGGTATCTTTTTGTGCAAAATCGCTGTCGAGAGTTGCAATCAAATATCTTTCAAACAAGGTTATTAGGCAAAGAAGCGATTTGTATCAGTGGAAAAGAGGCAGTAAAAATTTTCTACGATAATGAAAAAATAGAGCGTCATGGTTCGGTTCCAAAGCGGATACAAAAAACGTTATTTGGAGAAAACGCGATTCAGACCTTAGATGGAACGAAGCATAGTCATCGTAAGGATTTATTCTTATCCCTAATGACATCAAAACGTTTAGATAAACTAAAAAAACTAACGCGTCAGGAATGGAATGAAAGTTTAAATAAATGGGTGAATCAAGAGAAGGTGATTCTTTTTGATGCTGTTCAAGATTTATTGTGTCGTATCTCCTGCAAGTGGGCAGGTATTCCTTTAGAAGAAGCTGAAGTTAAGGAGCGGGCACGGGATTTTGGCAATATGGTTGATGCTTTTGGTGCCGTGGGACCTCGGCATTGGCGAGGAAGAAAGGCAAGGCAGAGGTCAGAGGAATGGATCACGACGCTTGTTGATCAGATAAGACGAGGTGACCTTAGTCCTTCAGAAGAAACGCCAGCCCATGTCATGGCCTTTTATCGTGATCCAAATGGTCAACTATTGGACTCACAAATGGCCGCTATTGAATTGATTAATATTTTGCGACCTATTGTTGCTGTTGCTAATTATATAACCTTTGAAGCACTAGCGCTTCACACCTATCCAGAGTACCTACCGAAGTTGAGAGACGATAAGGACTTGGCTCACTCTCAGTGGTTTGTTCAAGAAGTACGTCGTTTTTATCCCTTTACGCCGTTCCTAGGGGCTCATGTGAAACAAGACTTCGAGTGGGAAAACCAACGCTTTAAGCAAGGGACAATGGTCATTTTAGATGCTTATGGAACCAATCACGATCCAGTAATTTGGGAAAGTCCTGAACAATTCAATCCTGAGCGGTTTAAGCATTGGGAGTCAGATCCTTATTCCTATATTCCACAAGGGGGAGGGGATCCAAGTCTGGGCCATCGCTGTCCTGGGGAGGCGGCAACAATTGATATTATGAAGGTCAGCTTAGATGTCCTGGTAAATGGAATGAAGTATGATGTCCCAGAGGATCAGGATTTGACAGTGGACCTTGTTAAGATGCCAACAGTCCCAAAAAGTGGGTTTATTATCAGAGACATTTGGAAAAAAGCTCGGTAAAATACTTTCCTTCGAGCGTTGTTATAGACCCTGTGAAAATAGATAATCATGCTTCCTATATCATTGCCAATGATATAGCCAAGTGTACCGACACCAAGGACTGGAATGATTGAATGAACCCGATTGATAAGCATTTCATATGACAGCTTGAACATGAAATCGGTATACTAAAGATGAAAACCCATAAAAAGGAGTGCTCTAATATGGATTTTGTAACTTTGAATAATGGTTTGAAAATGCCACAGCTCGGTTTTGGTGTGTGGCAGGTTGAAGATGATCAAGCAACAGCCGCTGTTTCAAAAGCGCTCGAATCTGGTTATACCTCAATTGATACAGCAATGATATACAAAAATGAAAAGGGTGTTGGAAGAGCGATTGCTAATGCCTCTATCCCTCGTGAGGACTTATTTATCACAACAAAGGTATGGAATAGTGATCAAGGCTATGACAATACGCTTCGGGCCTATGAAGAAAGCTTAGAAAGATTAGGCTTGGATTATGTTGATTTATATCTCATTCATTGGCCAACACCAAAATATGATCAGTATGTTGATACATATAAAGCGATGGAAAAGCTTTATAAAGACGGGCGTGTCAAAGCGATTGGTGTATGTAACTTTGATATTGAACATTTGGAACGACTTTTCGCTGAGTGCGAGGTTAAGCCTGTGCTAAACCAAGTTGAATGCCATCCTTATCTTTCACAGACAGAATTGAAGGATTTCTGTGCGAAGCATGATATTTTTGTTGAAGCATGGAGCCCTCTTGATCAAGGTGGCGAGGTGCTTTCAGATGATGTGATTCAAGCCATTGCTGCAGCGCATGGCAAAACACCTGCTCAAGTCGTCTTACGCTGGCACTTACAGAATAATACCATCGTTATTCCAAAGTCAGTGACACCTTCTCGTATTGAAGAAAATATCAATGTCTTTGATTTTTCATTAACTGCAGAAGAAATGGATAAGATCAATGAACTGAATCGTAACAGACGTAAAGGATCAAAGCCAAGTGAAATGAACGTGCGATAATGATGGCATCAAAAAGAAGTCCCTACTGCGGGGCTTCTTTTTTCATATGAAAATAAAGTTCCTTAACAAAAGGAAGACTCATAAACCTTGAGACGCATAGGCATCCTTTTATTGGTAACCATAAGTTTATCACATATGAAGCGGAGGATGTACGGATGTCTCAAAACAAACGTACCAAAGACACATTCCCTGAATCTCCAGAGCCTTATTGGAGAGATTTTATTACCTTACCCGAGTTTCCTCAATTAGAAGACAATCTACAAGTCGATGTGGTGATTGTCGGCGGAGGGATTACAGGACTCACGGCAGCTTATTTATTGGTCAAAGAAGGTCTGAAGGTTGCCGTGTTAGAAGCAGGAAAGCTGTTAAATGGCACAACGGGACACACTACAGCTAAGGTAACGGTTCAACACGGTTTAATTTATGATGAATTTATTCAAAATATCGGAAAAAGCAGAACGCGGCTATACTACGAAGCCAATGCAGAAGCATTAAGCTTTATTAGAAAAACCATAGAGGAGCACAGTATTGATTGCGATTTTAGTGAACAGGATGCCTACATCTATGCAACGACAGAGCATTATGCCCGCAAGCTTGAAAAGGAAGCAAAGGCTTATGCAAAGCTTGGAATCGATGGAGGCCTTGTTAACAATCTCGCTCTGGATATTGATATTCAAAATGGGCTGGTGATGAAAAATCAAGCCCAATTTCATCCTGTTAAATATCTTGCGCGGTTCATTGATGTCATTAAGGAAAAGGGTGGCCTTATTTTTGAAGATACGACGGCAGTCAACGTGAAAACGGGAAAAGAACCAGTGGTTTTCACGCGTAAGGGACTCGAGGTCACGGGGCGTTATGTACTTGTATGCTCACATTTTCCCTTCTATGAGGGCAAAGGCTTTTATTTTACAAGAATGCATGCAGAGCGTTCTTACGTTGTAGCGGTAAAAACAAAAAAGCACTATCCAGGAGGCATGTATATTAATGCAGAGGATCCGGTGAGATCCCTCCGCTCTACAATGATGAATGGTGAGGAAATAGTTTTAGTTGGGGGAGAAAGCCATAAGACAGGTCAAGGGACAGACACAATGGCCCATTATAAAGCATTGGAGACCTTTGGTGATGAGCTCTTTGGTATCGACAGAGTTGCTTACCGGTGGTCGGCGCAGGATCTAGTGACATTGGATAAGCTCCCTTATATCGGTGAGCTTACTTCTGGGGAGGCAAACATTTTAGTCGCAACGGGGTATAGGAAATGGGGGATGACCAATGGCACTGCGGCAGCACTGCTTTTACGAGATTATGTCATGCAGCAAGAGACACCCTATCAAAAATTATTTACCCCATCGCGCTTTTACCTGCATCCGAGTCTTAAGAATTTCTTGGTGGAAAATGCAAATGTTGCTGGTCATTTAATAAAGGGAAAAATCGAGGCACCTAATAGAAAAATGAATGACTTTGCCAATGATGAGGGAGGCGTGGTCATTCATAAAGGGCAAAGGAAGGGCGTTTATAAGGATAAAGAAGGGGCCTTGCATGTTGTGGATACAACGTGCACGCATTTAGGCTGTGAAGTAGAGTGGAACGACGGAGAGCGTACATGGGACTGTCCCTGCCATGGCTCGCGTTTTTCTTATACAGGAGAAGTCATTGAGGGACCTGCCGAAACGCCATTACAGCAACACGACCATCATTTCCTGGACAATTTTACCTCGGAGGATTCGGGGTATTAAAAAATAGAAGCAGCCCCACATGCTTGCCAATTCCGACCTATGAGGGGCTGTTTGTATACTATTGCACTTTTATCCCTTGGCGTGAATCCTTTGAAGCTTGTTTTTTATCGGCCTGGGATTTACGGAATGACATCTGTTGAAGCAGGAAAGCATATCAACAGTTCGTGTTCTGAGTGGCTTGTCATGGACCGGGCGTTCTTATCCTTTTAAATGCTTATGATCGTGTGGTTTTTGATAAATGACGTGCTTTGACTGGTGCAGCCGTAATTGAACGACTAACATTCCGACTAGCGTAACGAATAAAATCCCAACAGGTAACCAGATGGCATGAAGGCCCCATTTTATCTCCAATAATCCACATAGCGCTGCACCGACGCCATAAATGACAATATCAACTGCCCAGATCACTATGGAGCCCATGCTGGCAAGCGCGGGTTTATCAGCATGATCTGCTGGTTGTTTTTTTGAGGTGAGGGCATGATGTGCTTTCCAAACTAAGGCTTCAATCATACCTGTGGTTGTACTCGTGATAACGGTCGTAGGGACGCCGTTGATGCCAAGTCTTCTGGCCGTGGTTCCTTGGATGCCCATCGAGAATGACAGCAGTAAGATCAATATATATTGATGAGGTGCCATCATGAAATAAACAACAAGGCCAAACACGACGAATCCTAACCATTCAATACAAAGGGTAAAGAGGACTGTAGAATTCAAGCCTGTTTCATGGCGCTTATTTCGTAAAATAAATGCGCCAACGGCAACACCTAACATAAATCCGAGCAAGGCAATCAAATAGCCTAATGGCGCCAAGTCATCGGCGTGTACAAGCGATAAACCGAAAAATACAGTATTCCCTGTCATCGCCGCCGTTAACACTTCACCCAACGCAAGAAAACTTATTGCATCTGAACAGCCAGAGACCATAGTAAGTAAAATAACCAATATATTTAGTGACTTTTTGGATGGATTCATCTCTGTCTCCTTTTCAGTGTTATTACTTTGTATATATGCAGGGACGTTTGCCCACATGTATCCAAGCCATTTCCATCGATAGAACCAAACTTGCTTTTCATCATCGGAAATGATATCTTCGACCATTATAGTAAACTTTTAAAATAGGGGAAAGCCTTCTGGGAAATAAAAATGAGGTTTACGGGAAAGATCGCCTCCGACTTAGAATCAACCATGGAAAAAATAGAGGATATGGATGTGGTGCTGTAGAGTTAAAAGGAATGAGATCAACATATCTAAAAAGAAGCTCCAGGTGGGGCTTCTTTTTTGAAAGATCAGAAAGTATAAAATTTCTGGTCATGAGGACGGTGCAGATTTCCGCTCCAGGCCGCTCGCTTTCCGTGGGGGAGTGGTAAGCCTCCTCGCGCTGCGCACTGCTAAGGTCTTACCGATCTCCCACTTCCCGCTGGAGTCTCGCACCTTGCGCTCCCATCCACTTGACCCGGCAATGAAGCCTCTTTCATATATCATGATGCTCTGTACCAAGCCAAGGACCGGGCGTGCTTTTCGCCCGGTTTTTCTTATCTTATACGTTCGGACTGTGACTTAGCGAAGCGGTGGGGGATAATCTAATTTTTCCATAAAACTATGCTTTTCCTATGCACTCAACCACCAATGTAACGGGTGTACAAGGTTTTGGCCACAGCAATATCTTTTGTGCCATGCACAAGGACGCGCCCGTCTTGAAAGATGACTAAGCGGTGCTCCCCAATCTCGAAATTAATTAAGAAGGGATTGCGCTTGACAGTGCCGTTTAGCCTAGCGAGTTGTTGTGCGAGTGTTTCTAGATTAAATGGCGATTGTCTATATGGCCTGATCTGGACGCTATCTCTACCGCATAGGACAGCAGTCTTCGTCTGATTCTTGTTATTTAGATATGGGTAAGTAGGCGAAGCACCGCATGATGGGCAATCGTGTTTTTTCATTGAAGTGACGTTAATAGTAGAGTGTTCGTTAGTCCATAGATCAAAGAATAGTAATGTGCCTCGAAGGGATGCAGCATCTTGAACAAGCAGCTTCAAAGCCTCAGTGGCTTGATGGGCTGTGACAAGCTGAACAGCTGGGCTGATAATTCCAACTGTATCACAGGTCTCGCCAGCCAATGGGAGCGCATCAAGAAGACAAGCCAAACATGGGGTATGATCAGGGAGGATGGTATAAGTGATTCCGGTACTGCCCACACATCCTCCATATATCCATGGGATCTTATACTTCTGAGCACTATCATTAATCAGCATCCGTGTTTCAAAATTATCAGTCGCATCAATAATGAGATCAGTAACCGAGCAATGCTTAGCTAACTCCTGGGCATCAAGATCGGCAATGATGGCTTGTATAGACACGTCTGAATTGATTTGTGTTAATCGCCTTTGAGCAGCAATCGCCTTAGGTAAATGCTCCTCGGCATCGCTTTCCGTATAGAGCGGCTGCCTTTGAAGGTTGCTCCACTCCACATAATCACGGTCAATAATTGTGAGCTGGCCAACCCCTGCTCGAACCAGGATGTCTGAGATACTTGCGCCAAGGGCGCCAGCACCCACCACGAGTACATGGGAGTGCTGCAATTTTTCTTGGCCTTTTTCTCCTATTGGAGTAAAAAGTGTCTGCCTTGAATATCTATCCTTGTTCAACCGTACTCATCCCCTCAGTTGGACTGCTCGCACTGGCATAGGTTTTTTTTGGGATGCGCCCAGCTTCAAATCCATGACGGCCCGCCTCGACGGCTAGCTTCATCGCCAAGGCCATTTTAACTGGATCCTTGGCATCTGAAACCGCTGTGTTTAAAAGAACACCACTCGCTCCCAATTCCATAGCTAAGGTCGCATCAGTGGGTGAGCCAATCCCTGCATCGACAACGACAGGGACTGTGGCTTGCTCAATAATGAATGCTAAATTCATAGGATTGAGTATGCCTTGTCCAGAGCCGATAGGGGAAGCTCCTGGCATGACGGCGTGAACCCCAAGTTCTTGTAATCTTTTAGCCAACACCACGTCGTCAGAGATGTAAGGAAGAACAATAAAGCCTTCGTTGAGTAAAGCCTCGCATGCTTTTAATGTCTCAAACGGATCAGGTAATAAAGTCTTTTGGTCGCCAATAATCTCTACTTTTACCATATCACAGAGGCCAGAGGCCTTAGCCAATTTGGCAATGCGTACCGCTTCTTCAGCTGTCTTTGCTCCGGCAGTGTTCGGAAGCAGGGTGTACTTATCAACATCAATCATATCCAAAAAGTTAGGCTGTGAGGCTTCGAAGATATTCATCCTTCTTACTGCAAAGGTTAATATCTCTGTTTCTGAGGCTTCTACAGCGCTTTTTTGTAAATGAAAGTCTGCATATTTACCTGTTCCTAATAATAAGTGGGAGCTAAATTCGTAGTTTGCTATTTTTAACATCGCCATCATCCTCCTCCAATAAAATGGACTATTTCCACGCGATCGCCGTCAGTGAGGGCTTGCTCGGCGTGTGCCGCTTTTTCAATGATTTCATTATTAAGTTCAACAACAGTTATCTTATTTTCTAAATTTAAGTGGGATAATAAGCTCTTAACATGAGTTACCGTATTAGGTACTTCCATTTGCCGACCGTTAATTGTTAATGTCATGTTAGAACCTCCTCAGTTTCAAAATGGCGGTCTAAGCGAAAGGCAGTTAAATCAGCAGAGCGCGTTTGTCCTGTGACGAGCTCAGCCATAAGCTTCCCTGTGATCGGGCTTAATAAAATGCCATTGCGGTAATGTCCTGTGGCAACAAAAAGTCGCTTTGCCTTAGGATGTTCACCGAGGTAAGGAAGGCCATCCTGTGTCATTGGGCGAATCCCTGACCAAAAGTGCTGCATAGTTGCTGTGTTGATGACGGGGAGAAGTGCTTGGACCTTATTCATAAGAGTAGATAATCCCTCAAGTGAGACAGACTTCTCAAAGGTATGTGCCTTCATCGTTGCACCAACATAAAGCTCGCCCCCTCTTTTGGGTACAATATAGCAACCCTTAGTAAAAATCGTTCGTTTTATCAGTGGATAGTGGGTTGTCAATGAGAAGGCTTCTCCTTTTACAGGATACAGCCCTTGTTGGAGCTTCTCTGGCAACCATTGATTTGACCATGCTCCCGTTGCCACAATAACTGCATCACTATAATAATCCCCGGTATTAGTGTGAACCCCCTGAACCTCTTCATTAGAAATCAGTAGGTTTTGAACGTGACAGTATTCTCGAATTTTGGTCCCTAATAAAGCAGCCGCTTTGGCAAAGCCTTGGGTCAAACGTGGAGCATATACATGACCTTCCTTTGGGAAATAGAGCGCTCCATAGATATGCTCAGATAAGCAGGGTTCGAGGCGAAGCAGGGCATCGCGATCTAACCAAACAGCGTCTTCGCCAATGGAGCGTTGCCACTCAGCAAGCG
The DNA here is from genome assembly GCF_014642655.1 of Pullulanibacillus camelliae. Classification (GTDB taxonomy): domain Bacteria; phylum Bacillota; class Bacilli; order Bacillales; family Sporolactobacillaceae; genus Pullulanibacillus; species Pullulanibacillus camelliae. Next base: position 92,948 of record NZ_BMIR01000003.1, read on the forward strand.
CCTTTAGAGCTTCAACCTGACCTTCATCCTCAGCAAGCTTTAATTGACCGTTATGAATGAGCTCAATATCTATATGTGTCAGTTCGCGAAGCTCAGACGCGATAGAAGGAAACATCTCTCGACTTAATCTTGCGCTCTCAAAAAGTGGATCACCAGCCTCTAATTCAGCTTGAACGCCGAGCATGCCAGCAGCTGCACTTGAGGCCTCGCAGCCAATTTGGTTTCTTTCTAAAAGTAAGACCTTTTTATTTAGCTTTGATAAGTGAAAAGCGATGGAACAGCCAATGACACCACCGCCGATGACAATAGCGTCGAAACGTTTGGGTTGCATGCGCTACACCTCCTTTTTCTGTAGGTAGAATGACAGATAGTCTTTTATTGCTTTCACAGGGTCATTAGCTTCGATAACCCCTGACATCATGGCAACCCCCGAAGCCCCAGCTTTTATCAGCCCTGGGAGATGTGCTGGCTGGATACCACCGATAGCCATAACAGGTAATGACACGGTGTTCGTGATTTTTTGAAGCTCTGTTAGGCCTTTGCCTTTAAGGCCTGGCTTACATGCTGTCTCATAAACATTGCCAAAGAATAGATAATCTACAGCGCTGTTTTGGTAAGCTATTGCTTCAGACAAATCATGGACGGAGACGCCGACCTTTAAAAAAGGATAGTGCTGCTTGATAGCTTGTGGGGAACCTTGATGTGTAGGTAAATGAACGCCTTTAAGTTGATATTCTCCAGCTAGCTTTCCCCATGTATTCAAGATGATTTTTTCTTTAGGAATGCCATTAGTCACCATCCCCTTGATCCACTGTTCCAGCTCTGATTCTGAACGCTGTTTTTCACGAAGATGAATGGCCGATACATAGGGATGAATCCTTTGTGCGATGGATAGAAAGTCTGGAAAGGCAAGTTTTCCATTAGAAATGACATGAAAATGCTCGATGATTTTTTACCTCCTTTCACTAAATGAAATCAACATAAGGGAACGTACTCTGTGTAAAGTGTAGGAAAGGGCTCTGCCTTTGCTATGTAATTAGAAAAACTTTGCGTCGTGATAGGATTGCCTCGATCACAAACTAAATGCGCGTTGTTTCTGATGCGATGGCAAACCAATGACACACTATTGGTGCCATCAAAGGTTACTTATACGTTCCCTTAAATACGTTAGCGAAGGTTTTTACTATTTGGATGAGATTAGAAAACTTGGCTTGCACCCCTTCGCTGGTACTCCTGATGTGATTTTTGCACATCACACACTTAGGTTGCCCGCAAGCCTCAGGTGGCGAAAGTTAAAGCCCGCCTTATACTCTCTTCCTTTAGGAGCGTCAGCGAAGGTATACATTCTGATAGTATAAAAAAACCACCTTCCTATTTCGGAAAGTGGTTTGAGCATCCAATAAATAACATTTATCAAACGGAAGCAAGATCCTCTAGCACTCCACTTTCCTACGCTGGTATCAACCAGATCAGGTTCAAGGGTTCAGATGTCTCTGTCTCAGCCCATTGGGGCACCCCTAGTAGAGAATGTATGGTTGTTTTTTTCATCATAACACTAGAGCTTCTTTTTAATCAATCCTTATGCCAAAACTATTTTATTTTTTCTACTTTTATCTTTTATCCTTTTTCTTTGCCAATAGCTCTTTGTCCGTGGTTGTTGGGGGCTGTTCGAGCCATGCATTGTTGATCATGATATCAGCGCCATCTTTAGCAAACTCTGCAATTTCAGCCGATAAACGCTCGTAATTGACAATCAAGTCGCTGCGCTGGCTGGCAGCAGCAGCTGTCGCATAATTGCCTGTTCCAAGTGCGCTTATTACCGACATATGGAACATCATCAGTTTATCTGAAAAGGGTGGGGTTGTTGAATCTGTGATGGCATGGTCTGATGAGATTGGAGGTTGAATGTCATTATTAATAAGTATATCGGTGAATAATTTGATATGCTTCTCAGAAATATTTGCACCTCTTAGCATGTAGCGTTGAACATTCTTTTGGGCAGAAGACTGAGCAAAGCTTAAAGCTAATTTAGCGCCAAGAAGGTTGGTTTGGATATTCGTATGAAGGTAGGCAATTTCAATGGCGTTTAAGGGTCGTTTTTTGTTAAAAAGGGAAAGACCACTTAAGTACTTATGTGAATCGACCTGATCAACTTCATTTGGGTATTCAATATAAGGTGCGCGTACCAGTATGCCTTTACTTGCCATTTGGTCCACTGTTTGATTATACAGACGCGTTGTTTTAAATAAACTATCACTAAAAAATTCACGAATATCACTTCTTGCGCATAGAGCAAGGGCTCCTCCACTGCTGATTAGCCCCGCTTTGAGTGTGTTCTCAATATAGAACAGCATATATAAATCGGAATACAAACGCGGCGCATTTAAGTTAACATCCTTGTCTTGAAAACCTACGGGTAGCGGGATGTGTTCCGATGAGAAAAATTCAGAGATAGCCTTGGCGTTTTCATCAGAAAACGTATAGGCAGACTGGATGATGTTGCGGATGTCTTTATCTTCTACATCCTTAAGAAAGTAAGTAAATATACATCGAGTCATTGTATTTTGTAGAAAGTCTGTCCAAAGTGAGGCGAGTTCAGCAGAGGTTAATTTCGGTTGGCTGTCAGACTGAAACGTCATGTCTTACCCTCCGTTGTTTAACGTATAGTTTTAATATTTTGTTCATTTATGTATAAAAAGCTTTTCATCAATGGATGATGAGCCTTTTTCTTGATATAACTATAGCTTTTCCTATCTTATTCTTTCTATGTACGCTATTCCTTCTTCTCTTCAGTTTTGTTTGTATGACCCCTCGCGCTATATTGAATTTTATATGTAATTACTTTCATAATATAGATTAGAATTATATTTTTATATTCTGTTTTAAAAGACTCATAACTTTTTTCCTAATTTAATTATATATGCTTTATTTCATATGGGACTATCTCATCAAATTGATTGAAATGGAGGATAAACAGTTGCGATTTCAACCTGTAATGTATAGCATTTGCGGTGAAATCAATATCACTTTGAAAGAAGGCAAGAACAATGTGTGGAATTTCAGGTTGGATTGATTGGAAAAAGGATTTATCCAATCAACAAGAAGTTTTAAAGAAAATGACCGACGTCATCACCCATAGAGGACCCGATGCTGAAGGATTTTGGTTCTCCAAAAACGCAGCATTTGGTCACAGGAGGTTAATTGTCATTGCGCCTGAAGGTGGACGGCAGCCGATGGTATATTGCCAGGATGGCTTTACTATTGCCCTTACTTACAATGGTGAGCTTTATAATTATCGTGAATTGCGACAGGAACTAGAGGCAAAGGGGCATGCTTTTACCTCTCTCTCCGATACGGAAGTGCTTTTACATGCTTATTTAGAGTGGGAAGAAAGCTGTGTGAAGCATTTTAACGGAATTTTTGCATTTGCTATTTGGGATGAAAGGAAGTCTCAGCTCATGCTTTGTCGCGATCATCTCGGTGTTAAGCCGTTATTTTATACTGAGACAGAGGATGGCGTTATTTTTGGATCTGAAATTAAAGTACTGCTTGCTCATCCTTCTGTTCAAGCGATAATTGATCAAGAGGGTCTTGCTGAGATTTTTGGTTTAGGGCCAATGAGAACTCCGGGAAATGGCATATTCAAAAATATTAAAGAAATTCGTGCGGGACACTATGCCACTTTTACAGCGCATACTCGAACCCTAAAACCTTATTGGCAATTACAAAGCCGTCAGCATACGGATGATGTCGAGACAACAGTTGAAACTATCCGGACATTACTTGAAGATACGGTAAAGCATCAGCTTATTTCAGACAAGCCGCTGGTTTCTATGCTATCTGGTGGACTGGATTCCAGTGGTCTGACAGCGATTGCTGGACAAGAATACAGAGAGAAGGGGGAGACCTTACAAACCTATTCGATCAATTTTGCCCACGACGAGCAGGATTTTGAAGAGGACTTTCTCCGTCGCGATCGCGATGAGCCATGGGTACAAAAGGTGTCAGCGCATGTGGGGACGACGCATCATTCGATTGTCCTGAACGCGGAGGACTTAGCCGCAAACCTTTATGCTCCCATGCGTGCGCGCGATCTTCCAGGCATTGGTGAATTGGAAACGTCACTTTACCTTTTATTTACTGAAATGAAAAAGCATGCGACGGTCGCTTTATCTGGAGAATCTGCCGATGAGGTATTTTCAGGTTACCCTTGGTTCCATCAAGCACAATTTTTAGAGGCAGGAACTTTTCCTTGGCTAGTCAATCTTGGCTTTGTTTCTGGGATTCTTAAGGAGGAATGGCAAGAAAGACTTCAATTGAAAGCGTACCAAAGACGTCGATATCAAGAAGCACTTTTAGAGGTTCCTCATCTAGATCATGAAGATGAATGGCATCGGAAACAGCGGCAAATGTCTTACATGTTCATCACACGGTTTTTACCTTTTATGTTAGATAGAAAAGATCGGGCGAGCATGATGACGGGATTTGAAGTGAGGGTCCCCTTTTGTGATTATCGGTTAGTGGAATACTTATGGAACGTTCCTCATGAGTTAAAAAGTATAGACGATATTGAAAAGGGAATCTTGCGTCGGGCCCTCAAGGGGTATCTCCCGGATGATGTCCGTTACCGGAGAAAAAGCGCTTACCCAAGTACAAAGGATCAAGATTATCTTAAGGCGGTAAGTCAAATGATGCTTAATGTTCTGGATGACCATGAGTCCCCACTCTTGCAATTTGTGAAAGTCGATCGTCTTCTCAGAATTGCTCAGGGAGAGGATCAAGAAATCACAGGAGCAAAAGCGAAGCAGCTTTTGGATTATTTGTTACAAGTTAACGCCTGGTTAAAAGAATATAATATCGTTGTTCAAATCTAATGAAACCAGGGGCCATAAGCTGAAATCCTGAAAATCTAACTTTTGTTAGTGCAAAAGGATAATTATGAAAAAATGAAGCATTATGCCAAAGCTATGACGGGAAATTTGATTAGAGCGGATTGAAAAAATCACGCCAAGAGTGCCGAATCTCGCGCCTTGCGCTCCAATCCACTTGACCAGGCACTGAAGCCTCTTTCATATTTCATGATGCTCTATACTAAGCAAGGACCGGGCATGCTTTTTGCCCGGTTTTTCTTAATGGTTACTTTTTAATAGAAAGGTTCATGAGAGTTAAAAAGATTACGATTGACATGCCTGCTACCATCGGCCAGACAAAGGGAGTGTGGGTCCCAGTGATGATGATTATTGCGCTGATAACGATGATGGCAACCAGACTTGCAAGCAACAGCGGCTGGCTGTGAAAACGCTCCGATATCAAAAGAAAGTAATTGGCACCGACCAATAAATAAATCAACGCAGCAATGCCAAGAGCGATGGTGAAGGTGCGAAATTCGTTGAACTGGAGATTCTGCCAACCTCCGAGGAAATTCATCAACAATAATATCCCCATGATTGCGAAGAACGCACCACCTAGAGCATCAAGCGTTTTGACTGTTTTCAGCATTGAAAATTCCTCCCTTATTTGTAACTGGTGACTTTGTGAATCTTGTTGGGTTTAAAAGTTCCTTTGAAATTGCCTACCAACCCGTGGGGCGTGACAATATGTGTATATTCCGGCCATTTTTTTACCGAACTTTTTTTTGCGCCCCAGTAATAAGATAAGTAAACATATTTAGAGCAATAGCTTGGGTCTTTATGATACAGATGGGTTGATATAAAGTAACTGGGTCTGGCTCCTTTATACATGTGGTGATAAGCGTATGATGCTGCATTTTTAGCATAGGTTGGATGTTTTTTGATGCGATACACGAGAACATAACTTGAACCTTTGGTATTCCTTTTAAAGAAATTTGCTTTAGTGTGATGATCGGATTTATGTCCTGGCCCCGTCATTTCTAATACATATTTTGAAGAGGTGGCGATGGCGGCATGCCCAATAAAATGGGAACTGCTGCTTCGGCCATAGACAACTAAAATGTCACCAGCCTTCATCTTGTAGCCGGTTTTGCCGTTCATCATCGGATGAACCCCGCTTTTTGTGGATTCGGGTCCCATGGCCGTAACATTTGTGGTCACGTCCCCTTTTAAGCCTGGTGCTTCCTGTTCGTAGTAATTATCGGCTGCGAATTCTTCAAAACTCCCTGTTTCCCCTGAGTTTAAATAGCGATGATAGGCAGGAACGATGACTTTCTCACACGTCTTTTCATATGCAGCTTTCGATTGTGTGATGATTTTTGCATCGGTTCCTTGCTGATATGTAGCAGGGCAATTGACGGTATGGTTATCGGTAGTTTCGACAGCATCTGCGTTGGCCATATTTTCGGAAAACAAAATCACGCTCAGCGCTAGACACATTATCCAAACATGTTTCGTTATTTTCGGAGCTAATTGCATTCAATCCTCTCCTATCTTTTTGTTTTCTCAAATCAATCGGTATCGCTTAGATAATTCAACGCTCCTTAATTTTTGAAAAAAATACTTTTCGATGTTATTGTAATACCTAATATTGGGAAGTCAATGATAATTTTTATAATTTGTGTAACTTGCTGCTTCATCATATTGGTATTTGGTAAATCAAGTTTTATGATAATAGACCTGCCTCCTTCAATGTCGGATTTCCCAAGTTTTTGCTGTCCTTAACAAATTTAAAATAGTTTTCAGGGTAGGGGTTTTATACATTGGATTAACTGACGGTAGCGTTTCAAACCGGTTTTGAGTGCCCCACACCGGAGGGGGCAGGAGATCGGTTTTTTTGTGTTTACCTTTTTCTAAAAAAGGTAAAGGTCTTATGTTTTTCGAGTGGCGGTTTTCCCACTTGATCCAGCGGATGCTGGAATGTTTATAGCCCTCGGCAGAGACTTTTCATTGTGATATGCAGCGAAGCGTGATGTCACAATACAAAAAAGGTTATTTTTACAAAGTAACAAACTTATTATACGCTTCTATCAAGCGAGGTGGTTCCGCAATGGGGATGTCTGTTTCTCTTAAAAAAGCGACGAATAAAACCAACATCAAACATAATAATCTGGATTTAAATGACAAAGAAAAAGAGCGAAATGCTCATATTGATTATTCGGAGTGAGCGACAATAAATATCTTGTTCAAAAAGACTTAAAGGAATATCAAGAAGAATTTGGGGAAGCATTGGAAAAATACAATGCGAAACAAAAAAGAAACGACCGAAAAATAAATGATTATTATAAACACATTCAGTCGGGAAAAAAGACAGCACTCCAACAGGAAATGATTGTTCAAGTTGGAGATTTGAACGATTTTATTACACCTCTTACAAGGGGGCAGCGCAGAGAATCAGAAATAGACCTCCTTGAGCCGGTTAACTCAAATGGGAGGTCTATTTCTTTTCTTATGAAAAAGTAAAAGTATTGCCACGTGAGCTTGGAGAAAATCCAAACTCATTTAAAGTGTATAAACAAAGGGAACTATTATCCGTGAAAATCACCCGTGTTTTCATTGACTGTGACATAGGGATTCTTACCGGTGTCATTTTCCTTCACCCAAACTTCCCAATTTCCGTTTCCGATGTACTTATAGCGACGGGGTGTCATGTGATAAGCCTTATATAATTTATCTTCAAAGGTTTTCACCCAAGCCCCTGTTGGATGGCTACTCCCTAATTTTTCTGTATCCGTTATTTTTGTCGTATAGACAACTTTCTCGTAATAAGGAAGTATAACTTTTCGCTGCTACTTCTTAGGGATAAGCTCATGACATGTGTTAAAAGGCTTTTGTCATTTGTCTTTTTGAAACGGGCTTTTGTTAACTGTCTCAGCCGTTTGTTGCGCTCAGACCGGCACTTGCCGCATGGATTCGTTCATTCGGAAACTTCAAGCTTTATTTGTTAATTTGGTTGAGGCATTTGTTAAAAGGAGCTGGCCTTTTGTTATCATGAGCTCTTCTAGGTAGAGGTCTCTTTTTGGTGTTTTTATGCGCTTACCCCTAGCCCTCATTCTATTTGTGAATATAGTGTTTATAAGCAATGGAAAGCTGATTTATCAATAAAATAGTAGGGACAAGGGTGAGGGAGATGTCGGGCTCTTATTTACTGGAGTTAGAAAGATGGCAGGTGAAAAATGACGGTACAGATGCGGAAAATAGTACATTAGGGATCAATCGAGCCTTAAATTGGGCGGGAAAACAAGGGTTTACTCGGTTTATATTGCCAAAAGGGATTTACTTAATAGATGAGACGCGGCCGGTCGAGCCTCAAAGCTATATGGCATTAGATTTGGGTGGATCGACATTAAGAATGAGAGACAATGGATTAAGCAGCTATGCTGTTGTCTCTTTTCGCAGGAACCAACAATTTGCTAGACTTACTAATGGCAGAATAGAAGGCGATCGCTTTACGCACGATTACTCAAGTGGGGGAACGCATGAGTTTGGTGTGGGTGTCCAATTACAATATGGTGGACAGCAGCTCTCCATAGATAATCTGGAAATTTTTAATATGACAGGGGATGGGCTTATTGCCATTACCTCTTTTGGAGGGATTGGTGGTGTAGGGATGCCACCGCTTGCAGGGAATCTTGAGTCAGGAGGGATTAATCTTATTGATGGTACTTTAATGAATGAGGCTGATCGCATTCGCACTAAAGTGATGTTGCCAATTGTTGATGCTCTTAAAAACTCAGGTTTTTTTGGTTTATATGGGGACAGTTACGGAGGGATTGGTACAGAAGTGACAACTGATCTTTATGATGTCATCTTTTATAAGGAGGATGAGTCTTTATTAACAGCAAAGACGGACATCCATTTCTTTGATGAAGTCCCCTTGCCACAAGATGCCGCCTTTGCAAAGGTCGTGTTACATCAAAGCATAGTTCCCTCGGCAAGTGGATGTCGTCTGATTGTAAGGACGCCACAATTTCCGAAGCATGTCTCTATTGAAAAATGCCATATTCATGATTGCCGCCGTTTAGGGATTACGATGGCAGGAGCAAAGTACGTATCGATTCGAGAATGTGATATTCACGATATAAGTGGAACGGCTCCCCAAGGGGCAATTGATATTGAAGATGGCTATGCTATTAATCAGTATATTTATATTGATAATAATAGTATCTATGCTAATAAAAATTACAATATCATCGCTGTGGCAGGGCGCCATATTAGTGTCACAAATAATCGCCTTCAAGATGGCATTTTCACAATTAATTCAGGTGTCAATGAGGCCATTGTGGATAACAATTACTTCAACAACACAGGACCGCGGTTAGAAGGCGCGACTCTTTTTTCAAATAATGTTTTGCTTAATTCACGGATGCGGCTACTTGGAGCAGGAAATGTCCTTATTGATCATTGCTTTTTTCATAACACGCCACTGAACTTTAATAACACAAAAGCTTTTGTCGCCCAAGTGGCTCATTGTAAATTTCTTTTTGATGATGATTTTATTACTGCTACGGTTAATCCAGGGTCTCCGTTAATTTTTAGCGCTGAGCCGCAAAAGCTTTCGGATTGCCAGTTTGAAGGAGGGGGGACAGAGGCTTTTACAACTGTTCCAGTAGGCGCTCACGACTGGCTGCTTAACAATGTTTCATTTCTTCATATACGGCATATGTCAAATCGCATCACGAGGCTTCCGGCTGGAACATACAACTCTTGCACATTTGTTGACTGTGGAAGGTTAGGAGAAGTAGCCAATCCTACGCAAACAGACTACACTTTTACAGGGTGTCACTTTGAGTGGGGAGGCTATAGCTTGTTTTACATGGGACCGCAGGATAAGGTCTCTTCTTTTAAGGTCAAGGGCTGTCAATTTCAATGTGATGGCACGGGGCAGGCGTTTTTCCTTAAAGGAAATTGGGGACGCCTAGAGGTCACTGACAATCATTTTAATTACACAACGGCGTCAAATGATACCATGATTCAACTATGGAGTACATTAGCTGCGGATAGCGTCCTTTTGTCTCGCAATACCTTTATAGCAGTGAATTCACATCCTGTGGTGAATGCCGCGGACTCCCCATCTGTTCCGCTGATTTTTGAAGATAACACGCTTATTCATGCAGAAGTGAAGCTTAATGATCTTCATGAAAAGCGCAATAATCGCTTTGATGGTGCCTATGATCCCTATAATGTCTTGGAGACAGAGCCGTCTACAGGTTTTTTCAAAGTAGGGCAAGTGATTAAAAATGCCAGTCCTCAGCCTGGAGAGTATTTTGGATGGGTATGTGTGACAGAGGGCTTTGCAACAACAATCTCCTGGCAACCTCTTCATCAATTTGTGGTCAATGCTCGCGTATATGCTAATGGCAATGTCTATCAATGCACGAAAGCGGGAACGACTAGCAGCATAGCACCTAGTCAAAAGCAAGGGACGGTCACAGATGGAACCGTAACATGGGAGTGGTTGGGTGCCCATGCAGTGTTTGCCCGCTTTGGTTCAATAGAAGAAAAATAAAGAAAGTAAATCCTCTTGTTCATGCGAAAGGGCTGATACCTCTAGTGAAGGGATATTGGCCTTTTTCTATGGATAAGTTGCCGCGAATCATGTACTATTCATTTCAAAGAAGCATTACAGGAGGAGGGATTGGATTTGCTAGAGACTTATTTCGATAAGGTGAAGGAGCACATGCAAAACATTGAAAAGCATGAGATCACGCAGCTAAAAAAGGGTGCCCAAAAGGTGGCTGCGGCTATTAAACAGGGTGGGATTGTCCAATTGTTTGGCTGTGGTCACTCTCATTTATTAACGGAGGAAGTCTTTTATCGTGCGGGAGGTTTAGCGCCGATTAAACCGCTACTGATTGAACCACTGATGCTCCATGAGGGAGCTGTCACCTCATCAAGATTGGAGAAACAAAATGACTATGCACAAGCTTTTATGAGGGAGCAAGATATTCGTCAAGAGGATGTGGTCATCGTGATTTCCACTTCTGGTCGCAATCCTGTTCCGATTGATGTGGCTTTGTTTGCCAAAGAAAAAGGGGCTTATGTGATCGGCATCACTTCTTTGGCGTATGCTGGAACTCTGCCTTCTAAGCATAAAGAGGGGCACACACTCTCTACGGTTGTCGACTTGGTGATTGATAATCATTCAGTGACTGGTGATGCGGTTTTATCCTATGAACAGGTTGCCGTCCCCTTTGCTCCCACCTCCACAGTTATTGGAGCCATGCTGTTAAATGGTCTGTTTGCAGAGGTGATCAAGCTTTTGGTAGATCAGGGCATTGATCCTCCAATCTTTTTAAGTGGGAACATTGATGGAGCTGAACTGCATAATAATGCGCTTGTTAATCGGTACAAATCTCGGATCCCTTTGTTTCAATAGTTTTGTTTTTCTTTGTGGTGCGGTTTGATCGCATCCTGTGTCCCGCCTGATCAAATAAACGTTTAAGCTTGAGTTCAGTATCTGTACCCTCAATGGGGGTATAAACGCTGCAACGTAGATCGGCAGTTCCCTGAACTTGTAGCGAGGTGAGATTAAAGAACATCTTGCCAGCCTTTGAATGACGGAATTCAATTTGCAAGTCAGGAGCAGAATGGACGCCGCTTTGGTTCCAGAGTTTGTTAAAATCAGAATAAGAGCTTTCCATCTTTTTAATAAATTCGCCATACCAGGAGTCGGCAACATATTGTCCGTAATAGGTTCGAAAAATAGATAAAAAACCTTTGACAAAATGCTCCCAATTGGCAGCTAAGGCTCTGAATTCCTTTCGAGCGAATACCAATTCAATAAGATTTCGCTCTTCTGGAGGAATCCTTTCAAATTCGACGAAAACGTGAGAAGCTGCCTGATTCCAGCCAACAATATTACATCTCCTATCAGACACAATGGTTGGGCAGTATTGCAGTTCCTCTAGAATCTTATGAAGCGATTCTGGAATATCGATTTCTTCATGCTCCATAAAGACTGTTCTGGTACTATCTTCTAAAGCAAGGGCAAAGAGATATTTGCGCTCATCCGCATTCAGCTTCAACGCGTTGGCAACAGATTCGAGGACTGAGGACGAGACCTTGATTTCTCTCCCTTGTTCCAACCACGTATACCATGTGGTACTGACGTTGGCAAGCTGGGCGACTTCCTCTCGTCTGAGCCCCGGAGTTCTTCTTCGAGGCCCTTCGGGAAGTCCTACCATATGAGGATGGATCTTAGCACGTCGGGCTTTTAGAAATTCAGATAATTCCTGGAGTCTTTCTTCACGTTCCATGGAAATTCTCTCCTATCTCAGTCAATTATTATAGTGCTTATTATACTATGATAAACGCTAACTTGTAATAGGATAAAATATTGATAAAATAAATACTAAAAGCAATGAGGAGGTTGTCCTATGGATAGAGTCGTTGTCACAGGAATGGGTGTTATTTCACCTGTTGGACTTAATGTAGATACATTTTGGAAAAATATTAAAGAAGGGCAATCAGGGATTTCTACTATAGATACTTTTGATATTACAGATTTTAAAGTTAAAATTGCAGGTCTTGTCCGTGACTTTGATGCTGCTGGGAGATGGGGGCGAAAAGAAGCACGAAAGATGGACCTGTATTGTCAGTATGCCTTAGCTGCTGCTGAAGAAGCTGTTGAGAATTCGGGGTTAGATCTTGATGCTATTGATCAAGAGCGCCTAGGTGTTTATGTCGGCTCAGGTATTGGTGGGATTAATACCCTTATTGATAATCTATACCAATATCAAAAGCGGGGACCTGGAAGAGTGAGCCCTAGCCTTGTCCCAATGATGATTGCTAATATGGCTTCTGCCCAAATTAGCATTCGTTTTGGTGCACGCGGGCCATCGATGTCACCTGTTACGGCGTGTTCCATTGGAAATACTGCCATTGGTGAAGCGTTTAATGCGATTCGCTATGGTGATGCGGATATCATGATAGCTGGTGGCGCTGAAGCAGCTATTACACCGATTTCTTTAGCCAGCTTTAGTAATGCGACGGCACTTTCTACGCGTAATGAAGAGCCAACAAAAGCCAGTCGGCCGTTTGATGGCAATCGTGATGGATTTGTCATGGCTGAGGGGGCAGGTATTCTTGTTATAGAGTCCCTAGAGCATGCCCTTCGCAGACATGCACACATTTATGGTGAAGTCATTGGTTACGGCTCTAGCTCAGATGCATATCATGTCGTCGCCTCTCATCCAGAAGGGGAGGGGGCTTATCTTGCGATGAAAAATGCTTTAAAGAAAGCAGCTATTACCCCACAGGATGTGGATGTGATTAGTGCCCATGCGACAAGTACACTTGTAGGTGATGCCTCTGAGACAAAGGCGATTAAGCGTTTGTTTGCAGAACATGCTTATAAAGTACCAATCACCGCTAACAAATCAATGACAGGGCATATGTTTGGCGCGGCTGGTGGAGCAGAAGCAATTGCTTTATTAAGAACATTAGAAGAAGGCCTGATTCCACCAACCATTAATCAAGAACAGTCCGATCCAGAATGTGACTTGGATTATGTTCCTAATATAGCTCGGAAACAAGACGTTACGATCGGTATTTCTAATTCCTTTGGTTTCGGTGGACATAATGCCAGCCTCGTTTTAAAACGCTACGTTGAATAAACAAATGATAGGGTGCAAAAAGACTGCTTTGATTCTAGAAGCAGTCTTTTTGTATGTAAAAGAGTAACGATTAGTGATTTTTATGAGCATAAGTTTTGGCAGCAGTGATAAAGGCTTTAAAAAGGTTGAGGGCATGGCTTTGCTTTTGTATGAGGCTACCAGGATGCCACTGAACACCAACAACGAAACTTTGATGCGGGTCCTCAATGGCTTCAATGATACTATCGCTCGAGCGTGCGGAGCTCTGAAAGCCAGGGGCAAGGGTTTTGATCGCCTGATGGTGATAGCTATTGACGCGAATGATATCTGTTCCTGTAATGCGGTGAAGGCGAGTGTGTGATTTGACTTGAACACTATGAGAGACATGATCGCGTGGTGCGGCTTGATAATGTTGTATGGATGCTTCATTTTCAGAATAGATGTCTTGATAAAGCGTACCACCAGCAGCTACATTCAACATCAAATTACCACGACAAACCGCTAGGATAGGAATTCCTTGGTCAAGAGCAGCTTGGATAAGAGTGACTTCAAAAGCGTCACGTTCAGGGTTAATGGTTTCCAAGGTGGGGGCAGGTTCCTCTCGGTATAAGTAAGGATCAATATCACTGCCTCCGCTGAGAAGAATCCCATTGGCGCAGGTAAGCATGCATTGGACCATTGATGCCTCTGAAGTATACGGGAGAAGAATGGGCAACCCGCCAGCGGCATAGACCGCTGTGACATATTCATTTTTTAACTCATATTTTTGTTGTTTGAAATCAGTGGTAATGGCAATGAGTGGGGTATCCATGGACAGCCTCCTGCTCACAGGGATTTTTAATGTTAGCATGAACAGTTTTCTTACATTTATACCCAAATAAAAACATTGTGTGTTTATATACATCTTGAAAGTATTGATCGAGCTGTGGTGGGGTTCCAAAGGTAAAGCTTTGAATGAGTCCTCTGGGACAGTCTTTTGATCCTATCAGAAAATAATCTATCTTAAACTGATGCTATTAACGATGACATCTAAGTAAAGCTGTGCCCCTTGTCACTAGGATGTGTCGCTATCTTTTGGGGAAATGGTTAAGGGCGTGCCAAGTTAAGTTTTTCTAATTTCTCTCTGCATCAGTAAGTTAGGTATCTCTAGCAGCGATCATAAAAGACCATTAGTGCTCACTTTTATTTTACTATCAGAATTTATAATTTCGCTGACGTTCTCAAAGGAAGATAGTATAAGTGTAACTTTGGCTTTCGCCTCTGAGGCTTGCGGGCACCCTAAGTGTGTGATGTGCAAAAATCACATTAGGAGTAACAGCGAAGTGGTGCAAGTTAAGTTTTCTGAAAAGATGATAAAGTATAAAATTTCTGATCATGAGGACGGTGCGGATTTCCGCTCCAGGCAGCTCGCTTTCCGCGGGGGAGTGGCAAGCCTCCTCGCACCTTCACGCTGCTAAGGTCTTACCGATCTCCCACTTCCCGCAGGAGTCTCGTGCCTTGCGCTCCAATCCGCTTAATCATGCAATGAAGCCTCTTTCATATTGGATGATGCTCTATACGAAGGACAAGGACCGGGCATGCTTTTCGCCTGGTTTTTTTATGGATTTCCCTTGGAAGGAGCTTTAAAGGCTGTATGGAACATACTCTACTCTTTTAAATGTTAACCATTATTAGAAATAGGTTGACAAAAATAGTGGAACTATCTATGATACTAGTAAATGAATCAAAAAGAGGGTTGAAGATGGTAGAAGGAAAAAAACACTTGAGGGCAATTGATATGACTTATGCAGCGATGTTTGCGGCGCTCATGGCAATCGGAGCAAATATTGCTCAATTTATTCCACCAATAGGTGGTGTTGATATCACTCTGCAAACCTTTGTTGCAATTCTTGCAGGGGCACTATTAGGCAGTAGAGTAAGTGTCATTTCCATGGTTCTTTATATTCTTGTAGGTTTAGCTGGGGCCCCTGTTTTCGCCAAATTTTCAGGAGGACTCTCTGTCATACTGAGTCCTGAATTCGGATTTTTATTATCCTTTATTATTCTTGCTTTTGTCATGGGCGAGATCATAGAGAGGAGCGCGTCGCTCAAGCCATTTATCTTTTTCATTGCTAGTTTTGTCGGCCTTTTTATCAATTATGTTTTCGGGACAAGTTATATGTATTTTGCTTATCACCTATGGGCACCAGGACCTAAAGGGACATCCATTATTACCTATCCATTAGTGTGGGGCTGGATGCTGCTTCCTTTAGTAAAGGATATCATCCTTACACTATTAGCGGGGAGTATTACTCCGAGAATCTATCGAATCATACATAAAAAGCAAGTCAATCGATGAATGCTCAGTTCGATTCTAAATTTTAAGGGCGGGGCTGAGACAAAGCTAAGGCAATTTGCTTAAATCTCAATAATAAATTTTTTGAGATAATACAAAGCGTAGACTTCTATGGGAAAAACAACAGCTGAGAGCCTCACAGAAAGTGCATTTCTTTCGAAGCGTTGTCTGAATAAAGCGCAGTATTTTGATAAAGCATGTATTGCTCAACTGAAAAACGAACGAATTCGGTTATGAATTCTGAATTCGTTCGTTTTTTTATATGCAAATAGAGTCTGAATGAAGCAAGGGTTTTCGCCTCTAATTTGTGCCTGGAAATTGTTAAAAATATTTTCAAAACACGTTAGGAATGTGGTAAAGTATAGTCTTGAATACTAAGTATTGGGCTTTTAAAATTTAAAATCAAATGGTTAGACGATGCGCAGAAAAACGGTTACAATATATAGACTTTAAAGAATAACGGTCTGTGAAAGTAAGATCAGCTATTTAATCATTTAATCTAAAAAGTTATAAAACGATAAGGAAGTAAGGGAGTGGTCTTATGGAGAGCGTGACAGTCAGCCCAAGTCCAGGCTACAATAAAATGTCGATATCAGCGTTGTTATTGGCAGGGACGTTCATTGCGATTCTAAATCAAACGCTGATGATTACAGCGATCCCACCGATCATGCATGAAATGCATATTTCAGCTAATACCGCCCAATGGCTGACAACGGTCTTCATGCTTGTTAATGGGGTGATGATCCCAGTCAGTGCCTTTTTACTTGAACGGTTTACAACGAGACAGCTGTTTATCTCAGCGATGAGCATTTTCGCTGTGGGTACTTTAATTGCCGGGCTTGCGCCTAACTTTAATGTGCTGCTTTTGGGGAGAATTGTCCAATCAAGTGGAGCAGGTATCATGATGCCACTTATGCAGACGGTCTTTTTGATGATTTTTCCTGTTAGCCGAAGAGGGGCAGCGATGGGGTATGTGGGCTTAGTTATTTCATTTGCACCAGCAATCGGACCAGCCTTTTCCGGCTGGATCATCGCCAATTACTCTTGGCGTGTGTTGTTTTTTATCATCCTACCCATCGCGTTGATTGATATTGTCGTTGCTTTTTTCGCCATGAAAAATGTGACAGAGCTTACCCATCCAAAAGTGGATATTTTATCAATACTCTTCTCCTCAATAGGATTTGGTGGCTTATTATATGGTTTTACTTGTGCAGGGAATTTTGGTTGGGGCAGTCGAAGCACGATAATATGGCTGGCAGTTGGTGCGGTTGTTTTAACTTTGTTTATCCTCCGACAGCTGAAGATGCGTCATCCTATGTTAGAGTTCCGGATATTTAAAATCAATGTTTTTTCCCTTACGACCTTTCTTACCATGATTGGCTTTATGGGGTTGATCGGCGCAGAAACACTTGTCCCCCTCTATATGCAAAACATGCGGGGATATTCAGCTATGGAATCAGGCATTGCGATTCTCCCAGGGGCATTGGTCACAGGGATCATGTCGCCAATCACTGGACGAATTTTTGATCGGGTAGGTGCACGTTGGTTGGCAATCATAGGCTTGACCATTGTCACCTTGTCTTCACTAGGCTTTTCATTTCTTGATCCCGGAACGTCCTTTAGTTATATCACGATCATGTATGCGATTCGCATGTTTGGCTTATCCATGGTGATGATGCCGGTAACAACTGCTGGATTGAATCAATTGCCGAAGCACTTGATTCCACATGGTGCGGCTATGGGGAATACGATGAGACAGGTTGCGGCTTCAATTGGAACAGCCATTCTTGTTACTGTCATGACAACGACTGCTGTTTCAGCTCGGCATAATGCAGCGATCTCTCATCCTGATATTCATGGCGTCAATGTCGCTTTTATGGTAGTTACGCTCTTATCGGTCATTGCATTAGCCCTGGCATTTTTCATTAAGCGCAATGAGCCGCCTGTTGAGAAATCGGGTGGGGCAGGGACTGTGTCCAAAAGACAGCGCAGAAAAATGGCCTTAAGAGGTTAAACAAAAGATAGCATATTAAGCTCTCACTCTAAGCTGTCGAAAAAATAGCGGCGGTCATGGTGATTTTTAGTCCCTATTTGAGCTTTTAAATAGGAGAGCTTAGCGAAGGATATTCCACCTAACCTGTTGGAATATCCTTCTTTTTTTAAAGATCAGAAAGTATAAAATTTCTGATCATGAGGACGGTGCAGATTTCCGCTCCAGGTCGCTCGCTTTCCGCGGCGGAGTGGTAAGCCTCCTCGTGCCTTCGCACTGCTAAGGTCTTACCGATCTCCTACTTCCCGCAGGACTCTAGTATCGCATCATGAGTCAACGGCGCCCGTGGAACACATGATTTTAGAGTGTTCCGAATCTCGCGCCTTGCGCTCCCATCCAGCAATGAAGCCTCTTTCATATTGGATGGTGCTCTATACTAAGGACAAGGACCGGGCATGTCTTTCGCCCGGTTTTTCTTATATTATTAGAATTTATAACTTCGCTGACATTCATAAAGGAAGAGAGTATAAGGCGGGCTTTGACTTTCGCCACCTGAGGCTTGCGGGCAACCTAAGTGATTTGCAAAAATCACATCAGGAGTACCAGTGAAGTGGTGCAAGCCAAGTTTTCTAATCTCATCCAAATTAGTTTAACGGGAAAAAGGGTGGGAAGGTTCATGCTTTTTCCTTACCTCGCGTTTAACGATTTGTGGGAATGTATGGGCATTTCTGCCGTTGAGAAAGAAGGCTGCTTTCGTGTGATATTTTTAAAAAAACATCCAAAACCTTTAGAGCATAGTCGCGACTTGGTCCATCCTAAAGGTGAGGGTTCCCATTTTTTCTTTTGTTGATACCTCCCAAACATACACCCTTAGGGTCATAAAAGGCGTGATTAGGGCTAAAGGCTCGGCTTGCATGGAACGTAGTATAAAAGCAGGAGTAGACAGCTGATACATATGGTGAGTCGATACATTTTTAACCCTTCGACACCTTTGAATCCCATTAATGTTTAAATAATGTGGGACTACCTACGCATAATGCCCAAGCCATTGCCGTTCTTGGCGCATCTTTAATCTCCAGGCCCAGCGGTTTACTAAAGCTCTATTATGAAAGAGAAATAATCCTTTTCGATATCCGACAGAGAGAACCACTGCTTGCCCTTTCTTTCGAGAATAGAAATAGCCTTCGCCATTGGATACATATCCCTTGATGTTCTCCCATAAAATTATCGCTTGTTGCATAGAGTCAAGAAAGGAGAAATGGAGAGTGTCTTCGGGTTGTGCAGCGATGGCCATGCATGATCCAGCCGCAAATATGAAAGGATGGGACTTGACTTGAAGCGTGTTCTCGACGAGTAGACAGCCTCTTTTATTTGTTGGAAGTCCTGCTTGTTCAAACAATGTCGAGGCCTCAGGCTGAGTCATCCAAAGCAAGTCTGTAAAGGAATGCTCCCCACTTGTTGTAGTGATCGATGCATTAGATATATCTTGGACGGAGGCATTTACCGTTAAAGAGATGTCCTTTTGATGCATGATGCGCTTGAGCCTTTGAGAAAGAGGTTTGGGATAATCAGTCAGCAGAGGGGCTGGGCTAATATAATGAAGTTGACCGTTAGGGTTATTCTTTCGGCGCCATGCGTGTATGGCTAATGTCATTTCAATAGCCTCGATGCCATCTCCGACAATGACTAAGTGCTGCGTTTCTTTTGCCTTTTGAATGGTTTCAAGAGCTGTTTTATTTGTCCGTAAGCGTAAAGCATGTTGAAGAATGGTGGGCTCTTTGCTTCTCTGTGGAAAAGAACCGGTAGCAAAAGAGATGATATCAAAGGGAATCTGATGGCCTTGATCCGTTAAGAGACGCTTATTTAGAATATCAAGCGATAGAGCATTGGCTCGACGCCATTTAATATCGGCCTTTTTGACCCATTGCTCAATATCGATAAGAAGCTCTTCAGGTGAATAAAAACCTTCAGCAAAGCTAGGAAATAACCGTGGATCAACAGTGTGGCGGTCCGCACATAAAAGCGTGATTTCTACATCCTCTAGCTGGGGGCTAGTAGCTACTTGCTTTAATAGATAAAGATGTGGGGCATCCATGCCCACTAATAATAACTTTTTGATACAAAAGCACCTCTTTATAAAGTAGTCTCCCCTCATATTATCTAAATGGAGGGCGCTTGGGCAAATTAAAGGGGCCGAGGTGCACGGTTGATATTTGTATGGAGCAAGTGACCATTGGGAAGAGAACATGTAAGAAGACGGTCTGCCTTTATAAATATTTTTCCCGACTTAACCACAAGGTAGGTCTCATTAAACTGATCATGTTTTACAACAAAAGCACCTCTTATTCAGTGCCTTGAGTCATCAGTTTTATAGCCTCGACGATTGCCGTTCTTGTCTGGCTGAGCTTTTTTTGATCATCTGAATCAAGAGACATTGCAAACGGATTGATCCCTGCCCATGCAGTAGCCAAGGTCATGATGGCAGACAGCAAGAATTCAGGAGTGAAGGTTGTTTTTTTCAGGTCAACGTTTTGTGCATTTTTTATCATTTTAATTTTTTTATCCTGTGCCGCAGCACGTTCGGTAAAGCTCTCTGTTTTGTTTTCTAATTTATTCCATTCCATTAACCGCAGAATATCGGGATGTGCCATGGCCCAATCAAAAACCTTTGCCGCAAAGCCTGGAAGGTCCTCGGGGGTAAAGGTTATTTCTTCATAGACACGCGTTAAGTGCTTTTGGAGGACGGTCGTAAAAAGCGTTTCCTTATTCTCAAAATAAATGTAAATCAGGTTTTTGTTACATTTAGCTTGCTTGGCAATGCGGTCTACACGGGCGCCTGCAATGCCATAAGAGGAAAATTCCTTCATAGCTGTCTCTAAAATCCGTTCTTTTGTGGCTTCAGCGTCTCTCATTGCATTTTCTCCCGTCTAATAATAAATTTTATGGTTAAAATATAGCACATGAATCAACTATTTGACAAACTAGTTAGTTAGGTAATATATTTATAACTAACCGGATAGTTAGTTATTCTGGTAATTCACATGAAAGAAGGACTAATCGATGACAGAACAAAGCAATAAGATTGCCATTGTTACAGGTGGCAGCCGCGGCATTGGCCGAAGCACTGTGTTAAGTCTAGCAAAGCGCGGCATCGATTCCATTTTTACGTACCATTCCAATCAGGAAGAGGCTAAAAAAGTGGTTGCCTTAGTACAGGAAACAGGCCAGAAAGCAATGGCCTTGCAATTAGATACGACTAATATCAGCACGTTTGACGCCTTTGTAAAAAATGTAGAAAAGGCGCTTGGAGAGCTAGGAGTTGAGCGATTCGATTTCCTTGTAAATAATGCGGGAACTTCACATCACAATACCCTTGAAAAGACGACTGAAGAAGAGTTGGATAGGCTATACGAGGTTCACTTCAAGGGTGTGTTCTTTCTAACGCAGCAGCTCCTGCCGCTTATCAATGATGGCGGTCGAATTGTAAATATTTCCACAGGACTGACACGCTTTGTCGTGCCGGGAAGCGGTGCCTATGCTTCCATGAAGGGGGCGATTGAGATTTTGACACGTTATATGGCGAAAGAGTTGGGAGCACGTGGGATTGCAGTAAACACTGTAGCCCCTGGTCCTATCGCAACGGACTTCAGCGGACTTCGTACGAATGAAGAATTGAAGAAGGGTCTTGGGGAGATGACAGCTCTTGGTCGAGTTGGTGAACCCAACGACGTTGCGGAAGTCATTGTATCGTTACTTTCCAATGAGACTCACTGGGTGAATGCCCAACGTATAGAAGTCTCAGGTGGCATGTCTTTATAACCCTTAATAACTTGTGTATCATCACAATGCTTGTTCGCTGTTAAAACTTGACGTGTACTGTTGTAATCGAGAAGAGCAAGGGCTCTTGAGTCCTTTTTATCAAAGTAAAAATCTCCCATACCACCAAATGGTATGGGAGATTTGATTAATAAGCGATTTCCGGTGGATAATGGTTGTTAATGGTTAACCCGCCATCAATTTTGATGACTTGTCCAGTAATAAAACCAGCTGCATCACTCGCGAGGAAGAGCGAGAGGCTAGAGACGTCATCCGGTTGTGTTAGTCTTTTAAGTGGTGTTTTAGCAATGACGCCTTCTTTGAATTTTGCAAAACCGTCTCCGGAATAAAAGGTTAGGGAGTCGGTTTCTACAACACCTGGAGAAATACAGTTGGCGGTAATCCCTTTTTCACCAAGCTCAGTAGCGAAATAGCGTGTGAGTGATTCTAAAGCAGCCTTGGCAGAACCAATATTAGCATAGCGAGGAAGAGTAAACTCGCTGCCCATGCTAGAGACGGTGATGATACGTCCAGCGCGACCCTCCATGAGTGGTACGGCTCTTTGGACAGCCTGTAAGGTGCTATTGACAACGACTTGATAGGTTTTAGTGATATGGTGTTCTTTAATGTCAAGGAGCGTTTTAAAAGCTGTTGCCGCTGCATTGGCGATGAAAATATCCAATACGCCCCATTCTTTTGCTACATAATCAAACATGGCATCAATTTCTTCTCGAGAGTCCAGGTCTGCTTTGAAAATTAGTGCTTGTCTACCTATATTTTGAACTTCTTCAGCGGTTTTTGCCGCTGCTTCTTCATCGCGACGATAATGAATAAGAATATCGGCGCCTTCCTCAGCAAATTTTAAGGCCGTCGCTCGACCAATCCCACGTGAGCTTCCAGTAATAAGCACTTTTTTGCCCTTTAATGTATCACCCATTTGTGATCCTCCTCTTTTCTAAATATTTATTGCCTCGTTATCAAATATAAGATGATAGCCTTGGTGAATCGCTTTAGCCGCATTGAGCTCAGATGCGTCATAGCTCCCCCCAACAAGCTCTGTAGGAACATCATCCTTGATCAGCTCATAGAGTTCGCGATTAGCGACTTGTCCAGTACAAAGGATCACTTGATCGGCTTCAATACAATGCCGTTCTTCTTCATTGGCAATCCAGACACCCGCTTTTGTAATTTCTAAGCATTCAAAGCCTTTATAAAGTTTAACCCCTAATCTCTTCAGCTCTGAAAGCAATACCCAGCGTGTTGTTGGGCCAACACCTTTAGCAACTCTTGGCGATCTTGAAATAATGGAAAGTTCAACTGAAGCAGGCGCTTCAACTTTTGTTCCATAGTCTTCAAAAAAGCCTTGAATGCCTTTGGGGACCTCGTTGGTTGAAGCGATAAAATGAGCTAAATCTGAACCAATACCACCACCGCCTATGATAACAATTTTTTTCCCAAATGGCACCTTTCCAGATAACACGTCAGAGTAGGTGGTCACATGAGAGAGCTGCGTTCCTTTCAGCTGTTCTGGAATGAAAGGAACCACTCCAGTCGCTAAAAAGACCTTATCATAGGTTTTCAATGCTTCGGCTGATGGCTGGGTAGACAGTTGAATGGTAACATTCAAGCGCTCCAGTGCCGTTTGATAAAAGCGAATGGTATTTCTGAATTTGTCTTTGCTAGGAATTTGTGAGGCCAAATAAAAATGCCCACCTAGTCTTTCCTTAGCTTCAAAAAGGGTAACGCGGTGACCGTCTTCAGCAGCGGCCTTTGCTGTCGCCAGACCTGCGACACCGCCGCCAACGACAGCGATATTTAATGCCGCCGTGCTCTTCTTCCTATTTTGCCAAGCCCACTCATGTCCAGTTTTAGGATTAACTAAACAGCCAACAGGCTTTAAGGGATGCCCTAATGTATGGTCAAGACAGGCTTGGTTACAGGAAATACATAGATTTAAGCCTGCAGGATCCCCTGATTGAAGCTTGTTAGCAAATCCTTCGTCAGCGAGCCAGGGGCGTGCTGGAGCAATAAAATCCATTTGTTCTTGCTTGAGAACCGCTTCTGCTGTCTCTGGAGTATGAATGCGATTGGCCCCAATTACAGGGACATCGACTGCCTGTCTGATAGCAGAGACAATATGGGCAAAGGCGGCAGGGGGAACACTTGCGGCAACGGTTGGGATGCGTGATTCATGCCAACCAACACCGACGTTGAGCGCATCCACCCCCTCAGCAACAAGGCGCTGGGCAAAGAGAAGCGTCTCATCACGCGTCGTACTCCCTTCCATAAAATCATCTCCCGACAATCGATAAATGACGGGATAATCCTTGCCAATGGACTGACGAATACCTGAGATAATTTCTAGAGGGAGCCGCATGCGCTTTTCAAAGCTCCCACCATAAGGATCGGAGCGCTGATTGGTTAGCGGAGAGAGAAACTGATTGAGTAAATAGCCTTCGGAGCCCATCAACTCTACTGCGTCAAAGCCAGCCTGTTTAGCAAAATGAGCCCCTTCTATAAACGCCTCTCTTATCGCTTCAATCTCAGTGATGGAAAGCTCCCGGGGCGTCTCTTTTGTGATGCGTGACATGATCGGACTAGGGGCAACAGGTGAGAGACCCGTTTCTGTACTTTTCGCATAACGGCCGTTGTGCTGAAGCTGTAAAGCCATTTTTCCTCCAGCATGATGTACCGCTTGGACCAGTTCTTTAAGCTGATCGCGATGGTTTTGGTCGGTCAAACAAAACATGTGGTCGCCACCACCGGCGGG
Organism: Pullulanibacillus camelliae; assembly: GCF_014642655.1. Lineage (GTDB taxonomy): Bacteria > Bacillota > Bacilli > Bacillales > Sporolactobacillaceae > Pullulanibacillus > Pullulanibacillus camelliae. The sequence continues at coordinate 117,366 of NZ_BMIR01000003.1, forward strand.
AAGCACAGCGACACCACCTGTGATCATCAAGGCAGCACCGCCTTTAGCACGTTCTGAATAAAAAGCCTTCAGCTGATTTAATTGGTGAGCATCGCCCTCTATACCTAGATGCATGGATCCCATGAGAATCCGATGCGGTAATTCTAGTGAGCCGATGCTGCCTTTTTGAAAGAGTAATGCGCTCGACATTTTAATCACCCTTTGTTAAATAATGCTTGGCAATAACAACCTTTTGCGTTTCTGCCGTGCCTTCCTCAAACCATTGGAGACGGCCATCCCGATAAATACGTTCAATTTCACTGCCGTGGAAGTAGCCAATACCACCAAAGATTTGTAGGGCTTTATCTGTGACGCGCTTAAGCATCTCTACACTATAGAGTTTGGCCATGGACGCTTTGGCAGGTTCAAGCTCGCCTTGCTCCTGTAATTGTCCAGCTTGATAGCATAAGAGACGAGCGGCTTCAACATCTGTGGCCATTTCAGCGATATAAGCCTGGATAAGCTGCCTTTTACTCAGGGGTTTACCAAAAGTCACACGTTCATTTGCTCGTGCTACAGCGAGGTCTAAGGCGCGCTGTGCAAGTCCGACGCATGTGGTCGCGACCGAAATACGACTGGGGTCTAGAAAGCCACTAAGAGCAGCAATAAGTCCTTGTCCAGGTTCACCTAATAGATTATTCGCGGGGACCCGTGCATCTTTTAAAATCAAGTGTGCATGACCTGTTCCTGTTTGTCCCATTGTTCTTGGCATCGCATGAATCGCTAACCCTGGTGTATCTCGTGGAACCATCAGAGCGAGTGTTCCATCATAGCCGCTTGTGCCTTCAAGGCGAGCGAAGAGGAGAAAATAGTCCGCGACATCACCAAAAGAAATCATCCACTTTTCGCCATTAACAAGGTAATCCGAGCCTTCTTGTCGAACAGTCGTTTTAATATCTGCCCCTGAACCACTGTTAGGCTCAGTTAATGTGAAGGTCGTAATGATGTCACCGTTAATCAATGGTTTAAGAAAACGTTCCTTCTGCTCATCGTTAACAATGGGTAAAAGGGGGCGCCAAATGCCATTGCTCACGTGAACAATGACACGGATGGACCCATGTGACTGTGAAAAAAGTTCAATAATTTCGAGGTATTGGGAGAAGGTAAGGCCACGGCCCCCGAGTTCAACGGGAGCAGCTAGATTTAGAAAGCCCTTTGTGCGTAACTCATCCCAAACGTCCTTTCCGCATTCTCCAGTGGTTTCAATGCGCTCAGCAATTTCACGAAGAGGACCATTAACGTATGCTTGCACTTCTGCTTTAAGTTCTTGAAAGGCTGTATGATTCATCACAATCTCCACCTTTTTTTAAGCCTTAGTGGTGATTTTATCGGTAATCATTTGTCTAAGGACGTATTTTTGTACCTTACCTGTTACAGTACGTGGCAATTCGTCGATAAGCTCAAGATGTTCTGGCCAATAGATTTTAGCAACACCTTTAGCTTCTAAATAGGAAGTAATATCTTCTAATGTGAAGGCTTTGTTTGTTTTAAGTGTAACAAAGGCACAAATGCGTTCGCCTAAACGAGGATCAGGCATGCCGACAATCGCGACGTCTTTGATCTCCTCATGCTCATATAACAAGTTTTCAATCTCAACAACAGGGATCTTTTCACCACCGCGATTGACAATATCCTTAACGCGTCCGGTGATGCTTAGATAGCCTTCTTCGTCCATGATTGCTAAGTCACCTGTGATAAAGAAGCCATTTTCGTCTATCGACTCCTCATACCAATCGTGGTGATCCAGATAAGTGGTAAAGGTTGCTGGCGTTTTGACTCGATACATGCCTTCTTCGCCACGAGGAAGCTCATTTCCTTCATCATCGGTAATTTTCATTTCCATGCCTTCGATCACACGTCCATCTGTACTCCAAGCTTTTTCACTATTGGAATAAGGCGAGCCGACACTTACGAGGCAGGTTTCCGTAGATCCCCATCCACCAACAACATGGCACTCTAAGGCAGCAGTTGCATCGTGAGCAAGCTGTCGAGGTACAGCGGCGCCGGTGGCAACAAAGATTTTTAATCCCTTTGGCGGACGCTTGTCCCGTGAAATGTCTGCTAAAAATGGCATTGCGGCTTGAACAAAAGTTGCACCGTGTTCTTCGATTGCTTGCCGCGCAGTGTCAACATGCCAAATCGCTTGGCAAATTTGCTTTGCACCTAGGGAAAGAGCGACGATCATTCCATATAAAAAACCGGTTTGATGCGCCATAGGTGATGGAATCCAAATGCCATCCTGATCAGTCAGTCTGAGCGTCTTAGTGTGGGCATGAACGGCGAAGCTTAAAGTGCCATGGGTGTGGATGACACCTTTTGGTTCTCCCGTTGTTCCCGAAGTGAAAAGAAGCTGTGCATTGGTACTGGCTTTTGGCCATAGGGCTTCAATGGTTTTCATATCAGGTGCTTCTGCTGCGAGACCTCCAAGGCAAGCTGTCATATCAAGTGGATCTCTTGAAGTAATGGTAAGTGTTGTTTCAAGATGGGGAAGCTTAGGGGCAATGCGATCCACCATTGGCTGATAATCAAATTTTCTATAGCTTTCAGGAATGATCAAAATGCGGCTTTTTGATTTTTCCATAATAAAGGCAACCTCGTGATCCCTAAGTGCTGGTAGAATAGGGCAAGCGGTTGCTCCAATTTTCCAAATGGCAAGGGTTGTGACAACGAACTCCCAACTATTGGGTAAGATGTAAGCGACAAATTCACCAGGTTTTATGCCATGGTTAAGGAGACCTTGCGCCGTACGGTTGGCAAGGTCATTCAGTTGTCCGTAATTGAGGGTAATAGCCGTTTCGGTACTTAGGTCCACAACGGCTTCTTTTTTTGGATCAACAGTAGCTAGACGTTCTAGAAAAAGCGGTTCGTTATCGAGATTATAGTGATTTATCATACTGAAACAGGCTCCTTCCTGTCTGCATCTTGTTTGTTTTTGATGCGCATGTCAAGGCCTAATTGGGCCATGTGATCTAAAAACTCTGGATAAGAAATCTTATAGGCATTTGGGAAAGTGAGATCACTTGTTCCAGAAGCACGTGTTGCCGCTAAGGCAAATGCCATTTCAACACGATGATCATTATAAGTTGAGATGGAGGCAGAATGGAGAGATTCTACGCCATTGATGATCAAGTCATCGCCAACTTCTTTAATATCTGCTCCCATTTTATTAAGCTGCAGCATAGCCTTAACGCGATCCGATTCTTTCAAGCGACCTGGACCGATATTTTTTAGGATGGTTTGTCCTTGAGAAAGAGCAGCAAGCACACTCATTGCAGGAATTAAATCCGGAATATCCTTCATGTCTATCTCAAGGCCAGCAGTTGGACGAATCCCGTTATGTTGAATGTGAATGCGATCATTTTCTTCATCAACAGTTACAGGAACCCCCATTTGTTGAACGATCTCTAATACTTTACCTTCGGGGTGAGAACCTGCTGCAGAGATTCCTTCTAGAATCAAATCACTCGGATGCAGGGCTCCCAAAACGAATAAAAAGGCTGCTGAAGAAAGATCAGGCTCAAGAGCAAGATCACATGGTTTATATTCCTGATTAGCAGGAACGGTCCACATCCGCCCATTTTCATGTTCGATCACTTTAACGCCAAACTGGCTCATCATTTCAATAGTTAAGTTAATATAGGTTTTCTCATTTAAAGGTGGAAGAGCTTCAACCACCGTGTCTTGTGAAGCGAATGGAGCAAGGATTAATAGACCAGAAATCCACTGACTGAGCGTGCCTTGGATCTTAATATGTCCACCCTTTGGAAGTCCTGGATGGACAGTAACAGGGAGACGGTGATCTTGAGCCTCTAGTTTGACGCCCATATCAGATAGAGCGTTAAGGAGCGGGCCCATCGGTCTAGCTTTTAACGCTTTATGTCCGTCAAAAGTAACAGCTTCTCCAACAGAGCGAGAGCCTAGACCGATTAAGAATTGCGAGGTAGTACCGGAGCTTCCAACACGGACGTTGCCGTTCTTTGGTATATAGTTACCACCTTCAACGACATAACCATCTGAAGTTTTAGTGACTTTTATCCCTAAGTCTTCTAACGAATTGAGTGTATCTTTGATATGTAATGCGTTCGATTGACCAGTGATCTTTGATTGCCCATCTGCGAGTGATCCGAAGATAAGCGCGCGGTGTAAGTGATACTTTGAAGAAGGGACACGAACAGTGCCTTTAACTTTTCCTTCATTGGTGTTAACAAATAATCTTCCCATAAATTAAACCCTCCATTTGATTTCCGAGATAATGGCTTATTTAGTTGTTGAAATAAATGGAATTCTGATTATCTCTCTAGTCATTACTTTATTCAAAAGTAATGATGTTTATAACTAGGACTTAGTAGCAGGTTACAATAACATTATAGTACAAAATGGGGTTAGGTAAAAAGCAACTTGCACTTTTTTCTTAAAATTAATAACCAAGTCCTAATATAAACGCCTAGTTTCATATATAAAAACTGTTGGTCGTGACAGACAGAAAACTCCCAATAAGGCATGTCAACCTTAATTGGGAGTTCGATGTCTTATTAGAGCTCTCGGAAGTCTGGAACATCTTCAGGGCCGTGAAGATGCTTCGAGAGCTGTTCACGGATGGTTTCATTAATGGGGATAGTGTGCCTATTCTGAAAGTCATATTGAAGCAAGATGGCTCTGCCACGCGCTTTCCATTGGCCTGCTTCATCCTGTATGGCATGCTCAACAACAAAACTAGAATTGCCAATACGACTGATCCATGAAAAGATGGTAATGTTTTGAGCAAAGTGGATTTCTTGTAAATAATTACAAGCAGTTGAGCCGATGATAATGTTCCAATTTTCAATGCTAAGATCTGGATTAAAGAGCTGTAACAATTCATTTCTTGCCGTTTCGAAATATGTATAGTACATCGCATTATTGACGTGCTGCATGGCATCACAATCATTAAATCCGACAGTTAACTGGTAGCGATACATCGCTTGTCCCCCTATTTAAGTCAAATACAACCCCTATTATAACGCATTAAGAGTGGAAAGCGTGGAGGGAAAAAGCAGGCGATTCTTCGCCTGCTTTAAGCTTAAAAAGTGTTCAATAGCCTGTTTCCACTGAAGCGTTCACAATGTACATCAGATCGTTTTGATCGCCTTTGTCTTCTAAATAAATACCGCTTGAGGTTACCATTCCCCCGTCTAAAACTTCGACGGTCACTGTACCATAAGGAATTTCTTGTTTGACTCGCTCAATATTAAGCTTATCTTTATCGCAAGGGACCGCGAGTTTAATATTCACCTTCATGTTATTTAAGTCTTGGTTTGGCAAAAGATTTTTTATGCCAGGCATGGAATTCGTATGTATCGCGTTGATAATGGCGCGGACTGACGCTTTTGTTACATCCTGGCCGTGAACATCAACACCAAAGCCCGTTTGAATGAAAAGTAAATGTTCCATCTAATTGTGTCCTCCTTTAATGGCTATTCCTTCATTTAGTGGTATTATAACAGGTTCTATCCTTCATAGCCTAATAGACGGCTATAGACATTCATTAGAAATTAGCAGGAATTCGATTAGCAAAACGAGAATTAGATGGTACATCCGAAGCGTTGGAAGTGATGGGAGGGAAAACGGTGTCTAAAGCAGACAATATGCTTTTAATTCTATGGCTTTTGCAGTCCAGAAAGCAGATGACAGCACAACAACTTTCAGAAGAGCTTGAGATACACATTAGAACAGTCTATCGCTATATCGATGCCTTATGCGCAAGCGGGGTACCGATTATTGCAGACTCTGGACATAATGGCGGATACCAGCTACTGAATGATTTTATTGAAGTCCCGTTATTTTTTAATGCAGATGAGCAAAAGGCTCTCGTTCATGCAGCAAAGTTTGCGATAGAGGCTGGTTATCCTTATGGAAATACCCTTGATCAAGCCGTAACAAAATTGAAAAGGTATAGCAACGAAGCCCAACGTGAAGCCATTGATCGTCATGCGAAGGGGTTTGATGTCATTCCCCCCTCCTTTAATCACTCCTTGCAGCCCGTTTTTCAAGAGATAGAAGGAGCAGTAGCGGCAGGGCGGACACTTTCAATGCTTTATCAAAAGGAAGGCGCCCCATCCTCACAGTCACGAACCATTGATCCTTATGGACTCATATATTGGATGGGGAAGTGGTATATTGTTGGTTTTTGTCATCTCCGTGGAGCCGTGCGTAGTTTTCGGGTTGATCGCATGCAAGCATGTACCATAACAGACAAGAGCTTTGAACGTCCCCATCAATTTGAGGTGCGAACATTTTTTCTTAACAATTTGCTTCCATCCAAAGCACCTGAAAACGAGCTCGTGGTTATTCGTATAAAAGGGCATGAACAAACCCTTAAAGATGTGGGGCAGCATTGGTTTTTGGCTCACACTGAAGTCAAATGGGAAGATGACGGGATCACCTTTAAAATCGACAAAAAATCGGCTACGGGTTATTTACCATATATTCTTCTTCAGTATGGAAAGAGCATTTATGTTCTCGAACCTCAGAGTGTGAAAGAAAGGTTAGTTGCTATTGCTTCTGATTTACATCACTATTATCAAAACAATTTACTTCCCTGACCATAGGTGTCAGTGAAGGTGTTTTACGATGGCACTAAGAAAGAATTGAGAGGCAGATAACAAGTTAATAAAAGGAGAGAAGGCATGGGACAAGTTGAAGCATTTATGCAGGAATGGTTGAGACATCGCAGAGTGTTAGAAGAGTTATTGCAGCCGATTAAGACAGAGCACATGGATTTTAAGCCGTGGGATAATGCAATGACTTTAAGTGAGCTGACGCTTCATGTTGCCTATTGGTCGAAGGCTTTTGTGACCTTAGTGAAGACAGGTGTTAATGATTTTGCCAAGCTTGTGGCCGAAGAGCCTAGGGCTAGCGTCTATCAAACAATGGATGAGATTCGTCAGACTGTGAGTCAATGGACAGAGGAGACGAAGCAAGCCTTTTCCACACTGAGACCTGAGGATTTGGAGGTTGTCAATGTCTCTCAGCATCCCAATTTTAGAGGACCAAGAAAATTGTTTTTGCAGATGATGCGGGACCATGAAATCCATCATAAAGGCCAGCTTTTTATCTATGCTCGGATGGTTGGGGTTAAGGAAGTTCCCTTTTTTATTAGATTATAAGGAGGAAAGATATGAAGGAGCAAACGCTGAGTTTATATAATTATCACAAATGGGCAAATCAACGCCTTTTTGACCATCTTCACAAATGTCCAGAAGAGCTCTATACACAGGAAATAAAAAGTGTTTTCTCATCTATTGCAGAGGTCATTGAGCATGTTTATTTGGTCGATCAAATCTGGTTCTCCGTCATAAAGCAGCTGCCTTATGAGGAAACGATGAAGTGTGTTGTCCGTGTGCAAGAAGCTGTGAAAGGAAAAAGTTTAGTCGATCTTGACACCATGTATCGCTCGCTGTCTGAAGAATTTTATGCTTATCTAGCAGATCAAGAGGATTTGGATACAATCATTGTGTGTGAGCATCCAAGCTATGGACGATTGGATACGCCACTTTCACAGCTGGTACAGCATGTGGTCAATCACGGTACGTATCATCGTGGCAATATTACAGCCATGCTCAGACAAATGGGGCATAAAGGAGTTCCGACAGATTATATTTTTTACTTATATGAGATGAATGAAGACTAAAAAGCGGGAACAGCGCAAGGGCTGTTCCTTTAAGCTGTTCAGACTTTTTCTGCAAAGGCTTCTGCGGCAATGCATAAATAATAGGCAAGGTCTGGTTGCTGCTCTTCAAGCATGGTGCGATGGAAGTCATCCTGTAAAAAAAAGCGACATTGCTGAGCGAATGCACTAGGATCGACTTGGTGCCCATGAGCGTTAAGGAAGTCAATGTGGTTGCCGATCAGTGTCCGAACGCTTTTCTCGTTAACTTTTTGCTGATCTATCATCGCCTCAGCCATGTTCTTTAGAAAATGTGTAGCTTCCTGTGCAGAAGAATTCATTTCCTGAACATCAATAGATTGTTCGTCTTTCAGTAGGTCTACATTGTAGGTCTCTTTTAAATACGTATTTTGTTCTTTTAACGCGTCCCTCCATTCCTCTTCACTATTAAAGCCGTCAAACAATGTTTGTGGTTCCATGGCCTCTCCTTTCTTGATGAACGTGATAGACTTTTCGATCGTTTGTACAAGCTGCTTGGTTCTGTTGAGCCGCTGAAGTAGAAGTGTTCGTTGTTTAGTCAAAAGGGATAAACGATCGGGTTCATTATCTAATAGGTGTTTGATCTCCTTAAGGGGAAAATCGAGTGCTCGATAAAATAAGATGTGCTGCAAGCGCTCAAGCTCATGCTGACCATAAAGGCGATAGCCGGCATCACTTAACTGACAGGGGATTAATAAGCTTATTTTGTGATAATGATGCAGTGTCTTTACTGTCACATTGGCAAGTCTTGAAAGCTCCTTGACCGTATAAAGCATGACTCACCTCCTCGTTGATTTATGCTACGCGCTCCTCTAAGGTAAGAGTCAAGGGTGAGACATAAGTTTTTTCAAAAGATCAGAAAGTATAAAATTTCTGGTCATGAGGGCGGTACGTGATTCCGCTCCAGGCAGCTCGCTTTCCGCGGGGGAGTGATAAGCCTCTTCGCGCTGCTAAGGTTTTACCAATCTCCCACTTCCCGCTGGAGTCTCGTGCCTTGCGATCCCATCCACTTGATCTTGAATGAAGCTTCTTCCATTTATGGTGATGCTCTGTACTAGACAAGGATCGGGCATACTTTTCACCCAGTTTTTCTTAGTGGTTCATATTCCGTTCATAAATATCTTGTATATTAAGGATATGATAAGAGTATAGGTTTTCGCTATTAAGATCTTTTATACAAAAGCATATTAATGAAAACAATAGATTTGAGAGGATACTATTGTTTTTGTTGATATGAGCAAAAAGGACTGAAAAGATATGACTCAACTATTAGTTGTAGATGATGATCCATATATCAGAGAACTTGTTACTGTCTTTTTGAGAAAGGAAGGCTTTGACATTGTGGAGGCTGCTGATGGTGAGGAAGCTTTAACAGTGATGGACCAAAATAAAATTGATTTAGTGATATTGGATATCATGATGCCGAATATGGATGGCTGGGAGCTTTGTAAGGAAATCAGATCGTATTACAAGGAAGAGCTCCCCATACTTATGCTGACAGCCAGAGGAGAAACAACTCAAAAGGTGAAGGGGTTTAATTTAGGCACGGATGATTATATGGTGAAGCCCTTCGAACCAGTAGAATTGGTGGCTCGGATCAAGGCGCTGTTGAAGCGTTATAAAATTGTTACTTCGCAAAAATTACAGATTGGCCCCATCACACTTGATCGAGAAACGTATGAGGTCCTTGTAGATAATAAGAAACTCACACTTCCTTTAAAGGAATTTGAATTGTTGTTTAAATTAGGCTCTCAACCAGGGAAGACCTATTCAAGAGAAGAGCTTATTGAAGATATTTGGGGCTATGATTATGAAGGGGATGAGCGCACTGTAGATGTTCATATTAAGCGTCTTAGAGAGCGCTTCTCAGAGTGCGCTGATTTTAAAATCACGACGGTGCGCGGACTTGGTTATCGCTTGGAGGGTCTATGAAGCAGTTCTGGCATATTTTAAAGCATATCTTAGGTGTGGCTGCAATGATTTGTGCGATGCTTATCGGCTGGGCGTTGGCATATTTTATCATGCGTTGGTTCTATTCCGTAGTTGCTTGGCGTCCTAGCATCTTTTTACAGCAAATGATCCATTCTGTTTTAGGCTTTTTCATCTTTGGCTTTGGCCTGTATATAGTTGGTAAGATTTTTCGTTTCAGGAATAGACAACTCGAGTTTTTTAATCCCATGATTGACGCTTTTGAACAGATGGCACAGGGCAATTTTAACATTGATCTTTCCTTTTATCAGAAAGAGTTTAGGTCAGAAAATCATCCCTATTATCACATCATTCAGAGCATGACCCATATGGCAGATGAACTTGGTGAAATGGAGCAAATGCGTCAGGAATTTATTGCAAATGTTTCCCATGAAATCCAGTCGCCATTAACATCTATTAGTGGATTTGCTCAAGCCTTAAAAAATGAGGACCTCACGTTAGCAGAGCGGAGACATTATCTTGATATTATAGAGACAGAGAGCAAACGGTTGTCAAAGCTGAGTGAAAATCTTTTAAAACTCACTTCACTAGAGTCAGAAAAAACCCCTTTTGAACCAGGGACCTATCGACTGGATCAGCAAATTCGTCGCGTCATCTTAGCCTGTGAACCGCAGTGGACAGCCAAGCAGCTCGATATGGATGTTGCAATGGAGTCTGTGGTAATAACAGCTGATCGAGAGCTTTTAAGTCAGGTTTGGTTCAATCTCATTCATAATAGCATTAAGTTTACCCCCTCAGAGGGTCGGATTCGAATCTCTTTAGAGTCCTCCGATGATAAAGTGATGGTAACAATAGGTGATTCAGGGATTGGGATGACTAAGGAAGAGCAAGTGCATATTTTTGAACGTTTTTATAAAGCAGATCGTTCCCGCAATCGTACAGCAGGAGGCAGTGGCTTAGGATTGTCTATTGTAAAAAAAATTATCGATCTCCATCATGGAGAGATCTATGTGGAGAGTGAGCTAAATAAGGGCACTCAATTTACTATCAAGCTATTGAAGCAGGCCTCCGATACAGGCAACCAGGCGAATTAAAAGCCTGGTTTTTTTGTACTATCAGAATGTATACCTTCGCTGACGCTCATAAAGGAAGAGAGTATAAGTTCAGGCTTTAATTTTCGCATCTGAGGCTTGTGCGGTGCGCTTTAGTGTGCTATTTGAAGCATCAGACTAGGGGCGACCGGCAAAGCGGTATGCCTTGAGTTTTCTTTTTCTGCTAAAGGGTAATGAGGAGAATATGAAACCATTTTTAACTTTGTGGCGTCAACATAGCATTCCGAAAAGTTTGCCGTAATACACTCTTAAAGAAGTGACCATACTGAATGATTAATGATGAAATGTTTTATAAGTCACTTTTCAAGGAGACCTTATTTGCTATGAAGAAATCTTTAGTTACAAGCTTTTGTCTTATCTTGTTCTCTGTGTATTTGGTTGGATGTGGCAACAAAGGTATGACGCCACCCGATAAAGACTCAGAGCACTCTCAACAGGACAGCGATGTGAAAGCAAAATCAGTGAACGATCTGATTCGCAAAATTAAGGAGGCGGCAGCTAAGGGGCGTGTGATGAAGGCGGATATTGTAGCAGGAAAGTCAATGATCCAAGAGGTACAAACCGATTGGGGCAACCCTTCCTCACAGACGCAGACATCAACTGGGCTCTATGCGGATTACAAAAAGCAAAAAGTGGCCGTTGGCTATTTTCGCCAGACGCCAATTTTTGATGTGCGCTCCTATGCTAGTGCGCTTCACGACATACGACTGTCGGATATAAAAAAACAGCTAGGGTCCCCGGATGGCACGCATTATTATAAGGACAAACAAGTAGATCAACAGATCTTGACTTACACAATCAATCAAACCTATCAGTTGAAATGGATATTGCCAAGACCGACTTCAGCTAACCGCGATCCAAGGGTGGATCATTTGTCAGTCTATGATAAGGCCATTGCTGAACAATCCATTCCTGCAAAGCTACAAGGCATGACTTTAGATGAAAAAATTGGGCAGATGCTGATGGTGGGTGTGACCGGTACGACGATAGGTGCTAACGAAAAGCAGTTTATCAAGGAACAGCATGTCGGTGGTGTAATTCTTTACGGAAAAAATATTAAAAGTGCGGCACAAACTGTTCAATTGATTAATGCGCTAAAAACGGTGAATAAAGATGCCCAGAATCCCTTTCCATTATTTATTAGTGTTGATCAAGAGGGGGGAAGCGTAGAGCGTCTGCCGTCTACAGTAAAATCACTTCCCTCTGGTGAGGCGATTGGAAAACGTAACAATCAGGCGTATTCTAATCGCATCGGTCAGCTCATTGGCAAGGAATTAAAAGCATTTGGTTTCAATATGGATTTCGCTCCGGTCCTAGATATTAAACAATCAAGTCATTCAGCGATTGGAAACCGTGCTTTTGGTTCGGATAAAAAGACGGTGGGTCAATTAGGCGTGGCAACGATGAAAGGCATTCAATCCCAGCAGGTCATTTCAGTGATCAAGCATTTCCCGGGCTATGGGAGTGTGACAGTAGATGCCCACGCTGATTTACCAGCGATCACATATGGCAAGGGACAATTGGAGGCTGTCGATTGGTGGCCTTATAAACAAGCGATTGCTAAGGGGGCTGATATCGTCATGGTCACGCATCTAAAGGTTCCACAAATTGATACTCACTATCCAGCCTCTATGTCTCGCCCTTTAATCACTGACATGTTAAGAACTGATCTTAATTTTCATGGCGTTGTCATTACCGATGATATGACGATGGGAGCTATCACAAAGCATTATCCTGTGGATCAGGCGGCCGTTCAATCCGTCAAGGCAGGGGCAGACATCGTGCTCATTGCTTATAATAAGAGTGAACAGCTCAAAGCAATTCAAGCCCTTAAGCAGGCAGTAAAGAGTGGCGCCATCTCTATGAATCGCATTGATGATAGTGTATATAGAATTCTTCGTTTAAAAGAGAATTATCACTTATCTGATCAATTGCAATCCTCTGTTGATGTTCATGCGCTCAACCAATCGATTCAAGAAGCTCTTACCCCCTCTTAACTTATTTTTAGAGCGCTATAGACTTTTTCCTCAGCCTTCCGACGATCAATAGTAATAGGGGGATGCCAAGACCGATCGGAAGGGAGGCTGGGGCCCAATAATAGCGGATAAATTGATCATAAAAGCTCTGATTCGGGCTAATGATGCGTGTGATCACACTTATAATCAAAATAAGTGGAAGAAGAACAGAGCGTTGTTCTTTTAAATGAAGTAGCTTGGATAAGCCATGACTTGTAACAAAGAGGCAGATCGAGAGCTTATAAAAAATTGTTAAGATCCATATAATAGCGACCATCACCTCGATGCGCTGAATGAAATTCCCGATACTGATTTCTTTCCCTAATTGATAGCTGGGATATTGGTTAAGGCTTGTCAGTTGAGCACCTAGGACTAAAATACAGAGAAAAATGGTAGAAACCAATACAAGCCCCCCAAGCAAGGTGCCCAATAAAAAACATTTTTTGATGTGTTTTTGATTATCGACATAAGGGATAATCATTAAAAATATGGGTAATTCGAGAAAAGGAAGACCTAAGAAAGTAAAGGCGGCCCTGAAAATGGGGCGGACACCGCCATCAAGTATGGGTGTCAAATGCGACAGGTTGATTTGAGGCAGTAACAAAATAAACATTAGGCATAAAAAAGTGCTGATCCATGGAAAGAATATTTCTGCAGAGCGTCCGATTACCCCTAGGCCATAATGGACACCGGTAATGGCGATTAACAAAAAGGATATGCCAATCACTTCCATAGGCGTTCTTGGAAGAATCTGCAGGTTGAGGAAGCTAATGATGAGCCCAACCATGACACTCGATAGAAAGAAGTAATATATCACATAGAAGAGGTTCAGGGCATTCCCCAGAGCTTTCCCTAATACAGCTTGACTATATTCAATAAAGGTTTGTTTAGGGAACTGTTGCGCGACTGTACTGTATAACCAAACTAAGAGAATCCCAACGCCCCAACCGAGAATGCCCGCAAGCCAACCGCTTTGATTGGCTACATTTGTGATGACAAAAGGTGCATCAAGGATATTGGAGCCGATGGTAAATAGCATGACTAATATAATAAATTGATGGTGTGTAATTTTATTGGGGTCCAAGGTGTACTCCTCCTAACTATAATAGGCGATAGAGCCATTCACTTAAGGGTTTAGTAAGAAATTTAATGAAATCAAGCGGGTTAGGAATGTGGACCCCGTTATAGTATAAAAGATTGAGGATCAGCCCGAATAGAAGCAAGAGGGAGAAAACGATAAGGTCCATTTTCGCTTTTACTTTAATGAGATGCGGGATCTCGATATACCCAATAAGGCTTGCAGAAATAACGATAATACAGTTGATCACTAGAGACACCTTCTTTTTTATTGAAAAGATTCAATGATGGTTCCTAACCGGCGTACTTGGATATCCACTGTGACCTGAACCTTTGTTTCTGGAAAGGTCTCGTCCCAGCGAGGTTCAACTTGTCTCCAGTAATGTGGGTGATGGTGATAGAGGATATCCCCAAAACCGAAAATATCACTGTTTAGACGTTCTTGTGTGCCTTTTACAGTAGTGACCAGCATGGTTTTGAGCTTTTTGTTCAATCGATCCTCAAGCATATAGACGTTTTTGAAATTGTTGAGATCGAGTTTACATTCCATATCATCAATATCTGCTGCACCACTCACATGAATATCCATCATAGGCTTATTATGGACAATTTTGGATTTTATTTTCGTTTGAAGATTTGAGATTTCAAAGGTGGCTTTACCCTCACGACAATTCACATATTCTACGGTTTGTGCAACATGGTTGGTAATCTTGTTGTACCCTTTACTTTCAGATTCATTTAACCAGCCAATTAATCGATCTCTTTTAAAAACGGCGAGATCTGTTAATTTTAGCACCGCAGGAATTTGCATGCGTTCTATGTTTTCTGTCGTCTTACCTAGCCTTGGGTTGCCTTCAATTTCAATCCCCGTTAGGACAGGTTCCTTGCCTGGCGTCAATATGCAGTCCAAGAGGTCATCAATGGTTACTGTACGAGTCGGCGCCCAATTATCTTGAGAATATTTTAGAGAACCATAGATTTTATTGGCGGGGATTTTTTCTAAAGGGGTTAAAATATGCAAAATATTAGCCCCTGTACTATGCTTGGCGACCAGTAAATAAAAATCAGTTCTCAGCTCGTGATCCCGATAAAAGAAGTCTAATGATTTTCGAATGCCTTCTTGCGCCATCGTCTCACCAAAAATAAAAATACGTAGATGAGCAAAATATAAGCGTCTCGATACACTGGTAGATAATTTACGAATGGCTTCAAGAATGGTTTTGCCTGTTGCCTGATAAGTAATGGCCGTCACACGGTTTGACGGGTATTGTGAAGCAATTTCAGAAGGGCTAAGGAGCTGAACGGTAATCAAATAATCTCCATTGTTGGCCTTATCTATAGCGATGGCATTAACAATTCCCAACTCATTTAATTCCACCTTATCCCAGCATCCAGATAAAAGGGGGGCGCAGAAAAGAAGAATGGCTACTAATTGCTTGGCCTTCATGTTCGCTCTCCCTTCCTTTGGGAGCGCATTTTGCTATGATGACGGTTTGTTTGGTCTTGACGCTCTGTCTCCCTTTTAAAAAGATGAGGACGTGTGATCATTTTCCATTGAGGAACACGTAAAATAGCATCCTTCTGATCTTGTTTGACATGCGGGCCGAATGGCGCCATGTATGGAACGCCGAAAGACGATAGACTGCATAAATGCATGACTAAAAGAATGAGACCGCCGATAATGCCATATAACCCGAAGCTCGCCGCTAAAAGCATAAACGGAAAGCGAATCATACGAATAGAAATCGCCATATTGAAGGCGGGTGTAACAAAGCTGCTTATGGCTGTTAAAGAAACGACAATGACCATTGCAGGGGAAATTAAGCCGGCTTGAACTGCTGATTCGCCAATAACTAAGGCGCCAACGATGGAAATAGCAGAGCCGATGGCTTTAGGTAAACGAATGCCTGCCTCACGGAGAATTTCAAAAGTAAATTCCATGATTAAAGCTTCAATAAAGGCAGGAAACGGGGTTGCCTCCCGTTGTGAAGCGAGGCTGATTAACAAGGGCGTAGGAATCATTTCTTGATGAAACGTTGTAAGTGCAATATACATGGAAGGAACGAGCAGAGACATCAATAAGGTGATATATCTGAGAATACGCAGTAGGGTACTGATATCCGCTCTCTGATAATAGTCCTCACTGGATTGAAGAAACTGCACAAACAAAGCAGGTACCATTAAGACAAAGGGGGTGCCATCAACAAAGATGGCGACTCGTCCTTCCAGCAAGCCTGCTGCGATCGAATCCGGTCGTTCGGAATTAAATATGGTTGGGAAAGGGGTAAGGGTTTTATCCTGAATCAACTCCTCAATATAACCGCTCTCTAATATAGCGTCAATTTCAATATTATCTAAGCGGCGGTGGACTTCTTTTATTACATTTTCATCAGCAACCCCTTTAATATACATAACAGCAATATCAGTCTTTGTGCGTTCGCCGATTTGTTGCGTTTTGATCCAAAGATTGGGGTCTTTTATGCGTCGGCGAACTAAGGTGGTATTGGTTCTTAAGGTTTCTGAAAAGGCCTCCTTGGGGCCTCTAATTACGTTTTGGGAGGAGGTCTCTGTGACGCCTCGATCTTCCCAGGCTCGTATTCCGGCAGCCATTCCGTTAGGGTGCTCATCAATTAAAAGGATGGCATCTCCTGATAGAAGGTGTGCATATAAATCATTGAAGCCCTGGAGGTCCTTGACTGAACTGATTGTAAGGACGGATTCTTTAATAAAATCATAAAGGTGCTGTTTGTTGATCTTTTTATCTTTGAAAGTATTCTGTAGCTTCGTCATCAATGAGCCAAGAACAAATTCTTGAACAGCAGTTTGGTCAATAAGACCATCAATATATAGAAGGCCGATGGTAATTTGGGTTTGGCCGGCAAGGTGAAAGGTTCGAACAACAAGGTCTGAGCTTTCTCCCAAATCGTGTTTGACTTTATGTATATTTTTTTGCAGATCTGGATAAACGGGATGGTCTTGCTGAGAAATCGGCTTGTTGTCAGGTGATTTATTTTTTAATTTGAACATATATTCACCTTCTCACATGATGTTTAACGTTATTATGACCAACCTTTATGGATTTATTTTGTACTATCAGAATGTATACCTTCGCTGACGCTCATAAGGGAAGAGAGTATAAGGCGGGCTTTGACTTTCGCCACCTGAGGCTTGCGGGCAACCTAAGTGTGTGATTGGCAAAAATCACATCAGGCGTAGCAGCGAAGGGGTGCAAGCCAAGCTTTCTAAAAGAAAGTGTAAAATTTCTGATCATGAGGACGGTGCGGATTTCTGCTCCAGGCCGCTCGCTTTCCGCAGGGGAGTGGTAAGCCTCCTCGCGCCTGCGCGCTGCTAAGATCTTACCGATCTCCCACTTCCCGCAGGATTCTAGTCTCCGCATCATGAGTCAGCGGCGCCCGGGGAACACACGATTTTAGCGTGTTCCGAATCTCGCGCCTTGCGCTCCCATCCACTTGATCAGACAATGAAGCCTCTTTCATATTGGACGATGCCCTATACTAAGGACAAGGACCGGGCAAGCTTTTCGCCCGGTTTTTCTTAAAATGAATGGTTGCAGAAAGTGAAAGTTTACGGGTTAATGAGAGACTCCCGTTTTTGCTAAACGGAAGTCTGAATGATTAAAACAATCCATTCCCAGGCCAGCTCCCTTGGTTCCCCTGTGGGAAGAAAGAGGGCATACCCAAGGGAAGTGCTCCTGTATTTTGAAGAGGCCAACCATTATAACCTGTTGGTGTATTATAATTACCGCCAAATAGTTGACCAAGCCACCCTAACCCATTTGGGTTACCCCAGCCTGCCTGAGGCATGGAAGGTGACGGACTGCCCCAAGTTAGTGGGTTGAGCGGCTGAAATGTATGCGTACCTCCTCCCCAATTTTGGGGCGACGTAGAAGGGAGATTTCCCATGAATTGGTTCGCGGTGCCTAACATTTTACCGAGATTTCCGTAGCCCATTGAATTCGCAAGTGAGCTCCCCATCCCTAAGAGTGGTGTTAATTGACTTAAATTCCATCCATACATTCGATAATCATTGGTAGGAAAGCTGCTAGATGGACTGCCGTTTCCTGAATACTGCATAGTGAGACCTCCTCGAGTGCCATAATGTTGCTAGTACTATCCTATGGGAATAAGACAAATGAGGAAATTGTCCCATGCCAATATCCAAACTTAAAGTGGAGCATCTGGGGCAGAACTATATCAGTGCCACTCTCAAGTCCTATCTTTTATGAGATTATTTGAACACTTGGCTCATCCTTTTTCGTTAAGCACAGCCTGATGGTCGTGCTTTTGTATTCACACCCCAAGGGGCCGGCGAGCCTTAGGTAGCATAAGCCAAAGCTCGAATTAATAAGGGCTTCCACAAAGTTATAATTCAGACGCTATAAGAAGAACCATCTGTCGGGGACTAATGGAGCTTTCGACAGATGGTTCTTCGGTTTATTTTAAGTAATGTCATCATTCAACGGTTAAGCTTTTTGCTAAATTACGGGGACGGTCTACATTGTAGCCGCGGACGGTTCCAGCATAATAGGCTAAGAGCTGAAGGGGGATGGCTGCAATAATTGGCATGATAAAAGGATGGGCTTGTGGTATGTACAAGACCTCATCAACAATTTCAGCAACAGCGTCATCTCCGATGGTCGTAACCCCAACCACAAAAGCATCTCGTGCCTTGATTTCCCGAATATTGCTCACCGCCTTTTCCCTCAAGGCTTCTTGTGTCGCTAAGGCAATAACGGGGACACCTGGTGTGATCAGGGCCATCGTGCCATGCTTCATTTCCCCAGAAGCATAAGCATCAGCATGTAAATAGGCAACCTCTTGGAGTTTTAGTGCGCCTTCCAAAGCTAAAACATAGTCTAAGCCACGACCGATTAAAAAGAGATGACCTTGATCATTGGTAACTTGGGCAAATTGATCAATAGCGTCCTGAGTCATGATCAGTGACTTTTCTACGTCCTCGGGCAGCTGTCTGAGGGCCTCTATAAATTCTGGGAGTTGCCGCCTGCCAGGCCCCTCAGTTTTTTGTGTTAAGACAATGGCTAATAATAGAAGGGCAGTGATATGCGTCGTATAGGCTTTGGTGGCAGCGACAGCAAGCTCTGGACCAGCATGGGTGAAGATTGAACAGTCAGCTTTTCTGGCAATATTTCGGCGCGGATTATTTGTAATAGCGATAGTCGGACAGCCGTATTCTTGTGCTTCCTTTAACGCTGATAATGTATCAGCGGTTTCTCCTGATTGGCTGATGACGATCACTAAGGTATGTTTATCGAGAATGCCATGCTCACAACTGAACTCAGAGGATATCGCCACTTCAACAGGCAGGTCAAGCAACTGCTCTAATACTTTTTTTCCAATGATGCCAGAATGATAAGATGTGCCACTTCCAACGATCACAATCTTTTTAAAAGAGGATAGATCATGAGCCTGTAAGAAAGCATCAACCTCAGGTAATCGTACCCCATCCTTAGTCAGTCTCTTATCGAGTGTACGCTGAATCGCTTGCGGTTGCTCCATGATCTCCTTTAGCATGTAATGATCATGCTCTTTTAGATGAATTTCTTCTTTATCTAATCGAATGGATATTTTTCTGGGCTCAACGCCTTCGCCACTCATTTTTTTGACTATCGCTCGGTCTTGGGTAAGAATAGCCATCTCCCCATTTTTTATTGGATAGATCTCTTTCGTATAAGAAAGAAGCGCTGGAATATCAGAGGATAGGAATGACTCTTCATGACCGAAACCAAGGATCAATGGATTATCCTGAGAAATGGCGATAATGGTATGGGGTTCAAAGGCAGACATGATAGCTAGCGCAAACGCTCCCTTTAGAAGGGGGATGACTTGTCTGACCGTTTCCTCAAAATTTCCCGTGTCATAATGTGCAAGAAGATAGGGAATAACTTCTGTATCTGTATCTGTTTTCAGAATATATCCGTTCTCTCCTAAAACTTTTTTTAGCTGATGATAATTCTCGATGATCCCGTTATGAACAACGAAAAACCGCCCATTAGGATCACTTAAAGGGTGTGAGTTCAAGGCAGAGGGAGTCCCGTGGGAGGCCCATCTGGTATGACCAATGCCTAAATTCCCTTGAGTGATGGGTTCCAAAATAAGAGAAGCCTCCAAATCCTCAATACGTCCTTTTTCTTTGCGAACATTAATATGCTGAAGATCAGAGATGGCTACTCCTGCCGAATCATACCCTCTGTAATCTAATCGTTTTAAACAGTCTAACAGTATGGATTGGGCAGATCGTTGACCCATATATCCGACTATACCACTCAATATGCCTCACCTCACATTAAAATAGATGCTTATTTTATCATTTTACTCGGTTTTAACAAAAAAGCCCATAAGTTTGTAAGGAAAACATAAATGTTCCAGTGGGGATGACATTATAAAGAAAAAGGAGAATGGAGGTAAATCTTATACCAAAGTGATTGACAATTATATTTTATAGATATATCTTTTAGATATAAAAAGGAAGGAGCTGTTGGGCGTGTATGAGCTCTATATTCTAGGAGAACTGATGGAGCGTAAACTGCATGGTTACCTTTTACATAGCATTTTAAATCGCGTTGTCGGCCCAATGCGCAGTATCAGTTGGGGCGTTCTCTATCCGTTAATCCATGAGCTTGAGGAAAATGGGTATATTGAACAAGCTCCTGAAGGCCCTAAAGAGAGGAGAGGAAAAAAGAAAAAGACGTATCAAGTCACTGAAGATGGTAAAGAGCGCTTTAAACGGCTGATGGAGGAACCGATTGAGTATAAAGCCGACTATGAGCTTCACTTCTATATCAAAATGGCTAATTTCGATCATGTTTCTGACGATGTGAAAATTGTGATTTATTATCAGTACTTGGATTATCTAAAAAGTATCCAAAGATATATTGATGAACAAGCGGTGCATGTTGCTGCTCAAGAAAGTATACCTGAGAGTGAAAAGTACTATTTATCCAACATTTATGAGCATCGTCGCTCTCAAAATGAAATAGGTATTGCCTGGGTAACAAAACAAGTGGAAGCAATAAAGGAGAAAAGATAAATATGTCAATGCAGCAAGCTAAAGAAAAAGTAAACCGAAAATGGTGGGCGCTAGGAGCGGTTTGTTTTGGCTTATTCATGGCTCTTCTAGATGTGACGATTGTGAATGTCGCCTTACCTGCCATTCAGTCAGATCTAAAGACAAATTTTTCAAATCTAGAATGGGTGATTAGCGCATACACATTGGTATTCGCTGTCGCTTTGGTTACTGCCAGTCGCTTAGGGGATATCTTTGGAAGGAAGACTTTATTTATTTTAGGACTTTCAGTATTTACCATTGGCTCGCTTTTGTGTGCTTTATCAAGCGATTGGACCATTGGGAGTCTTTCGCCAATTTCTATGCTCAATATTTCACGAGGTATTCAAGGGTTAGGGGCTTCGGCAATGATGCCACTATCTTTAGCAATTATTTCTGCTACATTTACAGGAAAACAAAGAGGAATGGCGATCGGGATCTGGGGTGGAATCAGTGGGTTGGCGACTGCGATAGGTCCACTCGTTGGTGGTATCTTGGTTGATAAAATCAGCTGGCAATCCATTTTTTATTTAAATGTTCCTATTGGGATAGTAGGTGTGTTGCTTTCCTTATGGGCGATCACGCAATCTAAGGATGAAACAGCTGAGAAAAAAGTCGACGTGTTTGGTTTAATCACATTTACCATATTTATGTTTTGTTTAGTCTTTGGGTTTATTAAGGTGAATGATGCTGATTTAGGCTGGACCTCCCCAGAAATACTCGGCTTGTGGGGGATGGGTGCTCTGGCAATTATCATCTTTATCATTGGTGAAGCCAAGCTTAAGCACCCGATGATTGATCCAAGACTTTTCAAAATACCTAGCTTTACTGGCGCGGCAGTTGCAGCGTTCTGTCTAAGTGCCGGAATGTATGCTCTACTGTTTTATCTCTCACTCTATTTTCAAAATTTCCTAGGGTTTGATGCGCTAGAAGCTGGCATGCGCTTTTTAACTTTTACGGCAATATCCTTCCTCATGGGGCCTATTGCTGGCATGTTAATGGGAAAGTTCAGTCCAAAATGGCTCATTGTCGTGGCACTAGGGCTTTTGGCTATTGGAGTTGGCTTAATGACGGGGATTTCACCTCAGGATAAGGCGGCAGATTGGGTTGCGTTGTTACCAGGTTTTATCGTTGCGGGGGTGGGAAACGGTTTGATCAATCCACCAATATCTAATCTAGCCATTGGTACGGTTGCACGGTACCGCGCGGGTATGGCCTCCGGAGTGAACAATGTTGCAAGACAAATTGGCATTGCTTTTGGGACAGCATTTTTTGGTGCGTTGCTTGCCAATCGCTATACCACTTTTATTACGAATAAAATTCAGGCATTAAATGCAACGGGATTAACGCCTGATATAAAAGAAAAAATGATTAAAGGCTTAAGTGAGGCCGGTCCCATCGCGGGAAGCACTGGTTTGTCTGGAACAGGGAGTGCCAATCCTTTTCAAAGTAATCCTTTGTTTCCGACGATAAAAGAAATTGCTCGTTCTTCATTTGTTGAAGGGACAAGCAATCTCATCATGTCGGCTGCAATTATTCTGGCAATTGGTGCCATTGCCTGTATCTTTTTAATCCGTAAGCACGATATGAAGCATTGAGTGAGTAGAAATTAAAAAAAAGGGGTCCGAGGCTGAGACAGAAGTCTATAGCTCAAAGAGAATCCGAATGCATTCACAATTTTGAAGACATGCGTTCGGATTTTTAGGTGAGTGATGAAGCGCTCCGTCAAAACACTTCGCTTTCCGCGGGGGGAGTGGTAGGCCTGCTCGCGTTTAGCGCTGCTAAGGTCTTACTGATCTCCCACTTCCACTTCCCGCAGGACTCTAGTCTCTGTATCATGAATCAGCGGCGCTCCTATCCACTTGACCAGGCAATGAGCCTCTTTATATTGGATGGATGATGCTCTTATAGCTAGACAAGGACTGGGCACCCTAAGTGTGTGATTTGTAAAAATCACATCAGGAATACTAGCGCAGGGGTGCAAGCCAAGTTTTCTAATAACACTAGAATTTATAACTTTGCGGAAGGCCTTGTAGGTGCACCTGCTTAGCGAAGCGGTGGAGTATATGCCACACTTTCTAATACTATCTTTGAAGTCATTCATCCGTGATGCCGCTCTAAGGTGAAATTCCATTTCTTTGGATAGAGAGGGAGGCGGATTGCGCGATAGACTTGTTGATGACTGTTTGCTTTGAATCCAGTTATCTCTAATTCAAAGACAACCTTGGCAGGTGTGCTGCCGGTGACTTCCACAATTTGACTGGCCATTCCTTTTTTACTTTTGGTGTAGCCTGAGGTGATAAGGCGATTACCGGTCTGTGGTAAATAATCATTATCTCCCACGATTGTGGAATAAAAGGATTGCCCGCGCTCTTCTCCATAGGACCATACTTCTTTTACTGTTTTATCTTTTTCATTGATCCGATATTGCACCCCACGACTAAAGGCTTGACTTAGTTTTTTATTTCCACGAGATATAACGTTATTATTATCAAACATTAATACATCAAGCGTCTGCTTGTTCTGATCTTGATCAGGCAGTGCCATAACGGAGTGCTGACCGGCAGGGAATTTAAAATTGTTCCCTACTGGATTCAGAAGTTTATCCTTATAGGATTTCGGCCAACCTTTGGGATCGGAAAGAATCCATTTGATATTTCCATCAGGATAGCTCATTTTTAAAATAGCATCTTGGTGTCTACTCGAGATAAGGATAGAATGGTCATTACTGTCATACCAAATGGCATTTTGATGGAACCAATCCACCTCCTTGTCTGTTGATCCAGGTCCATCGTAATTTTCATAAAAGGCTTTAGGGAGTACCTTTTTCATATCAAGAGTATGGACAATGTTTCCGGTTTTGCGATCGATTTCAACCATTGTATCTTCAATGTATTTCGAGCCATCGTGAGTGGTTAACAAGAGATTTCCGTTCGGCAATTCAATCGCATCATGATGGATCACGTCTGAATTTGTATAGTGGTCGACATTAATGGTGTAGGCGTTATACACTTTTCCAAGCAGGTCCATTTCTAAAAGATCGTTGTATTGATTCATTTTCTTTGTGACGAATAAAATATTTCCGTTCTTTAAACGTGTAAAAACATGCTGGTTAGAAATGGATGAGTACCAGCGGACATCTCCATGAGCGTCTACAGCATAGGCATATTTACTGCTCGGGGTGAGAAAGGTAAGTCCCTTTTCCATCTTCTTGGGCTTCGCTGTAATTAGCTTGGTTTTTAGAAAATCATCGGGCAATGGCTTCGTTTTAATAAAAAGTATACTTTGATTTGTACGCCCTTGTTTATTTTTAGCAGTGACGATGACTGTATTGTTTTTATTGGGGTAGAGACCTAGTACAGGAACCTGATGGTTGGTGGTATAACCGGACCATGAATGATGAATATCTGAAGCGCTATCTATCCCTTTTACTGTAATAGAAATCTGCATGGGTACATCGGTCTTAAACATGATAAGTGCTGTTAAAGGTGCAAGATTATAAGGATTAGTGATGATGTAAGGATGATCTATAGTATAGTTGCCATTATGATACTTATTGATTAGGAGCGCCTCTTTATCTTCCTGATGATCAATTAAATCGTTGTCCTTTTGACTGGAAATGGCATCAGTGGATGTACCGACCCTTTTCGCATCATAAATATTCTTGATGTATAACACAATCAAGATGACAAGAATAACTATGATGACTCCAAGGCCAATAGAGATGACCTTTTTCACTTTGTACCCCTCCTGTTGCTCCAATTACCTTGACGCTAATCTCTTTACTTACTATTAAGCTTACTACAGTTGTTTGTTTATACTAGAAATATCGTTAAGGATTACATAATTTAAGGAAACTGACAAATATTATGCCCGCATTTAGAGTTCTTTAAATGCGGGGCATTAATACACTAACTATTAGGGAGGTGATGTGATGGCGGTTGTGCAGGCAACTAAATCTGATATTGATTTGTTAGCGCGCTTATTGAGAGCAGAGGCTGAGGGCGAGGGGCAAGTTGGCGAGATTCTTGTCGGTAATGTTGGCATCAATCGTATCCGGGCAAATTGTTCAGACTTTACAGGTCTCAGAACGATACCGCAAATGGTGTATCAACCTCATGCCTTTGAAGCTACTCTTTATGGTTATTTCTACCAAAGGCCAAGGGCCGCTGAAAAACGATTAGCACGAAAGGTGATTAATGGGCTTCAACATTGGCCGGCGAAATATAGCTTATGGTATTTTAGACCAGATGGGGATTGTCCAGCAACATGGTATGGCCAGCCATTAGTCGCTCGTTATAAGCTCCACTGTTTTTATGAACCCACAGCAGACACCTGCCAAAATGTTTACAATACATTCTAGCCTAAAGAACCTCTCCTTATCACTCTTGTTTAAGGTGAGGTTCTTTATTGCCATTCAATCGCATTCAAAGCTTTAGGTTTAGTTAGAGGTGGCCAACTCCTGTTGCTTAAGGCGATGCCGTTGGATTTTACCGGTCGGTCCTACTGGAATGTCATTAACAACGTGGACAAGCGACGGACACTTATAGGATGATAAAGATTGTCGGCAATGCTCGAGAATCTTTTCCGATAGACCGTTAGTCTCTACAGATTTTTCAGCAACTATGTAGGCACAGACCTTTTCACCATATAAGGGGTCAGGCATTCCAATGACGGCAACCTGATCAACCCCTGGAAGCTCGCGGATGGTGTCTTCAACTTCATAAGGGCTAACTTTTTCCCCGCCTCGATTAATCATTTCCTTCTTTCTCCCGACGATGAAAACATATCCCTCTTCATTTTGATAACCAAGATCTCCCGTATGAAACCAACCGTGTTGGAAGTCGTTTTGGTGATCGGCCTGTACATAAGCATCGATCACATTGTCTCCCTGTATAGTAATTTCCCCGACTTCATTTGCGGGAAGTGGGTGCCCTTGATCGTCGACAATGCGGAGGTTTAAGCCGACGGGAAGACCAACTGATCCAAGCACTCTTTTTCCTGGGGGTAAGGGGTTGATACAAATTTGACTAGCGGCCTCGGTCATGCCGTAGGATTCGATAACCGGAATCCCAAGCTTTTGTTCAAAACGCTTTGCAGTAAGCATCGGCAGTTGGGCAGAAGCAGAACGAATGAAGCGAAGCTGCTTTGGAATCACTCTAGGGCGAGTCGCCTTTAATAGGATTGCAATGATGGTTGGGACTGCTGATACCCAGGTGATGTTTTGCTCTTCTATGGTCGACCAAAACTTGGATGCACTAAATTTTGGAGCAATCACAACACGACCACCAGAGAGGCAGGTAGAAAGGAAGGCGATCACTTGCGCATTAATGTGGAACAAAGGTAAAAAGCAGTAGGCAACGTCCGAAGCACTCAATTGATGTGAGTGAATAATATTGTTAATCGTCGCTAATATATGACGATGCTGGAGACCGACAGCCTTTGGATTCCCCGTCGTTCCAGAAGTATAAAGTAAAATAGCCAAGGCCTCCTCAGGAGGCTCAGCGTTTCCAACTGCAGTGGCAAAAGGGTTTAAAGGATGTTCTTCCCAATGGTCGGAGCGTTCGTCATAGACATATTGCTCGGTTGGGAGTGAAGCGGTAGCTGTATCAATAAGGAAAAGAGTTTCTAAGGAATCACTGAAGTCTTCCTGTTGTAGGATCTCCAAGTGCTTGGCGCCTACAAAGCCAAATTTAGGCTGACAACGTCTTACGAAAGCACGTAATTCTGATGCCGGCATATTTGGGTTAATGGGAGCAACGGTCGCCCCGTATTGCAAGATTGCTAGATAAGTAATGATAAATGAATAAGAATTAGGATAGCTTAGTAGAATACGATCGCCAGGGGCTACTCGTGCTTCAGATAAATACCCGCAGATTTTAGCCGTATCTTCCATGATGGTTTGTCCAGTGTACCAATGTCCCCCGTCATAAATTCTTGGTACACCGGTATTTTCCTCAAAAGTTTTTTGGAGATGTTGTGTAAGCTTAGACATCTTAGAGTCAACTCCTTAATTAATAACAATTTACTGGGTGTTTTTTAGAACATGATCAGACTTCAGCTGCCGTTGGAAAATTTTAGATTTCCGTCCGACACAATAGGACAAAATCGGTGTCTTATTAAAAAGATAAGCGATGAGCATCGATGAAAAATAGACAAATAGAATCGCAAACGGGATTGAAATAAAAAATAACCAGCTTGGTGCAGGGATGACAGGCACAATCAACCCTAATACAAATAATGGAAAGGGCTGAATTAAAAACATCCCGAACGAATTATTTGAAGCTAATTGTACAAAGCGACTAAAGGTCTGCCAGTTAGGCTTATGTCGCCGACCTGCCCATTTAATCCCTAGATATAACATGAAAAGAATCACGAAAAAGCTATAAGGGACGAGCAACGGCTGTTCTACCATTTTTGCCCTGTGATCAGAATCATTTAGCATGAGTCGATCAAAAAAGTAGTGGGCCCAAACAACGAGAACACTAATCACTAAGGTCGTCACAATCAGTTTAAAGTGACGTTCAATAAATCGCCGGATAAGATCGTAATGGCAGGCTAAAATCCCTCCTGTAATGAACCAACATTCGTAGGTCAAGACAAAGACCCCATAATTGGCAACCCATACTCTGAATAAATAAGGCCATTCGGCTGTATGAAGTGTTGGGAGCATATATTTGTAGAAGCTCATGAGTAACAATTGGAAAATAAAGCTCCCTGCGAATATATGACGATGCCATTTTTCAAATTTGCGCAAGCCATACAGTAAGAGTGGAAAAATGATATAGAACTGAAAGGTGACCAAGACATAATATAAATAACCCTGGCTACCAGAAATCAGCGATTGTCCCAATACGTGAAGAAAGGAACGAAAGCTTCCGTTGAAACCTGCATTAAAGAGTATATAAATAATAGTCCAAAAAAAATAAGGAATGGCGATGAGTAATATGCGCTTTTTCCAAAAAATTAACGTGTTAAAATCACGGCGATAATAAGTGATAAATAAGACAAGACCCGTGATAAACATAAATGCCATCCGTGTGAAATGCATGGATGAATGAATCATAGATAGCGTGAGAAGAGATGGTGTCCAATCCTCTAATTGTGAAATATAGACTGTAATCGAATGAACCGAGAGTACACCTAACATAATCAAGCCACGCATGAGGTCAATTTCATAGAGATGTTTCTTTTTCATAAGGTGTTCTCCTTTTCTGAAAATCATACTGAAGAGTGAGTGTGGGCTATTGTTGATTCTACTTGTTCAAGTGTGGCTTCCTTCGTCTCTGGTGAGAAACCAATCTCTACAATTAAAGCAATAAATGCAACAATAGCTACGGTATAGAAGCCGATGGCTAGTCCATTGTCAAGGTTGAGAATAACAGGCATGGCATAGGAACCTACAACGCCTCCAAGGAGTCTGCCTACAGCCTCTACTGTCGCTGTTCCTGTAGTTCGTATGTGCGTTGGATACTGTTCAGCATAAGACATTTTGAGAGCAGGAAAGGTTCCTGTTCCAAAAAACGACATCGCGCAAGCAAAAAGAATCATGCTGATCGCTGTCGTTGCAATACCGAAAAAGAGTGAGGCCACACCCGCTAGTCCCATGAAAATAAGGTAGACCATTTTACGGCCAAAATGCTCTGCTAGATAGCCATTGAGGAGTTTTCCTGGTATGGCTGCGCTTGTAATGATCGCTGTAAATAGCAGGGAATTCGCTAATGAAAAGCCATTAGAACTAAATAACGATGGCATGTATGTATTGACAATATAGAACATGAAGAAGGCGCCGGTTGCCGCCACACAGCGTGATAGTGTGCGACGGAGATAAGGCTTCTTCCATGGCGTAAAAGGCGTCACCTTTTCTGAAGCAGGTTGAACGACGTCATTTTCGTTAACTTCTGGCTGGGGTAAGGAGGACTTAGTTCGCCTTTCAACCTCCACTTCTATCTTGGCCATCACTGCTTCTGCCTCAGCGGAGCGTCCCTTTCTGACAAGCCAACGCGGTGATTCAGGCAGGGCTTTTTGAATTAAGGCAGCATAGAGGATCGGCAGACCTGCGATGATAAAAAATACGCGCCAAGCAAAGGAAAGCGGGAGGTTAGGCAAGATAATAAAACCTAAAATCGGTGCGATAAAATACCCAACAGATAAACAAGCATCCATAAAGCCATTAAATAACGTGCGCTGACGGTGGTTGACAAATTCACTGACAATGGCAAAGGGGAGAGGAAAAACAGCTCCCATACCAAACCCGGAGAGGAATCTAAAAATTAACAGCATCCAATAGTTAGGACTAAATGCACAAAGAATCGTAAAAAGGCTATATTCAATGATGCCTAAGATAAGAATGCGCTTTCTCCCTAATCGATCAGACAAAAAACCGGCTGGAATAAGACCGATCACAATTCCTAAAGTGGATGAAGCTGTCAACATGCCTACTTCGCTGGAATTCAAATGCATGGTTTCTTTAAGAGGCTCTAAGACAGCGCCCAAGGAACCGATGCTTAATGATTCGATAAACCAAGCCAAGCCTGCCAAGAGCACAATCTTCCAAGTAAACCAAGAAACAGGCAACCGCTCTAACCGTGCCGGAATGTTATTCATGACGCCACTGGTCAATCGTGTAGGACTCTTTCATGATTACCAACCCTTTCTTTAACTCACATTTTGTCATTATATGAAAACCAATGATTTTTCCAAGCAGGTGTAAGTAAAGTTCGCGGAACGTTTCCTTAAAAATTGACACACTGAGGGGCAATATAGCATTGAGTAATAAACAATTATAGACCTAAAAGATTAAAAAAAAGAGAAAATCGCATTTTTTACATATTTAATAGATACAGCAATCAAAGCCTTTATAAAATAAGGGTTTCCGAAGAAAGGTATCCTCCAATTTTTATATAAAAGAGACCTGTTAGGATAGGAAGGTGAGGAATTGGGGGAAACTAACACAAATGATGAAAGTCGGAGTGAAATCATGAACAGTGAAAATCATGAATGCATTATAATTGGTGGAGGAATTGCCGGGCTGCAGGCAGCCATTCAACTGGGACGTTATCAGCATGATGTCGTCGTCATTGATGCAAATGATGGTCGGTCAATGTTATGTCAAAGCTATCATAATGTATTGGGCTGGCCCAACGGAATAAGCGGTCAACACCTCAGAGAAATTGGTCAAAAGCAGGCAGAAGCGCTTGGGGTTATTTTTAAAAAGGAAAAAGTTATTAATGCTAAGAAATCTGGGAACGATTATATGCTTTTAACGGATCAGGGACATAAGTATAAAAGCTCGCGGCTTTTACTTGCGACGGGAATCAAGGACAGGATTCCTATTTTCTCTGAATTGCAGCCTTGTCTTGGAATCAGCGTTTATATTTGTCCGGACTGTGATGGCTATGAAATTAAAGATCGCCATGCGATAGTGTTAGGGTCGGGGAACGCAGGCGCGGGAATGGCACTGGCCTTGACCTATTTCTCAGAAGATCTTGTTTACGTCAATCACGAAAGTGAACCGATCAACGAAGAGCTTATGGCAGCATTAGAGGAGCATCACATTCTCTGTTATCATTCTTCTATAAAAAAAGTATTGAGAAGTAATGATCAGTTTCAAGGTGTCATGCTGGACGATGGGACAACGCTGCAAGCTAATCATGCTTTTGTCGCTTTTGGTGGCAATCAGGTGCGCTCTGATCTCGCACGACAATTGGGGGTTAATCTCCACCACAATCTTCACATTGAAACAAATGGACGCACCAAGATGACAAATATAGAAAACATTTGGGCAGCTGGTGATGTGACGGTGCATTCTGAACAAGTGGCTATAGCTATGGGAGATGGCTTACAAGCTGCTATTTGGATTCACAAAAGCATTTTAAAAGAAAGGAAATAAGAAAGCTCTATAGGGGGCAACTTTACATTCTTGAGTGGAGAATGTAGAAAGGCTTTACTGATGAATATTTATAGGATACTTTAAAAGAAGGAATAGTAAAAAGACATCTAATCAAGGGAATTGGCACGAAAAGGACGGGATGAGTTGTGGAGAGCGAGTATTCTGGAGTGCAAATCGACACCACAATTTTTAAGAAATCATAAACCGCAGCTTTTTCAAGTGACTTCAGAAAGAGAGACTTTTTTATACTATCAGAATGTATACCTTCGCTGCCGCGCATAAAGGAAGAGAGTATAAGGTGGGCTTTGGCTTTCGCCACCTGAGGCTTGCGGGCAACCTAAGTGTGTGATGTGCAAAAATCACATCAGGAGTACCAGCGAAGGGGTGCAAGCCAAGTTTTCTAAAAGAGAGGGCAAGGAGTGCTGGAGAGAAATGAAAGGTCTAGGGGGACTTATAGTGAAAAAGAAGCATGAAGAATATTTAGTAAATGCGATTGAACTAGCGATTGATAATGTCAAGACAAAAGGAGGCCCATTCGGTGCAGTTATTGTCCAGGGGGGGCGATATTATTGCGACAGGAGTCAATCGAGTGACGGATAGCTGTGATCCCACTGCTCATGCTGAGGTCATGGCCATTCGCAATGCCTGTCAGTCTCTTGGCACGCATGATTTAACAGGCTGTACGCTATATACAAGCTGTGAACCCTGTCCCATGTGTCTAGGTGCTATTTATTGGGCACACTTGGATGCCGTCTATTATGCGGCAAATCGTGTGGACGCAGCAGATGTCGATTTTGATGATGCATTCATTTATAAAGAGGTTCCATTATTACCTGAGAAGAGATCATTACCTTTTAGACATCTCCCTTTAACAAATGCGACAGCTCCATTTAAGCTTTGGGCACGCCACACAGATAAAATTACTTATTAATAATCCAAGGCGTTCATTTCGTAATGACTGATTGAAAAACATTAACGCACATGCATGCCCCGCTGAAAGGAAGCGTTGGCCATGTCGGCGGAAAGCAACATAATATTATTCGGATTTAAGCCTCACAATTTCTATTATGAAAGGGATCGGGAGTCCTTGGCGATATCGCTGCTTGTTGGTGTGTAAAATACTACATATAATATAATTGCTTTTAAAAATAATCGCTTGAGCGGACAATAAAAAAGAGACACGGTATACTAGAAGTATGAAACCACAAATGATGTTGATCGAAAAAATAAAATATTGGTGGGCGCGCATCGTAGCTGCAGATCCTGGACGCATCCGCTTATTATGGGCTTCTAAAGTGATCGTCAGTGTCATGGTAGCGGTTGGCCTGATGACTCTTGTGACAGCCTTATTTGGTAAGGCACCGATTACTGTAGTGATTTTTGCAGGTGTTTTGGCGATGTTGAGCAATGTAACGGTCAATGATGATAGCGTAGCGAGTGAGAGGATAACGACGCTTTTATTGCCGCTATCAAGTGCCCTCGCTTTAACCCTTGCGACGTTTTTAGAGAGAATCAGTCATGTGTATGTTGATATCTTTTTGCTTCTTATTATCTTTTCTACGCTCTATCTTCAAAGATTTATGAATCGCTATTTTTCTATTTGTATGGTGGCCTTCATGTCCATCTATTTTTCTGCCTTATTACAAGTACAATTTTCATTACTGGGCTGGCTTTATGTAGCCATAGGAATCAGTATTCTGAGCACCTTTTGTGTCAAATTTGTCTTTTGGAAAGAACGTCCAGATAAGACTTTGGATAGAGCGGTCGGCTCCTTTCGAATTCAGGTGAACCTTACGTTAGAATTACTCACAGAAATTATTGATGATTTACAATTGAGGACAAGAAGAATTCATAGCTTAGAAAATAATGTCCTCATCCTGAATGAATATGCTCGAACAGTTTCTGAACAATTGGATTCAGAGGAAACGGGTGAGACTTGGAGAGGAATCCCTTTAAATAGAATTAGGTTATACATATTTGATTCCGCTATGTTGATGGAAACCTTAGCTTCTGCCGTCAGACAACTGAAGCTATTGCGCGCCTTTGAATATGATGATGTCCGTGTCATGCTGGTTCAATTAATGCGGTGTCTTCGTCATGTGAGTGCATTAAGAGGAGAGCTTGACTCTGAAGACCTTCGGGAGACGGAGCGGGTTCTTGAGCAGCTTAAAAGACAACTCGGCCCTCTAAAAGCTGATAATAAAGATATTGAGAACTGGGTATATTTGTTAAGGCGGATACAGTCCATCACACGCCATATTATTAAAGGCATTCGCGCTATTGAGCAGTCTAAGAATAAGAAGGAGTATCATGAGCATATCGCACCGTTCTTAAATGCTGAAGAAGTCACTGAACAAGGGGAGGGTGAGCAAACAATTGAGTTAAAAGCTGACCGTGCGCTTTCACCTGAGCTGCGTAAAGCCATTCAGGCCGTCCTGGCAGGAGCCATAGCCATTGCATTGGGCTATTTGCTTTCACCAAGTCATAAATATTGGATGCTGTTATCTGGATTTGTTGTTTTTTTTGGTACAGCGTCAGTAGGACGTACGATGTTCAAAGCCTTCCAGCGCTTTTTAGGCACGCTTATTGGGGCGATTGTCGGCTTTGCTTTAGACAGTTTGATCATTGGCAAACCTGCAATTGAAGTGCCCTTGCTCTTTTTGTCCATTTTTCTTGGTTTTTATTTCGTGAGAATTTCCTATACTTTAATGAGTTTTTGGATCACGATGATGCTGGCTATTATGTATAACTTATTGCTCGGCGGTGTCAATGAACAGCTTTTGCTTTATCGCGTGTTTGATACGTTAGTTGGTGCTGGTCTTGGCGCATGTGCAACGGCTGTGTTTCTTCCTAAAAAAACGGAGCTCAAAATAAAAGAAGCCATGGTGGAATTTCTTGCAGCTCTTAGTGAAAACATTTCAGCTCACCTTGAACGCTTAATGGATGAGCCGATTCAAGTGAATGGCGCACAGTTAGCCTTTAATCTAGAGAGTAAGCTGGCAGACATTAGAGCAGAAGCTGACCCTTTAAGACGACCGCAACTGCGCATTAGGCAACGTGGGATCGTTAGTGAATATACAACATTTGTGGCCATTAATTATTATGCTAAGCATCTCGTGGCCTCATCTTATCGCTCAAGAGTTCCGGGCAAACACCCACATCTTAATAAAACACTTAAGAAAGTAAAGCAACTGCTTAATAAAAATATTATCACGTTATGCCAATTGCTTTCTGGTGACGTAAAAGGGCGCGCCGTCGTATGGGAGATGCAAAAAGAGCGAGAATGCATTGAGCGAAGCCCCGATAATGATGGAGAGGTTGCAAGAACACTAATCAATGATATGTATTATATTTGGCGTATCAATAAAAGCATCGTTGCCTTATCCGAAAGATTAGGTGCTCATAAATATTCCACACAAGAGTCCCAAACAACAAGCTACACTAAAGAAATTTAAGGTGTGGCTTGTTGCTGTTTATCCCCCATCGCTTTGTGGTCAATGGGGCTTATCAGATGCTACAGAAAATAGGAACTAGCCCTGTACTTCTTCGGACCACCTCCCGTATAAATGCCCAGTCAACGTCTTTCACCCACTTTCTTACTTTTAACTGAATCTGCTCATACATAAACGCCTCTTGTTTTAAACAAACTAAGGAAAAATTGTTTTTTGGAGGCTAACAATGAAAGCTGTAACATATCAAGGGACAAATGCTGTGTCGGTAGAAACCGTTGAGGATCCGAAGATTCAAGATAAAGAAGATGTTATCGTCAAAATTACCTCAACAGCGATTTGCGGCTCTGACCTGCATTTATATAAGGGAGATTTCCCGCTGCCTAAAGGGTATATTATTGGTCATGAGCCAATGGGGATCGTGGAAGAGGTCGGTCCTGACGTTACAAAAGTCAAAAAGGGTGATCGTGTGGTCATTCCTTTTACGGTTGCTTGCGGACATTGTCCTTACTGTGACAAGCATCTTGAAAGCCAGTGTGATAACGCTAATCCGCATTATGACTCAGGGGGTTATTTCGGTTACTCTGAAAAATACGGGAACTATCCGGGAGGGCAAGCTGAATATTTGCGCGTCCCTTTTGGCAACTATACCCCATTTGTTGTTCCCGAGGACTGTGAATTAGAAGACGAGTCACTACTTTTTCTGTCAGACGTCCTGCCAACTGCATGGTGGAGTGTGGAGCATGCTGGTGTGCAGAGCGGTGACACGGTCATAGTGCTTGGCTGTGGTCCGATCGGCTTAATGGCGCAGCAATTTGCTTGGAAAAAAGGAGCTAAGCGTGTCATTGCAGTGGACTATTATCAATATCGTTTAGAGCATGCTAAGAAATTTAATCATGTTGAGGCCTTTGATTTCACTGAGCACAAAGACATGGGAGAGGTTTTAAAGGAAGTGACGAAGGGCGGGGCAGATGTTGTTATCGACTGTGTCGGAATGGATGGCAAGAAATCACCATTAGAAGCGATTGAACAAAAGCTTAAGCTACAGGGGGGCACTTTAGGACCCATTCAGATTGCTACAAAAGCAGTGAGAAAGTTTGGGACTGTACAAATTACTGGTGTGTATGGTGGGCTCTATAACATGTTTCCTTTGGGAGCCTTCTTTGCTCGGAACGTGACCTTGAAGATGGGACAAGCGCCTGCTAGAGGATATATGGATGATCTTTATCAAAAAATCGTAAAGGAAAAGATTGAGCCCACAAATATTATCACTCACAAGCTGCCCCTAAAAGAGGCAGAGCACGCCTATAAGATTTTTAACGGGAGAGAGGATAACTGTATTAAAGTGGTCTTAAAGCCATAACAAAAAGCATGAATGGAGAGCATCCATTCATGCTTTTAAGGTTCATCTTAATTCAAACCGCGCATATGACGATGGATCATTGGTGAGATGAAGAAAATAACGAGTCCTAATAAGACACTCGCTCCACCAACATAACCGAAATAAGAGATTTCTGTGTTCGCTGAGAATAGGGGTGTTAATTTCGCATTAATCCCTTGAGCACAGGCATCAGAAAGCAGCCAGAGACTCATTGTTTGAGCTGAAAAGGCATCGGGTGCCAGCTTTGTTGTGACCGAGAGTCCGACTGGAGATAGACATAATTCTCCGGACAACCAAGAAGAAGCTCGCGACAAGCCATAATGGACTCACAAGCGTGTCTGTGCCGCTAATCAATGCCGGGAGTACCATGATGAGAAAGGACAACCCTGCGAATACTAATCCGAGTGAAAATTTATGGGGCGTAATGGGTTGGCGCTTTCCAAGCTTTGTCCAAAGCGCTGCTAGAACAGGTGCAAAAACCACAATAAATACAGGGTTCAGTGATTGGAACCATGAGGAGGCAATGGTAAAGCCCCCCAAAGATAATTGGGTGCGCTGATCGGCATAAATGGCTAAAATAACTGAACCTTGCTCCTCAATTGACCAAAAGATGACCGCAGCAATAAATAACGGGATGTAAGCCAGTAAGCGTGAGCGCTCAACATCCGATGTTTTTTTGCTGGAGAGCATGACGATAAAATAACATAACGGGATAAGAACACCCAAGATACTAATAACTGTGGAAAAAGCACTGACAGTCAGGTTATCCGTTAACGCGCCTATCACAACAAGTAAAGCAATGATGAGCAAACCGATGAGTACTTTTACGTACATCTGTTTCTTTTCTTTTGGTGATAACGGATGAGGGACTTTTGTTCCCGCTTCTCCAAGAGTTTTACGGCCACTTATGACATAAAAAATAAGGCCTAAAGCCATGCCGATGGCAGCCATAGAAAAACCTAGGTGATAATTGATCTTTTGCCCGAGAGTACCAGCGATGTATGGCGCAATAAAGGCGCCAAGGTTAACTCCCATATAGTAAATGCTAAAGCCAGCATCGCGGCGAATATCCTCTTTGGTATATAGATCACCAACAACGTTGGCAACATTAGGTTTTAACAAACCGGTACCAATGATAATAAAGACCATGGAGATAAAGAGGGCAACGACTCCACCAGGGAAAGAGAGCGCGATATGTCCACACATGATGAGTATGCCGCCGTAAAATATTGTGCGACGTCCCCCAAGTATGCGGTCCGCAATCCATCCGCCAATAATGCCAGACATATACACTAATGCACCATACACAGACATGATGGAGGCGGCTGTACCTTGATCAAGCCCTAAGCCCCCATTCTTGAGCTTATCATACATATAGTAAATGAGTAGAGCTTTCATGCCATAATAGGAGAACCGCTCCCATAGCTCAGTTGAAAAGAGGGTAAACAACCCACGCGGATGACCGAAAAAAGTCTTTTCATTAGAAGTTTTCTGAGAAGACACTGTCTATCATCACCAACCTTTCAAATATTTCGAAAATGAAAATAAATCTGCAAAATGTAAATTTATTTCCAAATATATATCGTAAAACAGAAAAAAAGTGCAGTCAAGTCTTCGAATAAAGTTTAAAAACTTGGGGGTTTCAAAAAATTTAACTTTTAAAGGCCTTTGGAGGCTTTAAGTTGTATTCGGTAACCTCTTTGTTTTAAAATAATATGGAATTTATTATATAGAAAGCAAGGTTTATATTGTGAATCAAAAGCATGCAGACGTACACACTTCAAAAGTTGGAGCTTTATTACTAATTATAGGCGTTATACTGATCGCAGCAAATTTACGGACTTCTATAACAGGCGTAGGTCCTTTAATCGATGTGATTAAAGCATCGACTGGGATGTCCAACGCCCTAGCGGGGATGCTCACTACTATTCCTCTCATTGCCTTTGCGCTATTCTCACCGCTTGCGCCATGGTTTGCACGTAAGCTTGGTATTGAAACGACCCTTGCTGCAGGCTTATTGGTTATCACCATCGGAATTCTTATCCGGTGTCTTCATTCTTCGGCATGGTTATTTGTCGGTATGCTGCTGGCGGGTATTGGCATTACAATGGGCAACGTGTTGCTCCCCGGACTTATCAAGCGGGATTTCTCGGAAAACGTTGGGATAATGACGGGGATTTATTCAGTCGCAATGAATGTTTTTGCCGCCTTGGCCTCTGGGATTAGCGTTCCTCTTTCTAAAGTTGGGGGATGGGGATGGCAAGGCTCACTCATGAGCTGGGGGATTTTATCCTTACTGGCTTTCATTGTATGGCTCCCGCAGCTCAAGAAAAAGCATTTTCCAAAGCAACAGCAACGGCCAAAGGTGAGTTTATGGCGCTCTGGCCTTGCTTGGTCAGTCACGCTTTTCATGGGTTTGCAATCTCTGCTTTTTTACTCAAATGTCGCTTGGTTATCAGAGCTCCTTCAAGGGTATGGATTATCAGCAACATCAGCGGGATGGATGCTTTCCTTGATGCAATTTGTCAGTTTACCGGCATCCTTCATCGTCCCTATTCTTGCGGGCAGGTTTTCCAGTCAACGTGGGCTCATTGTCCTTATTTCAGCAATGTTTTTTGTCGGCTTTCTCGGTTTAATTTTAATCGGTTCGCTTGCGACCTGGCTCTGGGTTGTATTAATCGGGATTGCCGGTGGCGCCGCCATTAGCCTAGCGTTAACGTTATTTGGTCTGCGGACAAAGCACGCTGATGATGCGGCTAATCTCTCTGGTATGGCCCAGTCTCTGGGCTATTTGTTAGCGGCCATTGGGCCATTTTTGTTTGGGCTTTTGCATGATCTCACGCATGGATGGACAAGTCCGCTTGTTTTATTGCTTGTGATGACCGTTTTATTGCTTATATTTGGGCTAAAAGCAGGGAGTCCACAGTTTATTCAGGCTAAAAGTCAACAAAAGGAGGAAGTGCATTGAACGCTGTGATTGTCACTGGAGCATCAAGAGGATTAGGTGCTGCCATAGCAGAACAATTTATGGATCGAGGATTCGCCGTCATTACTGTTGCGCGACGTGAGAATGAACCATTAAAACAAAAAGCACAGAAGCTGAAATTATCCTATGCTCATCTGACCTGTGATCTCTCTCAATTTGACGGCCAACAAGACCTTACTCGCCAGTTAAAGCCCACCCTTGATAAAATGGGTGATCTAGAAGCTTTATATGTTGTGAATAATGCTGGTGTTGTTGAACCTGTTGAAAGGGTGGGTAAGATGAGTCCGCTAGAAATGAAGCGATTAATAGACATCAATGTGTTAGCACCGATGGTCCTGACTAACCACCTTGTGCAGCTCTTTCCGACCACACCACTTATGATTGTCAATGTCACTTCAGGGGCCGCTCAGCATGCTCGACATGGTTGGAGTGCCTACAGCAGTTCCAAGGCAGCATTGAATGTATTTACAGAGACAGCGGCGCTAGAAAGCAAAGCTACAGGTGCTCCGCATACATTTATTGCTTACAATCCAGGCATTATGGATACCGATATGCAGGGTGTGATCCGTTCAAGTGATAGTCAGGCTTTTCAAGATGTTGAGAGGTTTCAGGAGTTTAAGGAAAAAGGCATGCTTAGAAGTCCTGAACGTGTAGCCAGGGCCCTTGTGAGCTTAGTGCTTGATAACAGAGACATTAAAAATGGACAGATATATGATGTGAATGATCTATTGAAAGGTAATGCATAAAATGCCAAAGGTTTACGGACAAACGGTCGATCACGAAACACGTTGTACCCACTATCATGGGGAGACAGATATTATCGCCATCAAATTTAGATGCTGTGGGAAGTATTACCCTTGTTATCAATGCCATGATGAGGAAGAGGATCATGAGCGAATCGTATGGGAAAAAGAAGCATTTGATACAAAGGCTATCCTTTGTGGGCATTGTGGGTATGAGCATACCATTAATGAGTACCTGCATACCTATCATTGTGTAAAGTGCCAGGCAGACTTTAATCCAGGATGCAGTCTGCATTATCCGCTCTATTTTGAAACAAGGGTAGGCTAATAAAACAACCAAAAAGGACCGGGCATGCTTTTCGCCCGGTCCTCTTATTTGTGATGCATTTTAAATTCCAGGAAAAGTTCGTTGTAATGGGCAAGCATGCGTTTGCCTAAGTTATCATAGACCTCCAGCTTATCTGTCGTCGCTTTATCGGGATAGAAGCGTTTGTCCGTAGAAACGTCTTTCGGCAGAAGCTTTAATGCTTTTTCGTTAGGTGTTGAATAGCCAACATATTCAGCATTTTGTGCGGCGTTTTTGGGATCAAGCATGAAATTAATGAACGCATGAGCGCCCTTCACGTTCTTGGCTGTTTTTGGTATGACCATATTGTCGAACCAGAGGTTAGACCCTTCCTTAGGAATAACATAATTCAATTTATTATTTTCAGACATAATTTCGGCAGCATCTCCAGACCAAACAACACCAACCGCCGCTTCCTCATTGGCGAGCAACATTTTGATTTCATCCCCTACAATCGCTTTGACATTTGGGGTCAATTGATTTAGCTTGGCCTTAGCCTGCTGCAAATGAGCTTCATTTGTATCATTTAATGAATAGCCAAGGCTATTGAGACTCAGGCCCATAACTTCCCGAGCGCCATCGACAAGCAGAATTTGATTTTTCAAATCCTTATCCCATAAATCATTCCAGCTCGTGATCTTTTTGCCCCCAAGCATGTCGGCGTTATAGACGATGCCGACCGTTCCCCAGAAGTAAGGAACGGAGTACTTATTCCCCTTATCAAAGGATAGGTTCATAAAGCGAGGGCTAATGTATTTTAGATTGGGGAGCTGGGAATGGTCCAGGGGAATGAGCAGATGCTCTTCCTTCATTTTACTGATGGTATAGTCAGAGGGTACGGCCACATCAAAGGTTGTTCCCCCCTGTTCAATCTTTGTCATCATCGCTTCATTTGAGTCAAAGGTTTGGTATATGACTTGAATCCCTGTCTGCTGCTCAAATTTCTTGATCAATTGGGGATCGATATAATCCCCCCAGTTGTATATGGTCAGTGTTTTTCCCCCGCCTGCAAAGTCCTGTGTGGCATTTAATCGCGAAGAGAGGAACATGAAAGCAAAGGCAATAATGAATACGAGGATGAACGCTCTGACGAGTGCCTTCATTCTCCAGCCCCCTGTCTGCGTGGCTTACGATAATACTGAACGATAAAGTAATAGCCAACTACGAGAATAACCGTAAAGAGAAAGAGCAAGGCTGATAGGGCATTGATCGTGAGTGAGATACCTTGTCGGGCAAGGGAATAGATTTCAACTGACAGCGTCGAAAAGCCGTTACCTGTCACGAAAAAGGTGACGGCAAAATCATCCAAAGAATAGGTGAGTGCCATGAAAAAACCTGCAAAGATGCCGGGCTTAATAAACGGCAGGATTACTTTGCTCAGAACATCCCAACGCCTGGCGCCTAAATCACGTGCAGCATCAATCAATGTCGGACTCATCTCTTGGAGCTTTGGTAACACCATTAACACCACGATGGGCACACTAAAAGCAATATGGGAGAGGAGCACTGACGTAAAGCCGAGCTTAATACCTATAATGGTATATAGGATTAAGAAGGAGGCGCCAATGATGACGTCAGGACTGACGATGAGCACGTTATTCAAGGTCAGTAATGTATTTTTTACCGGTGCGCGTCTAACGGTGCGAATGGCGAGTGCACCAACAACACCAAGCATTGTCGAAATGGCTGATGAAAGTAAGGCAATCACTAAAGTATTTAGGACAATGGTGATCAATCGCGTGTCTTGGACAACCTCCTTGTACCACTTGAGGGTAAAGTGACCATACCCGTGCATTGTTCCACCGCTATTAAAAGAATAGTAAATAAGATAGAAAATCGGCGCGTAAAGGATGATAAAGACAAGGACGAGATAAATATTCAGAGCTTTATATTTTTTCATCAAATCATCCTCTCCTTCGCTTTCCAGTAAGAATCATAATGATTGCCATGGCTATGATAAGAAAGACGGCAATGGTAGCTCCCATTCCCCAATCCTGAGTGACAAGAAAGTGCTCTTCTATCGCTGTTCCTAATGTAATGACGCGGTTCCCGGCAATCAAGCGCGTGATCATGAATAATGAGAGTGCTGGAATAAACACTGCTTGGCAGCCTGATTTAACACCATCTAAAGTGAGTGGGAAAATCACACGGCGGAAGGTGGTCCACGGTGAACCACCAAGATCACGTGAAGCGTCGATTAATGACGGATTGAGCTCTTCAAGGGCATTGAAAATGGGTAAGATCATAAAAGGTATAAAGATATAAACTGAGACAAACAAAAAGCTAAAGTCGGTAAACAAAAGTTGCTTCGTGCCAATGCCGATAAATTGTAAAAAAGTATTAGCAGGGCCATAGGTGCCGAAAATGCCCAAGAAGGCATAGGCCTTTAATAATAGGTTAATCCAGGTCGGTAAAATAATCAGCAAGAGCCATAGTTGTTTATGCTTCGTCCTTGTGAGCAAGAGTGCAGTCGGATAGGCGATAATTAACGAGATCGCCATAATTAAGAAGGCATACCAAAAAGAGCTTGCTGCCATCTTTAAATAAACTGGTGTGAAAAATTGAATATAATTGTCAAAGGTCAAATGGCCCTCAATATTAAAAAAGGAATAATAAATAATGAGCAGGATAGGTGCAATGACAAAAAGGACTATCCATAGGACATAGGGTATAAGGTAAATATTTTTATATCGTGTTTGCATTGGATATCCCTCAACCGTCATACGCTTCTAGGCGCTTATCAAATTCTTCTTCAGTTTCTCCAAAGCGCATAACATGGATGGCCTCAGGACTAAAATTGAGGCCGATGGTCTCGCCAACTTGGGCGCGCTTTGTAGAGTGCACGAGCCATTCATTCCCCGCTTCATCAAAACAGCAAATTTCAAAATGCACGCCACGAAACAATTGGGAGTCGACACGAACTTGGAGCTTACCGAGACTAGGCTCTGTAATTTCCAGATCTTCAGGGCGGATCACAACCTCGACAGCTTCATTTGCATCGAAGCCCTTATCCACACATTCAAAGTCTTTGTCAGCAAAATTGACCAAAAAGTCCTGCCGCATCGTGCCGGGGATAATATTGGATTCGCCAATAAAGTCCGCCACAAAGCGATTGATTGGTTCATCATAGATATCAATCGGTGAACCGCTTTGCTGAATGCTACCTTTGTTAATGACAAAAATTTCATCCGACATCGCTAAGGCCTCTTCTTGATCATGCGTAACAAAGATAAAGGTGATTCCCAAGCGCTTTTGTAAGTCACGCAGCTCGTATTGCATTTCGGTGCGCAATTTCAAATCAAGCGCAGACAGCGGTTCGTCGAGTAAGATGACTTCTGGCTCATTCACAATAGCACGAGCGATGGCGACCCGTTGTTTCTGACCACCAGACATTTCACTGATTGTGCGATGATCATAGCCTTCAAGATTGACAAAGCGTAGGGCTTCTTTCACTTTTTCTGTGATCTGACTTTGCTTCATCTTCTTGATTCTTAGGCCAAAGGCCACATTCTCAAAAACATTTAAGTGCGGAAACAGAGCATAATCTTGGAAAACGGTATTGACCTGTCGTTTATTGGCAGGCACAGTATTGATGATCTGTCCGTTGAAATAAATCTTGCCCTGAGAGGGCTCGGTGAATCCAGCGATTAACCGCAGGATTGTTGTTTTACCGCAACCAGAGGGGCCAAGCAATGTATAAAATTTACCACGTTCGATTTCAAAGCTGACATTATTTAGGACAGCTTGATCGTGATCGTATTGTTTGGTGACTTGGTCAAAGCGAATGATGGTTTGTTCTGTCATGGATTTCATTCTCCTTAAAACGATTTATAAATACGATTCTGTTGCCACAAGAATCAATTCCGATGCTCCGTCAAAGTCATTCATGATTTGATGGGATTCGCTGGCACTAAAATAAATAGCTTCACCCTGATTAGCGGTATAACAGCGATGGCCTAAGCGAACCTTGATGCACCCTTTAAGGACATAAGCAAAGGTTTCAGAAAGGGAAGGTTCGAAGCTTTTAAAGGCACCCCTTTTTTCTAATACCAGGCGAATGGGCTCCATGTCCTTCTCGTTTGATTCTGGAACAAGCCATTGGACATGGTAGCCCATGTCCTCATCGGTGTAATCTGTTTGATCTACTGCTTGATAAACCACCTTTTGGACGGCCTGCTTCTCATCGAAAAAATCTTTAGGAGAACAGCCAAGCACTTCAAGAATATCGAGGAAGGTTTCTAGAGATGGTGAACTCAAATCATTTTCGAGCTGTGAGATATAGCCCTTGCTGAGGTCTGTCCGTTCCCCAAGCTCTTCCTGTGTTAAGCCTTTTGTCAGGCGTAGATTTTTGATTTTATGACCGATTTTATTCATCAACTTATCCTTCCACAAGTTTAGGATCACTAAACTAAGAGTGTTATGGAGTTTACTAATACAAAACTTAAAGTTTAATATAAATCCTAGGTTATTATACACTAACTTTGATAAACGTCAACAATCACTAAATTAAAATTTTTGTGCAGGATAAACAGCCACGGATTACATGCCCGTGGCTGTGATTTGTGGCTATTTTGATTTTTAATAAGAGTTGTTGAAGATCATGGCGCAGGTGACTAGCAGGAGTAAGAGTAAGTAAACCTTAGAAAAAAGCTGATCAGGCAGTTTTTGAGCGAGTCGGATACCAATGGGAACACCGATAAAGCCACCGATGGCAATCCCTAAAAATGCGGGGAGATTGATATAACCAAAACAGGTCGCAGGCAAATGTGCTTGTGTTAGGCCAGTAAAAATGGAGCTGACAGACCCCACTAGAGCAATCGGCAGACTCAGCGGTGTTGCCAACGCGACTGCATTGATCATTTTTAATTTACATCGGCGTAGAAAGGGCACGGTGAGAATACTGCCGCCAACACCGAGAAGGGTGGCAATTATCCCAATACCACTGCCGACAAAATTGGTGAGCATCTGACGTGGCATTTGAATGTCATTCGCCTCTACACGGATAAACGATTTTTTAAGAAATGAGGAAATGATTGTGTAAAGGAGAAAGGCAATAAAGAGGTAGCGAAGCACCTCATCACTAAAGTAATGAGCAACTAAGCTGCCGATGAATGCTCCTACTGCAATAGCTGGAGCGAGCTTTAGAAAAATTGGCCAAATAATATTCCCCTTTTTATGATGGGAAAGAGTCGAGTTGGTCGAATTAATGATCATGATCGCAAGAGAAGTAGCAAT
This sequence comes from Pullulanibacillus camelliae, assembly GCF_014642655.1. GTDB lineage: Bacteria > Bacillota > Bacilli > Bacillales > Sporolactobacillaceae > Pullulanibacillus > Pullulanibacillus camelliae. The sequence goes on from NZ_BMIR01000003.1 coordinate 162,337, forward strand.
AGCGACGTGCATGACGAGGCTGTCAGGGATATGCTGGCCAGGAAGCAGCCAATATAAAACCGGAACGACGATGATGCCTCCACCAAAGCCAAACAGACTTGAGAGAATACCGGTTAGGACGCCGATCGCTAAGAATTCGATGATTAAAATCATAAAATAAGGACACTCCTATTATGTACTTAAAAATTCTTTCTCCATTATACACCTACTTATTCTCGGAAACGATGTTAAATTGAATAAAAGAAATGTACAGGCCTCTTTTTGTTAGGAGGCATCGCATTGTGGGAATAATCAAGCCTCCTTTCTTAGCCTTGATGATAGTCAATCATATAGTATAAAAAGCACGCTTGCGTTATAATTGGTTAAAACGTTAAAGGGAGTTAAGGCGTTGAAGGTTGCTTATTTGGGTCCTAAAGGGACATTTTCAGAAGAAGCTGCATTTCGATATTTTGAGTCTGATCATCCAGATTGGACAATGTGTGACACCATTTTTGATGTCCTTGAGGCAGTTAAGAACAATCAAGTGGACCAAGGGATTGTTCCTATTGAGAACACGATTGAGGGTACGATTAATGTGACGATCGATGGGTTGCTTTCTCAAGGATTACATATTGAGGGAGAATTAATTCTCCCGATTGGCATGTATTTACTAGGGGCTAAAGACACAAAGCTTGAGAATGTAAAAGAAATCTGGTCGATCCCACCTGCGTTAAGCCAATGTCAAGACTATATTCATGATCTGAAAGCGGTGGTTAAGCATTTCAATAGTACAGCCTCTGCTGCCAAAGCTGTTAAAGAGTCAGGGCGTCATGATGTGGCTGCTATCGCTTCTGAATGGGCAGGGCAAGTCTTTGGACTGAACATATTAGATCGAAATATTCAGGACAATTTGGTGAACCATACTCGATTTATTGTGATGACGAAGGAACAGAAGGTAAATGCTAACGCATCGAAAACGATGCTTGTCGTTTCACCCGGTGAGGAGCGCCCTGGAGTTTTGTCTGTTATATTAAATGTTTTTTCCTCTCTGGCGATTAACCTGACCTGGATTGAATCACGTCCAACAAAGAAAAAGCTGGGGACCTACCGTTTCTTTATAGAAGCTGAATTAGGTGCCCATGAGATGAATATGAAAAAGGCAATAACTATACTTGAAACACTTGGTCATCATGCCCGTGTATTGGGCAGCTATAGTACAACTAAACTATGACAATAAAGACATGGTGAGAGAGGGCCATGTCTTTTACTTCATACCAAGGGGGCTCGGGTCCGAGATAATTGGAGCTAGGCCATGTCTCACTATCAAAGGAAAGAAGGATACACAGATGAAACTCAGCATTCTTGATCAATCGCCCGTAATGGAAAAGAGTTCGGCTAAAACGGCTTTAGAAGCATCGGTAGCTTTGGCTCAAGAGGGGGAACGCCTTGGCTATCATCGCTATTGGATCGCAGAGCATCATGATATAGCGGGCCTTGCTTGCCCAGCACCAGAAGTGATGCTTGCTTATATCGGTGCGCGTACAGAAAGAATACGTCTTGGCTCAGGAGCTGTGCTTCTGCCGCATTATAAGCCATATAAGGTTGCGGAAACCTTTAACTTGCTGGCGACCTTATTTCCTGGAAGAATTGATCTAGGCATCGGCCGAGCTCCTGGGGGATCAGCAGAGGCTTCTATTGCGCTTTCAGGAAATTTTTTAGAAAACGTGCGTCAGATGCCTCAGCTTCTTGAGACGCTTATTCATTTTTTTCAAAATGATTTTCCGGAGGATGAGATGTTTTCAAAAATTAAGGCTTCCCCTCAACCCCCGATTCATCCTCAGCTTTGGCTTCTTGGAACAAGTGAAAAAAGTGGCTTGCTAGCTGCTGAAAAGGGATTGGCCTATGCCTTCGGACATTTTATGAGCGATAATAATGGCCCGAAAGCTATAGCTGATTATCAACAGGCTTTTCAATCCCGCGGGGCTGTGCTTAAAAGTCCTTGTGCACTTGTGGCTGCCTCCGTTATTTGTGCTGAAACAACAGAGGAGGCCGAGGCTCTCGCTTTGCGCGGAGGGGTTCGGCAGATCCTGAGAGAGCGCGGCGAGGCGGTACACGATTATCCTACTTTAGAGGATGCACGCTCCTTTCTTATGACCACGGAGGAACGCGCGCAGTTTGCAGAAAGAAAAAAGAGGTTGATCATCGGGAATCCTAAGGAGGTTAAGGAGCAGTTATATGCCCTTCAGCACCTCTATGGGACAGATGAAATCATGATTGTGACGTTAACGCCTACCTATGTCGAGCGTCAGCGTTCCTATCAGTTCATTGCGAAGGAAATGCTTTAGCCATCAATGGAACAGATGCCGCATTTCCCCTTCTATTTGCGGAATGAGAAGGGAGATGTTGGTCACTCGTGACTTTAGCGGGTATTAGAGAGCCGATTTATATATAAATTTTATTTGTTATCTGGAAAATATAGATAATTATGTTATATTAATGCTATTCACCTTTTGGCGCAAGCTTCCCGCTGCTTTTACACTTCTACTATTTGGTGCGGCGGCCTATTGGACATTATCGAGTCTTGTTGGTCAGCTTGCTGAGTCCTATTTCTCTTACATTGGTTTAAACCCTATCATGATCACACTGATTTTTACGCTTGCAAACCTTGTTGCTATTATTGGAAACAAATACGTAAAACAGGTAAAACGTTGGTGGGGATGGAGCTGTTGGCTGATGGTGACCCCCTTGATTTATGCAGGGGCATTACTCTTTTTTATAAGCTCTACAGCCCATTTTGTCACACAATGGATAAGCTGGGGGCTGGTATTGCTGGGTCTTTTTTTAGGCAAGCTGCTATCGGGAGTGAATGAAGGTATGATCGATGGCACCATTACCGCTTTGGCTCCAGACTCTTTTAAAGCAACGACAATGTCTACAATGGAGACGATAATGGCGTTAGGATTCGTGATAATATTTCCCATGCTTGGCGGTATTCAAAGTTTTCTTGGCTACTCATGGATGTTCATTGTACTGACTTTATTATTTATTGGATTAAGTCGGGCGGCTTGGATTTTTAAAGAGAGGTGGCTGGAATTAGAGCAGTCAATGAAGGAGGAAAGTGTAACTAAGGTTTAAAAGGAAAAAATGATCTGGGGGATTTGTACGTCAAAATCGCCCAGATCGAAAAATAGAGAAAATCAACCATAAAAACATGAGAATGATGATGACGATACCGATGCCAACAATGGGGAAGAAGTCGAGAAAATTATTGCCAAAGGTTTTAGCGATAATAAGTCCGACGATGATAATGCTACATGCAAGCAATGTCACACTGAAGGAAATACGGTTGCCAATACGATCGATCCTTAATAACAGCTTATCGATCTGTGGGAGCTCCATTTCTAGGCGGACATCCCCGCGATCCACTTTGGTTAGTACCTTTTTAAGCAGGCGAGGGAGGCGATAGCTATCATCGGCGAGGTCTTGCAGCCCCTCCCAAAGTCTTGCTAAGATATTTTTAGGGTTGGCTTTATCGATGAGCAGCTTTTTGCCAAAGGGTTCTGCAAGATGTACGAGGCTGATGTCTGCATCGAGATCCGTGATAATCCCCTCGAGTGTCATCAATGCTTTTCCAAGTAAGGTATAGTCCTTCGGTATCGTAATCTTATGCTTTTGTGTCGTAGCGAATAGATCAGCGATGGCGTCAGCAATATTCACCTTACTAAACGGAATATCATAATATTTATCTCTAAGGTCATCAAGATCATCTTTTAATTTGCCTTCATTTATGTCCTCTCGGGTGATTGCCATATTTAAGACGGTTCGCAGTAATGTATCTGTATCTCTGCGCATTAAACCAATGATGAGAGAAGCAAAATTATTTTTCATCTCTTGTGTGAGCTTGCCAACCTGACCAAAGTCGAGATAAGCGATTTTATTTCCTGGTAGGAAGAAGAGATTGCCTGGATGAGGATCACCATGGTAGATCCCGACAACAAGCACTTGATGAAGAAAGGAGTGTACAAGCCGTTCAGCTAATATTTTTTTATTGAATTGATCATCGGGAATCGCTTGAATATCCGTATATTTTTTTCCCGTAATATAGGACATCGTCAGCACGCGTTTTGATGTGAAATCCCAATAAACCTTAGGAATGATAATATGCTCATCATTCACAAATTGTTTGGCAATTTTTTCGGCATTGCGTCCTTCTTGGGAGTAGTCCATTTCACTTTTAATGGCTTCAGATAATTCATCAATGATATCTCTTATTTGGTAGTGCCGCGCCCAGTCAAAGCGCTGTTCGACAAGTCTGGCAAGATCTCTTAAAATTTCAATATCCGTGTCAATTTGTTTTTCGATGTAAGGCCTTCGTACTTTGACGGCAACGGTTTCTCCTGATTTTAAGGTCGCTTGATGGACCTGACCGATCGATGCCGCTGCTAGACATTCTGGTGAAAATGATGTGAATAGCTCATCAATAGGGGCACCAAGCTCTGTTTCTACCAAGGTTTTGACGAGGGCTGTATCAATGGGCTTCACATCGTCTTGGAGCTTCTCAAGCTCTTGTGTCAATTGATTAGGGAGAAGATCACTGCGAATACTGAGAAGCTGACCCAACTTAATAAATGTTGGGCCTAAGGTTTCCATTAGGAGTCGTACTCTTTTTCCGGCGGAGGCCTGATCAGATTCAAAATTAATTTTTATCTTCTTAAGAGGATTGGCGATCAAATGAAAGAGCCCAATCTCTTTGACAATATACCCAAATCCAAATTTTGCTAGAGCGGTGACAATTTCACGATAACGATTCATATGTCGGATTCTTTTTGTCAGCATGATCCTCTTCACCTTCGATACTGCAGAGTTATTAATCGTCTTCTGTTTGCTTGCCTTCTAAAGCCTCTAAGCGTTTTTTGACAGCATCTAATTCTTCATGCGTGACAAAACCGAGCTTTTTCAAGGTATCCTTGATATCTTGGCGAAAGCCTTCACTCCAATCAGATTGTTTATCCTTTCCTTTTTCAGCAAGCTCATCAATCAAGCGTTTGGCTTCTTGTGGGGCAAGCTCGCCATTTTTTACAAATTCCTTTACGTACTTTTCAGCTTTTTCTTTGCTGGCAAGTGCAGCACCTAGGCCAAGATAAAAGCCTTTTCTAATCAACTCATTCATGTTAGGTCCACCCTTTCTTTTTCCCTTAATATATCATTACCCTAAATGACTGTTCAATTATCCTTTTCTTTTTAAAAATATGTGAAAGGAGGGTAAACTATAATTAAAGATAAATGGGAGGGGCAAATGGAATGAAGGTTGCTTTTATATCGGATATTCATGGTAATGCGGATGCGTTAGCAGCAGTACTAGAAGATATTCGCAACAAACGTGCGGATGCCGTCAAGATTTTGGGTGACCTCTGCTTTCGCGGCCCCGAGCCGAAGCAGGCATTAGATTTGATTAGACAATCCGATGCACAAGTGATTAAAGGCAATGCAGATGCCTGGGTTGTGCGTGGAATTAGGCGGGGAGAGGTTCCCGATGAGGCCTTGGAGACGATGTGTCAAGAAAGAGATTGGACTTATGCACAGCTCAGCGAGAAGGATATCAAGTATTTGCAGACCCTTCCTGAAGAGATTCAAGGGACACTCGCAGGAACAGTGCCCTTTCATGCGTTTCATGCGACACCGTCAAGCTTGTTTAAGAATATCCAAGCAAATGCTGGTCCAGAGGCGATTCAGGAAAATTTATTGGTCAAGGATGCGGCGCTCTACCTTTATGGACATATTCACACCGCCTATATCAAGTACATAAATGGAAAATGCGTTGTCAATTTGGGAAGTGTCGGTCTGCCTTTTGATGGACTTGATCAGGCCTCTTATGCCATGGTCACTGTAGAGAATGGGCGGTACAGCGTGTCGATTGAAAGAGTGCCTTATGATACTGAAAAGGTTATTCAAAAATACCAACAATCTGGCTATCCCAATGCACAGGCCTTAATCACTATCATTAAAAATGCGCAGATTTAAAGCCTTGAGAGGTTTGATCTGTTCTTGAAAAAGGGTATAGGGGTTTAAAAATAACCTTCGAGAGGATGAAAGATTTGGAACTTGGATTAGCAAATAAAACAGCGATTGTCACAGGTGGTAGCAAAGGAATTGGTAAGGCCATTGCTAAGGCGTTAGCCAAAGAAGGCTGCAATGTGGTGATTTGCGGACGAGGAAAAGAAGAATTAGATAATGTCCAAAGTGAGATCCAGACAGAGGGCGGAGAGATTTTCGCTGTTCAGGCGGATATCACAAAGCAACAGGATGTTGAAAGTCTAATATCAGAGACGATTAGTCACTATAATACCATTGATATTTTGGTGAACAATGCGGGGATTGTCGGCGGTTTTTATAATTTTGAGGCGTTATCAGTGGATGACTGGCAGGAGGTCTTTGATGTCAATGTCTTTGGCATGGTGCGTGTGACCAAAGCGGCCCTTCCCTATATGCGCAAGGCGGCCTCAACACGAATTATTAACATTAGCTCGGAGTCTGGTATCCAGCCAGATGCCTTTATGCCACATTATAATGCAACAAAGGCAGCGATGATTAATTTTACAAAGAGCTTATCCAAGGCTTATGCCAAAGACGGTATTTTGGTGAATAGTGTTTCTCCAGCGTTTATCATGACACCTTTGCTTGAAGATAATTTACAAAGGGATGCTGAAGCTCAGAGTATTGCTTTTGATGAAGCAGTACAAGCTTTTTTGAAAGAGAATAGGCCGCATATCGAGGTCAAGCGTCCAGGTCTACCAGAAGAAGTGGCGGCAGCCGTTGTCTTTTTGGCTTCTGATCAAGCTTCCTTTATAACAGGCGAAAATATCCGTGTAGATGGAGGGTCAATTGCTTCTCAGGGGGCTTAGAAAGAGCCATAATCTAAAATAGGTATTCATCCTTGCTGAAGGGCTGAGTCCAGCATTTTCGGTTAATGAACTGAACGTCAGGGTAGGCTAGAGAAAAAGGAGGTTTTCCAGCCGTGATTTGGACAATTATTGGTATTTTAGTACTCTTATGGCTTCTTGGATTCATGTTCCATATCCTAGGCGGACTTATCCACATTCTTTTAGTCATCGCCGTTGTTTTGTTTATTGTTTATCTGATCAAACGCATTTTTGCCCATCATTAGCACGTCACCTAAGGGTCATCCTCGGGTGAGGTGCTTTTTTTTAATAAGAAAGAGGATATAACACTTTGGGTGTAAATGGAGTGGAGCATGCACGTTTTCGCGGGAGTCTCGCGCCCCGCGCTTCAATCCATTTGACCTTGCAATGAACCTAGACAAGAACCAGGCGCGTGCTCTTGGGGAGCAAAACTCTATCTAGCCTTAGACCGTAGAACATGACTGAAGGCTATTGGCATGAAGGGGGCTGACTAATAACTATTATTGATAATAATTATCAATAAAATGCTGTTATCATATAGGCAACGACAGTCATATAGGGTATAATTTGTAGATAAAAAGTGATGGGGGGATGGGGTTGATTCGCCGTTTTTTTTCTTATTATAAGCCTTATACGCGTTTGTTTATTTTAGACTTTTGTTGTGCGGTGGTTTGTGGGATTTTAGAGCTCATGTTTCCACTTGCTGTTAATAAGGTGATCGATAAATTATTGCCAGGTCATGATTGGTCTTTAATTGTTTGGGCAAGTATCGGTCTGCTTTTAATGTATTCATTTAATACCGGTCTGCAGTTTATTGTGACGTACTGGGGTCATAAGCTCGGTATCAATATTGAAACGGATATGCGGACAAAACTATTTAATCATATTCAAAAGCTATCCTTTCGTTTCTTTGATAATAATAAAACAGGCAATCTGATCTCCCGTATGACTAATGATCTATTTGAGATCGGCGAGGTCGCACACCATGGCCCAGAAGATATCTTTATTGCGGTGATGACTTTATTAGGTGCTTTCTTTATGATGCTTGCGATTAATTGGAAGCTGGCAGTAATGACATTTGTCATCATCCCGTTTTTAACCTGGCTTATTGTTTTTTGCAATAAAAGAATGACACACACCTTTCGGCACATGCATGAGAATGTCGCAGAATTTAGCTCACGGATTGAGAATACCATTGGTGGTATTCGTGTTGTTCAAGCTTTTTCTAATGAAAAGCACGAGCGGGCAAGATTCGATATCAATAATAAAAGGCTGAGACAAACAAAGCTGCGTTCCTACAAAATCATGGGATATAGTACAGCTGTCAGCTATATGATGATGCGCTTTATGACCTTGTTTGTACTGATTTGTGGGACATGGTTTGTGCTTCATGGTGAGCTATCTAATGGTGAATTTGTTGGTTTTATTCTCTTAACTAATGTTTTCTTTCGACCAGTGGAGAAAATCAATGCGGTAATTGAAAGCTATCCAAAAGGGATTGCCGGTTTTAAACGCTATACGGAAATACTCGATACAGCGCCTGATATCAGTGATAAGCCTGGAGCGTTGGCTATTGATAAGGTAAGAGGAGACATTCACTATGACAAGGTGACCTTTGGCTATGAGGATGGCAGTCAGGTATTAAAGGATATTGACTTAACGATCAAGGCTGGAGAGACAGTGGCATTTGTTGGCCCTTCGGGAGCTGGGAAGTCCACTTTATGTACCTTATTGCCAAGGTTCTATGAAGTCGATTCTGGTCGTATCACCGTCGATGGTATGGATATTCAAGATATTACTCTATCTTCCTTACGTCAACAAATTGGTATTGTGCAGCAGGATGTCTTTTTATTTTCGGGGACTATAGGAGAAAATATTGCCTACGGTAAGCTGGATGCAACAGATGAAGAGATTTGGCATGCAGCGCGTCGTGCGCAGCTGGAATCCTTCATTCAATCGCAAGAAGATGGACTTAATACCATCATTGGCGAACGCGGCGTGAAGCTCTCAGGTGGGCAAAAGCAAAGACTTTCCATTGCGCGAATGTTCTTGAAAAATCCACCGATTTTGATTCTGGATGAAGCGACTTCAGCGTTAGATACGGCGACAGAAGTGGCGATTCAGCAAGCCCTTATGGAGCTCTCCGAGGGACGAACGACACTCGTAATTGCTCATCGCCTGGCTACTATCAAGCATGCCGACCGCATTATTGTGGTAACAGAAGACGGCATTAACGAGCAGGGGGATCACAATGAGTTGCTTTCCAAAGGTGGGATCTATAGTCAGCTTCATCAGGCGCAATTTGGATAAGATTATAAGTGCTATATCAAAGATTTACTATATAAATATCTATTTATTCCTTGGGAAATAATTGAGTTGTTTTTTTGGAGAGCGGGCAGAAGCCTTCTGTCCTAGCCTCCTTCTTTGGGAAATATCATAATCCATGCATGTCCACGCCAACCGTATTATACTAGAAACAATACTTTTAAAGTTAAAGAGGAGGATGTGACTATGGATTACGTAACTCTCAAAAAAACGGATATGAAGATCTCAACGCTTGGATTGGGAACAAATAAAGTAGGTGGTCATAACTTTTTTAAAGAGTTGAGTGAAAAGGATGGTAAGGATTTTGTTAAAACGGCTATCGATTTAGGGATCAATTTTATTGATACTGCCGATGTGTATGGCTTAGGGCGCTCAGAAGAGCTAATTGGTGAGGTATTAAGAGAAATCAGCACCAAGCGTGATGATTTAATTATTGCTACTAAAGGCGGAAATGAATGGGATCAATCTGGCCATGTCAGAAAGAATAACCGTCCAGGATATTTGCGCTCTGCACTAGAAAAGAGCTTAAAGAGACTTGGCACAGACTATGTTGATTTATACTACCTTCACTTTCCAGACAACGAAACGCCTTTGGCAGAATCGCTAGGTGAGCTAACACGCTTGAAAGAGGAAGGCAAGCTCAGAGCTATAGGTGTTTCAAATCTTAACATTGACCAGCTTAAAGAGGCAGATAAGGTGGCCGAGGTTGCTGCCCTGCAATCAGGCTATAACATGGTTGACCGCGATGTCGAAAAAGACGTCTTACCGTATTGTGCGGAACATGGAATAAGCTTCATTCCTTATTTCCCGTTGGCGTCTGGATTACTCAGTGGAAAGTATGATACACAATCAACCTTTGAAGACGGTGATAATCGCAAGCAGCGCTTTACCCCGGAAAAGCTGAAGCTTGCAGAGGAGCTCAAAGCGTTTGCGGAAGCTAAACAAACGACACTTCCAAAGCTTGCCTTGGCTTGGTTATTGGCTCAGGATGGTGTGGATGCGGTGATCCCTGGAGGGAGAAATCCTGCACAAATTCAGAGCGTTGCTTCTGCTGTTGATGTGAAATTAACTTCAGAAGATCTTCAGAAGTTAAGAGAGACCTTAGGCTAATATAAGTAGAATAGGAAAGGGAGCTCCGCTGGTTCGGAACTCCCTTTTTTCAATGTAATCCAAGAAGGTACAAAAAATTTTGGGTGCAAATGAAGTGGATAGTGCCCGTTTTCCCGCCATGCTGCTCGCTTTCTGTGGGCTCACCTGGTTCATTATCCCGCAGGCATCTTGGGAATTTGATATTCACATGCATGTGTCATCAAATCCCTTTTTATCTCTAGGAAAAGATTGAGTGTTTAATACTAGAAAATATAACAACTGCGCTTAACTTTTTCGCGCCTTTAAAACGATTGCTTGGCCTTGAAAGGAAATCACTTGGTCCTCTTTGATGTGAATATGGAAGGTCTCTTTTAGGGAAGAGGGGGTGTTAACCATGAGCGCAGTAAGTTCCTTTTTCTGAATATCTGTGAGGCTCATGCGGTCACACCATGAGTCAAAGGCAAAGACTTTATCAAAGCAGAAGAGGGCATCGATTGTAAAACCGCCTGCTTCTATCTTGCTAAGCCACTCTGATTTTTTCCAAGCGCGATGATGACTTTTATCTCTTAGCTTTTCAATTTGGTTGTAAAAATGGTCAGCGGTATTATTCTCGGGTGCTACATTGTCATCAAGTAAAAATTGCCCGTTGGGTTTGAGCACGCGATAGGCTTCAGAAATAAAGGCATCCACATTGGGGAAGTGATGAGGGGCAATGCGACAGGTGACTACATCGAAGGTTTCTGCTTGAAAGGGCATCGCTTCTGCATCACCTTTAACAAATGAAACGTTTGTGTGACCGTTTTGTGTGATAAAGGTTTCAGCGGCCTTGAGCATCTGGGGTGTTAAATCGAAGGCTGTCACTTGGTTCACATAAGGGGCTATCGCATTGGCAACATGGCCCCCACCCGTTGCAACATCAAGCACCGCTTCCTTTCCTCTCTTCTCGATACTATCAATGAGTACTTGCAGGTCGGCTCCCTTTTCATGAAGCGGACTATGGATATAAGCCAGAGCATTTTGTCCAAATTGATTGATAACATCCTTTTTTGTTGACATTAATGAACAGGCTCCCTTCGGTGCTTCCTAAGCTATACATCTATCTTCTCCGATTTGTACTTATAAGTAAATGTTCATTTTACTATTACGAGTGATAACTATTTGTTATGACTTAAGGTGTTGTCATAAATAAGAGGGCTGGGACAGAAGGCTTCAGCTCATAGAGAATCCGAACGCATTCACAATTTTGAAGGCATGCGTTCGGATTTCTGAAAAGATAGGAAAGTATAAAATTAAATGTAAGAGACTTAGACTAAGAAGCCCCTGTTCCTGCATTTGTGCTAGACTTGCTTTGTCGTCAACTTCCTCGGAACAACGCGTCGTTTATTCGTGAAGTAACGCTGTCCTCGTCCCCGCAGGAGTCTCCGTATTTTGGCTACGCTTCCCGTTTCCCTGGCTACTTATCCCTTCGGTTTTCGCTTTGTCTCAGCCTCTAGACTTTTATAGGGGCTTTACTTCACTTCTAGCGTCCATTGGAAAGGATCGGGTTCTTTTCCAAGCTGGATATTAGTAATGGATTCATATAAACGCTTGGCGATGTTGTCGGAACGATCCTGTGCAAAAGTGATTTTTTGATTGTTCCAGCTGAGTTCTCCGACAGGGGAGATAACAGCCGCTGTCCCAGCTCCGAAAGCTTCTTCTAGTTCACCGCGGTAATAGGCATCGAAGACTTCTTCAATCGAAATCTTTCTTTCAGAAACAGGTACATTCCAATATTCCAATAACTGAAGGACAGAGCTTCGCGTAATACCACTGAGAATACTGCCGTTTAACTGTGGGGTGACAACCTCACCTTTTATTTTAAAGAAGATGTTCATGCTGCCGACTTCTTCAACATATTTATTTTCTTTGGCATCGAGCCATAACACTTGGTCATAGCCCAGTGCTTCAGCTTCTTCCTGTGCTTTTAGGCTTGCGGCATAATTGCCGGAGGTCTTGACATGCCCCACCCCGCCCTTGGCTGCGCGAACATAATTTTCCTCAACGTAAATCTTAACGGGTTTAAGCTGATCTCCACCATAATAGGAACCGACAGGGGATAGAATGATTAAGAATTTATAGCGCTTGGACGATCTAACCCCAAGGTACGGCTCCGTGGCAATGATAAACGGACGGATATATAGTGATGTGCCCTCACCATCGGGCACCCAATCTTTTTCAATCGTGATGAGCTGCATAATCGCATCTAGTACGAGTTCTTCATCTAGTGTAGGAATACTCATCCTTTGACAGGAAAAGTTAAGCCTTTCGATATTCTTATTAGGTCTAAATAGCTGAACCTTGCCATCCTGTGTTCGATAGGCTTTCAGACCTTCAAAAATCGCTTGCCCATAATGGAATACCATCGAAGAGGGTTCTAATGTGAGCGGTTGATACGGCACAACTTTAGGTTCATGCCATCCCCTCGTTTCATCGTAATCCATGACAAACATATGGTCTGTAAAATACTTTCCAAATCCTAAGGATTCAGCTGGTTGTTTTTCTTTCTCTCTGTTTGTTTTAACAAAATCAATGACTTGCTTCACGCGTAAGCATCCCTTTCTTATGTCGTCTGTACAATGGCGATTTTTCATTCGATTATATCAGTCTTTTTAGAATTTAACCAGTCTAAATGTTTAATAAATTGATAATTTAACGAAAAATTTTGTTATTTCGCCATGTCTTCGACGATTTTAAAGAGAAATCGGTGCTTTTAAAGCGTTTTGAATGGCTGTTTCGATTTGAGATGGTTTGGTTTGTGGCGCATAACGCTGCAAGACATTTCCTGAACGATCAATGAGAAACTTTGTGAAATTCCATTTAATTTTTTTTGAAAACAATCCTGATTGCTGGGTGGTCAAGTAATTATAGAGCGGATGGGCATTCGGACCGTTGACATCAATGCGGCTAAACATTTGGAAACTAACGCCATAATTCTTCTGACAAAAAGCCTGGGTTTCTTCGTTGGAACCTAGCTCCTGATTTTTAAATTGATTACATGGAAATCCGAGCACTTCAAAGCCTTCCTCTTGATACTTTTCATAAAGCTGTTGAAGCCCTTCAAATTGTGGTGTAAAGCCACATTTACTCGCTGTATTGACAATGAGGAGTACCTTGCCTTTGTAATCTTCTAAAGACTTGTCTGTACCATCAATGGTTTGTGCTGAAAAATCATAAATAGTCAAAGCGACCACCTCCATTTTTTCACACCATAGCATGCTTCTTCATTAAGATTCAACTTTTATGCCGTAAGATGTTGAATACTTAGTCGAGCTCACTAAGAAACGCATCGATTGCCCGATTGATTTCTTCTGCGGTTGGCTCTTCTGATTCACAGGGGAAGGGAAGCTCTCTTACAAGACTCCCATCGATCTCGTTACGTATAAATAGCATGCCACTGTTATTAAGGGGGCTGTATACCGCCTTAAAGTCATAACCATTTTGTTGTAAATGAAAATCCATTGCCTGATTCCTCCGTAGGCTTGATTCTTCTTTCTAAAATTAGGATATCCATTTTGATTAAAGGTATTCATCTAATCTATTAATCTCAGTGTTATTAAGCAAAAGTTAAGAATCATTTAGGATACTGGAGTCAAGAAATCAAGAGATCTCTCAAAAAGGTAAAAGGAGAATGAAAATGAAGAAATGGTTGATCACTATAGTGGCTTTAATTCTTATCGTTGGTGGAGGAACGACATGGTATGTAACGGCTAAAGGCAAAAGTCAGGCCATTACGATCATTAATCAAACGGCAACTGTGAAAAAAGGGACCATTGAATCCAAAGTGAGTGGCTCAGGAAGTCTGGAGCCAGCAACTGATAAAGATATAACTGTTTCGGAGTCCAAGACTGTAGATGAGATCCTAGTGTCAAAAAATGACACAGTGAAGAAAGGGGATGAACTCCTCTCCTATACAGATGGCACAGAATTAGACGCTCCAGCGGATGGCACGATCACCTCACTAAGTGTCTATGATGGCAGTCGAGTGAATGCTGGACAAACCGTAGCCCATTTAACTAACTATCAAAGTTTAAATACAGTTATTCAAGTGGATGAACTAGATATTCCTGAGGTCAAAGTGGGTCAATCGGTCAATGTCACAGTCAATGCTTTTCCAGATAAAACTTATACAGGTAAGGTCACTGCGATTGCCAAGGAAGGGACAGTCAATAATGGCGTCTCAACATTTGATGTCACGGTCCATTTGACCTCATCAAAAAATTTAAAGGCTGGCATGACAACAACAGCGGAAATTATTACAAGTAAAAAGGATAATGTCCTGTATGTTCCAGTTGACGCTGTTCATAAAAATGGAGCTACCTCTTATGTTCTTGTTTCTGAAGCGAACTCTAACAATGACGTAAACGACAATGTTTCTGGCGTCAAACAGGTCAAAGTAGAAACGGGTACACACAATGACAGCTATGTAGAGATCAAATCAGGCTTGCAAGAGGGACAAGTCGTGCAATTGCCACAAATCGAACGCAGCCAATCTAATAGCTCATCCAGTGATAAGCAGCAAATGACACCAGGAGGCGGAGGTTTTGGCGGTGGCTTCGGTCAAGGCACCTTTCGCAATGGTGGTGGTAATTTCGGTGGACGTTCTGGTGGACAAGGCGGTATGGGAGGGAATCGCTAATGGTTGAAGCGATCATTCACATGCGTGATTTAGTTAAACAATATAAAATGGGCGATAATGTGGTGACAGCTTTAGACCATGTCACTTTCACTGTTGAAAAGGGGGACTTTGTTGCTATCGTTGGTCCCTCAGGCTCTGGAAAGTCTACATTGATGAATATGATCGGTTGCTTGGATAAGCCTGATCAAGGTGAATATATCTTAGAAGGGCACACAGTGAATACATTGAAGGATGTTCAGCTTGCAAAAATAAGGAATGAGAATATCGGATTTATTTTTCAGAATTTTAACCTTCTCGGTCGGCTTACAGCAGTTGAAAATGTCGAGCTTCCCTTGATTTATCGTGGGATGAAGGCGAAGGAAAGAAGGGAGTGCGCACTGCGCAGTCTTGAACAAGTCGGGATTGTTGACCGGGCGAATCATTATCCTAACCAGCTTTCTGGGGGCCAACAACAGAGAGTGGCTATTGCCCGTGCTTTAGCCGGTACACCACCTATTTTATTAGCGGATGAGCCAACAGGTGCTCTCGATAGCAAAACAAGTCAAGAAATCATGGATGTCCTCATTCAACTGAACAATGAAGACCATACCATCATTTTAATCACCCACGATCGCGATGTTGCTCAAAAGGCAAAGCGGATGATCATGATTAGTGATGGTCGGTTGACCGAAACGGAGGGAACTCAGCATGAGTCTGTTCACATCCATTAAGCTAGCCATGCGCAACATAAAAGGGAATAAACTGCGGGCACTATTAACCATGCTTGGCATTATCATAGGAGTATCATCGGTCATTGCTTTGGTATCCATAGGTCAAGGCTCCAGTAAGTCCGTGACCGATAGCATTAATAGTCTAGGGACACATTTACTAACGGTCAATATTAGCAATACAGATGTACCATTTACCATGGATGACGTTGATAAGATCAATAAAATTGATGCGGTCAAAAATGTGTCCCCTGTTCTTTCAGGACGGGTGACATTAAAGAATGGGGAAACAACAACAGATGTCGCCTTGACAGGCTCCAATGCTGCTTATAAATCTGTACGCAATTTGTCAGTCTCAAATGGTCGTTTCATCACGGATATCGATATGGATTATCGTCAGAAGGTCATTGTCTTAGGGAGTGAAACCGCTCAAACCCTTTTTGGTATGGAAAATCCTGTGGGACAAAAGCTACTTGTCAATGGCGACAGTTATAAGGTTGTTGGTGTTTTGACTGAGAAAGGCGGGTCCATGGGTGAAAATACCGATGATACCGTAATTATTCCTTTTTCTACAGCACAACGTTTGCTCGGAACAACACATATTCAGCAATTCTATGCCCAAGCTAAAAATGAGGCGTCATTAAATATTGCAATGATGATGATTGAAAGAAATCTCTACCAAACCTTTGGGGATTCTGATAGTTATACAGTAGCTAATCAGCAGGATGTCATGGATACGATGAGTTCAGTGAACGATACGATGACGATGCTGCTAGCGGGGATTGCTAGCATTTCATTATTAGTTGGAGGCATCGGCATCATGAATATCATGTTTGTCTCGGTGACAGAGCGCACGAAAGAAATCGGTATTCGTAAATCAATTGGGGCAAGGCGTAAGGACATCCTTTTACAATTTCTAATTGAGGCCGTTGTTTTAAGTGCTCTAGGTGGATTAATCGGCGTAGGGATAGGGCTAATAGCGACTAAGATTTATGCAGTCGCCACCGGTTCTGATGTGGTCTACTCCGTAGCGATGATGCTCTTTGCTTTCCTTTTCTCACTGGTCGTGGGCATCATCTTTGGTGTTTTCCCAGCAAATAAAGCGTCCAAGCTCAATCCCATCCAAGCCTTGCGATTTGAATAATGCTTTACTACAAGAGGTCGACTCAGGGAAGCACTTACCTTGGGTCGACCTTGCTTTAAGCAGGGGGCCAGGGATGAATCTATAAAAAGGTAACTTTGTAAAAGAGTAAAAACCCGGCGTTTAAAGGTTGACTGTTTGGTATGGGTCTTGCTTTTTAAAAGCTCTTAAGGGTAAATTGTCATGTATACCCCAGAGTCCTTAAGATGAATGAGGAGGTCACTCATGAAGTTATTGTTGGTTGAAGATAATGAAGTATTATTAGAATCCATTGAGCAGCTTTTGGCGGAGGATTATGCCATTGATACAGCGGCAGATGGCGAAGAGGGACTCTATTTAGCACAGCAGAATATTTATGATGCCATCGTGCTCGATGTCATGTTACCGGGACTGGATGGTTTTAAGATCGTGAAGGTCTTGCGTGAAGAAGGAATTCAAACTCCTGTCCTCTTTTTGACTGCTAAGGATGCTTTGGAAGATCGCGTCAAAGGCTTAAACCTTGGTGCAGATGATTATATTGTCAAACCCTTCCAAAATATGGAGCTGTTAGCGAGGATTAGTGCAATCCTCCGTCGAAGTACTAATGGTATGAAGGATAAGACCTTAAGCTATAAAGGTATTGTCATCGATCTACAAAAGAAAAGAGTAACCGTTGACGGCGAGGTCATCTCCTTTACTATTAAGCAGTACGAACTATTGGAATATCTTATACAGAATGCAGAACAAATTCTCACTAGAGAGCAAATCTACGATCGCATCTGGGGCTTTGACTCGGATACAACGATTGGTATTGTCGAGGTCTATATTCATCAGCTTCGGAAAAAGCTTCAGCCATTTGGCTATGATAAGGATGTACAAACTATGAGAGGCATTGGTTATATGTTGGCAAGCCAATAAGGAGTTAAATAGTATGTTTCGAAAAACACTGAGAAGACTGACCCTTTTAAATGCCGTCATTTTTATTGTGCTCATGGGCCTGTTGGCGTCAGCTATCTTTTTTTATACTCAGCATGTGCTTTATCGCTCTGTCAATCAATCGCTCCAAGAGGGACTTTCAAGACCGATGCCACCTGGTCCGATGGGAGGAAATCGAGAGGATTTTCGCATTCATGGCAGGGCTATTTGGGATAAAGATAAAGCGCTACTTCAGAACAATGCTACAGTCGCCATTAAAAAGAAGTATATTCAACAGCTTTTTCCTTCTCATGTCGGACAATTTGAGGGAAAAGAAGTGAATGGCGTGCATTTTCGACTCTTCTCAAAAAAAGTGATGACTGTAGATCACGGGGGTGTGGTCATTGCAGCGTGGACGATTGATGATGAGCAAAGAAATCTTCTGGATACTCTATTGTTAATTATTATCATTGGTTGGTCGGTTGCCAGCATCCTAGCCTTTGTCGTCGGCTATTTTTTAGCAAAACGGGCTTTAGAGCCTATTAAACAAGCATGGGATAAACAGCAACAATTTGTTTCGGATGCTTCCCATGAATTGCGAACACCTCTTTCTATTATCCAAACGCGCATTGAGTTATTACTTAAATCGCCCAAGGCTCGAATTCAAGAAAAACTGAAGGATATTTCCATTACATTGAATGAGTCTAGACGCTTATCGAAGCTGGTTTCACATCTTTTGACGCTGGCACGATCAGATGCCAATCGTATTGAGATAGAAAAAAAGCCAGTAGCTATTAATGAACTGCTCAAACAGGTTTATGATCAATTTGATGAAATGGTAAGCTTTCAGGGGAAAACTTTGACGCTTAACAGTGCGCCTGCGCCGTTAAACATTTTAGGTGATCGTGAAAGGTTGTATCAGCTGCTTGTTATTTTAATTGATAACGCTATAAAGTTTACTGATGACAAGGAAGGGAGAATCATGATGACTTGCTCAAGTGATGGGCATCATGTCACGATTACGGTTGCAGATAATGGCATAGGGATTAGTAAACAACATCAACACCAAGTATTCGATCGCTTTTTTCAAGCGGATACCTCTAGGACAGATAGAGAAGGGAGCGGGCTTGGGCTTTCCATCGCTAAATGGATTGTTGATCAGCATGCTGGCAAAATAACCATTGAAAGTGAGTTAGGAGAAGGAACCCGCTTTATATTATCCTTTCCAAAGCTTAAAGAAGTGAATGTGTTAAAGGGAGCAAGAAGGGAATGAATGGGTGCCCCTTGCCATAGAAGTGTTTTCCGTTTAACTAAGAAAGGCTGTCTTTTTATTGGGTATATTGTCCTTCCATCGTGACAGGTGCTTGAACAGTAGGGACTAATGCGCTGGGCATGAATACTGTTTTGTATTTGCTGAAATCAGTCGGCACTTAAGAGCTCTTGTTAAAAGCTACTTTCTTCCGCTTTCAAATTGTGCAAAGTTACCGCATTGACTAATATTTCATTTAAATAGAAAAAAGCGTGTGGATAGGAATGATCCATACGCTTTTTCCTGATTAGAAAGTGTACTTGTGGATAACTGGTTTGTAAAACGCTTATAGAAAAAATGGACACCTTCAGACAGGAGACGAAGCGGGAAGCCCATTGAAGTCCGAAGCTAAAGCGTCTCATTCATATCTCACACCGCAAATTTTTTGTTTTACTCTTTTTGAAGTGTTTTGTCACGAATTGACTGGAGGGCAGCGATGCCATTGAATACCGCAAGCAAAAGAAGCAGAGAGGAAGCAAGGTCGATTAGCCAACGGATGTCGGTGCCGTTATAGTTTCCTTGCAGGAGTTGTGTCAGCTTCATATGCAGTGAATCAGCCCCTTGTCTATCTCTCATCATGCCTCTGGAAAAATTCCCGGCAGCAGGCACATTATTATTGTCTGAACTGTCACCGTCATTAAACTGTCCTGAACCTGAAGCAGCTCCTTGATTGTTATTCTGATCAGATGAGCGGCCTTGGTTGTTGTTTTGATTATAATCGCCATTCGGGGTGGCGCCTCTGTTAAAACTGAAGCCTTGTCCCATCCGTTTATCCATGGCATTGGCGCTTAATCCCATGTATAGCCCTGTGATACTTGCAAGAAATAAGAGTAGTGCTGTAATAAGGCTTAGCCAAGGCTGAATTTTACGCACTCTCGACATACGATTTCCTCCTCTATTTTTCAGGATGATTTTAGCTTAAAACTTAATTCTTAAAAAAGGCTTAATAAGCTATACTAAGAGATAAAGAATAATCTGAAAGGGTGACTTAACAATGGCTAAGCTCTCTCCCTCTATTTTTCTCAGGATGCACGTAAACAAGCGCATTTTTATGTCGACGCTTTAAGCGGCATGATTGAGACCATTAAGACTTTTGCGAAACATGCCGAATGCAGAGGAAGCAATGAAGGATCGAATCATGCACTTAGTATTGAATGCAGTAGACCAACAATTTTTTATGGCGGATGCTGATGAAGGGCAAGGAAGTGCGATTGAACTGGCCTTGGTTTTTTCAGATAAAGAAGAAGCTAAGCAGGTATTTTCAAGGCTATCAGATGGCGGTAAAGTCCTTATGCCATTTGAAAAGATGTTCTGGGGGACGATGTTTGGTCGGTTAGAAGATCCCTTTGGGATAAGGTGGCAGATTGCTACAGAAGAATAGAATCTAATTACAAAGTGTGGTTTGAAAGTATACAGAGCTGGGGAAAGCATCATTAATAAGTAGTGCGTCATGCTGAAATATATACTGGAGGGTTATTAAATGGATATTCGAAAAGGTGAAAATAGGTTTTATGTTCTTCAAGAGGGTCAGGAGGTTGGTGAGATCACGTATCAGCCTAAGGATGATGATCGTCTTGTTGTGGACCATACATTTGTCTCAGAGCAACTGCGCGGCCAAGGCCTTGCAGAGGAGCTGGTTAAAACAATAGTGCGCTTTGCGCGTGAGCAACATAAAAAAATAATTCCTGTTTGTCCCTATGTGAAAATTAAGCTGCATCAAAATCCTGATTATCAAGATGTCATTGCAGACTAATAAAAAGAGGCTGGGACAGAAGTCTTCAGTTCATAGAGGATCCGAACGCATTCACAATTTTGAAGGAATGCGTTCGGATTTTTGAGTGAGTCATGAAGTGCTCCGTCAAAACACTTTGCTTTCCAGGGGCACGGCCTTAGTTCACTTGGCATAGACTATTTATTTTTCCAAGTATTTATGATTAAAATTCTCCTGTTCCTACGTCTACGCGTATGGCTTCGAAGTCAGCTTTCTCGGAATAACTCGAAGTTCACTCGTGAAGTAACGCTGGTCCCGTTCCCGTAGGAATCTCCGTATTTTGACTACGCTTTTGTTTCCCTGACCCCTTTTATAGGCTATTGCTCGGTATTTCTATGCCCCCATTTAATTTTTTCTCAATCGCTTTTGCGATTAATTGTAAAGAGGGGAGTCTGCCTTCTTGTCTTTGATATGGCTGTAAATTAGGCATACTGCTCCCAGCATTGTAGTAAAAAAGGCGAGAAAATAAGGAGAGCATACATGCCTCATGGCTCCGGAGATCAAGGTGCTTAAAATGATGCCTAAC
Source organism: Pullulanibacillus camelliae (assembly GCF_014642655.1). Taxonomy (GTDB): domain Bacteria; phylum Bacillota; class Bacilli; order Bacillales; family Sporolactobacillaceae; genus Pullulanibacillus; species Pullulanibacillus camelliae. The sequence goes on from NZ_BMIR01000003.1 coordinate 183,673, forward strand.
GAGAACATAGCGGAAAGGATGCCAAAGGCTGAACCGTATTGACTGTGGCTTACTTTTTGTGCCAGTAATGAGGTGATGGCGGGATAAAGCACGCCAAAGGTCACGCCCATAGAGAAAAGGTCAAAGGGTAAGCTTAAGGGAAGCATGTTTGTTGCCATTTGATAGTAAAGCAGGGCAGTTAACACCATGCCGAAGATCGTCCGCCCTGTAGCTGAAAAGCGATTCAACCAAAAAAAGCTCAAGGATACTAATGAGCCAAAGCCCATAAAGCTAAATAATGTTCCGGTTTCAGTTGAGGATAGCCCTTTTTCCACAGTTAAAAAAGGAAGCTCGTATATTAACGCCCCATGCCCGAACATCAAGGTAAAACCAACAAAATAAAGGGAGAAAAGTTTTTTGTTGGCAAGAATGGCACGTAAGGAGGTGGTTCCCCTTTGGTGAACAACGATTGGGTCCACTTCTCTGATTAAAAAAAGTGCTAGCAGGGCAGCGATGAACAAAGCAGCACCAACAAATAAATAAGTCCCTCTGTAGCTAAAAAGGTCGGAGATCCATCCACCAATAAACGGGGCAATGATATTAGCAAGTGTAACGGTGAGGCCATGAATGGCCATATTCCGTCCTTCCTGTCTAGAGTTTCGGGCATAGGCAGCGAGAAGAGCAAAACAAGCTGGACCTATAAAAGCTAAAATAAAGCCGTTAAAAAATCTGTAAAGAAGAAGTTGAATGGGACTGTGAACGGTAGAATGAGCGGCCATGAAGAGAGAAGATAGGAATAAAGGAATCACGATAAATGGCTTCTTGCCAATGCGATCAATAAATGGGCCGGAAATAATATGGCCAATCAGGTTAGTGAATGACCCGCTGCTGAGTAGAATACTGACAAAAAAGGTTGATGCACCTAAAGCAATGGCAAAAGGGGTAAAAATCGGAAACTGGATATGTAAGCTTAATGACATTAAAAAGAGGACCAAATAAATTGCGGCAATACCCTGTTGGTTTTTCATGTTCTCACCTTCCCTTAAAAATGTATGGTGTTGTCCAGAAAAAAAGACATGTTATTCTTAAACGTTCAAAATTTGTTCAAAAAAGAGCATTAGTCTCAGCGGGTGAAAACGTTTGGCGAAGCAGGGAAGAGTGATTCGAATGGCGAAATATTAAAGAGAGAGTAGGTGTAAATATATAGAAAAAGGGGAGAGCAAAATGAAGTTTAGGGATTACCCATATAAGCGGCCTGATATGGATGGCATCAGTAAAAAAGTGAGGGAGCTCCTCACGCAATTCCAAACAGCGGAGTCAGCTCAAAAGCAAAGTGCGATCATAAAGACCATTAATGAAGTCCGAGGTCAATTTGAGTCGATGGCGGAAATCGTCTTAATCCGTCACACCATCGATACAACGGATTGCTTTTATGAACAGGAGCAGGATTATTTTGACGAAACACAGCCCATTTATAAAGGTCTGGTTAGCGATTACTATAAAGCACTTGTCACCTCTCCATTTCGTAAAGCACTTGAAGATGAGTGGGGCGATCAATTATTCCGGATCGCTGAACTGACAGTCAAAACTTTTTCCCCCGAAATCATCGAAGATCTTCAAAAAGAGAATCGTCTGGCAACTGAATATGATAAGCTGATTGCTTCTGCAAAAATTGAATTTAATGGCAAGGAATACAATTTAAATCAACTCATGCCCTTTAGGCTATCTACAGATCGGGCGACGAGAAAAAAAGCCACCGAAGCGTTTTATGGATTCATGGCGAATAATGAAGCAAAGTTTGATGCGCTTTATGACCAGCTTGTTAAAGTGCGTACGATCATAGCAAAAAAGCTTGGTTATGATAACTTTGTAGACGTTGGCTATGCTCGCATGCTGCGAACAGATTATAGTGCTGAGCAAGTGGCTAAATTTCGGAAACAGGTTGAAGAGCATATTGTACCCATAACGACTAAGCTGCTAAAGAGACAGGCTAAGCGTATAGAAGTTGATGTGCTGAAATATTATGATCAATCTATAGAATTTAAGACAGGGAATGCGAAGCCTAAAGGAGATTCGGAATGGATTGTCAAGCAGGCGGGGCACATGTATGCGGAAATGGCTCCAGAGACTGACACTTTCTTTCAATTTATGGTTGAGCATGGCCTCATGGATCTCGTCGCTAAGAAAGGGAAGGCCAGTGGGGGGTATTGTACATATATTAGCGAGCTTCAGGCGCCGTTTATTTTTTCAAATTTTAATGGCACTTCTGGAGATATTGATGTATTAACGCATGAAGGGGGACATGCTTTTCAGGCCTTTTCTAGCAGAGCTTTTCAAACTCCTGAGTATCAATTCCCTACTTCTGAAGCGGCTGAAATTCATTCTATGAGCATGGAGTTTTTTGCATGGCCTTGGATGGAGCGCTTCTTTGGTGAGGATGTCGAGAAATATAAGTTTTCTCATCTGAGCGGTGCACTTATGTTCTTGCCTTATGGTGTGGCTGTGGATGAATTTCAGCATTTTGTCTATGCTCACCCGGAAGCAACACCAGAAGAACGGAAACAAGTGTGGCGTGAACTTGAGCATAAATATCTTCCAGATACAGATTATGATGGACATCCATATCTGGAGCGTGGTGGTTTTTGGCATAAGCAAGGCCATATCTTCAGTGATCCATTTTATTATATTGATTACACGCTAGCACAGATTTGTGCCTTGCAGTTTTGGAAGAGGATGACTGAAGGCGAGCAAAAGGCATGGCAGGATTATGTCCATTTATGTCAGCAAGGCGGGAGTCGTTCATTTACAGAGCTTGTTAAAGTGGCTCAACTCATCTCGCCATTTGAAGAAGGCTGTGTGGAGTCTGTTGTGGATGTTGTTGAAGCGTACTTGGAGACAATAGATGACATGCAATTATAGAAAGTGGCGTGGCTACCTTCTTTTAAAGTGGGTTTTTGATAGAGAAATCTGAACCAAAGAACATCCCTATCTATAGTGAATTCTATGCGGCTTCAAAAATCTTTCAAAGCGTTTGGGAGTTTCCTATGTTATCATTTTTAAAGTGGTTCATTTAATATGCGTATTAATGGCTGAGCAAATGGATGGTAAAACTCATAGGGGGCATGTCAAATTGCCCTCTCTATATCATTTATTTGTCTCAGGTGTATAGGAAATTACAAAGCTTGGTGATTGATGATGGAAGATGAGCAATATGCGTCCGTTCCTTTTGGAAGTGTTAAAAAGGAAGTTCCTGTTGCTGACTGTGCAAGTCGGCAGACAAGTAAGGATTTAATCGAGGATTCAGAATTTGATGCCTTTTATTTTCGATCCCTAGAAAAACGAGAGATTCTTTTGAACGCTGAACAGCTGGAAGCCGTGCGGCATACTGACGGTCCCTTTCTGACCTTGGCAGGAGCAGGAACAGGAAAGACATCAGTGCTTGTGAGTCGGACGGGGTATCTCTATAATGTTCTGAATGTGCCTCCAAGCCATATCCTACTGGTGACATTTACTCGCAAGGCTGCTGAAGAGATGAAGGAGCGAATTGCTGGCTTACCAGGCCTGCATTCACAAGAAGCGCAGCAAGTGCAGGCGAATACTTTTCATGCCTTTTTTCTAACGATTCTCCGCCATCAAGGCTATCGTGAAGGGATTCTAAGCTCGGAGCGTTATCGGCAAATCATTGTGAAGCAAATATTGAAACAGGAAGGGTTGCAGGATACATATCAACCAGAGACACTTCTCGCGCTCTTTTCTCATTATAAGGTCCATCGCATGGGACCTGATGACATGCCTCATAAAACAGAGGAAGAAAAGAAGCAACAAAGGCTGTTCAGGCTATATGAAACCTGGAAGGAAGAGCACCGGCAGCTCGACTTTGATGATATTTTATTGAAGGCTTATGACCTATTGAAGACAACACCAGCTCTATTGCGGTCGTTACAGCAGCGCTTTCGGTATGTCATGGTTGATGAGTTTCAGGACACCAATTTTATTCAATATGAATTGATCAAGCTCTTAGTAGAGTCTCACCACAATTTATTTGTCGTTGGTGATGACGATCAAACCATTTATTCCTTCAATGGAGCCAGTAATCAATACATTTTGAATTTCACTAAAGATTTTCCAAAGGTCAAATCGGTGGCCTTGGTCATTAATTATCGTTCCAATGCGGAGATCATCGGTCTGGGGAATAGCGTGATTGCTAAGAATCTTGAGAGAAAAGCCAAGACACTTAAGGCCTTACATGCCTCTGGGCAATCGCCCCAATATGTGCATCCTGATACGCTTGATCATGAGGCAGAATGCATCATAGAAACCATTAAACAAAAAAAGCAAGCTGGGAAGATGTATCGGGATATGGCTATCCTTCATAGAACAGCAAATAATAGCCGAGCCATATTTGAAGCGCTAGTGCTTCATGATATTCCGTTTATTCCTCATTCACTTGGTGTCGAAAATTTTTATGAGCAATGGATTGTAAAGCCGATGATTGATATATTGCGGTTGACAAAGGATTCACGTGATTTTGAGGCGATTAAGGGTATGCTCCCGACTTTATATATAAGTCGGGAGTCAGGGATGGACTGGATTCAGCAGCAGGAGTCTATTCAAAGAAAGCAATACCCCCTCATTCATTTAACCCGAATGTCTGGACTTAAAGGCTTTCAATCAAAGGCTATAGAGGAACGATTGCAGCATATAAAACAATGGCAGAGCATGACGCCCCTTGCCGCAATAAAAAGCATGCGCATGTTGTTTTATGATAAATATCTTGAAACAACCAGTGAGCAAATGTCCCTGCATAAGGAAATGATCAAAGAAACACTGGATGAGCTGGAGGCCTCGGCGAAACGCTTTTCCGATATTCCTGACTTTCTAGCTTTTATTGAAGAGATCGTCGCACGACACAAGCAGATGAAGCAATATAAATCGCTTCAAGATGCTGAAGCTGTCAATCTCATGACGATTCATCGGGCAAAAGGGCTTGAGTTTCCCATTGTCTTTCTGATTGGCGCCACTGAAGGGATACTTCCTCATAGCACGGCGATTGATGCTGAGCAGCTTGAGGATAAAAGGACGGACCGGCATGAAGAAGGGAAGACCACAGCAGCGATTGAAGAAGAATGCCGTCTTGCCTACGTAGCGATCACAAGGGCAAAGGAATCTCTGTATATCAGTTCGCCAGCGTTTTATCGCGGCAAAAGGGCTGAGGTGTCCCGATTTATTTTGGCACCCTTTATGCCTGAGGGGGGGGACAGACAAAGGGAGATTTCTTTGTCATCAAAAGAGAGACAAAAGGGAAGGCACGGGAAGCCTCTTCAAACGATCTTGGCGTGGGTTTGCACCAATACTTCATGTATTGCGTGGGAGCGAATACAGAGCGATAAAGAATTACATATAATTGATAAAAAGTGTCCCCTTTGTCAGGCAGACATGATACGTGGGCAGAAAGACATTGAGTTATAGAGGATAAGGGGTACACACAAGGAGTGGGGGAGGATGCGTTACATTCATCCTAAGGCGATAAAGGTGTGGCGAATACACGGTATGATTTGGACTTTCATTTGTCTGATTGCAGCCGTTGCTCTTTTTATATGTGGGCGTCTTGTTTACCATTGGTTTTATTATGGGGGAGGAGTGATGCTGCTCTTAGCCATTGGGAGTGGCATTCTGTCCATTTGGCTGATTCCTGTTTTGCGTTGGCGCTTTTTTAGATATCGGATATCGGAAACACAGGTGATGATTCGAGAAGGCATTTGGATGGTTAAACAAACCGTGATTCCGATTGCCCGCATACAATATGTTGATACCCATCAAGGGCCTCTATTACGTCGGTATCGATTATCAAGCTTGAAGGTGTCGACAGCTGCGACGACGCATCACATTCCTGCTCTCGGGCACCGTCAGGCGATTAGCTTGAGGAATTATCTTGCAGACTTGGCTCAGGTGAGTGATGTCGATGTCTAAATTAAGGCGAGCTCATCCATTATCGATTGTTTTTGATTGTGTCAAGGATTTTAGACAAGTGATTTTTCCTATAGTACTTGGTGGGCTTTTTGGCATCAAGCAAAACGGGTCATGGTCTGCTTGGATTTATCCAATGATAGGGTTAGTCGTTGGTTTGAGCTCAGCGGTGCTCCGCTGGTGGCGGACAAAATACCAGTTACAAGAAGAGCAGCTCTATGTGATAAAAGGGTCAATGATCAAATCGGAGCGATTTATCCGCTATGATCGTATTCAATCTGTCCATCTCACAACTAACCCCATTGCAAGTCGATTAGGCTTTATGAAAGTGGAAGTACATACGGCTGGTGGGAAGGGACAGGCGGAGTTAGCTTTGTCAGCCGTGCGTAAGCGTGAAGCCCATTTGTTAAAGGAGACCCTCCGTCAGAAAAAGGCTCATTCAATGCGACAAGAAGCAGAGGCTCACAATGTTGTCGTGAATGAGCAGGAAGCTCAGCCGCTTAAAGAAATGCGTTTAAGACACAAAGAGCTGGTGATTGCTTCAATCACTTCGTCGGGTTTAGGGGTCATTGTGGTTGCTCTTTTATCGACGATGAGCCAGATTAGTGAGCTCTTTGAAAATGTTCCTTTTTTTAAGGCTATTCTGCACGACTTTAATCAAGCGATTGGTATCCCATTACTAAAAATTATTATTGTTATTCTTAGTCTAATCTTATTTTTTTGGCTCATTTCCTCGGTGATCTCCTTCTTTCAAGTTGGTCGATTTCAGTTATCTATTTATGAAAAAGAATGGATGATCAAGAAAGGCTTATTTCAACAGACGGAACAAACCATTCCTCATCGGCGTGTGCAGGCTGTGCGTCTTCATGAAAACTGGTTGCGGCAAGTTTTGGGATATGTGACCGTTTATATTGAATGCGTTGGTGGGCAAGCAGGCAAAAGTAAAGGAGAGGTCATGCTGTTTCCGCTAGTGAAAAAGCGGCTACTCATGCGCTTTTTAGAGGATGTCCGCAGTCCATATCCCTTCATTCCTTTAAAGCACTGTGCGGTAAAACGCTCCTTTTACTGGAAAATGGTCAAATATGTTATGCCGACATGCTTTATAGCTATGGGGATGACGCTTTGGCTCCCTTATGGGAGTTATGCGTGGGGAATGCCCTTAGCTGTGCTTTTATTCAGCTGGTTGAGCTATCGTGATGCGGGATTAGGTGTCAACGGTACCTATTTGGCGGTATCCTTTCGACGAACAGCAAAAGTCACGGTGTTAACGCAGCGCAGGCGCATGCAAGCCTTAACCTATCAGGCATCGAGATTACAGATGCTTTTAAAATGTGCCACGATTAAGGCCACCGTGATTGGCAGTAGCTCTGGTTTCGATTTTAAGGTCACAGATATGAGTGATTGGCATGGTAGAAAGCTGTATGCGTGGTATCACACCTTCTATGCGAGACGTGGCAAGGCTAATCAGAAGCGGGCTTGGGAATAGAGTGGGACCAATTAACAGTTTAATCATAGGAAAATTTGTTTTACAATAGACATTAGCACTATAGATGATTGGGGAAACAACATGAAACGAGTAAAAAAAAGAATGAGAGGCTTCATCCTTTTTTGCTTCTTTTTGGTTGCTATCATTGTTCTCATTGAAGTTTTGGACAAGCCAACTAAGCATATTATTCATGATAATATTGATGCTTTCAAAGGGGTTAAGAAGTATGAACCCATGATTCAAAAGGACTTATCCAAAAAGCATCTTCAGGAATATACTCCAGTTGTCCTAGCTCTAATGCAGCAGGAAAGCCACGGCAAGGGTGGAGATCCCATGCAGGCCTCCGAATCTGCTGGACTCGCACCCAACGCTATCAAAGAACCGAAGAAAAGTATTGATGAAGGGATTAAGCACTTTGAACATATCCTTTCTTATGGAAAAAAGCGCCATGTAGACTTTCCCACAATTTTACAAGCATATAATATGGGTGTGGGCTATATTGATTATGTAGCGAAGCACGGTGGGCATCATTCAGAAAAGCTAGCAAAAAACTTCTCGTTGCAGCAGGTGAATCAAAAACCCAATCTGTATAACTGTGGAGGAGATAAGAACAACTTTCGTTATCCTTATTGTTATGGAGATTTTTCCTATAGTGATAAAGTTAAAGAAAATGTTAAGTCACTGACCCATAGTGTTCCGGCCTATCTGTCTTCTAGCGCCAAAGTCTATTAAAGAAAGGAGCTGTTCCGTTTGGAGCAGCTCCTTTTTCAAAAGATCAGAAGGTATAAAATTTCTGGTCATGAGGACGGTGCGGATTTCCGCTTCAGGCCGCTCGCTTTCCGCGGGGGAGTGGTAAGTCTCCTCGCGCTTTCGCACGGCTAAGGTCTTACCGATCTCCCGCTCCCGAAGGACTCTAGTCTCCGCATCATGAGTCAGCGACGTCTGAGGAACACGCGATCTTAGAGTGTTCCGAATCTCGCACCTTGTGCTCCATTCCACTTGACCAGGCACTGAAGCCTCTTTCATATTTCATGATGCTCTATACCAAGCAAGGACCGGGCATGCTTTTCGCCCGGTTTTTCTTATACTATCAGAATGTATAACTTCGCTGCCGCTCATAAAGGAAGAGAGTATAAGGCGGGCTTTGACTTTCGCCACCTGAGGCTTGTGGGTACCCTAAGTGTGTGATTGGCAAAAATCACATCAGGCGTATCAGCAAAGTGGTGCAAGTCAAGTTTTCTTATATGCTTTGAGAAAGCACAACTTTTTTTCGCTGATGATATTGATTTCTGTGCCCGTGACTTGATCTGAGCAGGTGCAGTGCAGGCGTGGTTTCCCAAATCACAGCTTGAATGCTACATAAGGGACGGTCTTTTTAACAAAATCCAGTCACAAAGTAACAAATAAAAGTTGAAGTTTCCGAGAAGAGAACAAATCCGAGGGGCAAATTTCCGAATCGTAGCTCGGGCGTAACAAAAGAAAGAGAAGGAGAACAAAAACCAAAACGATTTTAACAAAAGCCTTCACAAAATAACAAAAGGCCCTCTGCAAGCGAGAGGGCTCCTCTTTTCAACCTTCAACCCAAAGGGTCGGGTACGAGGGTCTTTAAGCACTATGATGTGGTGGTTCTTCATTGCCTGAGGTTCTTAGCTTCCATAAGCGATAGAGATTGATGATCACCGTTTTGGCAACCGCATATACAGGAACACCTAAAATCATGCCGAGAATGCCAGCAAGGTTACCAGCGACCAGTAATAATATAATAATGGTCAGTGGGTGAAGATCAAGCTTTTTGCCGATGATGAGCGGTGACATAATATTGCCATCAATTTGTTGAACGACAACAACGACAATGATAACAAACAATGCCATCGTTGGAGAGATGAACAAGGCGACAACAACGGCTGGAGCTGCACCGATAAATGGCCCTAAGTATGGAATAATATTAGTCACAGCGGCAATAATTCCAAGCAACAGTGCATATGGGAGTCCAATGATCAAATAGCCTATAAAGGTAAAGGTCCCGACAAAAAGACAGACAATGGTTTGCCCTTGTATGTATGTACCAAGTGTTGTGGCGGTCTCTTTTAAAATATTCACCCCTTCGTGCCGATAGTGAGAGGGAACAAAGCGAGCAGCAGCTTCTGGAAATTTCTTACCATCTTTAAACATGTAAAACAAGATGAAAGGAACAGTCACAATAGTGATCGTGATGCTTGTGAGCACACCAAAAAGGGTTTGCAGCCCGCTGGTAATATTCTGCGTTAAACTAGAAGCAGTTGAGCCAAGCATATTATTGATTTTATTTAAGAAATCTTGTTCAGAATTAATGGAGTTACTCAATTTTTGGAGATAGTCCTGCTGCATGATCCATTTAAACCAGTCTGTTTGGGATGTTTTATCGGCAATGTCCTTTGCCACTTTCACATAATCAGGGACATTGTTGATGAATTGATCGATTTGGCGAACGATGATAGGTCCCAACCAACCAATAACTAAAGCCACAAGTCCTCCAAATAATACATATAAAATGAGAATCGCGATCGTTCGGGGGATTTTAGCGCGCTGGATCATATTGACGACCGGATTTAATAAGAAATAAAGAAAAGTGGACACCAAAAAAGGGAAGAACAACGTCGATATAAAGGTGAAAACAGGCTGGAAAATGAAGCCTAATTTTGTACAAATAAACAGAATGACAGCGATCATTAAAATTTCTAATGTCCACATATGTAGCTTTGTTTTGAACACGATTGACTGTTCTCCTCTCAAGGAAAAATTTAACTCTATTAAAAATACGAGTGATATTAAATGTTATTAATTACATTATACGGTCTATGGACTTAATGTTATACGACAAAACAGCAATAAGCAACACGCGTCATTAAATATTTTTCGCCTAAAAATCATAGAAAAGGACAGGCAGTGACTTTTACACCCTTATTTATTTCATCTCATTAAGGACAAATAAGATAGAGTGATTTTAAGCGGTGAAGTTCATCAGAGACACGAGCACATAAAGAGACTCCTGGTCATACATTAGTGGTGATGAGGAGGTAACACGTGATGGAAATATATGTTGTCCGCCAGGGCGATACGCTGGCCAATATCGCGAATCGATTTCATGTGACGGTTTCTCAGATTATTGCAGTAAATGAAATCTCTGATGAGAACCAGCTTGTGATAGGTGAGGCGCTAGTCATCCCCACTGCGACAAGGCGTTATACGGTTCAACCAGGCGATACCTTATGGATGATTGCAGAGCGTGTAGGAACAACTGTCCAAGCGCTCATACAAATGAATGGCCTCTCTAATCCCGAAGAGCTCACGCCGGGGATGGTGTTAATTATTCCTAGCCATGGGCAAAAGCCTAATATTGATACGAATGGCTTTATTTATAATACAGGCGAGGAGGGCGCTGGCACGATCCGCCGTGTTGGCCGGCATTTAACATATTTATCGCCCTTTTCCTATGGGATTGAGCCGAGTGGTCAATTAATTCCTTTTGATGATAATGCATTGATTCGGGCTGGATACGATGAAGGTGTTGTTCCCATGATGGCGATCTCTAACTTTACTTCACAGGCGCTTGGTTCAGCACTCGCGCATACGATTTTAACAGATACAGATGTGCAAGAGCAGTTATTCAATAATATTGTGAAGACTGCGAAATATAAAGGCTACCAAGGTGTCAATATTGATTTTGAAAATGTTAATCCAGAGGATCGAGAGGCATATAATAGTTTTTTGGAAAAAGCGGTGGAAGCATTACACAATGCGGGGTTATTTGTATCCACTTCTCTCGCTCCTAAAACAAGTGGGACACAACAGGGAGTGCTATATGAAGCCCATGATTATCCTGCACACGGCAGGATTGTTGATTTTGTCGTTCTTATGACTTATGAATGGGGGTATCGCTTCGGACCACCTCAAGCAATCTCACCCATCACGCAAATCAAGCGAGTGCTAGATTATGCCGTCTCTGTCATTCCTACACAAAAGATCATGATGGGGTTCCAAATTTATGCTAGAGATTGGCTCATTCCTCATGAACAAGGGCAAGAGGCGGAGACATTTAGCCCGAAGGAAGCGAGAGAGCGCGCCGTCCAGTATCAAAGTGCCATCCAGTATGATTATAATGCACAAGCGCCCTTTTATCAGTATACAGATGGGCAGGGAAGGCGCCATGAAGTGTGGTTTGAGGACGCCCGCAGCGCACAGGCCAAATTTGATCTGGTCAAAGCCTACAATCTCCGTGGCATCAGTTACTGGGTTCTTGGTTATCCCTTCCCACAAAATTGGACCTTACTTGAAGATAATTTTACTATTCAAAGGCTTATCTAATACTCCCGTAAACGGGGGTTTTTATTTTGAAAATTTAGTGTCGGGAGCTTTTTGTTGTCTAACATGCCAGGTGATACATACCCCTCCTCCGATCATACCGACTAATGTTCCCATCAATAGACCACCGACGACAATAAATAATGCGAGTAAGGAGACAAGCTGAATCAACAGGCCACCTCTTAAGCTATAGCGAGGAAAGCGACAGAGTAGGATGCTGATCGTCAGCATGAGCATGCCAGTTAATCCTCCTAATAGTACAAAGCGCAATCTTGTTAAGTCATACCAATAGAGTTGTAGGGGAATGTATATAAAGAGTAACCCGGAAAGCAGGGTGAGAAAGCATCCCCAAAAAGGGCGTGTGGCTATCCATAGATTGAGCTGTGTCCACTTGGTTTGTTGATTTGGAGACAAAATGTAATTCCTCCTCAATGCCTACATATAGACTTCTTTTATAAAAGTTTATGAGAGGAGAAGCGAGAATAGGACTAGAACATGATATAGATAAAGCGTTGAACCACTCTTAGAAGGCTACAGAGCGATAATATATTCAATGTCCCAATTTTTCAAATTATTTCCTCGTTCTATTAGAGCAACCTATGGTAGAATAATAATAGGAATATTTCGTTTATGGAGGTTTCGAATGGAGCCGAGAACAGTGAACATTCAAGAACTAAAGAAGTTATTTGAGCAATGGTATAAGGTTCGCCTCCAAGACATTGAGGAATTAAAGGAAATAAAGAGGCAAATCGATCAATGCATCAAGCGTACGATTTTTTTAAATGAAGAAGTGAGTGATGAGTATGTCATGATATGCTATGGTCATGCCGTTATAACCTCTGATTCGTCAAAGATCATCGACAGTTTACAAAACGAAATCATGGAAAATGAGAGTCGGTTAAAAGATCAGTTAAAGTACTATTTTCTGTTTTTTCAAGCTTCCTATTGTTTTGATAAATATAAATTTCAAGAGGCATTAGAGCTTTTTAAACGCGCAGAGCGTTATCTTTATGCCGTGTCTTGGAGCGCAGAAGAAGCAGAATACAATTACAAGCTTGCGGGATTGTATTATTCATTGGATAAATATCTTGTCTCGATTAATTGTGTCAATAAGGCTCGAAAGCTATTTCAAGAAGTGGGCAATCAAATGAGAAGATTGGCGGCCTGTGACACGATATATGGACTCAATTGTTGTGAATTAAGGCAGTATGAGGAAGCTGAAGAGCATTATTATGATGCGCTAGAGTATGCTCAAAAAACGAATTATACACTGCTCATCATGCAGATCTACCATAATCTCGGTCTTATGTATGCTCAGCAGAATATGTCTGCCGCTGCGATTTTATGGTTATCGAAGGCGGCCAAATATGGAGAGAATCATCATAAGACATACTTTCTACTGTGTCGTGAGCATTTTAAAATCAATCACGTGAAAGAGGGATTAGAAGCCTTTAATAAAGGGGTCGCACTATGTGAGGCTTCGGGTAGCAAGGCGGATTTGCAGCGTTTTTCCATGCTTTATGCATTTTACTGTGAAAGGGATACAGAAGCGTTTGAAAAGAAGTACCATGAAGGTATTGACTTTTTTATTAAGGAAAAGCTTTGGCACAGAGTCAAAGAGTATTCCATCGAACTTGCACACTATTATACACACCATAGCAACTATAAAAAGGCTGTCCGCTACTATGAACTATATATAGAATCAGAACAAAACATTTTAGAAGGGGAGATCTTAAAGTGAAGAGAATGTTGAGAAAATTTGTTGCGGTGTGTGGCTTGCTTCTATTGCTCGGGCTATTTGGAGGAGTCTCTTATCACAGCCATGATAAACTAGCGGGGGATGGTTTATTTCCTAAGGGTAATGTTCAGGAACAAATGATTGCAGGTGATGGGCTGTTTCCAACTGCCATTCTTTCAGATGCACAACAATGACAAAAGAGAGCGCCCTTTCCTTTTGATTAATTACAAGAATTCGGGGCTAAGACACGTGGTGTTTTCGCTAAAGATAGTGTATCTTATCTAGAGCTTAAAGTGGACAGCGCAATAGGAAGACAAAAACACGGAAGAAGCGATCGCTTCTTCCGTGTTTATTATAAAGAAAATAATTAGTTTGCTTTCTTAGCGGCATTTAAAGCTGCTTCATAATTTGGATGATTGGTTGCTTCACTTACATATTCTACATAAGTGATGGTATCGTTGCTGTCAACGACGAAAACGGCGCGAGCCAATAACCTTAATTCCTTAATGGCTACACCAAAAGCTTCTCCAAAGGAAAGATTACGATGATCGGATAATGTGATGGCATGCTCCAGACCAGCATTTCCACACCAGCGCTTTTGTGCAAATGGAAGATCCGCGCTGATTGTCAGGATAGTGACACCATCAAGCTTGCTAGCCTCTTCGTTAAAACGACGCGTTTGGGCATCGCATACCCCAGTATCCAAAGATGGAACGACACTGATAAGGCGGACACCTTTATAATCATTTAAAGCTTTTTCTGAGAGATCATTGGCTAAAACAGTAAAAGCGGGGGCTTTATCTCCGACTTTTACTTCATTGCCTAGTAAAGTCACTTGATCTCCACCAAAAGTAATGCTTGCCATAATCTATACACCTCCAATTATGTATTTACTTCTATATTAGTCTGTCCATACTCCAAAATGCAAAGTTTTCACCTTTAGTGCTTAAAATTTTTTCAGAGTGCTTAGCTTTATGTCTCAATAAACTCATGATAAGATAAAAAGAAACATCATTAGTAATAGAGGTGATCCGGTTGACAACACGTTTTGATGAAATCATTGATAGACGGGAAACCAATGCAGTAAAGTGGGACAGTCGTAAGGAAGTCTTCGGTACAGAGGATCTGTTGCCCCTGTGGGTCGCGGATATGGATTTTACATGTCCCCCAGAAGTGATCGATGCTGTGGTTAAGAAGGCGAAGCATGGAGTGTATGGCTATCCAAAGCAACCCCCGGCTTTCTATCAAGCGATACAAGGCTGGCTTAAACGTCGCTTCAATGCTGATGTCCCTAAAGAGTGGATCAGCACCATTCCCGGCGTTGTTCCAGGGATTCGCATGGCGGTTGAGGCCTTTACAAAGCCTGGAGATAAAATCATTATTCAAACACCTGTCTATCCCCCTTTCTATTCATCAGTAGAAGATTTGGGTAGACACTTGATAAAGAATCCTTTAATAGAAGAAAATGGCTATTATACGATGGACTTGGCTGACTTGGAGAAAAAAATTGATGCGCGCACTAAAATGCTCATTTTATGTCATCCGCATAATCCAATTGGTCGAGTATGGTCGAAAGAAGAGCTCACCCGCTTAGCTGAGATTTGCGCGAAGCATAACGTATTTATTGTTTCTGACGAAATTCATTCTGATCTTGTCTATGAAAAGGGCACACATACACCGTTTTATACCTTGCCAGAGGCATTGTCTCAACGCACTCTCACTTTTATAGCAGGAAGTAAGACATTTAATACAGCGGGGCTGTTTTCCTCATTGGCGATATCGAATAACGCGGAGCTTTTACGGACCTTTACTCAAACAGCAGCACAGTTTGGTGTTAATCATTTGAATCTTTTCGGTATTGAGGCAATGACGGCTGCTTATTCGCATGGTGATGAATGGTTAGATGAGTTGTTGGTTTATTTAAGAGAAAATGCTGAGTATATCATCAACTTTTTAGAAACACATATTCCGCAAGTAAAGATGTGGCAGCCAGAAGCAACGTATCTCGGCTGGCTTGATTGTCGCGGACTTGGACTGCCTAAAGATGAGCTACGGAAATTTATGATTGAAGAAGCTAAGATCGGTCTCAATGATGGAGCGAGCTTTGGGGAAGAAGGCGTTGGGTTCCAAAGAATCAACTTTGCCTGTCCGCGCTCGGTGATAGAAGAAGCGATGACTCGATTGAAACAAGCCGTCGATCGACTTGGATAGAAAGGAAGGTATGGGACAATGACTCCCATACCTTTTTTATTTCAGAATACCGACCAAGCTGTTTTTTTATGTTCGTCTACTATCATGAAGGATAGAGAGGAGACAAATGCTTGCCAGTAAGTTCCACGTAAAAATACGGCTTTCCACCCTGAAGCGGAAAACCGTAGTGTATTAGCATGTTTATGGTCGGGAAGACAGGATTTGAACCTGCGACCCCCACGTCCCGAACGTGGTGCTCTACCAAGCTGAGCCACTTCCCGAAAAGATGTATAAAGTGCTTGGTTCAGTAAAAAAAGTGTCCCTGCGTCTACAAGCGAAGCGCTGTAGTAGGACTTCCTCGGGACAACTCGAAGAGATTCATGGAGGTAAAGCTCGTTGCTCTACCAAGCTGAGCCACTTCCCGTAATAAAGAAATGGTGCGGATGAAGGGACTTGAACCCCCACGGTCAAAAGACCATTAGACCCTGAATCTAACGCGTCTGCCATTCCGCCACATCCGCAAAATACATCATTTATTATAACTCCGAAGCCCCCTCATTGTAAAGAATCCTGTCTAAAGGATGTAAAGAACCCCTTGGTTTGTATAAAAAGGTGCCCATCCCCTGAGTTTATGAGTAAAGCGCTGGCGAGAGTTTGCCTCTGGGCAATTCGTAGAGAGAACATCGAGGTTGAGCTCGCGGTTGTTTATATATAGGTAGAACTTTGTTTAAAATGAGCGTATATCGTCACATATTATATAGTAGAAAAAATACAATCGTGGAAAACGCAAGACAAATGAATGTTAAAGTGAAAGCAACCAGTGGTACTATAGATAAAAAGAAAACAGTTAAAGAACCATCAGGGTTCTGCCGAGCTGATCCTCTCTCGATAAAGAGGGTTATCGGGAAAGGGAAAGGTGTTCGTCCTTATGTCCGCAAGCGAAGCATTGTCGTCTGATTTTCTCGGGATAACTCGCCGAAAGTACATAGAAGACAAGCATGTTAAAAGCGTTCCGCTTGTGTTCTAAGGAGCGATACTATGAAAAGGGGCCTGCCTGAATGAAAGAACGATCTATTTCATCTATGAATAAGACAACACTTTTACAAGAAGCTAGTGCATTTATTCAAACCTGTTATAAGGAATTAAATAAAACGTCGAGTATGATCACCACTAGGATACAAGAGATTGAAGCATCAATTATAGATACTGGGAGTTATCAGCATACCGATGAAGAACTTACACATGGCGCCAAAATGGCATGGCGTAATGCCAATCGGTGTATAGGAAGATTATTTTGGGATCGGCTTAATGTTATAGACGCTCGGCATGTGCAGGAGGCTGATGATGTCTTTGCCGCACTCGTTCATCATATCCGCATGGCAACGAATGGGGGTAAAATCCAACCATTGATTACGATTTTTCGTGAAAAAGCTGCTAATGAACAGCCTTTACGTATTTGGAATCATCAATTGTTGCGCTATGCAGGCTACACAACCAAAGAGGGTATTGTTGGTGATCCATCCTCTAAAGATTTCACGACAGCGTGTATGGCATTAGGCTGGAAGGGGAAGGGAACAGCCTTTGATTTGTTGCCGTTAGTCATTCAAGTGGGCAATCAGCCACCTAGGTGGTATGACATTCCCAAGGATTGTGTGATGGAAGTACCGATTGTTCATCCACAATTTAACCTTTTTGATTCGCCAATAAAATGGTATGCCGTACCGATTATTTCAGACATGCGCTTGGAAATTGGCGGGATTACCTATACTGCAGCTCCTTTTAATGGCTGGTATATGGAGACAGAAATTGGTGCTCGTAATTTAGCCGACGAAAATCGCTATAATCTATTACCAATGGTTGCTAAGAATATGGGCTTAGATAGTCGATCGAACCGCACCTTATGGAAGGATAAAGCGTTGGTTGAATTGAATGTTGCTGTCCTCGATTCCTACAATAAGCAAGGCGTGAGTATCGTCGATCATCATACGGCGGCTAGCCAATTTCAAAGCTTTGAAAAAAACGAGCAGCGTGCAGGTCGGGAGCTCACAGGAAGGTGGTCATGGTTAATTCCACCATTATCTCCGGCTACAACACATATGTTTCATTCCAAGTATCAAGATACACTTGTTAAACCCCATTTCTTTTATCAAGAAAAGCCATTTGAATCGTCAGTGCCGAACGCTAAACCGAATAAGTGTCCATTTTAAAATTAAGAATGAAATGGCTTTGCTAGGCTGTTGACTTTATTCGAGTTTGGACAATCATGTGTTATTTCAGAGCAGCTACACTGTGAGATAGATGTGCCAGGTAGCCTGCTGAAGAGATCAGAAAAACTTGGCTTGTAATGATTTGCTTTCGCTTAGTCTCATCCTGATGTGATTTTTCAAATGACATACTAGGGGCGTTAAGTCTTAATGGCGAAAGTCAAAGGTTTACATATAGGCGGAATCTTAAACAGTATTAACGATGGCTTATACTTCTTGATCGTATTAAAAAGCTGAGATATTCCTAATGGTAAAAGCTGCTTTGTCCTCATACCCTGATATTTCATACTAACCCCCCTATAAACTAAAAAGTCCCTGCTATAACATAGCAGGGACGATTGGTTGAATCGCGGTACCACCCAAATTGTGGAACAAAAATCTTCCACCTCTTATATTGGTTAACGGCATGACCCGTTCTTTGTCCTATATTAAGACTCAGAAAGCTCCAAGCATGTAATTCGCATAATCCTGTGTACTGATTTTCAGCAACCATCAGCTCTCTATAAACATCAGGAAAACACTACTTGCTACTCTTCTTCGCTTTTTATGAAGTTACTTACGTTTTATCACGTTGCAGCTTTTTTGTAAAGCCCTTTATAAAAAAATAAAATTTTTGATTATTTTGAAAGCGCTTCAAACACAATGGTGTCGCAATTTCTTACATGACGTCATAAATGAATTAGGCAAAATAGAGACTTGACAGAACAATTAAGTTTGTTTTATCTTTTGTAGCAATATTACACAGAACCAACGAAAATCATATATGATAGTGGTACACGCATTAATAATTTGGGAGGTCATTGTAATGACGGAAACATTAGAGGATTTGCGTAAAAGGATTGATAAGATCGATCTTGAGCTTCTAGAACTACTTAACAAACGTGGCGAGATCGTCGAAGAAATTGGCAAGATTAAAGAAGCACAAGGTACCAATCATTACGACCCTGTTCGTGAGCAGGAATTGCTCGAAGTGGTTAAGAAGAATAATCAAGGGCCGTTTTCAACGCCAGCACTTCAACATCTCTTTAAACAAATTTTTAAAGCAAGTTTAGATTTACAAAAGGTTGAAACGAAGAAAGTGTTATTGGTCTCTCGTGAAAAACAATCCGAAGATACTATCGTTGATGTGAGAGGCGAAAAAATCGGGGATGGACAAACGCATTTTGTTATGGGACCCTGTTCAGTTGAAAGCTATGAGCAAGTGAGAGAAGTTGCACTAGCGATGAAAGAACAAGGGCTTAAATTGCTTCGAGGCGGGGCGTTTAAACCGAGAACGTCACCATATGACTTCCAGGGTTTAGGTGTGGAAGGGTTAAAGATCCTCAGACGAGTGGCTGACGAATTAGACATGGCTGTGGTGAGTGAAATCACACATCCTGGCAATATTGAAGTAGCATTGGATTATGTTGACATCATTCAAATTGGGGCTCGCAACATGCAAAACTTTGAATTACTTAAAGCGGCAGGCCAAGTTGAGCGCCCAGTGTGGTTGAAAAGAGGACTTTCTGCAACCATTGAAGAATTTATCTATGCGGCTGAATACATTGTTTCAAATGGTAATGATCAACTCATTCTTTGTGAACGCGGCATTAGAACCTACGAAAAAGCGACTAGAAACACATTAGATATTTCCAGTGTGCCTATTTTGAAAAAGGAAACCCACCTGCCTGTTGCTGTTGATGTTACCCATTCAACTGGACGTCGTGATCTTTTACTTCCAGCTGCTAAAGCTGCGATTGCAATCGGTGCGGATGTCGTCATGGCAGAAGTGCATCCAGATCCAGCGACGGCTTTGTCTGATTCAGCTCAACAAATGGACATCCCACAATTTAAATCATTCATGGAAGGTGTTCAGCCTTTACTTAGAATGAATCAGCAAGCAGCTGTAAAATAATAGAGTCATTTATAAGTCTATGAAAAGAAAAGCGCCTAAATCCGGGCGCTTTTTTGTACTATCAGAATTTATAACTTCGCTGATGCTATCAAAGGAAGATAGTATAAGGCGGGCTTTGACTTTCGCCACCTGTGGCTTGGCGATAGCCAAGTTTTCTAAAAAGATCAGGAAGTATAAAATTCTGGTCATGAGGACGGTGCGCGATTCCGCTCCAGGCCCTCGCTTTCCGCGGGGGAGTGGTAAGCCTCCTCGCGCCTTCGCACTGCTAAGGTCTTACCGATCTCCCACTTCCCGCAGGACTCTAGTCTCCGCATCATGAGTCAGCGGTGCCCGAGGAACACATGATTTTAAAGTGTTCCGAATCGCGCGCCTTGTGCTCCCATCCACTTGACCAGGCAATGAAGCCTTTTTCCTATATCATGATGCTCTATACCAAGCAAGGACAGGGCATGCTTTTCGCCCGGTTTTTTCTAATGTTACCGAATTTTGTAACTTCTCTGAGTGTGATAGAAACATATTATTTAATAGAGCCTGCAAGCCGATAGACGTTTAGCCTGATTGTTCACTGATAGAATGCTCTATAAACGGCTTAATAAAGACGGTTAGCTTGCACTGGTGATAGGAAATGTGTATGCTGTGAAGTAATTAATGAATGCGAAATTACTACAAGGGAATCCCTGAGAAGGTGATGCAGCTTTGGCTCCCCATGAAAAGAAGATATATAAGACACCAGATGGCTATACAAGTGATATTGCGGTCTTTACCATTGTCTCAAAAAAGGAAGAGCAGAAGGTAAGAGAATCTGCACATAAAGTGTTAAAGTTACTGTTAATCAAGCGCTCTGAAAATAACGCTGAAGGTCGCCAAAATGCCGAAGGTGGAAAATGGGCGCTTCCAGGTGGCTTTGTTGATGCCATTCATAAAGAAACGGCGCTCATGGCAGCAGAGCGAGAATTAAGGGAAGAGACGGGCGTTGATGGCCTTTTTTTAAAGCACTTTGGTGTGTATGATGCTTTTGGAAGAGATGAAAGAGGCTGGATAATTTCCAGTGCCCATTATGCTATTGTGCCAGAGCATGATTTAGCACATAGGCAGGCTGGTGATGATGCGGCAGAGGTTAGGCTTTTTACGATAGAGGAAGTGTTTCAGCAATCCCTGGCTTTTGATCATGAGGAAATGATTCGCGATGCTTTAACAGCGATAGAACGGGACATGGTACAGACAACGATTGCTCAAAACTTTTTGCCTGAAGAGTTTACTTTATCAGAGTTGCAAAGCGTCCTATTAACCGTGACAGATAGCCATAAAATCAAAATAGATTCCATTTTCTTTAAGAGATGTGCACAACTGCCTTTTTTAGAGAAAGTTGTGGCGGAAAATGGTGAAATGAAAAAAACAAAACGCAATTCTTATCGACCTTCTCAGCTTTATCGTTTTAATCAAACGAACATGACAAAGTCTATCTGGGAATCATAAGAGAGACGTAACCTGGAGGAAATAGTATGCAGAAGAAGGCATATGATGATAGCTATGCTTTACATACAGATCTTTATCAAATTAATATGGCCGAGACGTATTGGGAAGATGGCATACATAATCGTCGGGCGGTATTTGATCTTTATTTTAGACATATTCCCTTTAACAATGGGTACGCAGTGTTCGCTGGCTTAGAAAAGGTCATCGATTTTATTCAGCATTTTAAGTTTAGTGAGAGCGATATTGAGTATCTGCGTGAGATTGGCTACAAGGATGATTTTTTAGCGTATTTAAAGACGATTACTTTTACTGGAAATATTCGCTCTGTACAAGAAGGAGAGCTCGTCTTTGGTAATGAGCCCTTGATAAGAGTAGAAGCCCCGCTTGCCGAAGCGCAATTAGTTGAAACAGCATTATTAAATATCGTCAACTATCAAACACTTATTGCCACAAAGGCTTCCCGGATTAAGCAAGCGGTTGGTGACCAAACAGTGATGGAATTTGGGACACGACGAGCTCAAGAGTTCGATGCGGCGATTTGGGGAACGCGCGCGGCCTACATTGGTGGGTGCTCTTCAACAAGTAATGTCAGAGCGGGAAAATTATTTGGCATTCCTGTTTCTGGGACACATGCCCATTCTCTCGTCCAAGCATATAAGGATGAGTATGTGGCCTTTCATAAATATGCTCGCCGCCATCGCGATTGTGTCTTTTTGGTAGATACTTATGATACGTTAAAGTCGGGTGTACCGACTGCTATTCGTGTGGCCAAAGAATTAGGGGATAAAATCAACTTTATCGGGATCCGTCTGGATAGTGGTGATCTCGCTTATCTATCTAAAAAGGCGCGAAAAATGCTGGATGATGCCGGTTTTCCAAAGGCAAAAATTGTCGCCTCTAATGATCTTGATGAGTATACTATTCTTAATTTAAAGGCCCAAGGCGCAAAAATTGATATTTGGGGCATAGGGACCAAGCTCATTACTGCCTATGATCAGCCAGCATTAGGAGCGGTTTACAAGCTGGCAGCTATCGAGGATGAGCAAGGGAACATGATTGATACCATTAAGATCTCTGGTAACCCTGAAAAGGTATCCACCCCGGGCATGAAAAAGGTTTATCGCATTATCAATACCTTGAATCATAAGTCAGAGGGAGACTACATCACATTGGAGGATGAAAATCCTCAGGAAGCCTCTCGTCTTAAAATGTTTCATCCTGTGCATACCTTTATCAGCAAATTTGTGACTAATTTTAACGCAAAAGAACTCCATCATGATATTTTTACAAATGGTGAGCTTGTCTATGAATTGCCATCCCTGCAAGAGATTCAACATTACGCCAAGGCAAACCTAGATTTACTGTGGGAAGAATACAAGCGTTCCTTAAATCCAGAGCCCTATCCAGTTGACCTCAGCCAAGCCTGTTGGAGTAATAAAATGGAAAATATTCATGAGGTTAAAGAAAAAGTGTCAGAACGCATTAAGCGTTCTTAATATAGAGAGATGAGAGATAGCTTGCTGTATAAGGTCTGTTTTGAGTGACATGAAGTTAAGAAGAGGGAGGGGGGATAGGTGAAATTGAAAACCTTTAAGCTGAAAACTGCTGATGGCATCCCCTTGCATGTCTACCAATGGCTACCAGAGCAGGTACCACACGCTGTTATACAACTTGCTCATGGAATGGCAGAGCACGCAGGACGCTATCAGCGGTTTGCGGGGGCTTTGTGTGCTGAGGGGTATGCTGTCTATGCCAATGATCATCGTGGGCATGGCTATACCACACATGAAGAGGAGGGTCACCTCCATTTAGGTGACCAAGAAGGCTGGGAGCGGACCGTCGATGATCTAAAGCAGCTGACAGACCTGATTGTGTCGCATTATCACGATCTGCCACGCTTTCTATTTGGTCACAGTATGGGGTCTTTCCTCGTGCGCCGTTACCTTCAAAAATACGGGGAAGGGGTAAAAGGTGTCATTTTGTCAGGCACAGGCGCTGATCCTGGCGTGCTCAGCACGTTAGGGATTATGATCGCTCAACGGGAAGCAAACAAATTGGGGAAGAGGGGGCGGAGTGATAAACTACAGCACCTTGTCTTTGGTCGGTATAATAAAAGGTTTCCTCAGCGTACCCCTGTTGACTGGTTATCGAGGGATGAGGAGGAAGTCGATGCGTATCTAGCTGATCCTTTTTGTGGGGAGGTGCCAACAGCCGGGTTCTTCTTGGATCTGATGAGGGGCTTGAAGGCCTTGGATCGTCCGGAACGCTTGCGTGCGATGCCAAAACGACTTCCAATTTTATTCCTTTCTGGAACTCAGGATCCTGTTGGTGGCTTTACAAAAGGGGTCAAGCGCGTTTATAAGCACTTTCAGAAAGTCGGGCTTGTGAATCTTGAATGTCACTTTTATGAAGGCGCGCGCCATGAGCTGTTGAACGAATTGAATCGAGAAGCAGTCACAAGGGATATTATCCGCTGGTTGTATAAAATCGAAGCAGGTCAGTAAATAAGGGAGCTTAGGCTCTTCTTTTTTATACTATCAGAATGTATCACTTCGGCTGCCACGCATAAAGGAAGAGAGTATAAGGCGGGCTTTGACTTTCGCCACCTGAGGCTTGCGGGCAACCTAAGTGTGTGATGTGCAAAAATCACATCAGGAGTACCAGCGAAGGGGTGCAAGCCAAATTTTCTAATGATAAAAATGAATAAATTTTGAGTATCAATGGATGGAGTGGATCGTGCTCGCCTTCCGCGGGGGAGTAGGTAAGCCTCCTCAAGCTGTACCCTGCGGGGTCTTACCGAACTCTCACACCCCACAGGACTCTAGTATTGCATCATGAATCAGCGAAAATTCGGGAACACACGATTTGAGAGTGTTCCGAATCTCTCACGCCTTGTGCTCCAATCCACTTGACCTGGCAATGAAGCCCTCTTTCATATATGATGATGCTCTTACCTAGACAAGGATCGGGCATGTTTTTCACTGTCTTTTTCTTATTCCTAAGTCAAATCTGATGTATAGGTCGTTGTTAGTGTGCTCAGGGAAGCATTTAAAAATAATGTAGTACAAAAAATAAAAAATGAGCATATTTATTTTCGATTATACCCTTAGGGGGTATAATAGGAGAAAAGTTAGTGGAGGGATGACCATGTGTTCTGAACATTCCTGTGAAGATTTACAGCTTCAGCCTGATCGTAAGCCGGCACTTCCTCGATCAGATGAGGAAAAACAAAGAATGATCAATCGCTTGAAGCGGATCGAAGGGCAAGTAAGAGGCTTGCAGAAGATGGTTGAGGACGACCGGTATTGCGTTGATATTCTTATCCAACTTTCCGCTGTGCAAGCTGCTTTGAAAAAAGTCGGATTTTCAGTCATGGAGAGACATACGAAGACGTGTGTTGCTGGCGCTATTAGAGAGGGCAATGGCGAGCATCATATAGATGAGCTTTTAAAAGTCATGCAGCAATTTTCAAAATGAAAAGAGCCGCCTGCAAGGTGAGGTGAAGGTCTATGACGACAAAAGAATCAACATTAGGTATCACGGGTATGACCTGTGCCGCGTGTTCAACTAGAATCGAAAAAGTGTTAAATAAAATGGAGGGTGTCCAGGCTAATGTAAACCTAGCCCTTGAATCTGCACAGGTGACATATGATGAGGAAAAGTCAGGGATCGATGATATTATTACACGGATAGATAAACTTGGCTATGGAGTGCGGACAGAAAAGACAGAATTTGATATTCACGGCATGACCTGTGCGGCTTGTGCAAATCGGATTGAAAAAGTACTCAATAAGCTGCCCCAGGTTCAAGCGACGGTAAACCTCGCGACAGAAACTGCGGTTGTGGAACATCCTACAGGGGTAATCACAAATGAAGCGATCATTCAAAAAGTGAAAAAACTGGGCTATGAGGCTGTTTTGAAAAAGGATAATGAAGAGCAAGATGATTTTAGAGAGAGGGAATATAAGCAAAAGCGTCTAAAATTCATCCTCTCAGCAGTGATATCTCTTCCCTTTATTTATATGATGTTGGCCCATGTTAGCGGACTTCCTATCCCCGATGTTCTGGGCAATCCTTGGACGCAAATGGTTTTAGCCGGTGTCGTACAGTTCTACATTGGTGGCCCTTTTTACGTGAGTGCCTTTCGTGCTTTACAGAATAAAAGTGCAAATATGGATGTGCTCGTTTCCTTAGGTACCTCCGCTGCATATTTTTATAGTCTTTACGAAACGGTGCGCTGGACATTTGATGCGTCTGTTGGAACGCCAATGCTGTACTATGAAACATCAGCAATCCTTATCACATTAATCCTGCTTGGGAAATTATTTGAAGCCCGTGCAAAAGGGCGAACGACGGATGCCATTAAAAAGCTACTCGATTTGCAAGCCAAGCAGGCCAGGGTCATTCGCGATGGTGAAGAACACATGATTCCCATTGAAGAGGTGCGAGTCAATGAGGTATTAGTCATTAAACCAGGTGAAAAAATTCCTGTAGATGGTCAGGTTCTATCTGGTTACTCTGCAGTAGATGAATCGATGATTACGGGAGAATCATTACCCGTTGAGAAAAAAATTCAGGATAAAGTGATTGGATCGACAATCAATAAAAATGGTCGATTAACCGTTAAAGCGGAACGTGTAGGGCAAGAAACAGCCTTGGCTGGTATTGTGAAAATCGTAAAAGAGGCTCAGGGCTCTAAAGCGCCGATTCAAAGGCTGGCGGATGTCATTTCCGGCATTTTTGTTCCAATCGTTGTCGGAATTGCCCTCTTAACCTTTTTAGCGTGGATATTCTTTGTTTCTCCAGGCAATTGGCCTGTTGCTTTGGATGCTGCTATTGCTGTCGTTGTCATTGCTTGTCCATGTGCATTAGGGTTGGCGACACCCACCTCCATTATGGTCGGTACAGGAAAAGGGGCAGAACAAGGCATCTTATTTAAAGGAGGGGAGTATTTAGAGGGGACTCAAAAGCTCCGAGCTATTTTACTTGATAAAACCGGGACAATCACTAAAGGAGAACCTGAGGTTACAGACTTCATTTCTTATACTGGAGAATCACTAGACCTTTTATCCAGAGTGGTTGCTGCTGAAAGTGCCTCAGAGCATCCGCTTGCACAGGCAATTATGGATTACGGTATCAAGCAGAAGGCTGACAAACTAGAAGCAACCGGCTTTGAGGCAATACCTGGGAAAGGGATTAAGGCACAGGTTAATGGAAGGAGCATACAGATCGGAACACGGAGACTGTTCGGAGAAGATCAGGTGTCTGAAGCACAGCTCACTCAACTGTCTGACTTGGAAGCTGAGGGGAAAACGGCGATGCTGGTAGCTGTTGACACTCGCATTAGTGGCATAATTGCGGTGGCGGATACAATAAAAGACTCCTCACGGCAAGCGATTTCCGACTTGAAGGCCTTAGGAATTAAGGTTTATATGATTACGGGTGATAATCAGCAAACCGCTCAAGCCATTGCAGGACAGGTAGGCATTGATCATGTTTTTGCAGAGGTGCTTCCAGAAGAAAAGGCAGAAAAGGTTAAAGCACTTCAAGCAACTGGCTTAAAAGTTGCGATGATCGGCGATGGCATCAATGATGCTCCGGCGTTAGCAGCTGCCGATATTGGGATGGCCATTGGTACTGGAACAGATGTGGCGATTGAAACCGCAGATATTACTTTGGTTGGTGGAGATCTTGCTCATATACCTAAAGCGATCAAGCTGAGTCAGATCACGATGAAAAATATTCGCCAAAATCTGTTTTGGGCGCTCTTTTATAACTCTGTTGGCATACCGATTGCGGCTGTTGGTTTGTTAGCTCCATGGCTGGCAGGAGCAGCAATGGCTTTTAGCTCAGTATCCGTTACACTCAATGCGCTTCGGTTAAAGCGTGTGAAGCTGTAAGGCTTACTTATAAATGGACAAGGAGGCTATATTATCATGGAAAAAATGACTTTAGATGTCCAAGGCATGACCTGTGGGCACTGCAAGGCGGCAGTGACAGGTGCACTTAAGGACCTTTCAGGTGTCAAAGAAGTCGAGGTTGATCTGGACACTGGTAAAGTTGATGTCACTTATGAGAACGGCAAGGTAAGTGTTGAACAGATGAAGGAAGCTATAGAAGACCAAGGCTACGATGTAGCTTAAGAACGTATAAAATATATCAAACTGATCAAGGCGCTTGAGTGCTTTGGTCAGTTTTTTTATACTATCAGAATGTATAACTTCGCTGCCGCGCATAAAGGAAGAGCGTATAAGGCGGGCTTTGACTTTCGCCACCTGAGGCTTGCGGGCAACCTAAGTGTGTGATGTGCAAAAATCACATCAGGAGTACCAGCGACGTGGGGCAAGCTAAGTTTTCTAATGGTAAGAAGGATAAAAAATTTAGTTATAATCCGACTATGCACTCGTCTGCCGCGATCAGCTCTATGATTTTATTGACCTTCTAATCAATAAAGGATAAGGCATGTTTTCTAATAAAGAAACCAATAAGGCGCTG
Source organism: Pullulanibacillus camelliae (assembly GCF_014642655.1). GTDB lineage: Bacteria > Bacillota > Bacilli > Bacillales > Sporolactobacillaceae > Pullulanibacillus > Pullulanibacillus camelliae. The sequence goes on from NZ_BMIR01000003.1 coordinate 211,503, forward strand.
ACCTTTTTTCTCAACTTAGATAACCTTTTTAGTTTGCTCTTTAAAAATGGCTTGATATGATAAGACTAAGAAAGATAGACTAAAGGACAAATTAGGTGACTATATATGAGTAATGAGAAGAATGCACGGCTTGATATGGATGAAGAAACCCTGTTTACAGCTTCCCAGATTTTTAAAGCTTTGTCCGAACCAACAAGAATTAAGATCCTCCATTTATTAAACGAAAAGGAATGCTCGGTCAATCAAATCGCTCAAGCCTTGGCATTGCAGCAATCTACAGTGTCCCATCAATTGCGATTGCTGAAAAATTTGCGGCTAGTGAAATTCAGACGTGAAGGGAAAACCATTTATTATTCTCCAGACGATAATCATGTCATGAATTTATTAGAGCAGACGTTGAAGCATGCGCATCACGATTAGTATACTCTAGGTGGGTATTGACGCTATTGTTAGATTAAATAAAAATGACATAAATGGATTGTCAGGGTGTAAAAGATTTAATATAATGTACATATGAACATGTATTCATATATTAAATAAATCTTGTGGGGAGATTATATGGCACATTCACATGGACATGACCATAATCATGCCCATCAGGCAAACAAAAAAGCTTTACTCATTAGCTTTATTTTAACGACGGCCTATATGATTGCTGAGGCCATTGGTGGATTTTTAGCGCATAGCTTGGCCCTTTTATCCGATGCAGGGCATATGTTAAGTGATGCGGTGTCACTGGCTGTTGGATTGGTTGCCTTTATATTTGGTGAGAAGCTTGCGACCTGGGATAAGACATTTGGTTATAAACGCTTTGAGATCTTGGCAGCACTATTTAATGGAGCAGTTTTGATCATTATTTCCATACTTATTATCATTCAAGCGATCCGGCGCTTTTTTGCTCCAGAAGGTGTAGACGGTATAGGAATGTTGTGGATTGCCTGCATCGGCCTTTTGATCAACATTATTGTAGCCTGGATTTTAATGAAGGGTGACACAAGCGAAAATCTTAATCTGCGTGCTGCATTTGCCCATGTCATGGGGGATCTTTTAGGTTCTGTTGGTGCGATCATTGCCTCCATTTTGATCATGCTTTTTGGTTGGGATTGGGCAGATCCGGTTGCCAGCCTTATTGTCAGCCTATTGATTCTTGTGAGTGGCTGGCGGGTGACAAGGGCCTCTGTTCATATTCTTATGGAGGGGGCACCAAGTGAATTGAAGATACAGGATATTATTGATACCGTGCAAGCCATTAAGGGCGTAAAAAATATTCATGATCTTCATGTTTGGTCAATCTCAAGTGGCATCAATGCATTATCTTGCCACGTTGTACTTGAAGGGGCGGAATCATTGAGCGAGAGCCAGAGCATCCTTCATGACATTGAACATACGCTTAGTCACAAGGGAATTGGACACACTACCATTCAAATGGAGACGGCTGATCATGATCATGAAGACTCTATTCTTTGTTCGATAAAGTCGGAGGAGAATGGGCATCATCACCATCATCATTAGGAATAATCACTTTGAAGTTCACACATCCTAAGCGAGGGGGTGTTTGAAAAGTGAAGGAAAAGCAAAAAGGTTCACGGCAACAAGAAGAACGGCCGAAAGTAACATTAGACAAATCTCGTGGCTTGGGACGACCGCAAACGCCGCCACCACAACCAAAGGATTATGAAGAAATTGATTATTAGCAGAAAAGCGCGGCTGGGACAGAAGTATTCAGCTCATAGAGAAGTCGAACGCATTCACCACTTCAGCATGCGTTCGGCTTTTTGAATGAGTGACGAAGTCCCCCGCCAAACACTTCGGCTTCCACACGGGCACGGCCTCAGGCGTACAATCAGGGGTCCCAAAAAAAAGTGTTCTTTACTTTTTGGGGTGGTATTGACGGGCTAGCTTCGGCTTGGTCACATGGATGTGACACTTAGCCAAAGGTCTTTAAGGATTCCCAAGTATTTATGATCAAGAAGCACCTGTTCCAGCGTCTTTCTCGGAACAGCTCGAAGTTGACGTGAAGTAACGTTGGCATCTTTCTCGTAGGCGTCTCCGTATTTTGACTACACTTTTGTTTTCCTTAGCTCCTTTTAAAATTTTATCGCTCGGTATTAGGGTAATCTCTTTTCGTTTTATCTCACCCTCTTAATTTTTTGATGGATAAGGATTAAGGAAGGGGAGGAGAGACTAACTGCAGGGAATTTCCCCCAGTCCCTGTGGGGTGACATTTATTTTGTAATCGGTTACTATAAATAAATGAAATAGTCAAAATGATGAGTTAAAAAATACTCAGGAGGCTTGCCTAAATGGGGGGCACTGTGAGTATAATCATAAGTAAGAGGATCTTTAAGGTGGTGCAGAATGAAGAATAAAAGATTAAGATTATTCATGCGGACGGTAATATTGTGCATCATTGTCATAGCGGTTGGCTACACCATTTTCCAAGTCGTAAAGAGCAAGGAAGCTGTTAAAGAGGGTGATAGTGCTCCCAATTTTGAGCTAAAGAACCTACAAGGGCATGAAGTGGAATTAAAGGATCTTCGCGGCAAGGGCGTGATGCTGAATTTTTGGGGTTCTTGGTGTAAGCCCTGCGAACAAGAAATGCCTTTTATTGAAAAGGCCTATAAAAACAAACCCGCCAATGTTGAGATCTATGGAGTCAATATTGGTGATTCAAATCTAGTGGCTCAGAAATTCATGGAGCGTGTAGGAGCGACCTTTCCGACGTTATTAGATCATGATAAAGATATTTCCAAGGCTTATGCATTGACGGAAACGCCGACAACCTTCTTTATTGATAAGAATGGCAAAGTGATCAAGATGACACCAACGATGACAAGTGCTGAGGAAGTATCGCATTATTTAAATATGATTGCGCCTTAAATTATTCATGTTGGGGGAGAGCGCGAGTGGCAGATATCAATATCTTTTTGGCATTTGGAGCGGGCATACTCTCTTTCGTTTCTCCATGCACGCTTCCCTTATATCCCGGCTTTCTTTCCTACATAACGGGAGTATCGGTGAATGAGTTAAAGACAAACAATGGGATGCTCAAAAAACGTGCATTGCTCCATACATTACTCTTTCTGATTGGTTTTTTTATTGTGTTTGCTGCGATCGGATGGTCAGCCACATTAGTAGGATCGTTTCTTAATCGTTATGATGATGCGATCCGTCAAATTGGAGCGATTTTAATCGTTGTCTTTGGCTTAATTATTCTAGGAGTATTCAAGCCTTCTTTTGTGATGAAGGATAGGCGCATTCATTTTACCAATCGTCCAGCGGGATTTTTAGGAACAGTATTGATTGGCATGGGCTTTGCAGCTGGCTGGACGCCTTGTACAGGACCGATTTTGGCGGCTGTGTTTACTTTGGCATCGACTGCACCTGCTCAGGGCTTCTTATATATTCTCGTTTATGCCAGTGGCTTTGCAGTCCCTTTTTTTATCTTAGCTTTTTTCATTGGTCACTTAGCTTGGGTGAAAAAGTATAATGTCGCATTCATGAAGATCGGTGGTGGGTTAATGATTTTTATGGGGGTTTTTCTTTACTTTGATTGGATGACAAGAATTTCCTCCTTCCTCACCAACCGGCTTTTTGGCGGATTTACTGGCTTTTGAATTGATAAAAGACAGGGCAGCCCTTGATTAGGGTGGCCCTGTTGTTTTTAAGAGATCAGAAAGGATAAAATTTTTGGTCAGCAGAACGGTGTGGATCTCCACTCCAGAGCACTCGCTTTCCTCATGCTCACACGATGTGGGTAGGGTCGGCGTTGTCACAGGACGTGACGTTTTTAGTCGATCGTCCTGAGTGGCCTCAGCTTATTTTGGAATGGATGAATGGTATTCTAAGTATTTATGAATAAAGACCCCTGTTCCTGAGTCTACAAGTATGGCTTCGAAGTCAGCTTTCTCGGAAAAACTCGAAGTGTATTCTGAAGTAACGCTGGCCCTGTTCCCGAAGGAGCCAGAGCGCCTTCCATTCCGATCAACTGGGTTGCTGACCCTGCTTTTTGGGATTAAAATCTTATTCCGTGTTTTAATAAGGACCGGGCAAGCTTTTCGCTCGGTTTTTCTTAATGGGTCTTTGTCTATTAAAAGCGTCCTGTCCATTGGGCAACGAGGATGATGATACCGAGTGCCCAGACATAGACGGCAAATAACTTTAGGGATTGCTTTTTGACAAAGCCGATCATCCAGCGAATCGCTAAATAGCCAAAAAAGGCAGAGGTTAGGGTAGCGATAAGCAGCGAGGGTAGGCTGATTTGCTGTGCAGTTCCTTCAAAGAGATCCTTGCACTGTAGAGCAACGGCCCCGGCGATAGCAGGTGTGGATAGGAGAAAAGAAAAATAAGCAGCGGTTTCTCTATCCAGCTTGCGAATAAGACTGGCGACAATGGTTGACCCAGAGCGTGAAATAGCTGGGAAAATGGCACTGGCCTGGAAGCAACCAATGAATAGCGCATCAGTGACGGTAAGCTCGTTCATCTTTTTTCGTCCGGGTTTTAACGTTTCTGCAAACCACATCATTCCTCCTGTAATCAAGAACTCCCAACCGATCGTGACGCCAGACTTTGAAAGTGTGTCAAAGAAATCCTTAAATAGAAGACCGAAGACAACTGCTGGAATGGTTCCAACAATTAAGAGTAAAGAGAGGCGACAAAAGGGACGTCGCAAAATCATGAGGATCTCTTCCTTGTAAAAAACTAGAATAGCGATGAGCGTCCCAAAGTGGAGCATTGTGTCCAAAAAAAGGCCAGCTTCATCTAACCCGAATAAATGGCGTCCAAGATAGAGATGCCCTGTACTAGATATCGGTAAGAATTCAGTGATTCCTTGTAAGAGTCCTAATATAAAGGCTTGAATAGTATTCATAGATAATGTCTCCTTCCAAGCTACTCTCCTTGTCCTATTTATATTAAAGGGTGGGTAAAGTTATTAAGGCTTTATTTAGAAAAGTTTTAATGGTTCATAGAAGGAATAAAGATATTTTCGGGCGGTGCTTCTTGATGCTTTACATTGAACTTGGCGCTAAAGGACAGGAACCATGCCCAATTTAGGATAAGTTACCTTTATGTGGATAATTTACTTTCCTTCTGCACACTCTAGAAAAATGGAAAGGGTGAACTGCATGAAAGGGATTATTTTAGCTGGCGGTAAAGGCACACGGCTGTACCCCTTAACATTGGTAAATAATAAGCATTTATTGCCTGTTTACCAGAAACCAATGATCTATTATCCGCTCTCGGTTTTGATGCTAGCTGATATTCGTGACATTTTAATTATTACAACGCCGCAGGATCTCGAGCGCTTTCAAACACTGTTGGGTGATGGTAGTGCTTATGGCATCCGTCTTCAATATGCGGTTCAGGAGAAGCCTAATGGTATCGCTGAAGCCTTCCTTATTGGTGAATCATTTATTGCTGGCGATCAAGTGGCTTTAATATTAGGAGATAATATTTTTTATGGCCCGGGCTTTACACCGTTACTGCGCCGTGTCAAACGACAATTAAAAGGGGCGACCGTCTTTGGTCATCGTGTTAAGGACCCCAGGCGATTTGGTGTTGTGGAGTTTGATGATCAAAAAAGAGTGCTTTCGATTGAAGAAAAGCCGGTCGAACCAAAATCAGACTTTGCGATTACTGGATTGTATTTTTATGATCATAACGTGGTTGATCTGGCGCGACAATTAAAGAAATCAGAACGTGGTGAATTGGAGATCACGGATCTAAATGCTTTGTACTTACAGCAAAATCGTTTGAATGTGGAGTTGCTTGGACGTGGCTATGTCTGGATGGATGTTGGTACTCATGAAGCTCTGAATGAGGCCTCTGAATTCATTCGGCATATTGAGATGCGGCAAGGCTTCAAGGTGGGGTGTTTGGAGGAAATTTCCTATTATATGAAAACGATGAGCAAGAAGGACCTCCTGCGCCATGCTGGTCGTTTTAAGAATGAATATGGAAGCTATCTTCTTGATATCGCTAAAAGGCAGCATGTCCAACAATATTGGGAGGAACATGAGAGTCGGCGTGAGTGGATAGAGAATGCGAAATAAGAAAGAAGTCTAGGGATAGAGGATGGAGAATGCATGAATCCAACCATATCAGTAGTCACCCCTGTTTACGGGTGTGACGGGTGTCTTAAAGAACTTTATACTCGTATCAAACAAGCTGTAGAAGCCATTAGTCCCTCCTTTGAAATTATTATGGTGAATGATGAAAGTCCTGATCCATCGTGGCAGACGATCCAGGCGCTGGCGAAGAAGGATGCTCGGGTGAAGGGGATTGCGTTGTCTCGAAATTTTGGTCAGCATTCCGCAATCACTGCTGGCTTGGATTATTCGACAGGGGACTGGGTTGTGGTCATGGATTGTGATCTCCAAGATCAGCCTGAAGAAATTAAATCTTTGTATTATAAAGCGCAGGAAGGCTACGATATCGTTTTTGCTCGCCGAGCTAAGCGTAAGGATACGTGGCTTAAGCGTATGCAATCTAAGCTCTTTTATAAAGTCTATGATTATTTTACAGAAGGCACTACGGACGCTTCCATTGCTAATTTTAGTATTTGCTCACGTTCTGTCGTCGACCAGCTTTGTTTGTTAAGAGAAAAAAGCCGTTCCTACCCTTTGTTTTTAAAATGGTTGGGGTTTAAGTGGACGGTGATTGATGTGAAACATGCAGCCCGTGGAGAAGGAAAATCAAGCTATAATTGGTCGAAGCTCATCAACCTTGCGATTGATAGCATTGTTTCGCAGTCAAATAAGCCGCTTCGTCTCTCGATTACGTTCGGCTTTGGCATTGCGCTATTTTCATTGATTTACGGTCTGTTTTTAATCTATAAGTATTTCTTTTTGTACCAGCCCGTTGCAGGTTGGACAAGTGTGATGGTATCGCTGTATTTTTTGGGAGGGCTCACTTTTGCCAATTTAGGTATTATTGGTCTTTATATTGGCAAAATTTTTGATGAGACAAAAGATCGTCCGTTATATGTTGTTCGAACGAAAATTGGATTTGATCAAGGCTATGAGCCCTTGCTGACCACGCATGAAAAGAAGAAGGGATAAGGAGCTAGAGCTGTGGAGGATTTTAAAGAAACGCCTTGGGATCGACAGGTGTATGGCCTGCCAACGTATGAGCTCATACGGCCCACCGAGGAAAATTTAAAAAGGACAGAGCAGCTTACAGGACATTTTACAGTAAGGGTTCATCCACTCGTGTCCAAAAAGCTCTTACATCGGTATGGCTTTTACTACTGTGACACTTTAATTGAGCCGATTTGCCGCTCGGATGCCTTTCAGCCAATCTTTGATAGTCGTGTGTCGGTGATGCATGCGCAAACCACTGATCATTTAGTTCAATTTTGTCTTGATACTTTTAAATATGATCGTTTCCACAGGGATTTTAATCTTGATCCTGAAAAGGGTGATATCCGTTATGCAAATTGGCTACAATCTCTTGCCGCAGAAGGCCGGGTACTCACTTTAAAGTTTGAAGATATATCTGTTGGCTTTTTTGCTTATAGGGAAAATCAGATTCTTCTTCATGCTATAGGGCAAGCGTTTCAAGGGCAGGGTCTTGGAAAATACTTATGGAGCGCAGCCTGCCAAATGCTGTTTAGTGAGGGGTATCAAGAGATTAAAAGCTCTGTATCCGCTGCAAATTTAGCCATAGTTAACGTCTATCGGCAGCTAGGTTTTTCTTTTAAGCATCCTGTTGATATTTATCATAAATACCGACCAGCACAATTATAAGGAGAGAATGCTGTGGGTTATATCTATATTCTTGGCACCATTGCCTTTACTGTCTATGGCCAGCTCGTCCTTAAGTGGCGAATGAATCGGGTTGATACGTTGCCTCCAGGACTACTGGAGAAGCTATTTATCCTTTTTAAAATGATCATGGACCCCTTTGTTTTTTCGGGCTTAGCCGCTGCGTTCCTGGCCTCTCTATTTTGGATGGCGGCAATGACGAAGTTTGAACTGAGCTATGCTTATCCTTTTATGAGTCTGTCCTTTCTCGCTGTGTTCATCTTGTCCATTGTGTTATTTCATGAAGCTCTTACTTGGCAAAAAGGGATTGGCCTTGCCTGTGTCATTCTAGGCATTGCGATTTCTAGCCAAGGGGCTTAAAAAAACAAAAAGAAGGTGCATCGCTTTGATTCCATTTAATCGACCAGCAGTCACTGGGCGTGAAGCCCTCTACGTTAGTGAAGCGATTAATAGCCGCCAAATCTGTGGGGACGGGCGCTTTACATTTCTTTGTCAAAAATGGCTTTCTGAACAAACAGGCTGCCCCCATGTGTTGTTAACCCCCTCCTGTACCCACGCCTTAGAAATGTGTGCTGTACTGATGGAGCTAAAGGAGGGAGACGAGGTGATTCTGCCTTCGTATACCTTCTCATCTACAGCTAATGCCTTTGCTTTACGAGGAGCACAGTTAGTATTCGTCGATATCTGCCCTGAAACGATGAATATGGATCCTGAAGCTGTGGAGGCAGCGATTAACGAAAAGACGAAGGCAATTATTGCGGTCCATTATGCTGGCGTTTCCTGTGATATGTCCCGGTTAATGGGTCTTGCTGATCGCTATAAGTTATTTGTCATTGAAGATGCTGCCCAAGGTGTCATGAGCACTTACATGGGGAAGTCCTTAGGAACAATTGGTCATCTGGGCTGCTATAGCTTTCATGAGACGAAGAATGTGACAAGTGGAGAAGGAGGGGCTCTGCTTATCAATGATCCAACACTGCTGGAACGCGCAGAGATTATTCGGGAAAAAGGTACAAATCGCAAGCGCTTTTTGAATGGTTCTGTCGATAAGTATTCATGGGTGGATATCGGCTCATCTTTTTTACCTAGTGAGCTCAATGCTGCCTTCCTTTATGCGCAGCTTGAAGGGATTGAACGCATACATCAAAAGCGGATGAATCTGTGGAAGCATTACTATAGAGGCCTTCTTACCTTAAAGGAAAAAGGAATATTAGAATTGCCGACTATTCCTGAGTTATGCGAGCATAATGCTCATATGTTTTACATTAAGGTGAAGGATGAAGAGGAAAGAAAAACGATGATTGCTTTTTTAAAGCAACGCGGTATTGCAGCTGCCTTTCATTATAACCCTTTACATAGTGCCTTGGCGGGGAGGCAATTTGGACGATTTCATGGTGAGGACCGTTTTACGACTAAGGAGAGTGAACGCTTGCTCCGATTGCCTCTTTATTTTGATCTTAACTCTAGTGATGTCCAATTTATTGTCGAGCATATTCACGACTTTTATGGAATTAAAAGTAAGGCAGAAATGCATATAGTTTAGGCTTTGAATCCACAATAGAATAGAATCCATTACATTTTACCGTTAAAGGAGGCGTAATCCAAATGAAACATGATCATACTCCGAAGCCCGATGATCGGAGTGATAATGTAGAAAAATTGCAGGAGCACATTCAAAATACAATTGAAAATATTGAAGCGGCAGAAGAAACTCTTCAAAGTGGTGATATTGCTGGCCGTGATCGGCAAGCTGTAGAAGCAAAGAATCATCGTCGGGAAGAGGCCATCGAGGGCATGCGTAAAGAAATTATTGATGAAGCGCATGATCATTAAGGCAGATTGTGGGCCAAGCCGAAACGCTTGGCTCTCTCATTATTTGAACGCCCATAGTGATTTGGTAAGCCCCTCTAACAAAACGCTTTGTCGAAATAGCTAAGTCCATGTAAGTTGCCCACTAGTTTTGTCAAAACGATTGCATTTTTAATCGACTCTATTCATAATAATTGAGGTTGAGTTAAAATGAAAGAATAGAGGGGTAGGGTAATGATAGACATTAGAGAACTGGACAGAAGTGATTTGATGAAGTCCATTACAGAGAAACGAAGAGAAATGCTTGAAGTGGCCAAACTAAGAGGGCTCAAAAATAATGAAACGGTGCAACAAAGTCGCGAGCTGGATTCATTAATCATTGTATATCAAAAGCGTTTCTTCCATCATTATTAATCATATTCACAGCTAGGTTGTCACTTACAATAAAATTAATGTATGATAGACGTAATATTGAATGACTGTTGTATTCTTGGGGGATACATAGAAAAAGGATGTTTAAGGATGAAAAATTCAACATTAGGTCTATTTTTTGTGGGTATTTTTATTCTTATTAGTGTCGGCTACATGGTATATGTCATAAAGTGGTGAACGAGTAGAAACGTGGAGCTTGAATGAAATCACTCGATTTGGTACAGGATATATAAATGCAATACATGATGACCAAAGGAGTGGTTTGTTAATGGCTAAAGATGTATTGTGTGAAGTTAATAATTGTAAATATTGGGAAAAAGGCAATAAGTGTAGTGCTGAGGCTATTTACGTTGTCAGTCATACGGGTAAAAAAGCTGCTGATCAAGAAGAAACAGATTGTAAAACCTTTGAACCGGTTTAATGATGAGAGACTATTTATAACAGGCTCTCAAAAAGAAGGAATCCGTAACTATACGGATTCCTTAGCTTTTTGGCACTATACAGAAAGTATAAATCTTCGTTATAGCACTCCCCATTAAGGCTTCTCGGATGACTTGATTTCGTGTGGTAAGGACATCACATAAGCATCAGAAAGCTTTTCTAAGGCAATGACTTGGTCGTAGTCTGATTTATATTGTTGCATAGCATTATGTGATACGGCTCGTTTTGTCTTTAAGTCAAGTGCTGTCCCATCACTGAAATTTCTTGTTGGTGCGAACAGTATGGACGAGTTGATGAAGGAACCTTGTGGCATGTAGTAACGCATGCCGATGGTATTGTGAGTCGTATTTAAGAGGTCCTGTCCGAAGTGGACCAATTGGTTTTCGATATTAATACCAAGTAAATTGGTAAGGGTGGGAAGGAAATCGAGCTGTCCTCCTGTCACAGTGTTAACCTCACCGTGAGTGACACCTGGAATTGATAGGATAAAAGGAATGTTATAACGATCGGCTTCTGTATAGGAATGACCAAGTAGATTTTTTAATAGTGCACGATCTTGGTTATTAAACATGTGCTGGTCTAATCCGAAATGATCCCCATAAAAAAGAATAATGGAATGATCCCAAATGCCTTTATCCTTAAGCTTTTGAATAAAGCGGCCTAAAGCAGCATCGGTGTAATGCTGGGCCTCTAGGTAATCACCAACAATTTTTCCTTGGTTATATTGACTTGGAAGCTTTAGCCCCTTTTTGGCATCAGGTATCTTATAGGGATGGTGACTTGACATGGATATGAACATGCTGTAAAACGGTGTTGAACTTTTTTCGAGCTTATCAAGTCCTTTACTATAAAGAACATCATCTGATGGACCTAAACCAACGTTATCCTTATCTCCATAAACAGGCTTTTCATAGAAATGGTCAAAGCCTAAGGCAGGATAAAGCTCATCTCTGTTCCAAAATTTAAGCTCATCTGCGTGAAAGGTCATTGTATTATAGCCTTGTTTTTTTAGGACTTTAGGCAAACTCGGGTAATTGCGATTCCCTTCGGAGATTGATGTTGCACTATAGGCTTGTGGAAACAAGGAAGTGTTCATCATGTATTCCGCATCGGAGGTATTGCCTGGTCCCACTTGTTGGTAGACATGTGGGAAATAGAGACTTTGGCTTAAAAGCTTATTTAAATTAGGCGTGACTGCTTGACCGTCCACCTTTAGATTGAGAAGAAAGTTCTGAAAGGATTCCATTTGAATCACAATGACATTTCTTCCTTTTGCCACGCCGAACATGTTGCGATCACTTGGTTGTTTAATCGTTATGCCTTTGATTTGATCAATTTTTTGATTGATCTCCTGAGCTGTGAGTTTAGCACTTAACGGTTTGACCTGTGCTGTAGGATCTTTGTAAATATTTAACAACTCATAATTAAAAATCCCCTTATCGCCTGCAGCCAATACAGGGTTAGCAATGCTCACTCCTTTATAGTAAATAAAGAAGGCGATGGCAACTGCGAGAGAGAGGATAGCGGTGATCCTAAGTCCTTTTTTATTGATTCGTGCAGAAGGAAAAGGGAGTTTTTTGGAAAACTTAAAAACAAGTAAGATGATGATATCGATATACATCAAAAGGTATAATGGATTTAAAAGGGATAAGACACTATCACTTATAGCTGATACTTGTCCGAGCTGAAACAAGGCAAAATAAGTGGGAACAGTGTTAAAATAAGCAACGTATAAGACAATGCTGGCGAATAAAGTGGTGATAATGGCATCAGCAATAAAATAGCCATAGCTTTTGGCGCGTGAGGGTAAAAGCTCGACAAAGCCTAGTAAAAATAAAATATAGCATCCTTCTAAAATAAAGGATTTAATAAAATCAAAATCATGAAAGAGGAACCCGTGCATTAAAACAGCTTTTATTGTTAATATAATAGAAAAAATGATGTATTGACTGGTAAAAAAGTGTCGCACTGATTGCTTATTAGGTTTCATATGAAAGCCTCCTCATACACGCTATGTCATATTGTAAATCTATTGGCAATGACAAGCAAATCGTTTGTACTAGGCGAAGTGAGCGATGCAGCGAGAATTATGCTATACTTTTGTTGGTAATAATTGGGCTAAAGTAAGTATATTTTTGTAAAAAGTTTAAAAATGAAAATTGGACATGCTAATTAGGCATAGCATCATAGTATATAGAAAGAAGAATAAATCAAATGTGAGAATGGTATTTGATTAAAGCATATTAAAGTGTGGTAAATATATGCAAAAGCTTTTTTACACTTTGAAGAACACCTAAGTGGGGAGTACTGAGAAGAAACTGAAGTGTAAGCAAGGTTTTCGCTTTATTTATGCATTGGACTACTGTATGGGAAAGGAGCTTGAATATGAAGATTCTATTTCTTCCCTTATTTAACATGCCTTCTGGTCATCATCGTGTAGCAGATGCTTTAATTGGCATTATAAAAAAAAGAACAGATAAAATAGAATGCCGCAAAGTCGATGTACTCAGCTATAGCAGTAAGTTCATAGAAAAAGCAGTATCAGAGGTTTATTTGAAATGGATTAAACATACACCGAATACATATGACTGGGCCTATAAGCATTTTGCTTATACCCCTTCCCATAAGCATTGTTCGTTCAAAGGGATGGAGCATTTTTTTCTCAACAAGGTGGAGGAGCTATTGCAGGAGGAAAGGCCGGATGTGGTCGTGTGTACACATGGGTTTCCATCCCTTCTTATGAGTAGGCTGAAAAATAAAGGGCGCTGTCATATTCCCGTGATTAATGTGTATACAGATTACTTTATTAATGATATTTGGGGAAGGCAAGGGATTGATTATCATTTTGTATCGACGCCAGCGGTCAAAACACAAATGATTGAACAGTATGGAATAAGTCCAGAGACAATTTTTGTCACAGGGATTCCGATTCATGAGACCTTTTTATCTTTAAGCAAAGTAAAAAAAAGAAATAGAAATAGGTCTCGTACAAAAAGCATCCTTGTGGCAGGTGGCTCTAGTGGCTTAGGTGATATCACTGGATTGTTAGCACACTCAGATCCGAGCCTTGATTATCATTACATCATTCTTTGTGGCAAGAATGAAGAGCTTTATCAGTCCTTAAAAGAGCTACAAGACCCTAGATTAACACCACTTCCTTACATAGCCTCGAGAGAAGAAATGAATCAGCTATATGATCAGGCTGATGCCATTATGACAAAACCAGGGGGAGTGACAATCACTGAAGCCTTGCGAAAGGGTCTTCCAATCTTTATCCACTCAGCTTTGCCTGGACAAGAAGCGGTTAACATGCAGTATTTGAAGGAAAATTATTTGGTCTATGAGCTTGACCACAATGCTTCTTTTGAAGGCCAAATAGCGGCTATTCTTGATAACGATATCGAGGTTAGAAGATGGCAGCGTGCTGTAGAGACGTATTTTAATAGCTTACAAATTCTTCATCCCAATGTGATGTTTGATTTTCTTTACGACAGGGCGTTGGAGGGTGAATATTTGAATGAGATCTATCAAGTGAGTACGACAAAAAAAGGTTTTATAAGAATGCTTAAGAAGTATGCGAAGAAGCTGTCCCTTTCAAGCAATGCTTAGAAACTCGCCGGATCGGTGAGTTTTTCGGTTGGGATGCACTAGAAATTTGACATGTTAAGGAAGAGATGAGCAAATGGTTGGGTTGTATTTCATATTGTGTATCGCCCTCATCATTTTATGTCTATTTTTGCTTTATGCTATCTTGCCAACGGTAATTATGAGAACCTTTGCGATTGGGCTTTTTAAACAGTCAACGGTTAAAGGAAAGGTGGCCTTGACCTTTGATGATGGACCTGATCCCCGCTATACGCCAGAATTGCTAGATGTGCTGCGTACTTATAATGTACAGGCTACCTTCTTTGTTGTGGGTGAAAATGCCGAGCGGTATCCTGAGATCATTAAACGCATGCACAATGAAGGGCATGCTATCGGTATTCATCATTATCAGCATAGGAACAATTGGTTTTTAACCCCAGCTGGAACGCGTCAGCAGTGCGTGCAAACCGCTGAGATTATCCAACAGATTACAGGGAAGACGCCGGATTATTACCGGCCGCCGTGGGGAGCGCTCAATCTGTTTACCTTTTGGGCGGCACGTCCTTTTAAGATTGTTATATGGTCAGCCATATTAGGTGATTGGAAGCTGAATTTAGGCAAGGAACGATTAACGGAACGCTTGCATGCTCATATACACGACGGGGCAGTCATTGTTCTGCACGATGCTAACAACACTCCGGGGGCCGATGATGGAGCTGCAGCCCATACAGTAGCGGCACTTAAGGCATTTCTGCCCGAAGTGTATAAAGCTTATGACTTTATTACAATTGATGAAATAATGCGCCTGGAAGAAGCGAGAAAGGCCCAATAATGAAGGAGTAAAATATTACAATTTATTTAATAACGAGAGAGTTTCTGTACATTGTGGACGGGTTTTTATATGATAAGGGTTAAAGATACGATACTTATAGAATAAGAGGTGTATCATGCCTAAAAATAAGAAAAAAAATAATAAGCAACGCCCTCAGCAACGCCCAGCCAAAAAGCAGAATCAGAATAGATGGGTGATTATCGTCTCGACTGTGTTTGTCTTAATCTTAGTATTTGCCATTGTTGGTATTGTGATCAACAATAAACACAATGATGCTGCGGATACTAGTCAATCCTCCAATCAAGAGAAGGCAAGCAGCGGTCAAGCAAGCTATAAAAACTTTGACTATAATGATCAACCGTCATTAGGTGAGAAGGATGCGCCTGTAAAAATTGCTGAATTTGGAGATTATAAATGTCCATATTGTAAGCAGTTTGAGTTATCGATTTTTCCGAAGCTGGAAAAGGATTATATTGATACGGGTAAGGTGCAATTTTACTTTTTTAATTACATCCTTTTCGGAAATGAGTCTTGGTTAGCTGCGGAGGCAGCGGAATCCATTTATCACAATTACCCTGAGCATTTCTGGGATTTTCATCAGCTTTTATATAAGAACCAAGGCGCTGAGGATAAGGCATGGGTCACGAAGGACTTATTGAAAAAAATTGCTAAACAAGCTGTCCCCAACTTAGACGTTAAAAAACTTCAATGGGATATGGATCACAATACCTATGAGGATAACATTACGAAAGATATAACAATGGGTGGGCAAGGCTTAGGAACCCCAACGTTATTTTTAAATGGAAAAGTCTTATCTACAGGGGACACCTTCGATTATAAGAACTTAAAGAAACAAATTGATCAAGCCTTGAACGCAGGTGAATAGAAAATGGAGAACGTTGGAATGAGTAAAAGTCTTTATTTTGCCTGGGTTGTTGCGCTTATAGCGACATTAGGCAGTTTATATTTTAGTGAGGTTGCTCACTTCATCCCTTGCGAATTATGTTGGTTCCAGCGCATCTGTATGTACCCCATGACGATTATTTTAGGTATTGCTTGCTTCCGTAATGATCGCAAGATTGCCTATTATGTGTTGCCTATCACAATTATTGGTGGGCTGTTTTCAATCGTGCATATCTTAGAGCAAAAGGTACACGCTTTTGCAGGAATTTGTAAACAAGGGATTCCATGCAGTGGAGAATACATTAACTGGTTCGGATTTGTCACCATTCCTATGCTAGCCTTGTGTGGCTTCATTCTTATAACTATCTCCATGATTGTGACCTTACGAAATCGTTAAGGCACGAAGTTAGGTGTGAAAAAGATGAAGTTAAGAATTTTACTCGTGGTGCTAGCTATTTTGTTTGTGAGCATTGCGACATCTACCTTGATTTATGCAAAGAGTAACGCTGCGTCGCAAATTGGTATCATTAGTCTCAAGCACAATGCACTCACTGTTAACCACTCCATAAAAGTAACGGTCAATGTTGGTCAATTTGATCAAAAGCAGCCGGAAAGAACCATGAAAAATATGGATCAGGCTGTAGTAATGCTTAATCTTACAAAGGATGATAAGCAAAAGAGGGTGACTTTGAAAAGCAATGGTGCGGGGAATTACACCGGAAGCATCACATTAGATAGTACAGGGACATGGGACGTCTCTGTCATTGCTTTTGATAAAGCACAGCCTGTGAGTGAAAATGACATGGATACGCTGGAAACAACATGGGATGTGAATAGGCCTAAAGACCACTCCAGTATGGGTTGGCTGATCGGCTTTATTGTATTGATACTCGTGATCATTTTCTATTTACTTTTACGCAAGGGAAGAAAGAAAAAAGCAGCGCTTGAAGGCAAGCTGACAACTGAAGAGTAACATGGTTCCATGATGGAGAGGGATTCCCTCTCTTTTTTTTTAGATCAGAAAGTATAAAATTTCTGTTCATGAGGATGATGCGCGATACCGCTCCAGGTCGCTCGCTTTTCGCGGGGGAGTGGTAAGCCTCCTCGCGCCTGCGCACTGCTAAGGTCTTACCGCTCTCCCACTTCCCGCAGGACTCTAGTATCCGCATCATGAGTCAACGGCGCCCGAGGAACACACGATTTTAGAGTGTCCCGAATCTCGCGCCTTGCGTTCCCATCCACTTGACCAGGCAATGAAGCCTCTTTTATATATCATAATGCTCTATACTAAGGACAAGGACCGGGCATGCTTTTCGCCCGGTTTTTCTTAATTTCCTTCTTCATTAGGAAAAATATGCCACCTTGGTACGTGACTTGGGGAATCACATTAGAAGTACCCAGCAAAGAAGTCTGGCTAATGTTTTGGGTAAAGTTAATGCCAGTTACAGTCTGTAAGTCTGAAATATTTCATAAATATTACAGAGTTAAGCTTCAGAAACCCTATTAAAATAATAAAATAGCATGTTAATAGCCTTCTTGTAATCAAACTGTAAGTCATGCTTTGGGTTATCCCACATAATAGTTATTAAAGATTACTCATTCAGGGGGAGGGACCTTGATGACTCTCAATCGAGGTGTTGCAAAAAAGTTAGCTGTCGCAACAACAATTACAGGAACATTGCTCTCTTTGCCTACCTTTGCGAATGCACAGTTTGGTCATGAGACGTTGCATAAAGGCAGCCAGGACGAACACGTAAAAAATTTACAGAAAGTATTATCTCAAGAAGGGTATTATAAGCTTTCTAGACCAACAGGACATTTTGGAACTGCGACTGAGAAGGCCGTTAAACAATTTCAAGAGGATAATCACCTAAAAGTAGATGGCCTTGTTGGTCCGGAAACAAAGGAAAAATTAAAGCATTATCTAAAATTTGATGGTAAGCTCATTAGTTTGGGAGAAAAGGGCGGACGTGTAAAAGGCGTTCAAGAGGATCTCAAGGATTTAGGTTATTACAGCGGAAACGTCGATGGGATTTTTGGCAACAAAACACAAGGCGCTGTAGAAAATTTTCAAGCAAATAATGATTTGAAGCAGGATGGCATCATTGGTGAACATACCTTCAAAGCCTTGTATAACTCACCAAAACCCGCTTCTTCCCAAGCGCCTAAAACAGAAGAAGCTGCTGTTCAAAATGTAGATGTAAAGAAACAGCAAGTGCAGACAACAAGTCGCACACTAAATGCAAATCATTCAAAAGTGCTGTATATGAATTCAACAGCTTATACGGCTTTTTGCTCGGGGTGTTCTGGAACAACGGCTACAGGGATTAATTTGCGAACCAATCCAGATGCCAAGGTCGTAGCAGTTGATCCAGATGTCATCCCATTGGGAACTAAGCTCTATATAGATGGCTATGGCTATGCTGTTGCTGGAGATACAGGCGGAGCCATTCATGGCAAACACATCGATCTCTTCATGTCCGATCATAATGATGCCTTGCATTGGGGCAGACGTACTGTCAAAGTGAAAATTTTAGACTAAAGCAAATTGCCAATTCACGCATCCCTTTGATGATGGAGTCATCAAGGGGATTTTTCATTCCGTTATGCAGGGCTATCTATGTTATTCTGGTGGATAGAGGGGTTCTAAGATGACATCAAAGTGTTTTTCAACATCTTCTAAAGGGAGAATTTTAAACCGGCTTTTACCGTAGGCAATCATATCGATATGATCTTTAAGTAGCTTGAAGGGATGACTACCGACGCTTTCACCAAAATGCATCTCGATGTAATCCTTGTCGAGCTTTCTTCTATAGCTTAAGTCCATAAATGCATTAACAATTCGTAGCATGCTATCCTTTTGATCAATGGCATAGTAATAATTTCCATACCGATCAACGATGAGATCTGCCCTTTTAGTAATTTTCATAAAAGCTCCTCCTTCTTACATCATACAAGAGTATACCAGTTGCTTGTCAGTGAAGAAAAGTCTTAAGTAGGCAAGCAGATCCGTTGTTTCCCTTGTGCTCCGATCTTTAAATAAGAGGCTCATTGACTGTTCGATGAATGGTCATATTAAGAAGGAACCACATTTTTTTAACTCAGCTCGGACAATTTTAAGAAGATTTGCATATACCTAAAAAAAGGCTTGCACTTCAGTCCTGCGTATGGTTGTCTTAAATAAAGAAGCTCAGAGGGGGAATTGCTGCGTGAAGACAGAAATTTGGCTCGTGCGCCATGGACAAACAGAGTGGAATCGTCTTAGGAGAATTCAAGGAACAGAAGATATAGAACTGAATGAAATCGGATTACAGCAAGCTGAGCAGGTGGCCGAGTATTTAAAGGATGCATTTTTTTCTGTCATTGTATCCAGTCCTTTAAAAAGGGCTTTTGAAACGGCAGCCATCATTCAAAAGAGAAATAAGCAACAACCACCATTAGTGACGGATCAAGACCTTGTAGAACGAGATTATGGACAAATATCGGGATTAACCTACGAGGAGAAAGCAAAGCTTCCAAAATCAGAGGATTATGGGGTTGAAACACTAGAAAGATTAACGCAAAGGGCGGCAGGAGTCCTTGATCGCTTGGAAGCACGTTACAGAGGAGAGCGCCTGTTGGTTGTTTCACATGGGGGTTTTATTAAAACACTGATAAGCAGCAGTATGGGGGCAACATACGAACGCTCCAAAATAGTGATCGATAATTGCAGTGTCACTAAACTCGCCCATCGTGATGGACAATGGGAGCTTATAGAACAAAACATTATTGAACATCTTGATGGCACGTTAATCTAATCCAACGGTTTTTATCATCATGCATCAATCATCACCAATTATAGGAGTTTTTTAATATGGCTGAGCGAAAAAACAATACAGGTCGGGGGCTCATTGTTGCATCCGGACTGCTCATTTTATCAAAGCTAAAATGGCTGATTGCACTTTTAAAGTTCTCAAAGTTTGGCGGGATGATCATCAGTTTACTGATTTCCCTAGGAGCGTATGCGGTATTCTTTGGGTGGAAGTTCGGAGTCGTTCTTATTTACCTGTTATTTATACATGAAATGGGGCATCTTGTTGCCGCAAAGCAAAAAGGAATTAAAACCAGTCCAGCCGTATTTATTCCCTTCATGGGGGCTTTAATTGGAATGAAGGAACAGCCTAAGGATGCTGCAACAGAAGCCTATTTAGCCTATGGCGGTCCATTGGCTGGTCTGATTTCCGTTGTACCTGCCATCATTCTCTACCATTTTACAGGTCAGTTAATTTGGGCATTAGTCATCATGCTCGGTGCAATGCTTAATTTGTTTAACCTGTTTCCAATTTCCCCATTGGATGGCGGGCGTGTCGTTGCCGTATTGTCCCCGCATATGTGGTTATTGGGACTTGTTGGTGTGCTTGTATTTGCCTATTTCTTTCCGTCTGTTATTCTCATTTTTATTATTATTTTCGGTTTTTTTTCTTGGTGGCGACGTATTCGCGAGGATTACATGATGAAAACCATTGATCTTCAAGCGGAAGCAAGGCGAGTGCTCATTGAAAAAATAAAGGAATTAGGAAAAGATTTATTCTATCAATATTATACGGATGAAGAAGGCCCGATGGTTAA
Organism: Pullulanibacillus camelliae; assembly: GCF_014642655.1. Taxonomy (GTDB): domain Bacteria; phylum Bacillota; class Bacilli; order Bacillales; family Sporolactobacillaceae; genus Pullulanibacillus; species Pullulanibacillus camelliae. The sequence continues at coordinate 231,879 of NZ_BMIR01000003.1, forward strand.
TCACGTGATGAAGGGATTTCTTACAAGGCAAATTAGCGAAGATCAAGCGTTGATTCAGGATAAGCTTAGCAGGATGAAAAAATGGTACATCCCTTTCTTACAGGATAAATCCAGGTTGCTTAGGGAGAAGTATTTGATCCAGCTGCAGATGAACCAGCTGCTCTTTCAAATTATAGAGGCAATTCAAGGGACAGAGGATATTTCCATGCAAGTTGCAGAGCAGGACCATGTTATTCAGCAACTGAGAAAGCAACAAGATCGGATTAATAAATATTACCATTCAACCCTCCGTACAAAACTTATTGTGTTTATCGCTTATATCCTTTTAGCTGGGGCTCTAGGGGCTCTGTTCGTGTATGGACAAAGCATATTAAATGATTACTCCTTTAATACGCCTTTTTCATAGAAAAAACTGAAAAAGGTTTCTTTAAATGCGGCTCCGCAAGCTTGGCTATTGATTTGTGTTTCTGGCTGTTCACTTCGCCGTATGCCGGGGGAGCGATTTTTGTTGAACCAATCCTTAGCGCTGATTAATAGCGGGTGAAGTTTCCAAATCATGGTCTGAACACTATAACAAAGAGTGCGGTGAACAAGAGCTCTTCTTTAAAGCAATAAAGGATGAGTCCATTTTGACAAAAGCATGCTCAAAATAATAAAAGGCACTGCTACGAGCGGTTATGTTCATAACCTTTTACTCACAAGGACCGGGCATACTCTTCGCCCGGTTTTTCTTAGTAGTTTCAGAATGTATACCTTCGCTGCCGCGCATAGGAAGAGAGTATAAGGCGGGCTTTGACCTTCGCTACCTGAGGCTTGCGGGCACCCTAAGTGTGTGATTTGTAAAATCACATCAGGAGTACTAGCGAAGTGGTGCAAGCCAAGTTTTCCTGATGAAGGGGGAAGCGGAACGTTTTAAGAGGGGAGGACCTCACCTCTTCTACATGCTTTAACACCATTGGCGACACAATTTTGACACATTTACTTGATTTTTTGGCTAAAAAGGGTTAAAATGTGAACAAAGGATGAATATAATGTGAATAAAAAGTGACGACAGCATCATCTGATCTTGACAAATCCTATTCGGGGTGATAAAGATGGTTAAATTATTAAATCTTGTCTGTCTTATAGAATTAGTCTTGGGAATTGTGTTAGCCTTTTTACTCCCTAGTGAAAGCGCTTATATATTTGGTGGAGGGCTGATTCTTGGGGCGGTATTTACCTTCCTGATTACTCTTGGATTAGGCTTGATGACTGCATATGAGGAACAGCGCCAATCAAAAGTAACCCAGGCGGATAAGATAACGCATTAAACTTAAAGAAGGTAAATAGAAAAGGATCAGTAATCGAATGAGATACTGATCCTTTTTTTATACTATCAGAATGTATATCTTCACTGGCTGTCAAGCCTTGCAATGTGAAGGAAGTGAATTGTTGGGGCATCTATTATTTGAAAAAGTCACGATTAAGCTGAATGTATTTTTCTTCGTCCTCTGGAACTTCCTCTTCAGGATAAATAGCTTCAACAGGACATACAGCTTCACAAGCACCGCAGTCAATGCAAATATCTGGATCGATATAGAACATATCGTCACCTTCTACAATACAATCAACAGGGCAGGTTTCGACGCATTCAGCTGCTTTTTCATCCTTACATGGTGAAGTGATGACAAATGCCATAACTTGAAAATCCCCTTTCTTAAGTAAACGGAATAAATCCATATCTTTATAAAAAATGGTATAGATTCTTTTTGAAGTGATTATACGTAAATGATGCTAAATTTCAAGAAAGCATACAATAAAATATATATCATAACAGGCTAAGAAAGGCAAGCTGTATATCATGGCATTCATCCCGTTCAAAAGCAGCCCACGATTGGTTTTGAATATGTTTTTTAATAGGCATTGTGCATTATTAGACACGGAGTGAATACAGGTGTCCCTATGGGAGGTGGCTTATCCTTATTATCATTTATACAGTTTAGGTTTGCTAAAGAGAAACTACAAAATAGAGTGCTTAACACGAGTAACAGGCACTTTTTCATAATTCTCTCTCCTCTAGTTAGTTGGTTTTTTTCAAAGCATCATTGGCAATGCGAAACATTTCGCTGGATTTTTTATAGGATTTATTGGCATAAAAGTGCTCAGCCAATTCCTCGGCGAAGCTCGTCACTTGGTCCCACTTTTGAATTCTATTGAAATAAGGAATGATTTCATTTTTAATGAGTAGCTCGTAATTCCGATCCTTTGTGTTGGTCGCTTTGTGACGCAAGACCAATAGTGAATAGTAATACTCTTTATCAATTAATTTCTCTGACAGAGGAAGACCAATTTTTATTTGAGCCAAGGCTTCTTCTATCCTATTCAATTTATAATACTCCAGAGCCAGAAGGTAATGCGTCATCGCCTTTGACTCATTTTGTGTATGCTTTAGTGCTTGCAAATAATGCTTGATAGCATCTTTTGATGATCCTCTTTGAGATTTAACATGGCCAAGGTTATGATGGATGATGCCAAGACGTTGGGGATCTTCTAAGAGCTCCACAAATTTTAAGGCTTGCTCGTAATGGTGTTCAGCCTTGTTTAAATTCTTGGTTAAACGATTTCCGATACCGAGTAGAACCTGACAATCGGCAATTCGTGTCAGATTATAATCACGATTAAATTTATCTAGTGCTTTTTCAGCGTATTTAATAGATTCAGTAGCTTGGGAGAATCGAACATACAGGTTAGACATCTGATAATATAATTGGGCCTCTTCCATTTCGTTGTGAGGAATCTTCAATAATGCTTTTTCGGCTGCTTTAAAACATTCATTAGCTTTATTAAAATCATTGATAAAGTTATAATAAATACCAGAAAATTGAAGGTAGTAATAATTCAACTCTTCATTAAAAATATCCTTAAATTTACTTATGTATTTCATGGTATTTTCAGCTTCGGTCATATCATTAAGGAAATATTGGAAACGAAGATTAAAAAGATCATATTTAAGGTAAATCAACGGTTCCTCAATTTGCGAGCTGTCCAGTGTTTCTTTGATCAAATGGCGCTTTTCGTCAATGCGTTCTTTATCCTCATAATCTAATATGGCCTTATACCACTGATTGAGCAATAAATTAATTCTTTCTGCTTCTGCTGAATTATCAACATCATGATAACTTATGCCTAATCTCTCACATAAAAAGGAGATGATTTCTTCACTTGACTTATCTCCATGCTCAATTTTGCTCAAGTAGGAGACAGAACAAATCCCTTCTGAGAGTGTCTCAAGGGTATGTCCCCGTAATTTTCTATAGTATCTTATTCTATTTCCGATCATAAATTCCCTTCTTTCCAAATTGGGAAAAAGCGATTCATGCCCCTTAATATTAAGGGGTATCAGTCTGACATTTTCCCAATAAAAAAGGCCTTGGTTATCTGATATGATATGTCTAAAGGAAACTATTATAAGTGCTTTCTATCATTTTAAATCATTTAAGTGCGGATGTTAATAATTCCAGTGAAAAATATACCTAATTTCCCACAAAATAAATTAGAGTAAAGGAGATTTTGTCCAAATGGAGAATCAATATCGGCGATCTGAGACTATTAGCTTAAATCATTCTGAGGTTCACACCATTGATGACATCAAAAGTTCCTTTCAATCTCAATCGGTTTTATTAAATGATTTACATCATCCTTTATATAAATTAGTATACAGCCAATTTGATTTTGATCAATTATTAATTGATCAGTTGGGAAATTATTGGTTTACTGAAAATCATTCTTCTTTGGAGAAGTTGACTCATATTTACATTTTTAATCAAAAAGGGGATTTGTTAAAGAAATTTTTAGTGAACGGCAAGCCCACTTTATACGAAAATGAAGAGTTAATGATTGTTGCATGTGAAGGAACGGACGATAAAGGATACATTTACCTGTTTTGTAAAAGAACATTGCGGTTCATAGAACAATGGGCGATTGATGGATTTTTGTGGGATATGGAGTGTATTGGGAACACGTTTTATATCACGAGTTATTTTGTAGATGAAGATGAAGCGGTCATTTATAAGATAAATCATAAGAAAAAAGAAGTGATTTCCTTAGGGAAGAATATGTTTCCAACGGGTATTCTTTGTCATAAGCATCGTCTTTTTATTTCCTTAAGCTATCTTGAGGAGGGAAATAGGGGAAAGATTATCGAGTGTGACATTGAAGGGTGCTTGATAAAAGAGTTAGAGCTGAATATTGCACCTCATAAACTTTATAGCTATAAGAATGAACTTGTCATTCATGGGCTTAATATGATCAGTGGGCAGGCGGATCAGCTTGTCTATATTAATATTGATACTGAGGAGCAGACAATGTATCATTCCCCGCAAGCCATCGACATTAAAGCCCAGGATAAGCATATGCTGTTTTATAATGAACAATCAAAAACCGTGATTTATTGGAGTCATGAAAAGCGAAAAGTCATACGTGTTGTTCATTGGGCGAAACATACGTATAACGATAAGAAAAAAATAGTAAAATTGAACCTCTAGTCTTGAGCTAAGACTAGAGGTTTTTTCCTTAAAAGATCAGACGTATAACATTCTGGTCATCCGGACGGTGAGCGTTTCCGATCCAGAGCGCTTGCTTTCTGCTGGGGAGTGGTAAGCGAGCGTTGCGGGGTCTTACCGATCTCCTGCTTCCCGCAGGACTCTAGTGTCGCATCGTGAGTCAGCGGAGATTCGGGAACACACGATTTTAGAGTGTTCCGAATCTCTCGCGCCTTGCGCTCCAATCCACTTGACCATGCAATGAAGCACCTTCCATATAAGATGATGCTCTAATGCACAGACAAGGGCCGGGCGTACTTTGCCCGGCTTTCCTTATACTCTCGGAATTTATTAACCTTCCTAGTGCTATTTTGGGGAAGAGCATACGTGGATTGGGACTTACTTTAAGGGGACGGTGAGCGAGGGACTTTCATAAGGGAGACTAGTGAGGCGATACAGCCCAGTGCTCTTAGACTGCTCCTCATTTTTCATAATTTTTACTTTCTATGTAGAAAATAAGGAAAATGATAAATGGTGGATGTGAAGAGGATGTCGATAATACTTTCCAATGGAGTGGCAACACCTCCTTATGTAATTGAACAGAAGACAACGATGGATTTTGCTAGGCAATTTTTCCAAAAGGATTTTCATGACATTGAACGCTTATTACGTATTTTTCAAAACGGTAGGATCAAGCAGCGCTATTTTGCAGCACCGCTAGACTGGTTTCAAACATCTCATACGTTTAGTGAGAAGAATGATCTATACTGCAGGATGGCACTTGACTTATCTATAGAGGCTATTAACGCCTGCCTGACGAATCACGACTATCTCCGTGGACCTGTGACCCCTGACCAGATTGATGCGATTATTTTTGTATCGACCACTGGCTTGGCAACGCCGAGTATGGATGCGCGGATTATGAACGCGATGCCATTTGGCTCACATACCAAAAGAATACCCATTTGGGGATTAGGATGTGCAGGTGGAACAGCAGGATTGGCACGGGCGCATGAATATTGTCAAGCCTTCCCTCATGCTGCTGTGCTGGTGGTTTCTGTTGAACTATGCAGCCTCACGTTTCAGCATCAGGATCGTTCAAAAAGTAACTTGATTGGGGTTTCATTATTTGCCGATGGTGCGGCGTGTTCTCTTATTGTTGGTGAAGAGTCGTCGCTGTGTGAGCAAACACATCGAGGAATAGTGCCGAAAATTATCACCTCTGAATCTACATTGCTTCACGATGCAGAGGATGTGATGGGTTGGGAGATAAAGGACGACGGATTATATGTTGTCTTTTCAAAAAGCATTCCGAATCTGGTGGCTCAATGGCTTCAGCCGGTCGTTAGTACGTTTCTACATAAATGGGAAAGGTCAATAGATGAGGTCCAGCATATGATTGCGCACCCAGGAGGTCGGAAGGTACTAGAGGCCTATGAGTCAAGCTTAAAGGTGGAGCGCTATAAGCTCGAATCTGCGTGGGATGTTTTACAGCATTACGGGAATATGAGCAGTCCTACAGTGCTGTATGTGCTGGATCGGGTGATGAAAAAGGAACATCAAAGAAAAGAGTGCGGGCTTGCGTTATCATTAGGACCAGGATTCAGCGCAGAATTGCTTTTGATGGAGTGGGAGGCCGTTCCATGAGGGCATTTCTTATTGTTGTTGGATTCGTCATCACACAAAGATTAATAGAGCTTATACTGGCCAAGCGCAACGAAAGGCTATTGAAAAAAAGGGGAGCAATTGAGATTGGAGCTGAGCATTACAAGTGGCTAATACTACTCCATATCATGTTTTTCCTCTCTTTATGTGGAGAGGTCTTAATGATAAGACCAACATTTTTCTATTGGTCCGTTGTACCGGCACTATTCTTTTTAAGCGCCCAATGTGTCCGGCTATGGGCATTACTTGCACTAGGAGATTATTGGAATACCAAAATTATCATTTTGCCTGGAGCGCAGGCTGTGAATAAGGGACCTTATCGGCTGATGCGCCACCCAAATTATTTAGTTGTGGCTATTGAAATCTTCGCTTTGCCACTCCTATTCCAAGCGTACTTTACAATGGTGGTTTTCACACTACTCAATGCCGCTATCCTTCTCAAAGTTAGACTACCAGATGAAGAAGAGGCTTTGTTACAACTTGCTGATTATAAAGAAAAAATGGCTTACAAGCCCCGTTTTATGCCACACACTGATCGGAAATAGGATAGCCGTGTCTATTCTATTCCCAAAAGCTGTATGGAAAAGTGACAAAATTGGCGCATGATGGCCGAAGGGTGCTGAGGCGTTAATAAATAGGTTCGAGTGGCTGGGAGTGTGAAGGGATGTTCATCGACGCGTAATAATCGCCCCTCAGCCAGTTCACGACGAACAGCGAGTTCTGGAAGAAAAGAGAACCCTAGTCCTTCTTCAATAAAATGCTTTGTTGTACTCACCTGGCTCACGCGCATCGTTTTAACAACATATTGGGCTTGAATATGAGAAAGAAGCTCTTCCCAATATTCAGGATGATTATGTGTCAGGAGAGGCAGGCGAAAAAGGATGTCTTCATAGTTAATCGGGGGACCGCTCTCCCAATCAAAGCCATCATGTGGGACAACCATGATAACAGGTTCTTCAGAAATAATGATTTGTTCAATGCCTCGATGGGTTGGGGGACTCTCTTGAAAAACCCACATCGATACATCCTTCTAATAAAGCTGTACTGATTTGGTGAGATTCCATAATGTGAACATCAATCTCAATATCTGGATAGTCATTCATAAAACGCCGGAGAATATAGGTGAGATGGGTACTTGCTACTAATGGTGAGGCAGCTAATTTCAGCTGTGATCACCATGCTTGAGGAAGTCGATATACGGCGAATATAGTAAACTGGCTGACTCATAAACTTGAAAATAAGGAAAAAATCATGGGGTTTGGCCATCGCGTGTATCGCACACGTGATCCAAGGGCGATCGTTCTTAAGGAAGTGGCTCTATCACTTGCCAGGGGTGATGATTGGTTAGAGTTAGCTATAGAATTAGAAAAGCAAGCCATACGCTTGCTTAAAGAATATAAACCCGACCGTTCACTAAAAACAAATGTAGAATTTTTTGCGGCAGCGGTGTTTAAATCATTAGATTTACCTTCAGATCTGTATACGGCTACTTTTGCTACCAGTCGTTTAATGGGGTGGTCGGCACATGCGATAGAACAAGCACAACATAATCGCATCATTCGTCCCTCCTCCAGGTATGTTGGTCCTGAAATACGCGAATAAAAAGAAGCCGTCTCAAAAGTCCTGAAAATGGACTGTGCTGAGACGGCTTCTCTCATCTCCGATAATAGTAGGAGCCATGATTTCTAAACAGGAGAATAGGGCCCAAAACAAAGCCAGCTAATAAACCAAAGATATGTCCGAGAACATCAATGTTTGATGGGAAGAATAATGTCCAGGCCACATTGATGACAAGAATGACAAGGATGACTTGTTGGCTTTGTTTATCTAACAAGTAGCGTCTTAAAGCAATGATGAATAAAAAGACACCGAACAAACCAAATATAGCACCAGACGCACCGACATAATAGTAAGGTGAATCGAAGAAAAGCTGCAGGATATTGGCGATGATGCCTGATCCAAAATAAGCAATGGCAAACTTCCATTTTCCCAACAGAGCTTCTAATGCGGGTGCAAAAAGGAAGATAGAGAAGCAGTTAAAAAAGACGTGTGATAATCCCAAATGAATAAAGAGTGGGGTGATTAGGCGCCACCATTGGTGAAAGGCGATGACATAGACATTCGAGCCAACACCAAGGTTGATAAGATGTTGAATGGCAATGATATGAAACCAGGCGCTAAGAGTATAGACTACATACACTAATAAATTAATAGCGATGATAAAAGATACAATGGGATAGAGCCGTAAGAAATCTTTGAAGCTTTCGGTTCTGATAAACACATGACGTCCTCCTTTGCTCTTGCTATATTATAGTATAAAGGAAATGATGATTAAAAGAGAGTGAATATATAACAATTTAAGTATTTGATGCAAGAAAAACTCCTAAAAAGTGAGAGGAATGCAGATGATTATAGGGACAGGTCTTGATCTCGTTGAGCTTCAGCGGATGGAAAAGCTGATTACCAATGCTAAATTTGTTGAACGAATTTTAACAGATACTGAACAAGAACAATTTTATCAAAAAACGTCTGAACGAAGAAAAGTGGAGTATTTAGCAGGACGCTTTGCAGCCAAGGAGGCCTATGCGAAGGCGACAGGGCTTGGATTTGGACAAGCCTTATCGTGGCAGGATATTGAAATTGTAAATGATGCATCAGGGAGGCCTGCCCTTCATGCCAAACATGCGATACATAGAGCACATGTATCCATAACACATACAAAAGAATATGCCGCGGCAACGGTCATTCTTGAAAGCTTGTCATGCTAGTTCGCATATATTAACAAGTTGTCTCATATATTTTTAATGCGCTAGGAGGGACTATTGTGCAAATCGTATCCAGAGAAGAAATGCAGGCGATTGATCGTCATGCTATTGAGTCTATTGGACTTGGAGGGCATCTATTGATGGAAAATGCCGGCAGAGGCATTTTCGAGCACCTCAGGTCTATCCTAGGTCAAGACGAAAGGATTGGGGTGATCATTGGCAAAGGAAATAATGGTGGAGATGGTTTTGTTATTGCAAGGTATCTTCGCGACCATGGTTATTCAACGGACGTTTGGGTCATTGGAGAGGCAGCTGCGATTATAGGCGATAGTGCCTATCATAAGGCGGCTTTTGAGCGATCAGGTGGAAGCGTAAGCTATGCGACAGAAGAGGCGGCCTTAAATGATTTTGAAAAGGCCATGCGGCAATGGGATGTCATGATTGATGCGTTGCTTGGCACCGGCATAAAAGGAGCCCCACGCCCCTTTTATTTGAGGATCATTCAGTGTATGAATAAAAGTCAAGTGCCAGTATACTCTGTTGATATGCCAAGCGGTGTTCCGGCAAATGGAGGAAGTGTATCACATGACTGTGTCAAAGCGCTCCGTACTTACACCTTACAATGCCCGAAAATTGCTCAATTCACTTTCCCTTCAGCAAGCTATTATGGTGAAGTGGCGGTTGTGGATATAGGTCTCCCGCAGGCTTCTTTAAAAGCGCATGATGGGAAACGGAGACTGTGGCTAAAGGATGATTTTCAAAAAACGTATCCTCGCCGAAGTGTTTTTTCACATAAGGGGAGCCATGGCAAGGGGTTGATTGTTGCTGGCTCTGAGGATATGCCGGGAGCCGCAGTACTTGCTACACGAGCAGCATTGCGTGCAGGTATCGGGCTACTCTCTGTTAGTGCGCCAAATAGCGCTAAGTCGATTATCGCTCATCACGCTGTTGAAGCGATGTACGATCCTTTTGACTATCGGGCTCAAACAGCTGATGCGCTGCCAAAGCAGCTTTCGACCTACGATGGTGTTGCTTTTGGACCGGGGATTGGAAGAGCTGAACGGGTTGAAGATCAGTTGATTAAATTGTTGAATAACACAGATGGAGTCCTTGTTTTAGATGCGGATGGGTTATTTTATCTTAATCAACATTTGGATAAGTTATCCCAGCGCTCATCTCCTACCATCTTGACGCCTCATCCTGGAGAAATGGCTAGGTTGGTTGGTGCGACTATTAAGGATGTTGAGAACAATCGTTTTGAGATGGCAAGAACTTTTAGCAAGACATATGGCGTGTATCTGATTTTAAAAGGGCCGAATACTTTGGTTACGGCACCTGACGGCCAGCAATGGGTCAATTCAACCGGTAATCCTGCTCTAGCAAATGGAGGGACAGGAGATGTTTTGACTGGCATTGTGCTTGCTTTTGCCTTGCAGCACAAAAGAATAAGCGCCGCTTTATGTAATGCTGTTTATTTACATGGTTTTATCGCAGACCAGCTTTCTCAAGAACTTTCCGTGCAATCTGGGATTGTGGCTTCGGACCTCACTGTGGCACTTCCAGAGGCATTGGGAAAGCTTCTGTCTGCGACTACTTAAAGCATAGACTGTCATATGACCAAGGATACGATTTGCTAGAATAGAATCCCTTCTTTGTCACTGAAATGAGACAAAGGGGCTGGATGATTGTGAAGAAGAGTCTTTCACTTTTTTTATTAGGAGTCATGTTCCTTTTTGTTTTAGCGGGTTGCACTCAATCGAAGGAAGATGTGGTTGGCGATCTCTCTAAAAAACTTGACAATCTTGAGGGCTATAAAACCTCTGCGGTGTTAACGTTCAAGAATGGTGAAAAACAGCAGAAGTACCATGCGGATATATGGTATCAAAAACCGAATAAGTATAAGGTTGTTTTAAAAGATCAAAATAAAGAAAACACGCAAATGATCATCAAAAATAGTGATGGTGTCTACGTCTTAACACCTGCGTTGAATAAGAAGTATCATTTTGAAAGTGATTGGCCTAACAATCGGAGCCAAACGTATTTATTTCAATCGCTTGCCAAAGATATTATCCATGATGCCAATGCCAAATTTGAGAAAAAAGAAAATAACTATGTCTTTACAACTAAAACCAATTACGACACAAAAACATTGGACAATCAAACCATCACTTTGAAAAAGGGGAATTTAGCCCCGGTAGGTGTGAAAGTCATGGATCAGGATATGAATGTCGTGATTGATATAGTCTTTAAAAACTTTAAGTTTGGCCCCAAATTTGACAAGAATGATTTTAATGTAGATCATAATATGACAAGCATGAAGTTAGAAGTGCCGACAATGGCTGTTCCAGATGACAAATTCCAGTTAGCTGAGCCAACCTTGAAATTGGCTGATGCCAAGCATCTCTATTCAAAGGATGTTTCTAGCAATGGTCAAAAGAAATTTGTCATAAAGTATACGGGTAAAAAAGGCTATACCATCGTAGAGACAAAAAGTGAGGTTGCTCCAGCAAGCGCGACAACAACACTTCAAGCTGAACCAGTGAATCTAGGCTATACAGTAGGAGCATTAACCGACCATTCATTAACGTGGTCCCACAATGGTATGGATTATTACCTCGTATCTGACAAATTAACGCAACAGGAAATGGTGGATGTGGCACAATCCGTTGACGGACAAGTGACCAAATAATATCCCAAGGCTCAACGGTTTTTTAACCGGAGCCTTTTTTATTTTAAGAAAATATAAACTTTGCTAGCGTTGACAAGCTCAAAGGACAGCTTAAAATGGAAATATGAACAAAATATATGACTGCATGAACTAGGAGCTGTAACCGTGGAATTTTATAGAGAGACATGGGTTGAGGTTAATCTCAATGCTATTGGATTAAATACAAAACAGTTAAAAGCGCATATTCCAGATGAAACACAGATTATGGCTATTGTTAAGGCAGATGCCTATGGACACGGGGCATACCCTGTAGCGTTTGAAGCCTTATCCTCAGGTGCGACTTGGTTGGGAGTTGCTTTGCTTGATGAAGCCCTATCCTTGCGCCAAAAAGGGATTAAGGCGCCAATTTTAGTACTTGGCTGGACACGCCCAGCTGATATAGCGATTGCTGCCGAGCATAATATTTCTTTGACTGTTTTTCAAGCAGAATGGATTAAACAAGCGCGTGAGCAGTATCAATCTCAGATGCCTGTCTTTTTGCATATCAAATGTGACACAGGTATGGGAAGGATCGGTATTCGTGAGACGGAGGAAATGGATGCTTTGGCTGATGCATTCCGTGCCGATCCTCGGTTTATTGTTGAAGGTATCTTTACGCATTTTGCTACTGCTGATGAAAATGATCCCACCTATTTCAACAAGCAGTATCAGCGTTTCACCACAATGTTAACGCAACTGATGGATAGAGGAATCAATCCTAATCTTGTGCATTGTGCCAACAGCGCAGCAGCCTTAAAGCATCCAGACAAATTGTTTAATATGGTGCGTTATGGCATTGCGATGTACGGATTATCTCCTTCGGAACAGATGAAGTCTGATCTCCCGTTTCAACTGCAGCAAGCCTTTTCGCTTAAAACTTCCTTAGTCCATGTGAAACAAATTGAGGCGGGAGAGTCTGTCAGTTATGGTGCGACATTCACGGCAACAGAACCCACTTGGATTGGGACACTACCTATAGGATATGCTGATGGGTGGCTGCGTCGCTTGGCCGGACACGCAACAGTATTGGTTAAGGGTAAAAGATTTCCAATTGTAGGCCGGATATGTATGGATCAGATGATGATCCAGCTGGATGCACCTTATCCGCTAGGAGAAGAAGTAACACTCATTGGTTCTTCTGGTAATGAATATGTTAGTATTGATGAAATTTCTGGGTATTTGGGTACAATAAATTATGAAGTTCCATGTATGATTAACCATAGAGTGCCAAGACTATATTTTAAAAATGATGAAAGGATTGCTATAAGCAATCCGATTATCGATTCAGCCTCTATTTTAGAGGAAAAAGATGAACTGGATAAAAAGTTGGATTGAAATGCTTGAATTGTAGTGGTAAGATTAATTTTGGAATGTTATATGAACGAAGAGATTTGTTGGAGGTGCACCCCTTTGCCTGAATCAAATTCAAAAGAAATCATTGTAGAATTACCACATCATCTGCTCCAAGAGTTAGATGGCGTTGCGCGACAAGACAATATGAATCGGAGCGAATTTCTTCATCGTGCAGTCAGAATGTATCTTAGGGAACGGAATAAACGACACATTCGTGAATCTATGCGACAAGGCTATATGGAGATGGCAAAGATTAATCTGAATATCGCATCAGAAGCGTTCTTAGCCGAAGAGGAGGCGGAGAACACCCTAGAACGCTTGGTTAGTGGGGTGTAAAAAGGGTGATAGTCAAACGTGGTGATGTGTACTTTGCCGATCTTTCTCCGGTCGTTGGTTCCGAGCAAGGTGGCGTGCGACCGGTTCTTATCATCCAAAATGATATCGGAAATCGTTTTAGTCCAACCGTTGTGGTTGCTGCCATTACGGCACAAATCCAAAAGGCAAAACTACCTACCCATGTCGAAATTGATGCGAAAAAATACGGATTTGATCGTGACTCTGTCATTTTGCTTGAACAAATCAGGACCATTGACAAGCAGCGATTAACCGATAAAATTACACACCTAGATGAGGACATGATGGCTAATGTGAACGAAGCCATTCAAATTAGCCTAAGCCTTATCGATTTTTAGTAAGAGTTGCTCTTTTGTGATGGAGCGGCTTTTTTTATGACGTCAGAATGTATAACCTTGCGGAAGACCCGATAGGTTCGGGCTTTGATTTCCCTCTAGGGAGGGGAGAGCCCTAGAATGTGCCATTTGAGAATCGCATCAAGAGTGCTGAGCAAGCGGGAAAGTAATGGGTTTTGAACGGATGTTTGTCAAGGCCACTAACAGCTGTGAAACGAGTTCTTTATATCTGTATTTTCCCTTTTCGTTTGCGGAAAACAACGAGGAATGGAATAATAGAAAGAAACTTGTAAATAAAAAATAAACTTTTCTAATTGTTGTTATTGGAATTGGAGGAGACAGGTATGGCGAGTTCAGTTATTTCGCTAATCAGCACTCGAAGAGCGGAAATTATTGAGAGATGGAAGGAGAGCATTCAAAAGGTTAGTGGTACTACTGATCAGGCAAATGGACGTGCGATTGAGACAACGAATGAAAAGCTTGTGGAATTAATTTTCGATTACTTATCAGATAATCAAAGTCAAGATCGGCTGAATAATCTGATGGGAAGAATCCTACAATTGGGATGGCCCTTGAGCTATTTAACGAGTGGTGTGCAGCTTTTTAGAAGAGTGGTCGGTACACTCATTATTGAGTCAAATGAAGAAAAGGGGATTATCTTAGATTACTTTCAAGCCATGGATGATCTACTCGATCCAATATTTAATAATCTGATAGAAGACGCCACTTCTACTTGGGAAAATACAGTGTCCATCCAAAAACGAGCGCTCTTGGAATTATCGGCGCCGCTGATTCCAGTGATGGAGCATATTGCTGTCATGCCCCTAATTGGAACGATTGATACGGAACGGGCCAAGCTCATTATGGAAAATCTATTAGAAGGGGTCATCACGCATCGGGCTGAGGTGGTCTTAATCGATATTACCGGAGTGCCGGTGGTGGATACAATGGTTGCCCATCACATCATACAGGCGGCAGAAGCGGTCCGACTTGTTGGGTCTGAATGTATCCTGGTCGGTATACGTCCAGAGATTGCTCAAACCATTGTTAACTTAGGGATTGAACTTAAAGATTTCCCTACAAGAAGTACATTACAAAAAGGCATTGAACGGGCGTTAGAGATGACAAATAGAAAAATTGTTTGCACTCAAGAGGGGGGTAACGTGTGAGAATCCCGATTCTCAAACTCTATAATTATTTACTGACAACCATACAAGTAGAATTAGATGATCAGACGGCCATTCAGTTTCAAGATGATTTATTGAAAAAAATACATGAGACAGGTGCATTGGGTGTTGTCATTGATTTAACCTCAGTTGAAATTATTGATTCTTATATTGCCAAGATTTTAGGTGATGTCGTTAATATGTCAGAGCTTCTTGGCGCTAAAGTGGTTTTGACAGGAATACGTCCGGCAGTTGCGTTAACACTTGTTGACTTGGGAATTGGACTAAAAGGAGTACCAACTGCACTTGATCTGGAGCAGGGACTGGAGAAACTGCGACAGGAATTGGGGGAATGATGATGAAAAATGCCCCAAGTCGTGTGGAGATCCATAATGAATGGGACATCGTTCGTGCGCGCCAGTCTGGAAGAGACTATGCGAAGGAACTAGGGTTTGGCAATGTTGATCAGGCCCGAATTGCCACAGCAATTTCTGAATTAGCAAGGAATATTTATCTCTATGCAAAGCCTGGGGTCATCACAATTGAAGTGATCGATGATCAAGGGAAGAAGGGATTAGCCATTACAGCGAAGGACGATGGGCCTGGAATCAATGACTTGCGTCAAGCGATGGAAGATGGTTACACCACATCTGGCGGCTTGGGCGCAGGGCTTCCAGGTGTCAAACGTCTAATGGATGAATTTGATATTCTTTCAGAAGCAGGAAAGGGTACAAAGATTACGGCACGAAAATATCTTCGCTAATCACTAGGGGAGTAGTGTTTATGATCGATCAAGAACAAATGTATGAGCGTTATAAACGGTTGTTAGCGGAATATATGGAAGGTAAAAATGAAGAAACGTTATATAATGGTCAATTATTTAGTCGACATATGATAGAGTGTGGCGTTTCACCTGAAGATGTTCTAAGTGTACATATAGAAATCATGCGAGAGTTCTTTCCTAATATGGATGAAAGATTAGAGTCCTCTTTTGATTTCTTGCTGGAGGCGATGATTGGTTATGGCCTCGCCTATAGGGAACACCAAAATCTTAGGTTCAAACAACGACAGTTAGAGACGGAAATTGATATTGCAGCGAATGTTCAACAATCGCTCTTGGTAAGTGCGGTCCCTGAGATTGATTCTCTAGATATTGGTGTTATCAGCAAGCCGGCGAAGAAAATGAGTGGGGATTACTATCACTTTGTTAGGGATGAACAAAATTTCTTAAGTATTGCGATTGCTGATGTCATTGGTAAAGGCATCCCTGCAGCGATGTGCATGTCGATGATCAAATATGCAATGGATAGTGAGCCTGAACAACGCACGAAACCAAGTGCAGTTTTAGAAAACTTAAATCGTGTCGTCGAACAAAATGTGGATCCTAGTATGTTTATTACGATGTTTTATGGCCTTTATAATGAAAAAGAACATCGTTTGTATTACGCATCGGCAGGTCACGAGCCTGGTTTTTTTTATTCAAGCCAAAAGGACCGTTTTGAAGAATTGACAGCAAAGGGACGAGTTTTAGGATTAGATCGCTCAACAAAGTATCGTGAGTATGAAAAACTAATCATGCCTGGTGATATGATTGTTTTGCTCTCAGACGGTGTTACTGAATGTCGCACGAAAAAAGGATTTATTGAGCGGGGTGAGGTTGTGGATTTGATCCGCAAGCGCATGGATCGATCTGCACAAGAGATCGTAGATAGTGTTTATAAAGAGCTTGAGAGATTACAGGAATTTCAACTGCGTGATGATTTTACACTCATTATTTTAAAACGCAGGGTTTAATCGTTAGATAGATCGGGTATATGTCCGATATAGCCTTTCAAATTTTCAGGAGGCCTGGAGGTATTTGCTATGAATTTGAATATTCTTCAAGGAAAAGCCAAGGATGGCGGTGAGCTATTAATCCTTAAGGGGGAGCTAGATGCTTATACTGCGCCGAAGCTCAAGGAGACGCTTTTGGAGCTTGTCGACATCGAGGGAGCTTCGGTAACGCTAGATTTATCAGATACAAATTATATGGATAGTACAGGAATTGGTGTCATTATTGCTGCATACAAAAAGGTTTGCAAGAATAATGGAACACTCATTGTGCAAGGCTTAACTCCACGGGTTGAAAGACTATTTGATATCACCGGTCTGTCCGATATTATTACGATTGAAGATATCAATAAGGAGGAGACAAGATGAAGCCCACTTCAGACACAATAGAGCTCACCATTCCTGCTAAAGCAGAATATATAGGCGTTGTTCGTTTGACTGCTTCGGGTGTGGCCAATCGAATGGGCTATCCCTATGACGCTATTGAAGATATTAAAGTGGCCATTTCAGAAGCGATAACCAATGCGGTGAATCATGCCTACTCAGAAGATGAGGAGGGAGAGGTTGCTGTTCGTTTTCAGCTCTTACCGGATCGCCTGGAAATCATGGTTGCTGACAAAGGGCGAAGCTTTAATGTTAATGCAATATTAGAAGAAATGAAACCGCTCGATGCATCTGCTTCATTAGAAGAATTGTCTGAAGGAGGACTCGGTCTTTTCCTAATCGATACACTTATGGACCAAGTCACATTTAATAACGATTCTGGCATTGCCGTTATCATGACCAAGTTTCTTCAAAGGGATGAGGTGGAATTGCATGCCGACAGGATCAAACAATCATATGACAGACCAGTCGGAAGATGACACGATACAATTGATTCGCAAGCTTCAAGATGAGCCTGATAACGAGGAAGTGAAGTCAGCGCTTGTGATTCGTTATACCAATCTTGTCCATTCTTTAGCAAAAAGGTTCTCCAGAGACAGCTTGATTCAGGAAGATTTAATTCAGGTAGGTATGATAGGGCTGTTAGCATCATTGAGACGCTTTGATCCAGAACAGGGAAATCGTTTTGAATCATTTGCTATTCCGACTATCGTAGGAGAAATCAAACGATTTATTCGTGATAAAACTTGGAGCGTACATGTTCCGCGCCGAATTAAAGAGCTTGGCCCAAAAATCAAAAAAGCAGTGGATGAACTGACAAACCAATTAGGTCAATCACCAACTGTTGAACAAATCGCTCGCCATCTAGAAGTAGAGGAAGAAGATGTCCTTGAGACAATGGAGCTTGGGCGTAGCTATAATGCGGCGTCAGTTGATAGTAAAATAGAAGCTGATTCAGAGGGTGGATCAGTGACGCTTTTGGATCTTATCGGCAGACAAGAACCAGGCTATGATCAGGTCGATGAAAAGCTGCTGATGGAAAAGGCTTTTAAAGTGCTAAGCAGCAGAGAAAAGGCCATTCTAATGTATACTTATTATGAGAATTTGAGTCAAAAGGAAACAGGGGAGCGACTTAATATTTCACAAATGCACGTGTCAAGATTGCAGAGGCGGGCATTGCAGAAATTACGGGAAGCTCTTAAGACGGAAGAGACAGAAGTGATAAAATGATTGAACGACATCCATTTGAACGATTTTCAGTCAATGCCTTTCAAAAAAACAAAAAAGGTATTGATTGCTGTGGCGATAGCTTTTTTGTTAACGAGACAGACAATACCTTTTTTTGTGCGGTAGCTGACGGTTTAGGAAGCGGAGAGGCGGCAAGGAAGGCTTCGCAGGCTGCTGTGAAAGCTATCGAAAATTTTCAAAATGAGCCTTTAGAGCGCATTATGACTAAAGTAAATGGCACTCAGAGGGGATTGAGAGGTGTTGTTCTCTCAATATTTAAATTGCATTTGAAAAGTGGTGTAATGGAGTTTTGTGGTGTAGGTAATGTGAAATTAAAAATTTTTAATGAAATGGGTGAATGGCTTCGGCCAGTGCCAAAACCAGGTATCCTTGCGGGGCAAGTGATGCGCTTCAATATTCAACGTCTTAAATATCCTCAAAATGGCTGGTTTGCCATGTATTCAGATGGCATTGCCATTAATGCAAAGGATACACCCACTTTGAAATATCTTCTTCACGCCGAGTCTTCGGATAATATCGATATCGATCCACTTCTTCATTCTATCTCAGCCAATATCGTAGACGACATGACCCTTTTACTTGGCACGCCGACTAAAAAAAGTCTACTCAGGTGAACCTTCACATCTGAGTAGGCTTTTTTGTACTATAAGCATTTATAACTTAGCGGAAGTCCTTATAGTTCGGCCTTTGGCTTTCGCGATCTGAGGTCTGGTGGCGACCTTAGTGCGTGATTTGAAACAATCACATTAGGGGGCTAGTATAGTGCTCCCTTAAGTGCGAGGGCGCGAACATGAGGCTGCGCTTAGTGAAGCCGTGAACTATAAGCTAAATTTTCTAAGGCAAGTACGGTGCATTAAAGCGATTGCCGCCATTTGGTTGGGACTGGAAGACCGGCTTGCTTTGAGCTATCATGAAGAGGATACAAGTGAGGAGGATGCATATGACTGATGATAAAGCAAAAGCATCTATCATACAAAACATCACACAGTCGTTGAAGTTAAAGCGTCGGCAAGTTGAAAATGTCATTGATCTACTTGAAAATGACAATACCATTCCTTTTATTGCGCGTTATCGCAAGGAATTTACCGGTGGATTAGATGAAGTTGCAATCAATGCGATAGCGGAACAATGGCAGTATGCCCAAACATTACATAAACGTAAGGAAGAAGTGCAGCGGCTGATCACTGAGCAGGGTAAGCTCACAAAGGAACTAGAGACTGCGATTGAAAAAGCAACAAAGCTTCAAGAAATAGAGGATATCTATCGTCCGTATAAACAAAAGCGGCGTACACGGGCGACTGTTGCGAAGGAAAAAGGGTTAGAGCCTTTAGCAGATTGGCTCATGTCTTGTCCTGATGCTCCAATAGAACCGCAGGCAGAAGTGTTCATTTCTGAGGAAAAAGAAGTATTATCGGTTGAAGAGGCGCTAGAGGGTGCCTGTGACATCATTGCCGAACGTCTATCTGATGATGCTGAAAATCGCAAGCGAATTCGTCAGGTTACATTCGCCAAAGGTATTATTGTTACTGAACGTAAAAATAAGGCAGAGGACGAAAAAGGCATTTATGAAATGTACTATAACTATGAGGAAAAAGTAGATAAGATTGTCCCTCATAGAGTATTGGCTATTAATCGAGGGGAGAAGGACGATGTTTTAAAGGTGAATATTCGTACGCCCGAGGAAGAGATCGTCACTTGGTTAGAAAAACAGCTCATAACTTCAATGCGAACTACAGCTAAGGAAGTATTGGCATCAGCGGCAAAAGATAGCTATAAACGGCTCATCTCACCAGCAATTGAGCGTGAAATTAGACAAAGTCTAACTGAAAAGGCAGAGACGCAGGCGATTAAAATCTTTTCAGAAAATCTTCAGCATCTCCTCATGCAGCCACCGATGAAAGATAAACGGGTTCTTGGAGTTGACCCGGCATATCGGACGGGCTGTAAGCTAGCTGTTGTTGATGAAACCGGAAAAATGCTAGAGATAGCCGTGATTTATCCGACACCACCTCGCTCTGAAATTGATAAATCGAAGACTGTGGTTAAGCAACTCATCGATAAATATGACATTGATACAATCGCAATAGGCAATGGAACAGCTTCTCGGGAGACTGAACAATTCATTGCTGATGTGATTAAAGAGCTTCAAGATAAGAATATATATTATTTGATTGTCAATGAAGCTGGGGCCAGTGTCTACTCCGCATCTGAATTGGCGCGTGAGGAGTTTCCTGATTTAAAAGTTGAAGAGAGAAGCGCTGTTTCAATTGCAAGAAGGCTCCAGGATCCATTGGCTGAACTGGTTAAGATTGATCCGAAGTCTGTCGGGGTGGGACAATACCAGCATGATGTGTCTCAAAAAGAGCTTTCTAGCTCCTTGCAGTTTGTTGTAGAAACGGTTGTAAATAGGGTAGGGGTCAATGTTAATACGGCTTCTTCATCGCTGTTGCAGTATGTTGCAGGACTTTCTAAGACGGTGGCCAATAATATCGTTAAGCGTCGAGATGAAGAAGGGCGCTACAAAAATAGACAAGAGCTTCAAAAGGTACCGAGACTGGGTGGTAAGACCTTTGAACAATGCGCGGGATTCTTAACTATTCCTGATGGCGATATTCCTTTGGATAGAACGCCGATTCATCCGGAGAGTTATAAAGAGACCTTTGCCTTGCTAGAGAACCTTGGCTTGACGGCTGCTGATATCGGAACGGATGGATTGAAGGAAAAACTGAATGTGTTGGATGTCCAGAAAACTGCAGAAATATTGGGAATAGGAGAACCAACATTGCGCGATATTGTACAGGCTTTAATGCGGCCAGGACGCGATCCGCGTGAAGATGTTGAAAAACCTCTTTTGCGAACAGATGTATTAGAGATTAAGGACTTAAAGCCCGGCATGGCACTTGAAGGTACGGTGAGAAATGTCGTGGACTTTGGGGCTTTTGTCGATATTGGTGTAAAGCAAGATGGTCTCGTTCATATTTCCAAGCTCTCTAACGGTTATGTCAAGCATCCGATGGATGTCGTTCATGTTGGGGAAATCGTCAAGGTATGGGTAGAGGACGTTGATGTGAATAAAGGCAGAATCGCTTTGACTATGGTGCAGTCTTGATAAATAAAAGGAGCACGGCATTTGCCATGCTCCTTATTCTGTCTAACAATAACGATCGTTGTAGAAAAACCAGCATTGATTCAAGAGCTTGATTTGATAGCGGTCCTTTTTATAATAGGCATTTTGTAATTGATTTTTGAACCACGTGGGCATCGGTCGGCGAACCTCCTTAATCCCTTTTATCAAGTTCTGTGCTATCCCTTGTTACTCCTAAGTACACACACATTTTCTAAGACCTAATGCAATCATTTAAACTCATTGTGGAGTTTAAACACTATGCTATACGATAGGATTTAGTTTAGTATATGTAGGAGAGGCTTGTAACTGTGATAAAAAATTTGAAAGAGGAATCAGACGAGTGGAACAACATGAATTACAAGAACTTGTTGAACGGATTTCTTTAGAAAGTTTCAATAAACCTTTTAGGCATCAGGCCGTTTTTAATAATCGACTAAGGACAACGGGCGGTAGGTATCTCCTGTCTTCTCATAATTTAGAGTTTAATCCTAAGCAATACGAAGCGTTTGGCTTAGAAGAGTTGATTAAGATCATCAAACATGAACTCGTGCATTACCATCTTCATTTAGAAGGTAGAGGCTATCGGCATCAAGATGAGGACTTTAAACAACTCTTGGCAGCAGTAGGCGGTTCACGCTATTGTCAAACCATACCTGGGACACGCAATCGCCAGCATCGCGTGTATGAATATCAATGCACCTCTTGTAAGGCAGTGTTTGTAAGAAAACGCAAAATGGATACGAAACGGTATGTTTGTGGGGCGTGTCGAGGAAAGATCAAGTGGATAAAAACGACAAAGCTCTACTCATAGGATAAAATAGATTTAAGAAGGGGATAAATGAAAGAAACGCTATTGACGTTAGAAATAAGATGTGCTAAATTATATTAAGTCGTCCGCTGTCGTATGGACAAACCTAAAAACAATGATGTTAAAAAAACATCAAATAGTTATTGACGCGATCTTCATAATGTGTTATTATGTTACATGTCGCTGTTAGATGAACGTAGTACTTTTAGAAATCAGGCTTGCATATTATTCCACAGTAGCTCAGTGGTAGAGCAATCGGCTGTTAACCGATCGGTCGTAGGTTCGAATCCTACCTGTGGAGCCATTTGGAGAAGTACCCAAGTTGGCTGAAGGGGCTCCCCTGCTAAGGGAGTAGACGGTTTACCCCGTGCGAGGGTTCGAATCCCTCCTTCTCCGCCAGTTTAGTTCATTAGGTTATATGGCCCCTTGGTCAAGCGGTTAAGACATCGCCCTTTCACGGCGGTAACACGGGTTCGAATCCCGTAGGGGTCACCATTCAACTTCATATCATTTGGACCCGTGGTGTAGCGGTTAACATGCCTGCCTGTCACGCAGGAGATCGCCGGTTCGATTCCGGTCGGGTCCGCCATTAGAATGATGGCCCATAGCCAAGCGGTAAGGCATCGGGTTTTGGTCCCGAGATGCCCAGGTTCGAATCCTGGTGGGCCAGCCATTGTTTTTATGACGAATGAGCCATTAGCTCAGTCGGTAGAGCATCTGACTTTTAATCAGAGGGTCGAAGGTTCGAATCCTTCATGGCTCACCATTCTAATAAAAGCATCTATGATTAACATAAAGGGCTATGCGGTCGTGGCGGAATGGCAGACGCGCTAGCTTGAGGGGCTAGTGGGGGAGACCCCGTGGAGGTTCGAGTCCTCTCGACCGCACCATGTCTTTGTTAATTCATATGCGCCCTTAGCTCAACTGGATAGAGTGTCTGACTACGGATCAGAAGGTTGGGGGTTCAAATCCTCCAGGGCGCGCCATTTATTTCTTTTAAAATTTTTAATTCTACGCGGGTGTAGTTTAGTGGTAAAACAAGAGCCTTCCAAGCTCTGGTCGTGGGTTCGATTCCCATCACCCGCTCCATATGAATCATATATGGGCCTGTAGCTCAGCCGGTTAGAGCGCACGCCTGATAAGCGTGAGGTCGGTGGTTCGAGTCCACTCAGGCCCACCAGATTTTATAACAATAAGTTATTGACATTCTGTTTTTAAACTGCTATACTATTAAAGTTGCTATTAAGTTAGTGACTGACGATCGTTCTTTTAAAACTGAACAAAAGCCAAGCGCAAAAAGGGAAACCTTTTAAATGACGCCAAGATTTAACTTTTAACCATAAGGTTGATGAGTGATCATCAA
>NZ_BMIR01000004.1 GCF_014642655.1 Pullulanibacillus camelliae
ATAGAGATGACATAGGTCATAAGCATAAAAAGGGTTTTATGGATTATCAATCCATCAAAATTACAACAAAATCAAAGTCGATTTCAATTCATCACGGATTCAGGATTAACTAAAATCAACATTTTTTGCATCACAATTCGATAAAAACCTATGCTTTTTTCAGAAAGACGGGAGAAATGTTAGGTTTTTAGACACATTTTTAAAAATTAAAGGCTTTCATCTTATAAGAATCAACTAAAATATTAACGTTATATACAAAAATGCCCCTTAATATATGGATTTAAATCTTTCCCCATTTTATTTTTCATGCTGTCGCATCCTTTTTATGAGGAAAAGTACACCCATTAAAGCCACACCACTGCTTGCAAGCAATATTCCTGTTAACCCTTTGATAGCAATGGCAGATAGACTACCAAAAATGATTAAATCAAAAGCAGAATCAAGAACAGAAAGTAAGGATAGCGTTGTGGCTCTTATCGAGGAAGGGATAAGATCATTACTCCATTGTGAATATATAGGGTATCTCATAGCTTGTCCAATTCTTAAGAGAAAAAAAGCACCAAGGATGAGCCCAAGTGTTTGTTGAAATACTGCAGATAAGAAAAGCCCCAGCACCGTTAGAAGCCCAGTCAGATGCATCACCCATTTCCTAGGAAAATGCAACGTCAGCCAGCCAACATATTTTGAAGCTAGATAGCCCCCTATAGCTGCTAAGGCGTAAACAATCCCGATGAAAAACACCGGCAGCCCCGCATTTTTAAATAAGGGTTGATTAAATGCCTCGTAAACGGAATCAGCAGGAATAAAAACCAGCGTATAATTCAAAAACAAAAAAAGAAGCTGTGGCGCCTTGCGAATGGCTTGAATCCCTGCCCCCACTTGTTTAAAAGGATTGTCATGAAAGCTTCCTATGTAATTGGGACTTTTTATAAAGAAAATGAGCAGACACTCGAGAAGATGAAACGCAAGACCAAGGTAAATAAGAAAAATAAACTGTTGATGATGTAAGTCCTTAGCGATATAAGAACCAAAAATGACAGCCATAAGCATAGCAATAAATCCGACAGACTGGATATTTCCCATCGCCTTATCCATCAAATGATGCTTTTTTTCCTCTTTTAATGATTCATAAATCAAGGCTTCATCCGCCCCTGAAAAAAAGGTGGTTGAAAGCCCATTTAAAGCGTCCAAAACCTCTCCTTTTTGATTTCAGTTCTCCCCCAATTCCTTCATCACCTGACGCGTATAGTGAAGCCATTCCCTTGCCGCAAAGGGCAAGTAGAAGTCCTTTCTCCACACAACAGCTAGATGCCACGGGATCGTAGGCTTGACCAAGCGGATCACCTTTACTCGTTCGCGATCTAAGCCGGCGGTGATGGCCTCTGGTAATAGAGCAATGCCTAAACGACTCGCCACCATTTCACTGATAAAATCCCATTGTGAGCTTTCAGCAACAATCTGCGGATGAAACCCTTCACTTAGACAGGCTTTGATAATCCGTTCATGAAGCGCAAAATCCTCCCGGAACAAGATAAAAGGTTCATGAGCCAATTCAGCAAGGCTGACTTCAGTCCGCTCACTCAATGAGTGGGTGGTCGGTACCACAAGTCTAATCTCTTCTTTCACAAAGGGAAAGGAATGAAACACCTCTTTTTTAAAGGGGAGAAGTACAACACCGATGTCTAATAATCCACCAGCGACATCCTGCTCAATCTTTTTTGCTCCATCCTCCACAAGCTGAAGTGTGACACCTGGATACTTTTCTCGGAAACCACCGATCACTTGTGGAAAAAAACGCGCGCCGATCATCGGTGGCAAGCCAATGCGTACATGACCGGTTTTAAGGTTTCTTAAATCATCGAGAGCTGACGTCATATTTTGAAAGGCAGACGTAATCGCTTTGGCCTGCTCCAAGATCACTTTTCCAGCATCAGTCAATTGGATTTGCTTTCCGGTACGTTCCAGTAATGCGACTCCTAATTCTTCTTCAAGGTTTTTCACCATTTTACTAATGGTTGGCTGCGTGACATAGAGATGCTGTGCAGCTTTTGTGAAGCTTTTCCAATTCGCAACTTCTATAAAATAGTGCAAGTGACGAACATCCATATTTCACACCTTCTCATCTATAGATAAATGGAATACAATTCATTCTTAATATTCATTTTACCTATAAGACATCCTGTCATACAATAAATTTGTAAGGAGTGCATATCACATGAGGATAAAAACCATCATCAAAGGGATCCTCCAGATCGCTTTTTTTATTTTTGTTTCTTTAATCATGAATGAAATAACACAGCTTTTTCATCTAAAAATTCCTGGGAGCATCTTGGGAATTATTCTTATTTTTATTTTACTTAAAACAAAGATCCTTCCACTAAAATGGGTGGATATTGGAGCAAACTGGATGCTTGCAGAGCTGTTGCTCTTCTTCATTCCATCAGCAGTCGGGATCATTCAATATAAAACATTGCTGTTCCAAAATGGCTTGCAGGTGATCACGCTGGTTATCCTCAGCACTGGCTTGGTCATGGCCTGTGCAGGACGCGTTGCTGTCGCCATCGCCAAGAGAAGGGAGAGAAAAAGGGCATTATGATTCTTGCTGCCTTATGCTTTATTTTAACGATTGCTATTTATTACGCGACAAAAGTGGTCTATCGCAAGTATACACGCGTCTATTTAACACCACTGCTCATCACCCCATTGGCCTTGGTCATCATCATTCTCCTCGGCCACGTTCCCTTCCATACCTATAATGCAGGGAGCAAATGGTTAAGTGCGATGTTACAGCCGGCTACTATCGCTTTTGCTGTACCGCTCTATAAACACTTTGATGTCTTAAAAAAATACGCTGTCGAGATTCTTTTCGGTGTGATGAGTGGGGCGATGATGGGCATGCTATCTTCAGCGCTTTTCGCCAAATGCCTTCATCTTAATGCTTCCTTATTAGATAGCATGATTCCGCGATCAGTCACGACTCCCATTGCCATGAATGTCTCCCAGCTTATCGGAGGGATTCCAACAATTACAGCTATCGTTGTCATTCTAACTGGGATTCTTGGCTCTATTATTGGTCCACTTGTCATTCGCTGGTTTCGAATTGATAACGAAATCGCTCGTGGTGTATTGTTTGGCACTGGTGCCCATGGTGCCGGCACCTCAAAAGCCTTTGAGCTCAGCGCTGTCTCCGGCACCATCTCAAGTGTTTCAATGATTTTAGCAGCCCTTTTCACCTTATGTATTGCTCCGCTCGTCTTTTAAGAGATCGCATAGCTTAAAGTTTGACTTCTCGCCAAGCTTTAACGGTAAAAGCCAAAGTTGCCCTTATAAGCTCTTCCTCATTCTGACATATAAAAAAGAGGATGTCCTCAAAGGCAGCTAGGCTTTGGGACATCCTCTTTTTAAGAAATCATATAAGGTTGCGCGTAAATCTTGATTCGGAAACGTGCACCTTGGTTTCGTTCTCTTTTTGTTAAATTGAGCTGAGATTCGTCATTTTGATGCTGGCTTTTGTTAAAATGGAGGGCTTTTTGTTGCGCCCGCACCCTGATTCGGAAGCATGCGTCACTACTCATTAGCTACATTCATATCAGATGGCATCATATTGAAACACAAAAAAAGAACCAGTTTCCCAGTTCTTCTCTTTACATATGTATCAGCCGCTGATGTCGTCACGCCTGTGTTTCGAACCTGCTCTCGACAGGTGGGTGTTCGCATGAAAGCGTTCATCGTCCTTACTTGAAGGCATGATGTCAGCTTTCAAATGTAAAACTCCCTTTTTACATGCATCGGTTGAAACATCATAGCGCAACGGGCATTGCAGCTTCTGAATATATTATAACACATTCTATCGAGATTAATATAGTAAATTAATACCATTTACTTCGGTCAATCTTCATCTTTTGCGTCCCAATCTTCCGGAATGGGCTCATGACTTTCTTCTTCAAGTTGCTTTTTATACTTTTCTACCTGTTCTAAATGACGATTAAACTGTTCCTTATTGATTAAGTATTGCTGACCATCATGAACAGCACGTATGCGTTGCTGCTGAATGAGTGATTCAATATACGAAACCGGGAGTGATAAATACTCAGCTGTTTCATTCACGGTTAAATACATGGATTTTCCTCCTACTTACATTAAGATACCTGACGATTCTCACTTGTTTTAATCGCATAAAATTTATTGAGAAACACACCATATAATGAGGCTAGAACTTGCTGAAAGAGCATGCCAATGACTACAGGAGCGGGAAAATAGGACACAGCCAAAACGGCCCCTGCGCTAATATTGCGCATCCCACCCGTGTAGGTAATAGCGATGACCGACGATTGCGAGCGTCGCAACAGTCTACCAATAATAAAGGCAAACAGATATCCCGAAAAAGCAAGAATAAACACAATCCCAGCAATGCTCAAAAGCTTGAGACTAAAATGCTTCAAATAAGGAGCAACAACCGCACCGTTAAGCATGACAACAAGACCAAGGCCGAGTTTCGAGAACGGTCCTAAACGCGGGCTCAAGACTCTTTTAACCTTTCCATGGGTTAAATGATTGCAGGTCATCGCAATCAAAGATGGAATAACGATCATTTGCAGCAATCCCAACATAAGACTTACACTATTAATTTTCACTGTTTCCCCTATGAGCCAGTGCAACGAATAGGGAACTATTAGTGGTGATAATAAAGTATCAATTAATATGATTGACAAGGTTAGTGTGGCATGCCCTTTATACATCGATACCCAGATGAAGCTTGTAATGCCTGTAGGAATCACCATGCCCAAAATAAGCCCTGTCAGCGTATAGGCATCCCCACTAAACACTGTATGACCAACACCCCATGTCCATAGGGGCATAAGTATATGTAAAATAAACAACGTGATGAAAACGGGAAACGGATGCATGACAGCTTCCTTCAAGGATTTAAAATTAGAGCTGAGACTGCCTGTAAATGTCATAAAGGCAAAGATCCACGGAATTAAAAAAGAAAATTCTTTGAGATACGAAGCACCTATTACCCCAACGACAACCCCGGTTGGAGTAATGAGGGGCATCCATTTTTCGAGTTGCTTATTGATACTCTGTAGCACCGCACCTCTCTCCTCACCGATGAGATGACTTTCTGAACTTTATTATACGCTTAACCTTTTATAAAGAAAATGTCAGAAACCATGACGGATAGACATTCGCCTTAAATGAAACCCAATCCCAATTTCAACGTATAAACATGTAGAAATAAAAAGGAGCGATGAATCATGAATGACAAAAGCTGTATCAAATGTGGAAGTACAGACGCCGGGACAAAGGAAGTAGCCATGACAGGAACTGGGCTGTCTAAAATGTTTGATATCCAAAACAATCAGTTTGTTGTTGTGTATTGCAAAAACTGTGGGTACTCCGAGTTCTATAACAAAAAAGCCTCTATGGGCTCCAATATCTTAGACTTATTCTTCGGATAAATAAGAAATGACTCAATGCTTTTCCTTTCTTTCCTGAAGCCTTATGTTTTACGAACGAAGACAGAGGATTGGTGTAAAAATCCCCTGTCTTCGTTCACACCAACGTCCCCCTATCTTTCACTTTTGCAGCTGCTTGACTTGTCCCCCTCTCTCCTCCTTTATAGTCACATGGTTAAACTAGGCCTTTTTATCCTTTCTTCTGAATATATGCTTGCGGATATAAGCGTACATGGTAAAATAATATATCTATGCATCCGCATGACAATCTAGTCAATGCTAAGGAGAGAGAAAATGAACATCAAAACCTTAGTCGCAAATGGCCTGCTTGCAGCCTTATATATCGCTATTACCATGCTCATTCAGCCGATCAGTTTTACCAATATCCAATTACGAATTCCAGAGATGCTTAATCATCTCGTTGTCTTTAACAAAAAGTACATATACGGCATTGTTTTAGGTGTTTTTTTAGCCAATCTCTTTTTTTCACCTATTGCGCCCTACGATCTAACCTTTGGAGTCGGTCAATCCATCCTTTCGTTACTCATAACGATAATGATTTCTAAATACATCAAAGGAGTCAGGTTAAGGATGATCATGAATACAGCTGTTTTTACAGTAACCATGTTCCTTATTGCTATCGAGCTTCACCTCGCCTATCATCTCCCCTTCTTTTTTACATGGTTGACCACCGCGATTGGAGAATGCATTGTTATGGCTGTTGGAGCGCCTATCATGTCCATCATCGATAAACGGATTCATTTCAAAACACTCATTTAAACCCAAAGCTAGCATAATCTGTGGGTCAGGGGTCATACCCATGGCCTGCGAACGTTTTGGAGCAGAAAACCATGCGGTCGGTGATGACCTTCCCTAAAGAAGAATCTGCCTGCCATGGTCAAGCTTTAGACCGAGCGAGCAGTTTTCTTCATTTTTTCGTACTCTATTTCAAGATTGCTGGTTAGCCTTTTGACCTTTAAACAGCTGTTTAAAGAAAGGTACTTACTTGATTATTACGGCTGAATTTATAGGCAGCGATTAAAAAGAAAGCTAAGGCAAAAGCGAGTAATATCAAAACATTTAAATAGAGTCCTGTAAAATGCTGCCCCTCTTGGAGCTTATTGATCGTATCCAGAAGCCAGCTTTGCGGCAAGAAGTGGGCGATTTTCTTAATGGTTTCAGGCATGACATCAATTGGAAAGAAGCAACCTGACAACATACTTGTCGGGGCCACAATAAGATTTTCAATTGCCCCCATGGAGCTCGTACTGCTCGCAAAGGCTACAACTGCTAATGATAGGCCAATGGCAATCAAGGCAAACAGAAGCAATGTCACAAATATCTCCCAATAAGGCACGCTGACATGAATGTGAAAAACGTTTGTCATGACAACGATAACAATGATGATTTGTAGAATCATGACACAAAGGTTAGTCAGTATGTTCGCCAAGACATATTTTCGAGAATTAATAGGTGTCGAGAGCAATCGAAAATACGTGCGTCCTTCCTTCTCTCTCGTGATCATTCCTGATAAATTAATGGCTGAATACAGCATAAACATCATGAGGTAACCAATGGTTTGATAAGTCATTTCTTTATTTTTTGATGTGTCCTTAAGGGTGCCTGTCTTCACTTTAAAGTGAGACTGCTGATAGGTTTTATACAACTGATTATACGTATCTATATGCCCATTCGCGACTTTACTAAAGGAAGCAATGTTCTCCAGATAATTATTTAAATAGGACTTAACAAAACCTGTCACCGTTGCCCCTTTGATTGAAGCGATCTGAATGTGATCGGGGATGCCACTTTCAACACTTTTCGTGAACCCCTTATCGAAAGTAATCACACAATCAAGCGTGCCCTCGGCCACCTCATCCTTTGCTGTCCTGGGAGAAACCGTTTTTGTGTCGACATGGCTGAGCCCGTTAATAAATTTAATCGTATCCGTCGTGATACGGCTTGAATCATGATTGACAATACCGACATGAAGGTTTGTTGTTCCAGTACCACCGTACATGAGAAGAGAGATAATGATACCCACAATGGGCAAACCAAGTGTTAACAAAACGCTTTTTTTACTCTTAAAAAGGATTCTTAACATATTTTGGACAAGCCAGAGTACATCCTTCATTTACAATCCCTCCCGTCGTTGTAATGCACCAATAGTAATCAATAGAAAGAGCACTGCTATTCCTACATTTAATAGCGCCGTATGCCAAGCAGGCGTGAATTCATTGGCATAAATTGCCTTTGTCAAAGCTGTATTTGCCCAATTAAGAGGGGAAAGCTGAATGGCTTTTGCCAATAGGCCGCCTGCGTCATCTATCTGAAAATAGGAACCACCAAAGAAGGCCGCTGACTGAACAATGACCATGACAACCATTCGGGCTGCCCCTTCCGTTTTCATGATGTAACTCACCCCTAAACCAAAGCTGATGGCTAAAAAGATTTCGGTGAGCAGCACGAGAAAGACGACGCCCAAATGATTTCCCCAATTGGCTTTAAACATAAACTTACTAAAAAAAACAACGACGAGCGTACAGAGCGTACTTGTGACCATCGCCCCTAATATTTTCCCAATAAAAATCTCCATCTTAGTCACTGGCGCTGCAACCAATCGAGCGGCAGTGCCTCTCTTCCGTTCCCCACGAATTAAATAGATTGCAGACAAGGCACCAAATAAAGCGATCATTGTTGTCATCGTAATCGCGTAGTAATCCATTGCCCCAGGCTGCTTCACAGAATTCAATGTGGTTTCTTTGACACTATTGCCTTGACCCGAGCTTTTGAGCACCTGTTCAACTTGATTAGGCGCAATCGTATATACCGTTTTGGCAACATTATATTTATCCGCAAAGGCTGACAGCATCCCTTCAATAATGCTCCCCTGAATACTATTGGTGTCATTTTCATAGAGTTTCATTCCACCATTTGTTATCTCTACATAACCATCGGCTTTATTTTCCTGAACAGCCTTTTTACCAGCTGAATTACTGGTAGCTTTTTCAAACTGGACATTGTCATCGGCGACAGCCTTAGCAAAGGCCTGAAACGATTGATCGAGCTGCCCATTGGCTGATGGTTGATATAACACATGAACTGTATCAATCTTTGGTGTTGAATCAAAGGCATTAGAAAGTGCTGCGCCGAGAATAAGCATGAGAACAATCGGGAAAGCCAAGAGAAGTATAAACGTTTTAATATCACGAAAATCACTTTTGATTTCCTTTAAAGCGATTGAGATAATGTTCATAATGCCACCTCCTTTTTAATTAGTCTCGTAAGGTCCGCCCCGTTAGAGTGAGAAAAACCGTATCCAAATTAGGTGCTTGTTCATCAATCGAACGAATTTCGATGCCTGAGTTAATAAAATATTGAATAATGCGATTCAGGTTATTCACGTCTGCCCGTGAATTGATTTTAACAACGTCCTCATCAACCTGAACTTCATTCACCCCATTAATCGCTTTTAATGTTGAAATGTTTAGGGACTCCGGTGAATGAACACCAATCCAAATGTCCTTGGTATCCGTGATAATTGCTTTAAGTTGCTCCTTCGTACCCTCAGCAATGATTTTTCCATGGTCAATAATCGCAATCCGTGAGCAGATTTCTTCAACTTCCTCCATATAATGGCTCGTATAAATAATTGTACAGCCCATCTCATTCAGCTTATGGACCGAGTTGAGGATATAATTTCTGGATTGTGGATCAATTCCCACTGTTGGTTCATCCATAATAATTAATTTAGGACGATGGGCAATGGCGCAGGCAATATTGAGTCGACGCTTCATGCCTCCAGAAAAATTCTTTGGATAGTCCTTCGCTCGACTTGTCAGACCGACAAATTGCAGAGCTTCATCCACACGATTCTTTAATTCAGAACCACGCAAGCCATATAAGCCTGCAAAAAACTGAACATTTTCGTGGGCGGTCAAATCCTCGTAAATCGCAATGTCCTGTGGGACCATGCCGATATTGCTTTTAGCAAACTTCTTATTCTTATTGATCTCTTTATCTAACAGCTTGATGTCCCCTTTTGACTGTCGAAGCAAGCCAGAAATCATATTGATTGTCGTGCTTTTCCCCGCACCATTCGTGCCAAGAAAGCCAAAGATTTCTCCTTCTTCTATTGCCAAGGACACATTATCCACAGCGACAAAATCGCCAAATCTTCTTGTTAGATTTTTTAATTCTAAAACCTTCATAATGCTGCACCTCACCCTATCTCATCTTAGTTTTTATTGCCATCCATTTTTTACTTAGCTCAATTGATCATTGTGTTATATAGTGTTTATCTCTGCTGCTAGTATAAAACGAAAGGATGAGCTTACGTCAGTGCATAAGTTCATCCTTTTGATATGAAAATATTCACTTTTTCACTATGAGAAATCTCATGTTGCCAGTGGGAGCAGTGTGGTCACCGAAAAACCTTTACTTCCATCTACAATAATTGTTCCATGGAGCGCGGCTGTCCGTTCTTCCATGCCAACAATACCTAAACCCTTCTTTAGCTTTTCCATCCCTTGACCATTATCCTTTATTTCCAGTCGAACGAATTTATTTAACACTTGAATATCAATGGCAACCACAGTGGCGTTGGCATACTTCAGAACATTGGTTAACGCTTCGCCAGTGTTTTCTATAATCACCTTCCATTGCAACGGGGTAATCTTATCTAAATTACCTTTATGGGTGAAAGGTGCTGGAATGCCATGCTTAGAAGAAAAGGCATCAATTAAAAGGCGCAAACGATTGAGACCCATTTGATCAGTCTCTGGCTTCATATTTTTCAGCGTCAAACGCATGCTTTCAATGCCTTCCTTAGAAATATTTATAGCATTTTGTAAAAGATCAGTAGCTTTTTCCTTATCTGTATTCATCACATGCTTGGCCGCTTCCATCTGAATAAGCGCCCCTGTCATGGAATGTCCAATACTATCATGAATTTCTTGGGATAAACGGTTGCGTTCCTCTAGCTTTAGCG
The DNA here is from genome assembly GCF_014642655.1 of Pullulanibacillus camelliae. Classification (GTDB taxonomy): domain Bacteria; phylum Bacillota; class Bacilli; order Bacillales; family Sporolactobacillaceae; genus Pullulanibacillus; species Pullulanibacillus camelliae. Next base: position 10,450 of record NZ_BMIR01000004.1, read on the forward strand.
TGTACTCCGATTGCTTAATATAGGCTTCATTTTCATTCAACTTTCGGGTCAACCGCTGCATATCTTGACGCATTTTATCCAATCGATCCGTATACAGGGTTAATTTCTTTGTATGAGTAAAGACAAGATAGAAAATGACAAAGCTCAGTGATGTACTCAGCCCATAGGGAATCCGCAGGCTTTCTTTGAGCACCAATTCCGGAAGACAGGATACTAGCAAAAGCACCCAGCTTTTTTGTATGTAATAGCTCATCAGTTCAAAAAGACAAAGTGGTAATAGAATGATAAGAGATGGGTCTAAGACATGCTGGCACAAAATAATAAATAGAGCGGTAAAAAACAGCATGACTTTTCTTATTGTGGTGGAATGAAAAATATAGGCCAAGAGATTCAGACAAAAATAAATAAGTAACACAAAGATTACCCAGCCAAGATCCTGACCTTGGAAATAGGCGTTGGTAAAAGCGATATAAATGATTAAAATAAGTTTAGTGATAATCATCCAGAAATCCATAGCTATTTACTCCGTTTTCTCGACTGCCCCTTTGAGATAATAAATCGCAATCTGAGTGCGGTGCTCAAGTCCAGTCTTTCCTAATATAGAGGTGATATAGTTCGCGACTGTCCCTTCAGATATGAAAAGCTGCTTCGACATCGCTTTATTGGACAATCCCTTAGCAATCAGCTCCATGATCTCCAATTCCCTAGCTGTAAATAGCGTTGTATCAAACGGTGCTTCATGATCTGCTTCCTTTGTCTTCAGATTGATTTTAAGTTTGTCTAGGACGACATCCTGCATCACGGTATTGCCATTATAGACGCCCTTAATAGCATCCCGAATACGCTCAGGATCAGTGTTTTTGAGTAAATATCCCTTAGCGCCATTACGGATTGCATCCAAAATGTAATCATCATCATCAAATGTGGTTAAAATGACTGGCTTTGTCTCAGTCGCCTCTGACAGCTTCTTGGTGGCCTCTACTCCGTTCATATTAGGCATGCGGACATCTAAGAGGGCGATATCCACATCCATTTGCAGGCAATAATCGACAGCTTCCTGCCCATCGTTGACTGTCGCTACGACATCGAACTCCTCATATGTGTTTAAAATAATTTTCATACCTTCCCTGATAAATGAATTATCATCGGCTAATAGTATTCTTATCTTATCCATAACGAATTCCCGACCGTTCCTCTCTCACGTATCGACTTTTCACCATTATAGCGCATAATGCAAAACAGTTGAGTAACTTATTTTCATGATATTCATTTTAATCTATCACGCTTAAGCACAATCGGTAGCCTCACTGTTGAAATAGAGAACCCCCTCTTGGAGCCACTTTTGTGTGTTTCATTACAGACTCCTTTGTTAAACTTCTCCCCCGCTTTGTTCATATTAGCTTTTAAGTTGTATAGTCTAAGGAGTTATTGCAACCTATCAAAAAAGTGCCATCACCCGTTTAAGAGTGATGACACAACTTTAATTCTTTAAATTTTAAATCGTTCGATGATGCCTTGGAGTTCCTCAGCCATTTCTGAAAGATTTTCTGCGGATGAGGAAATTTCCTCCATAGAAGCAAGCTGTTCCTCGGTTGTCGCAGAAACGTCTTGTGTTCCTGCTGAGGTTTGCTTGGAAATCTCCGAAATATCCTCAAAGGTGCGGACATTTTGTTCTGTGCTGGCAGCGATCTCCTGCACAGCTGCAGATACATTTTGGATTTGACTTGTGACGTTATCTACAAACTGCTTAATATTTTTGAAGGATTCTCCTGCGCTATTCACGACGTCAATCCCTTTATCTACTTCGACTTTACCTGTCTCCATAGACTGCAAGGCGAGATCGGTTTCCTTTTGAATAGCTGTGACCACTTCACGAATCTTATCCGTTGATTGTGAGGATTGTTCAGCAAGCTTACGCACTTCATCGGCAACGACAGCAAAGCCTTTTCCTTGTTCACCAGCTCGTGCCGCTTCAATGGCTGCATTAAGCGCCAATAGATTGGTTTGGTCAGCAATTTCAGTAATGACATTAATGATTTGATCAATGTTGGCTGAGTATTCTCCTAATGTTTTGAGCTTTTCAGCTAATTCACTAACCGTATTTTTAATAAATTGCATTTGCTGTACAGAAACCTCAACAGCTTCATTGCCCTCATTGACAACGTTAGAAGTATTAATCGCTGTAGAAGCCACTTCATTAGAGCTTTCTGAGATCTCTTGGATCGTGGTGACCATTTCTATCGCTGATTGTGTGCTTTCATCGATTTTACGCGACTGCCGCTCTGCACCTAAGCTAAGCTCCTGGATCGATTGCGTGATCTGCTCAGTCGCTTTGCTATTTTGATTTGTGCTAGCAGAAAGCTCTTCAGAGGATGCCGCTAAAGATGTCGCTTTACTTTCAATCTCAGAAACGACCTGAATCAGTGACGTCCGCATCCGTTCAAAAGCATGTCCCAGTTGACCAATTTCGTCTTGCGTCTTAATGACAACAGGAGCCCGTAGATCGCCTTCACTGACTTTATCGGCTGAATCCATTAAAAGAGCAAGCGGACGGGTAATGGATCGGATAATCAAGAAGATAAGGAGTCCTGCGAGAATTAAAGAAATCACTAGGACAATAATTGTCTTCGTTAAGATAGGATGGACAGCTTGATCCACTTCATCCTGATACATGGTTCCGATAATCTTCCATCCTGTTAATTTGTTGGTTTCATAGGAAAGCCTTTCTTGTTTTCCCTTATGTACAACATTAAGGTCCCCAGAATTTCCTGAGTGGATGGTTTTATAAAATGACCCCTTAGCTTTAGTTCCTTCTTTTTCCTTTGGATCAGAAATGATCATGTTATTCTTATCCAATAAGGATAGATACCCATGCTGACCAACTTTAATGCTAGAAAGCATATTTGTAATGCTGTCTAATCTTAAATTGACCGCAGCGACCCCTTGTCCGTCTTGTGTCTTTTGCGCAATGGTGACTACCATTTGTTTAGAAGACTGAGAGACATAAGGATCAGTAATAATGACCTTACCATTGGCCTTCATAGCATCTTGATACCAGGGTCTTTTCCTAGGATCATAGTCTGGCGGATTTTTAAACGATGTTGGCTCGTTCATAAACGAACCTGTCTCAGTTCCAACATAAGTCTGTTCAACATTTGCAGAGGACTTCTGAATTTTATTGAGAATCTCACGCGTCTTCTTATTCTCATTATTGTTGATATCAGCTGCTGGAATAGCTTGAGCAAGATAATCAATATTTTGCTCTTGAGCACTTATAAACTGATCAATCGTTTGGTTAACGATGTTGACACTATTATGTTCCGAGTTCATCATTTGGCTATCCACTGTATTTTCCGCATCTTTATAAGAAATCCAGTTGCTAACCACAAGCGGAACGATCAGTATAACCAAAAACGATAGAGTAAGTTTAGCTTTTAAGCTAAGATGAAAAAGCACGCTGATAGCACGCTTAAAAGCATTATTTTCTTGCATTTTGTGACTTTCCCTCCTAGATGTTGTCTAAAAATAAAAATAAACTTGTCGATCATATCTGTTATATCGTCAGCTTTACAAAAAAATAAATAGTATAACGAACATCGTAATGAAACTCAATTTTCATACAAATGAATTAATCGTTTATTTAAAGTGAAATAAGAAGCCATTGAATAATTTAGCTTAATTCAAGACTAAAAGCGCGCCACAGAATACCCGTTATATGCGAACTTTCAATGCCTTAGGGTACCCCCACCTCTCTAAAATGCGTTCTTGTCAGAAGACCGGATTACACATAGGGAAGTGAAGGTGAAGGTCATGGTCACGCAACAAGCAAATGTATTACCTGCTACTTTATTGCAGAATGTATCCCATTTTATGGATGAGAGCACAAGGCGCCCGAGGAACACTCTAAAATCATGTGTTCCTCGGGCGCCACTAACTCATGATGCGGAGACTAGAGTCCTGCAGGAAGTGGGAGATCGGTAAGACCTTAGCAGTGCGAAGGCGCGAGGTGGCTTACCACTCCCCCGCAGAAAGCACGCGGCCTGGAGCGGACGCGCGCATCGTCCTCATGACCAGAAATTTTATACTTTCTGATCTCTTAAAAAAGCCAAAGCGCTCTTCATGAAGGCTTTGGCTCTTCCTATTATTCAATTTAGAGTATCTTACACATTACTCTCTCCCTCGATGGCGTTGATTCTCTGCATCTTGATCATAAGGATATGTGACAAGCATTGCGCTGGCTTCATTCAGCTTAGCCATTTGTGCTTCACTAAGCGTCCAGCCTGAAGCGCCTAAATTTGCTTCTAATTGTTCTATTGTGCGTGCACCAATGATGGGAGCCGTAACACCGGGACTTTGCAGGAGCCAATTGATTGCCACTTGTGCAGGGGGCTTTTCTGCTTCCTCAGCGACCGAATAAAGCGCATCCAATACATTCCAAGTGAAATCATTATTGTAACGTGACCACGACTCTCCCCTGCCTTGTTTTTCGGCCAGAGCAATTCGTGTATTTTCAGGTGGCTTCTCCATACCACGGGTGAATTTCCCACTTAACCAGCCCCCTCTTAACGGACTCCAAGGAATTACCCCCAACCCTTCATTCACACACACATCGATTAATTCATATTCCGTTGCTCGACAAAGCAAATTATACTGGGGCTGCAGACAAACAAACGCTTCCCAGCCATGCGCTTTACTCGTATCGATGGCTTTTTGCAATTGCCACGCTTTAAAATTACTCGCACCAATATAACGCACGAGCCCCTCACGGACAAGATCATTTAATGTGCTTAATGTTTCTTCTAGAGGCGTTCTAGGATCCCAAGCATGGACCTGATAGAGATCAATATAATCTGTTTGTAAGCGGCGCAGGCTTTCTTTAACACCAGCAATGATATGTTTGCGGCTCAATCCGACATCATTTAAGCTATCTCCCATTGGAAATCTGACCTTTGTCGCCAATACAAAATCCTCACGTCTTTTATTTTTCAGCCATTGCCCGACAATGGTTTCAGAACCTCCCTGTGAATACACATCCGCCGTATCAATAAAGTTTCCGCCAGCCTCAACAAATCGATCAAGAATGCGAAAGCTATCCTCTTCGCTTGTTTCCCGCCCCAAGGTCATCGTACCAAGACAAAGATCGCTTACCCTCAACCCTGTCTTACCTAAATAACGATAATCCAATTCCAACTCCTCCTTCATAGCATCAATCTATTCATCATTATAAATTGTTTTATAGCTTCTTTTGAAGGACTGACTTTATTTTCATAAACTCAAACTCACGTAATATAGAATACTATTTATAGTTAGTATCTATAAGAAACTTAAGTCTTAGCAATAAGGTTGCTGAATCAACTTCTGGCAATGCAACACGCGATTCCCCTTAATGAGACCTATGACAAGGTGAGTTTGTCCACTTTCATCCTGAATAAGAAATAACTTTTCTCTAATACCATGACAAAAGAATACATGAAGCTTTAACCATTCATTCTCTGATGGAATCAAGCGTCTAATCCCGTTCAGACGTAAATCCCGCGTGGCAATGGTAGCGACGTCCATATACCACTCCTCGTACATTCCTGATGGAAAATAAAGTTTCAAGTAACGGCGAAAGACCTGACTAACATTCAATCCATCCCCCTCCCTTTCTACTATACCTATGCCAATTCTCTTGCAATCTTTCATAGGATTACACTAGAAGAAAAAACCAAGGAAACCTCTGATACACAATTGTAATGTTTGATGATAGGGTGGAACGGGAATGATGAGTTCAAATCAGAAATCAGAATTAACACTCATACAAAGGGGATGTGAAAAGATGAAAGCAATGACATCATTGAGGATTACCAAACAGCTGAGCATCCGTAGATTACTGCATATCTATGATTTATGCAGAGAGTCCCAGAGTCATGTTTATCTCTATCACAAAAACGGCAAGCCCTATAAAATCTCAAGCCTATCCATGCTCATTACTCTCTTTCTAACTTATGTTGATCAAACCTTTTTAATGGTCGTTGAAGGGGAACACGCCCACCGTGTTCGTGAAACGATTTTAAAAGTCTTAAAGGAAGATGGCAAGACTCATAGACTTCCTGCACATTAAATCAAGGATGTCCTGAAATCCCGAGTACTTAGGGATTTCGGGACATTCTCTTTTCTAACTCTTTTTTGAAATCCCATTAATAAACCTCTCTCTTTTCATAACGAATGATTCATGAATGTTGCCATTATTTGTTGCACTCCGTCTCAAATATACTCTCTCTTGTCTTCAAAATTTCCTTAACAAAAAATAATATCTGTTCTGTGAGTCATGTTACATACTTTTTGGGAGAAACGTGCTACAATAAGCAACAAATGATATCGCTTTAATCTTAAGAATCATCATCATAAAAGGAGTCTTGTAGACATGAAAAGGATCATCGCGATTAGTGATATTCATGGAGAGATTCATAAATTTGAGCGATTATTAGAAGCGCTCGAATTTAACCCTGATCATGATCAGTTGATTTTATTAGGAGACTATGTCGATCGCGGTCCAGATTCTAAAGCTGTCATAGAGAAAGTAATGAGGCTTAGGGATCAGGGGGCGATTTTACTTAAGGGCAATCATGAGGACATGATGGAGAAGGCCTTTCAAAATGAAAGCAACATCAAACATTGGCTTCGTAACGGCGGGCTTGAAACCCTGCGAAGCTATGAATACACCATTCCTTCAGCTCAACTTGAAGAGGCGGTGTCCGCCTTCATTCCACTTAAGAAAAATGAAGCCGTGACTAAGCATCTCGACTTCATCCAAACGCTTGACCACTATTATGAAACAGATGATTATATCTTTGTTCATGGGGGTGTTGACCCAACAACCCCGGTCAGCGAAACGGATCCTCATCTTTTAATGTGGATCCGCGAAGAATTCCACTATGGCTATAAAGGTGAAAAGCCTGTCGTCTTTGGTCACACACCGACTCATGCCTTTCACGACAGTGTCGACGTCTTTTTCGGTAAGAATAATATTATTGGCATTGATGGGGGTTGTGTGTATGGCGGTCAGCTCAATGCCCTTGAGTTACCGACTCGTCAGACCTATCACATAAAATAGAGGTAGGGACAAAAGTTCGGCTCATAGAGAAGCCGAGCGCATTCAAAATTTCTAAAGGCATGCGTTCGGCGTTATCAGTAAAATTATGAACCGCCTCGCTTTTTCGCTAGCACAGCCTCCGAGGCTGTGCTAGCTTTGGTGTTGTCACATGGATGTGGCGCACTTAGCCGAAGGCCCTTAACGGATATACGGCAGCTAGGCGACATACGATGCTAAGCCTTCGGTTCAACATGCCGCCACTTCATCCCAGATTCTCCACAGCCTTTGGCCTCTCTCATTGTTAACGCCCTGTCCATCTCAAGCCTTTTGGATAATGATTTTTGAGCATGTTATTGCTCAGCTTCCCCCAGCCTAACGCATGACCGTCCACCCCTACGAGATACCAGCCTTTGGCTCCATCTATATTAAGCGTCTCTCCCCTTAAATAGGCGACGACCTCAGAGGCATCCTTTGACAGATTAACGGTATATTTAGCCTCTCCATTTTTAAGAGCTAACGCACAGGCATGAGCAGGCTCAAAGCGATTTTTTTTCAGTGTCCCCAAATGCCAGCCGGGACGGATGACTTTTAAATTTTTCATTGAAACCATGCCATCCGGCACGAGATAAAGCTGGTCGCCAAATAGAGCGTATTGTCCCTTGGGTATCGTATTCAAGCTAGCCTTGACAAAGCTTTGATATTCCTTTATCAGCTTGTGATCCTTAAGTATCTCCGCAGGCTTGAGCCTTTGTCCCTGCTCACCATCGCCTTTTCTTAATACCGCAATAAAGTGCCCCTCTCCTTTGACAAGATGAGGCCAAATCCGCCGCGTTTTTTCAAGAGATGGGACAGCGTGAGCTACCCATTCAGGGCGTCCGTGACTCAACCCTTGGTAGTCGGGACCTTCTACGATATCAAAATGATGCTGCGCCTTGATGAACGCAGCGATTACCCCTTCATTTTCCTCTGGTGAAAAGGTGCAGGTCGAATAAACGAGCTTCCCCCCTGGACGTAGCATCGTCGCCGCATGATTGAGTATAGCCAATTGCCGCTCAGAGCAGCGTGCTACATTGTCTAAACTCCATTCCGCGCGGGCTTCAGGATCCTTCCGAAACATTCCCTCACCTGAGCAAGGCGCATCAACTAAAATTCGATCAAAAAAGCTTGGAAAGTGCTCTGCCAATCGTTCGGGTGTCTCATTGGTCACCACGGCATTCTTAATCCCCATCCGTTCAACATTTTGGGAAAGAACCCGAGCACGCATGGGGTGGATCTCATTGCTTACCAGCAATCCCTCTTGCTGCATTTGTGCAGCCAGATGCGTTGTTTTCCCTCCCGGCGCTGCACAAAGATCCAGCACCTTTTCCCCCGGCCTGGGCGCCACGCTCTCTCCAACCGCCATAGCGCTTGGTTCCTGTATGTAATATAATCCCGCTTCATGGTATGGGTGCTTCCCAGGACGACTGTTTTCCTCATAGTAAAAGCCCGTTTCCGTCCATGGGACCTGTTGTAAAGTAAAAGGAGATTCTTTTAGAAAGGTCTCTACTGATAGCTTCAAGGTATTCACCCGAAGCCCTTGACTCTTGCTTTCATCATAGCTATGAATAAAAGCCTCATACTCCTCTTTTAAGAGGTCTTGCATTTTGATTTGAAAGTCTCGTGGTAGCTGCATGTCTTCTTGTCACCTCAAAAGCATGTCTGTCTTCCTTGCTATTGTAATCCATGACAAGGCCCCACGCTACCTCAAGATATAGAACGCTCGATCGAATAGCTGAAAAACAGCTACGCCTTGTGTCTAGCACACGTTTAAAAACCCCTCGGGAACACAGCATTTATTCCTGAGGAGCTTGAAATTGAAATGAAAACTGCTTTGAGTGCTGATGCTTCAACCCATTTAAATTGCTTTTTTAAGGTTTCCCTGTATAAATAAGGATAGCCTCTCGAAGAAAAGCTGTGGCTCCTGGACGAACAGCATCATAGTAAGCTGTGAATCTTTCATCATCACCATACATTTGCGCAAGTCCTGCATGGGCCTCTTCACTATACTTTACCCAATGCAGCGTCAACCACTCTCGATGAAGCTCCGCTGTCTACTGTGCTAATTCGCCTGCTGGATTACCCGTAGCAAGCGTCTTAGCAAGGCGCTCTATCGCCTTTGCGCCAGCTTGCATTCTTATCCAAAATGCATGAATTGGTCCAACAGCATTCGCAATTTATCATTGCTGCGCACTCTCCCATCATCATGGCCTATCCACAAGCAACCGTTTTTGAGTTTACTGAGGATGGGATCAAAGAAACCACACTTGAGGAAACCCAACACTACCGTACGATGAAGTTATTTTTTGAGGATAAAGAGCGATTCATCCACCACCTTTTCACCGAAGACTAGACTACTCGCAATTTTATTTTGTTCTCTTGCCCCTCTCTCTTTTGCTTTGCTCTGGCCATGATTTGAAAGCTTACACCGCCAATATACACCCACGCAGGTCAAGTGAATTGGAGCGGAAATCCGCACCGTCCTCATGACCAGAAATTTTATACATTCTATGCTTTTTAGAAAACTTGGCTTGCACCACTTCGCTGGTACTCCTGATGTGATTTTCGCCAATCACACACTTAAGGTGCCCACAAGCCTTAGAAGGCGAAAGCCAAAGCCCGCCTTATACTCTCTTCCTTTATGAGCGGCAGCGAAGTTATACATTCTGATAGTACAAAAAAGAGACCTAAAAGGATGTGCCTTTTAAGTCTCTGTTGCCGCTTTAAATATAAATCTCTAATACATTTTCTTCTTTCTTTATATATTTTTGAAGCACTTGTTTCTCAATAGCAAATCCCCCTCGACGATAGCGATTTTGAACACGTTTTGCCTCTAAAATTTTACCATTAATGACCAGGCGCTTAACTTGTTGTCCAAGATGATAAACAAACGTCACAGGTATCCCGTGGATGGCAAATTGGCAGGTAAGCCCATCAAGATGCTCGGGCAACACTGGGTCAACCACAAGCTGGTCCTTTTCCAAGCGAATGCCTAACACATTTGATATAAGCTGATTCATGTAAATGCCAGGACCACTAGAATAGATACGCCAGCCTCCTTTCACGGCTACCTCACCTGTTCTCAAGAGGTCAAAGAGCTTCTCAGCCTCTTCACGTGTATCAAACTTGCCATCTGAGCTACTAAAATAGCTATTACTTTGACGTACTTCTGCATTCGGAACAGCTTCCTGAATTTTAATCGGATTGATGACAGAAAGACCATTCCAAACCTCTTCCCCATAGCCAAGCTTTGCCATTGCTTCGACAAAGCGAATATGGGCATGAACATATTGAAGTCCGATTTCCCGGCCGAAATTCGCCGCCTGTTCTGAACGCTTAAAGTGGGTACTCACGCCTCCTTGATAATGAGAGGGACGATCCATCAATCTCACCCCATCCGGAAAGGATAGATGCGTCTTAATAATCTCCACGTGATAATGCGCCTGTTCGGGTGTCAACAGTTCACTGATAATACTGCGCTGCATGGGGAGCAAACGATAGTTAATCGCTGTTGCTTTATCTTCAGGATGAAGCATCGGTTGAGCGTCACCAGACGTTTCCATATAAATGAAGCCAGGAATCACATCGGTTTGCAGAATGTAGCGATGAAAATCCTCTTCAATGCCTCTTAGAATCGTCCCTATCGCCTCTGCTCTTTCCGAATCCTCTGTCGCAAAGACATCAGCTAAGGTGCGCAGCGTTTGACAAGTCAAGGCTACCGTCCAACTACTCGCCATGAATGTTTTAAATTGTTGATTCGCTGGCTGTAAGGTATCATCCCAATCCCCTTCGCCATAAGCCGAAAGACAGGTATCATGTAAAAAATCGCGTTGAATGGCTGCCATCGCTTTATCTATATGTGCCATGAGCGTTGCAGTCTTAGAAGTGTAAAGGGCTGTTGTAGAATCTGTATAAGGTAGCTCTTCATCTAAAATAGCCATATCTCCCGTTGCCTTAAGATAATCACCGATCACTTTAAGCGGCCACACGATCACATCGCCATGGCTCTCTGCTTGCTGAAGACGGTAAGCATCAAACATGAACCATTGTGGCCAGCCCCCAGTTTGCAGTTGTTGCTGGGCAAAAACTTTTCTAATAATCAGTTTGACCGTCTCATAATTTTGTGTAGCTAAAAAATATTCCGCAGGCCCTTGACACACATCGCGTGTTCCCCAAGCGGCTCCTCCATATTGTTCCAACCCATGTGGTGTCGAAAAGTGGACAAGCATGTTATGGGTATACCACCAGGCAAGGGCATTAAATCTTTCGAGCTCCTCTTGCTTTTCTCCTGGTTGAGAGAGCTTAAAATGGTGCATCAGCCCTTTAAAATACGTTCGATAACTGTCTGTCTCATATATGAAATCCATCTCCTTTACTAGCGAAAAGGTACCTGATAGAGTGCCTTCGATCGTTAAACACCACTCAGTGCTTGGCGCAATTTGCAGGACTGTTAAAGCAGCGGATCCAGGAGTTACGCCTGATGCAAGAAACCGTTCATCATATACCTCACACGCTGCTCCCCAAACACGTAATTGGTACCCAAGATGTGGATACACTTTTGCGCTATCCGCTTCTGCATCTGCATGGAATGTTAAAAGATTGCCTTCTCCCCTCTGTTCATATGGGACAACATATTCATTTGTATTCATAGTAAGCTGCTGTGTCACTATAAACCGATAGCTCTTCCCACGTACAGATGTAACGTGAAGCTGAAGCGCTTGATGCTTAGCTGCAGTAAAATTTGTTATGATCAAAAGGTCATCTGTCGTTTTATAATACCAGCGAGCATAGTTAAAGCCGATTTCAAAGGCAGATGGCATGGTTAGCAGCCGATATTGCCCCTCCACCTCAACATAAAGACGCTGCCCTGATGTCTTCATAATGTTGAGTGGATTCCGGGGATTCGATAGCATTTTATTCATGTTCGAATTCCCAACCACAACTTGTGAATTAAAAATTCCTCCCATATAACTTGTCGTTGCGAACGTGAGCTCTGGTTGGTCATGATTATACCCATTCATTAGGATATGACCGTGCGGGCGTTCTACAAGCCCCTCTTTTTCCTTGAATACCACATGCTCATAGGTCGAGGTGAAAAAGGATAAAAGTCTGCCTTCCGCCGTTTCCTCTAGCTGCCTATCCGGAAAGTAGTGTTGAATATCCTCATCGTTCAACGCCTCTGTTTCTAGAGGTGCTCCAAAGATTGGGTTAAGCGCCACCTTCTCTACAGGCCACTCACATGAAGACGACTGCTTTTGAACGTCCTTCCAGGCTCGCACCAGCTCGGCTTCATACGCCAAGCTTGTCACTGCATTCGGGTGATCCGCTTTAAACAAGCCATAGAAAACAACTTGTTTCACTCCGTTTAACGCAAATCTCTCTGTCTGCAGAGCCGAATAGGCCATTTCATATTGATAATTGCGATTTTCTAAAGTGGCTTCATTTAAAGCCTTGGGTACATTGGTGGATTTGTAAGAGCGGCCAAAAAACTGAAAGCCATCCGTTGAATAACCCTTGGCCTTTTGCTGTAGCACCCCTTGTTGGATATACGGAAAGCACTGCTGTTGGGGCTGATTTTGCCGACTGCAGAGGACATAGCCCCTTTGCTCATCATCAAATACCTGATGATCAATATACTGACTAACATAGGCTTCATTCGTACGCACTGCACCTGGCTCAGCAAGACCAAGATCTTGACCATAGATCAAGTCAACTGTCGGGTGCTTCCCCGCCACATTCACCTCCCAAAACCAGATCGCTTGCTCTGTGATATGCAGCCTGACTTCGTAGGTGATAGTGTTAATCGTCCCCCTCCAGATCCCTCCTGTTTCCGAAAAAGCAAAGGTACTTTGCGATTGTATCCCCAATAGAGGAAAGGCTTTGATACCCTCCTCTTCATGGAGACGTAAGTACAGGTTATTTAATGCCCCATCAATAGGATTGGATAAGAGCTGATTAATCATGATATGTTGATGGCTGATTTGATAGACATCCCCGCTATTTAACAGGCGGAACGTGAGATTGCCTGCTTGTATGGTATTTATTGCTTCTTTTCTCATGCTTCTATCTCCCCTGTTAGTCCATAAGTTGAAAAGGTACGGCCGTTACATGTTCACTATTTGGTCCGACATAGGCTGTAAATGCACCTGGATCACTTTTCCATTGCAAGTCAGCATGGGTATACCTCAGCTGTTCTTCTTTAATGTCAAATTGCACCTGACACGACTCACCCGGCTGTAGGCTGATCCGCTTAAAACCTTTTAACTCTTTTAATGGGCGGACAACCTCGCCTACATGGTCGCGAATATAAAGCTGAACAATCTCCTCACCAGGTCGATCGCTCGTATTCGTTACCTCAACTGTCAAAGTTAAAGTCTCTCCTTTTTTGATCGTACTTGCAGTAGAGGTTACCTGGGCATAAGTAAAGGTCGAATAGCTCAATCCATAGCCAAAAGGGAAAAGGGGATCATTAGGACTATCAAGGTAGTGGGAAACATAACGTTCCTGAGCATCAGGGGCATTCAGCGGGCGCCCTGTATTAAAATGATTATAATAAACGGGAACTTGTCCAACCGTCTGCGGAAAGGACATTGTTAATTTTCCCGATGGATTTTCTTGACCCATTAACAGGTCAGCCACAGCACTTCCGGCCTCACTCCCTGGATACCAAGCTTCTAAAATAGCGTCAGCTTCATCGACGATATCACTGAGATCCAGAGGTCGCCCGTTAAATAAAACAACGACGATTTCTTTATTTAATGCCTTTAAACGCTTGAACAACTCTATCTGCGGTTTTGGGAGTTTAATAGCGGTTCGCGACCCTGCCTCACCGCTCATCTCCGATGCCTCACCTAAAGCGAGAACAATTCTATCTGCGGTTTGTGCAGCTTGAAGGGCAGCCATCATTTCAGCCTCATTGACTGATTGAATCCCACAGCCTTTCGCTACGCTCAAGCGCTCTTCAGAAATATGCGAAGCTAACCCCTGCCGCAATGTGACCGCATCCATTTTAGAGCCTTGCCAGGACCAAGGTCCCAAAACATCCCCGTTATCGGCAAAAGGGCCAATTAAAGCGAGATGCTGTTCTTGATCAAGTGGTAAAACGCCATCATTTTTGAGTAAAACGCAGGACTTCACTGCAAGTGCTTTAGCCATTTGCCGATGTGAAGGAGAGAAAACAACGGTTTCTTCTAATTGTTCATCAGCACCACGATAGGGATTTTCAAAAAGACCCAGCTTATTTTTTAGCCTTAAGATTCGCATAACAGCCTGATCAATCTCCCCTTCCGCCACAACACCTTCGTCTACCCATTCTTTTAAATGATCGATATAAGCCGTTGTCATCATTTCAATATCTACCGTTGCACGAAAGGCCTTTAAAGCCGCTTCCTTTAGATCTTGAGCCACTCCATGGGGAATCAGCTCTTTTACAGCGCCCCAGTCTGAGATAATGACTCCTTCAAAACCCCATTCCTGCCGCAGCACATCATTCATTAATGTCCGGTTTCCAGTGGCAGGTACACCATTGATTGTTGTAAATGCAGTCATCACCATTTCACACCCTGCCTCTAGCGCACTCTTATAAGCAGGTAAATAATATTCTCTTAAGTGGCGTTCAGATAGATCCACTGTGTTGTAATCACGTCCACCTTCAACGGCTCCATAGGCCGCAAAGTGTTTCACACACGCAGCGACACTATACATATCGTTTGCTAAGTCCTCTCCCTGAAAGCCTTGAACAAACGCACGTGCAAATTCGCCATTCAAATAGGGATCTTCACCTGTGGATTCCATGACACGTCCCCAACGGGGATCTCTAACAAGATCCACCATGGGAGCAAAGGTCACGTGAATCCCTGAGACTGCCGCTTCCTTTGCCGCAACTTCAGCACTTTGACGTGCTAAATCTAAATCCCATGAGCATCCGATGGCCAGCGGAACTGGAAAAATCGTTTTAAATCCATGAACAATATCTGACATCATCAGAAGTGGAATGCCTAAACGATTGTCTTCTAAATGACGGTGTTGAATCGCTTTGATTTCACGTGCCCCCGAAGCCCCAAGAACTGATCCTGTATGCTCTATAACACTTTCACTCACACCCATTTCCTTCATTGGACCAGTAATATGTCCGCGCGTTGAAGACCCTTTAAAAAAAGGAGTCGCCAATTGCATGAGCTGAGCGATTTTTTCATCTAAAGTCATCTTATTTAAAAGTTGATAAAGCTCTTCTTCTTTCATCTTCTCGCCCTCCAAATTAAAACTGTCTTATAGATAATCAGTCAACGAGCGAGATGCCCAAAGACTATATCAAAATAAACTCTGTAATCGATTGCAATATAACTATAACGCATCTATCGAAACGTTTCAATAAAGATAGCAGAATTTATTCTATACTTTGGTGCTTTTATCAGGGTAATTAAGATAATAAACAGTATATATAAGGGTTAATTTCATCTATTCCTGTAAAAATCCATTATAGAAACGTTTCAACTAATAGAGTAACAACACTAATCAAACTCCATATATCCACTTATCCTGTAGGCCTATTTCCCAAACCAGCCCCATAAGAAAAACCGGGCGAAAAGCATGGCCGGTCCTTGCTTGGTATAGAGCATCATCCAATATGAAAGAGGCTTCATTGCCTGGTCAAGTGGAATGGAGCGCAAGGCGCGAGACGCCTTTGGAAACGGGGCGAGTGTTACTTTACAAATAAACCGCGAGTTGTTCCGAGAAAGCTGACTTCGAGGCCCTACGCGTAGACGCAGGAACAGGAGACTTTTAATCATAAATACTTTGAAACATAGATAAAACCATTCTAAAATGAGCTGCGCCCACTAAGGACGATCGGCTAAAAACATCACGTCATTAAGGCACTTAGGCTAAGTGCGTCACATCCATGTGACAACATCGAGGCTAGCACTTCCTGTGCGTCGAACACCGAAGCAAGCACCTCAAGCTCCCCAACTTTTCGAGGATCCCGATGGTGCACCTGAGGCCGTGCCCGTGGAAAGCGAAGTGCTTTGGCGGAGCGCTTTATGACTCAAGCAAAAAGCCGAGCGCATGCCTTCATAATGGTGAATGCGTTCGACTTCTCTATAAGCTGAATACTTCTGCCCCAGTCCCATCTACTTTATCAATGCTCTGAGCTGTTAATATCGGATTTAAAGAACATATCGGCCAATGCCATCTGTAATGTGCCTTTGAACTTGACTTGCCCTTTAAACGTTTCCCCTGATGCGATTAATCCCTTTACTAACTCTGCACGGAGTCCAGTCATAACAGTCTGGCACCCCATCATAGAAATTCCTTCAGTAATTTTTATCAAGTGACCAGCAATCGCATTCTCTATAGTCAATGCTCCAGAAAGATCAATGATCAAGGTTTGAATCCGCCGAACCTCGATCTCATGAAGCACTTTTTCCAAGATGGTAGAGATCCGCTGCTCATCAATTCGCCCTATTAATGGTAAAACACAGATCTGTGAATGAATAGGAATGATAGGCACGGAGAGATTTTCAGCAATCTCTCTTTGACGCTCAAGCAATTCATCCTTGTATTTCGAATAACTGATAAAAAAATGGGTTAAAAATTGATCAATTAAATCATTAATCTGTATTTCCAATGAATAAAAGGCTCCACGTTCTAACTCTTTATCCATTAAGGTATCATAGTTAAATAGGAACGTCCAAAGTGTCCGACGAATCGCTTGTATCCACTCTAATTTAAAGGCAAGTGTCAAAGAATACTTTGACCATGACACCCCTTCTTGCTTGGCAAAAGCAATCAATTCTTGAACACGTTCCTCTATCACAAATAATATGAGTTTATGAGCATTGTCGACCAAATTGATATTACCAATGGTATGTATTTCATCTATTTTATCTCTTACATTGATTGCCTCCGCTAATAGTTTTTCTTCAAATTCCTCCTTATTTTTTAGGAAAAAATCCTTTAAGCTATCGCCATCATGAAACCTTAAATCCATTTTTCTCAACCCTCTCTTCTTTATCTGTTTGTGTTGAGGAAGTCTTATAATAAACGTCGTTCCCTGATTAAGCTTACTTTCGACCTTTATCTCTCCTCCATGCTGATACATGACTGAAAAGGCTTGAGTTAATCCCATCCCTGTCCCCTGTGCTTTTGTGGTATAAAAGGGGGTCCCTAACCTTTCGATCTTATCTTCCTCAATCCCCTTCCCCGTATCTCGAATGGTCACCACAACATCATTCCCATCAAGTGAATGCGTAATCATTAATGTTCCTTTTCCATCCATGGCTTCCATCGCATTTTTTATAAGGTTAAAGAATGCTTTTTAAACTGGCTTTTCTTCCCTAAAATTTTTGCACTCGTGTGTCTAAAATCCGTTATGACCTCCACCTCATACATCTTGTCTTGGAAGAGATTTAATATAGACTCTAATTCAATAGACAAACTAAAGGTTTGATCATCTTCATCCTGTAAATCTGGCTTAGATACTTGAAGGAGATTATTTAATGTGTCTAGGGCATTATCCAATTCCGATCGCGCGATATCTATATAATGATGTTGACCTTCTCTTTCCAATAACTGCAGAAACCCTTTAACTGCTGTTAATGGATTTTTGACTTCATGAGCAATCCCAGCCGCAATTTGTCCAACAGAGGCTAATTGATTCAGATGCTTCTCACGTTCCGACTTCTCAATATGCTCATTCCGTTTCATTATTCAGATGGCTCCCTTCTATATTTTAAGACACCATACACCTCTCTTAAAGGAAGGCCAATCTAAAAACCTAGCCTTTAAGCTTGTTAGTCTTTGGATTCACCAAGTCCATCTGAAGTGGGAAGTCTTAAACACGAGGCTTAAGACTTTAAAAATTCAAGACTGCTATTTAAATTCTATTTCTCTTGACTTGCAATATAAGCTTTTCTTCTTCAGGTGTGAGTCTTCGTGTTGCCTTTCCTATTGTACCACCTTGCAGGTCCTAAATGGCATTATGATCCTGAGCGACATGAGAAAAATCCCCTTTACTCCAGCGTGTTAAAATCGACCGATAGAAGTCCCCATGTGTCAAAGTATTCTCATCCAGCCCTTTAAACAGCCGATCCACTCTTTCTTGTGTCATCTCATAAAATCCCCACTTTTCTGGCGCTTGTACTTTTTGATGCGCCATGCCATTGATAGATGTCATCTGTCAGTTGTTGAAGTGTAACATCGCTCCCGAAAGGATTCAGACCCTTTGTGCTAAAAACTTTATCTAGCATAGGCTTCCCCTTAGGCAGGCTAAATCATCCTAAGCTTAATTATAAACAATACCTGCCAATAAACCAATTAAAGTTCAGTACAATATGAATTTTCTAAACAAATAGCACAACTTTCTGTTTACATTATTATACAAAAGTGATATCATATTAATATAATACAGATATTATCTAAGGAGGATAATCTATGAAAGAAACAAAGGCGTGGCGCATTAGTGGTTTTTTAGGTATAGTCATCATTGTGATTTGCTTAGCATTAGCCGCAGCAAGTTTTTTCTCAACAAACGCTATTCTTGGCATCGTCCTCATCATCATTGCTGCACTTCTGGGGAGCGGTATCACCATTGTTCAACCTAATCAAGCATCAGTCATCATGTTCTTCGGACATTATATGGGGAGTATTAGAGAAAGTGGTCTCTTCTTGACCTTGCCTCTCTCTAGCAAAAGGACAGTCACATTACGTGTGCGAAATTTCAACAGTCAAATGCTGAAGGTCAACGACATTGAGGGAAACCCCATAGAAATCGCTGCCGTCGTTGTCTTCAAGGTGATTGATTCAGCTAAAGCCACCTTTGATGTTGACAACTATTCCGAGTTTGTTGAAATCCAAAGCGAAACGGCCATTCGGCATATCGCTTCAAAATATCCTTATGATACGTTTGAAAATGTCCAGACCACCTTGCGTGGCAATGCTCCCGAAGTTTCAGATGAGCTGCAGCGCGAATTACAAGATCGCTTAAACGTTGCAGGTGTCGATGTCATTGAAACCCGTCTCACGCATCTGGCCTATTCTACAGAAGTGGCTCAGGCTATGCTTCAGCGCCAACAAGCCTCAGCCATTATCTCCGCACGTAAGAAAATCGTCGAGGGTGCAGTCGGCATGGCCCAAGAAGCCATTGAACAACTTGAGAAGGATAATGTGGTTGAACTTGATGATGAAAGAAAGATAAATATGATAAATAACCTTATGGTCGCCATTGTTTCCGATAAAGGAACACAACCCGTTATCAACACAGGTAGCCTATATTAAAAGAGGGATGGCATGGCAAAGAAAAAGAATTTTCCTCTACGAATAGATCCTGACCTTTACGATGTTTTACAAAAGTGGGCAGCCGATGAATTTCGAAGTGTCAACGGGCATATTGAATTTCTATTACGTGAAGCTGCCAAGCGTGCAGGAAGACTCCCAAAAAAATAGTAAATCTACTGAATGGAAAAAAGCCCATCTTTACTTCAAGGTTTTGTCTTCTTGTAATTTTTTGCTATGATAAACATAAAGCATTGGAGTGCTAGATCTTGTTTGTCGTAGTGAAAGGGTAAATGTCATGGCTAAGAAAAAACATTTTAATCAAGCAATAAAATTTATTATTATGATCAGTTTACTATCGATTCCCTTAAGCGCCATCTTTGATACAGGGACGGTACTCTTAGACGGTATTCCCTGGTACATTGGGATTTTTATCGTCCTGTTCATTGTGGTCTTAGGGGCTTTTTTTGACATGATTGGCGTTGCGGCTGCCGCAGCAAATGAGACGCCCTTTCACGCCATGGCTTCGAAAAAAATCGCTGGTGCAACTAGCGCTGTCCTTATTATTCGCAATGCCGAAAGAGTGGCAAGTATTTGCAGTGATGTCATTGGTGACATCGCCGGTGTGCTCAGCGGGGCAACTGCCTTAGCTGTCGGAACTCAAATCGTACATACCTTTCATATTCATAGCTGGTTAGGTGAAGCTGTCTCTATTGGTCTTACCGTCATTGCCACCTCTTTAACCATAGGGTGTAAGGCTCTAGGTAAAACCATCGCTGTTTACTTTCCCACACCCATTATTCTCTATACAGCAAGAAGAGTAGAGCCTTTCATAAAATTAACTCTAAAAAAAGAGCGGAAGCAAAAAGTTAAGCAATAAGGATAAGAAAAACCGGGCGAAAAGCGTGCCTGGTCCTTATTAAAATACGGAATAAGATTTTAATCCCAAAAAGCATCGTCAGCAACCCAGTTGATTGGAGCGGAAATCCGCACTGTCCTCATGATCAGAAATTTTTTACTTTCTTTTAGAAAACTTGGCTTGCACCACTTCGCTGGTACTCCTGATGTGATTTTTGCAAATCACACACTTAGGTTGCCCGCAAGCCTCAGGTGACGATAGTCAAAGCTATACTTATACTCTCTTCCCTTTATGAGCGTCAGCGAAGTTATACATTCTGATAGTATAAATAAAATTTGACGTTTACTTTCGCTTTGCCAGTACTCTTGATGTCATTTTCCAATTACACATTAAGGGTACGCAAGCCTCAGATGGCTAAAAATAAAAGCTTGAACTTGCACAATAATCCCTTATCAAGTGGCGGCGAAAACTTCCATTCTGATATTATTAAAAAACAGGCTCTATACCAGGTTGCCTTAATAGAGTTTGCCTTTTAATCCACTGTCTACTCATTAAACAATTGTCCTCAGCATGCGTTAAAAAGCTCTTGGCTTTTGTGAAACCGACCAGCCATGTCTTTTGTTACGCTCACACTTTGATTCAGAAACTCGCACTCTTGATTGGGAGGTGTGTTGTTTTCAGCAGGATTTTTGTTCACAGGATAGACACTCTACTTTTCCTTTCAAAAACATCTCTATCCCATTTTTTTCTACTCAAAAACATCTCTATCCCATTTTTTTCTACAGTTTTATCCTTCTAATTGAAAACGGGATACCTCATAAAATGAGGCTCCCGTCGGTTAGATCAAGCATGTCTTACATAAGTGGATTGCTCTTCTTCTTTTTGATTAAAGAGAGAGAAGCCAGAAAGCAAAAATGTGGGAATTGCCGATAATCCAATAACAAGTAACCAGTCATGTATAGATAATGGAACGGTATGAAAAATCGGTTGGAAAAACGGAATATACATCACAACAAGCATGAGCACAATAGATGATAGGACGGCCAGCAGCAAATATTTATTGCCAAATGGGTGGCGATCAAAGATTGAGCGTTCACAGCGGCAATCAAATACCTGGATTAATTGCGACATGACCAGTGTCATAAAAGCGACATTCTGTGCTTGAATCAAGTTGTGCGATGTATTGTGAAGCGTTAGCCAAAAGCCAATCAAGGTCACCGCGCCGATGAGAATCCCACGAGAGATAATTTTCCAACCTAGCCCTCGTGCAAAAACACCCTCATCAGGCCTACGCGGATGACGCTTCATCACATTGTCCTCCGCAGAATCTACTCCTAACGCCATGGCGGGTAAGCCATCAGTGACGAGGTTCACCCATAAAATTTGAATCGGTAAAAGTGGTAGCGGCAAAGACAATACCATCGCAAATAACATGACAAGAATTTCTCCGACATTGGAAGCAAGAAGGTAACGGATGAACTTTCGAATATTTTCATAAATATTCCGTCCCTCTTCAATCGCCGATTTGATGGTTGAAAAATTATCATCACTGAGAATGAGTGATGAGGCTTCCTTGGCAACATCAGTGCCCGTTTTCCCCATCGCGATGCCGATGTTTGCTGATTTAATGGCAGGAGCATCATTGACACCATCCCCTGTCATCGCTACAATATGTCCTCTTTGTTGCAGGGCCTTCACTATTTTTAATTTGTGTTCAGGAGAAACCCGCGCATACACATAGATTTCATCCACTTGCTCTTCAAGTGCTTCATCGGACATTTTTGAAAGTGTTGTCCCATCTAAAACCTTGCCATCAGGAGGTAATAAGTCCAATTCCCGAGCAATAGCTTGCGCTGTTACAACATGATCCCCCGTGATCATTACCGTTTTGATCCCGGCACGCTGACATTCAGCAATGCTCTCTTTTACCTCTGGTCGCGGAGGATCAATCATCCCCTGAAGTCCTACAAAAGTCAACCCGCATTCAACTTGATCTTCCTTCATCTCTTTACGGCTACCATACAAAGGCTTATAGGCTACAGCGATGGTACGTAATGCTTGGTTGCCAAGTGTGTGAATGGCTTCTTTAATCTTGTCTTCATGCTGGCGCCTCTTCAATTGTCTCTGCTTGTCCCACATGACGTAATCGCACTTATCAAGCAGGACATCAGGCGCACCTTTTGTTAAGACCATGCGCTCTCCCTTTCGATTTTCAACAATCACACTCATCATCTTTCGTCCCGAATCGAAAGGAAAGGTTTGCAAAAGCTTATAATCCTGCAAAAGTTTCTCCTTTGAATAGCCAGCCTTTTGACCACTTACCAACAAGGCGATTTCGGTGGGATCTCCAGCTTGTCCAGACGCTTTTTCATCGTCCGTCTGCAAGTGCGCATCATTGCACAAAACTGCATAGCTTAATAACTGGTTTAACGTCTGTTCTTGAGCAATTGACTGTGACCGTCCGGCCCGCTTAAACGCTATTTTGCCCTCACCTTCTGAAAGCGACCAGGTTTTTCCTTCAGTCCATAAGTGCGTCACCGTCATTTTATTCTGTGTTAAGGTCCCTGTCTTATCCGAACAAATTACTGTCGCACAACCCAATGTTTCAACAGATGGCAACCGGCGGACAATCGCATGCCGCCGGATCATTTTCTGCACACCAAGCGCAAGGGCTATTGTCACGATGGCTGGAAGCCCTTCTGGAATGGCAGCAACAGCTAAGGAAACACCTGATAATATCATCTCGGTCAAAGCATGTCCACGATATACACCAACACCAACGACGATAATCGTTAAAATGACAGCCAAGATGATCAAAATTTTCCCCAGCTGTTCTAGACGAAGCTGCAGGGGCGTGAGCATGGTCTCAGCGCTTTGAATCAAACCAGCGATTTTCCCCATCTCCGTTTTCATTCCCGTATGGATAACCACCCCAGTACCGTTTCCTTGTGTCACCATTGTCCCCATAAAGCCGATATTGGCCTGATCACCAAGTGGCAGACTCTCCCCAGCAATAGGATCTGATTGTTTGTGTACAGATATGGATTCCCCAGTTAAGGCCGATTCTTCAACCAACAAACCATTTGCGGAGAGTAAACGAAGATCAGCACTGATCCGATCGCCACTGGATATTTTCACGATATCACCTGTAACCAGATCACGAGCAGGAAGTGTCTCCCACTTTCCCTCTCTGAGTACTGTTGCCATCGGAGCAGATAACTCACGTAAAGCTGCAAGTGACTTTTCTGCTTTTCTCTCTTGAATATAGCCGAGAATACCATTCATGATGACAATGATAATAATAGTGATAGCATCTAAGTACTCTCCTAGTAATCCCGACAATACGGTGGCTATTAATAGCACAATGACCATAAAATCCTTGAATTGCGAAAAGAAAATGGCTATGGGTGAACGCTTACCACTTTCTCTTAATTCATTCGGTCCATTTTGTTTAAGCCTTTCATCCGCTTCTTCATTTGAAAGTCCCTGCGAACGATTTGTTTTGACAAGCTCTTCTATTTTTTCAGTTTCTAGTTGATACCATTCCATCTACTCACCCTCTATTTATTTTCTCCACACTATAATCTATAAAGGTAGAGTAGGAAATAGAACCCCTATCAGCTATAAAACTATTTATTTTTTTATTTATTGCATCCACGCACTCACGAAGAGTGCGACATCGTACAGTGTCGGAAGCTAGGGTGTTTTGATAATATTTCAATCCACGCACTCACGAAGAGTGCGACGCTGATATAGAATACCCATTTGTTGTGCCATCCTGATTTCAATCCACGCACTCACGAAGAGTGCGACACCAATTTCCGTATTCCTCGGCGCTTAACTGATCATTTCAATCCACGCACTCACGAAGAGTGCGACAGCGAAAATATGTAATTATCCCCTAGTTTAATTACATATTTTCAAAAATAAACCATTTAATTTACCTTTTTAATTCCATATTCACAAATAAAGGTATATTACTATCACCTTTTTTGGTGCGAATCTCCTTAGTAATTGATGTGCGCTCGACATTCGCACTTAGACTAGATAAATAAAGGACCTTCTACATCGAAGGAATCTTTAACACCAATATGTTCTACCTTTGTTTTGTAATTATCACCTAATCGATAAAAGCGTAAGCTATCTTTTTCGCTATTGATGACCTCCAACAACTCATATTTAAGCTGCTTGAGTTGGGTAGAATCGACTACACATTCGAATACAGAATTTTGAACGCGTTGCCCATAGTTTTGACACAGCTTTGAAACCCTTCGCAGCCTCTTTTTCCCAGTGGCATCAACGGTACTCACATCATATGTGATAACAACTAGCATTTGATCACTCTACTTCCATAAGAATGGTGGATACCCATCTAAGTCTCCTCTTAAATATCTGGCTAGTAGCATGGCTTGCGCATGAGGGACTAGTCCCCAAGAAATGCGCTCACCTAAAAAGGGATGTTTAATCTTATCCTGCTTTCTTTCCTGCCATGCTTTTAAAAACTTTTTGCGCGCCTCATCTGTCATGATGACTGCCCCATTTTCTTTTTTCAGAAAGTCTTCCTTATGAACGATCTTTTTATTAATCAGTGATAGAACGAAGCGATCGGCATAGACTCCTCTTAATTCTTCCATGACGTCCAACGCCAAAGAAGCTCGGCCGGGACGATCACGATGTAAAAAACCGACGTAAGCGTCCAAGCCGATTGCTTCTAGAGCAGCGGTGGCATCACTGGCCAGCAAGGTGTAGGCAAAGGAAAGCATGGCATTGACATTATCCAGCGGCGGCCTGCGATTCCTCCCTTTAAAAAAGAACGTGTCCTTTTGCTGAAGAATCATCTGATCGAATACTTTATTGTAAAGGATCGCCGCTTGTCCTTCATGCCCTCTAAGCTCTTCTAAATCAGTCACCTTTTTAATTTCTGAAAGAATGTCTGATAACTTTATTGAGACATCCTTAAATAGATCGGCATCTATTCTTAAAGGATAGTCACGAGTTGCCCGCTCCAAGATCCATTTATTATTAAAAATTTTCCCGATGATAAAGTGTTTGGCAATCGCAGCACTTGTCGCCTCACTATCGGACGCGCGATATTGCGCTTTACGCAAAACAACATTACCCCTACTCTCCCCAATTACTCGAGCGATAAATCTGCCATGCTTTGTTAAAAAGACGAGAGCAATATTTTTCTCCGCACATGCCCCCATTAAAGCAGGACTCGCCCCGCTATAGCCAAACGTATAAATGGCTTCTAGGTTATGGAGCGGCACCCTACCAATACGCTCATCTTCCTTTTTCACGACAATATTTTCACCATTCAATGTCAAATAAACATCTGGGCTTGTAATAAATAAGCTATTTAATAACTTCCTCATTCACTTAGTATCCTTTCGATATAGCTCGCCACAGATTGTTTATGCATCAGCTCTGGTAAGCAAATATCTTGCAACGAGCAATTACGGCAAAAGGCGCCTGTCTTAACCTTCGGTGTATGACGGCTTTTAAAATAATGATGCATTTCTTTAAAAACCGTCCTTACCTTCTCCTTGTTTTCCTCAGTAATTGGGATTTCCTCACGGTGCTTGATTTCATTATAAAAAACGTAACCCGTTGGGACATGACAGAGAAGCATTTCCTCAAGGCACATGGCTTGGGCCGTTAATTGCAATGTATCCGAACGATCTTTTTTAGGTTTGCCTCTTTTATATTCCACAGGGATCGGAATATATAACTGATCGGAATTCAGAACCGATACCCCATCGTCATCTTCAATAAATTCAACCACATCACAGATCCCTGTTGCCCCGAGCTCTTTTGATTGTATCGGCAAGGCACGGACAATCAGTTTATTTTTTCGTTTTTCTTTTATGAAGGGTTGATCTGCTTTGCGATGAAGATGCTGGCCCTCGACAGTCCTCACATTTTCGGCCCATTGCTGTTCAATGTGAATCAACGCCCATTGCCGCTTGCAAAACTGGAAATGCTGGATGCCAGAAAGCATGAGATAGTCGTCTTCATCACTGACCATCATAGACTTGTACCGCTAGCCCATTTAATTCCTCTAAGGTAGTCTTTACATTTTTTTCATGATCCTCTTCCACTTTCAAAGAACGATGGACTTTTGCAGAGGAATACTGCCCTAACTTTGAATTGTGCTCCCACCAATATACCTTCTGTACCTCCATGCTTCCATCGGGACGCGCTGAGGAAGCATCATTCTCGAATAAGGTGATGAGTGCCTGCTTAAATTTGTCAGCATCCTCATGAGTAAAGCCCGTTTTTTCAGCAAGCTGTGTGTTAATACTGCCATAAAAGACATAGTTGCCAAAATCCACGCGATGCTTCATTCCCATCGTATCGGAGCCCTTGCGATCAGACGTCGTTGAATTGACGCTTTTAGTGATTTGAATACTAGAGATATCGATGGGACTAAGACTGACAGCAGGATGAACAGATACCGGTCCCCGCACTCCAACAGATAATGCATCACCTTTAAAAGCAAAGACTTGGCCGAATCCCCTTACATCCAGCCATTTTTTACAAGCGAGTTCAGCAAATAAATCACTATTTTTATCCTTCATCGCCTTCTTTAAATCTTCCTCAGCATCGGCTCTCTCTTTTAAACTTTTAAAGGCATCACTTTTCCTCTCATCCGATTGAACAAAAATCGGCTCTCCGGCATCCTGTAACCGATTGCGAATTTTGCGTTTCAGACAAACATCAGAAACCTCGCCATATCCCTCATAATTCTGTCTTGGCCGGTTTCCATTCAAAGGATCCCCGTTTGGATTCGCATTTCTTACAGAAAAAATAACCGCAAAATCAATTTTATGATCTAAAATCGTCATCTCTATCCACTCCTATAAATTAGTATTTTCTAATTGCCCTTTTTCTTTTTCCTTTTTACTTTTAAATAATTCATGGCGCTGACTATAGAACCCGAGTAAATATAGACCACTTAAAGGTTTATCATTGAAATCGTTTAAATTGATATCACTCGCCACCTCATCAATCAAACGGTTGAAATAAAAGACTTGATCCCCTAATCTGGCTTGGTAGGGTTGTAGATTTGCTTGAATCACTTGCCAAGTTCGTGCAGGATGCCTCGAAAATGCGTTCATATAGCGAATCGCATTCGTTGCCCGCTTTTCGTCAGCTGAATATAAGGCACGTTTTTCCAAAACATCTGCTATCGCTAACAAACGCCCAAATAAATAGTCTCTCTCCTTACAATTCACATCTAATGTCACGTCATATTCCTCCTTTTCATAATGCTTTTTTAATAAGGCACAAGTGATGCTTAATGTCTTGGTCCATTCCCACTCATCCATAGAAACCGGGTTAGATGCTCTAGCCAGCGCACTGCGAATGACGTCCAATGGGATTTTTTGGCCGTCAACTATGCAAGGCAACATCCGTTCCATCAGCCCTTTAATCACTTTGTCACTCGCATGTGATCCGTAGGCGGCCAATGCAATATCCCTTGGAGCAGGTGGTCCACAAAACGGAATGACTTTTTTCTGCTCATCGCGCTTATAAGTATGTCGCCAGCTACAGGTTTTAAACCAATTATCGATCCGCGTTAAGTAATCTTCGATGTTCATGCTGCGGTAATACATCACAGAAAGCCGGCCTGGCGTAGCGGCATCTAAAATCAGCAGCATCACTTTTGACTCATAGGATAGATCGCTTTTATAACCTGCTATCGCTTTGTTGAAGGCCCGCGCAAACACTTCATGTGTGCGATCACCGGCTTCCTGCTGCTGTCTTTCATCTAAGGAGCCGATACCTACAAGCCAATCATGCAAGTCATCTTGCGGAGAAGGGACTTCCGTTGACTCATTTCCCCAGACTAAAAACACACGGCCATCAACGACTTTTCCTTGTTTTAATATCAACCACTTCAATGCATTATGCGCCTTTTGTGAAACATCAAAGCTAATATTGGCAACATCATTGGCGTTTATAAAGCGCCCTTTAAACGTGAACCCGTCCGTATCATTTGCTGAAATCAGCTTCGCCATATCGGCGGCATGACGTATTTTGGAGGCGTGCCGATCGGTTTTAGCCTCCATTTTACCTGTGATATAACACATATCATCCTCTTGCAGCTTCCCTTTATAGTAGGCAACAAAGGCATCGTAAATGGAGGTATCATTCCAAACGCTTGTATTCACCTTACCTACCTCGTGGACGTCAAAACGCACAAACACTTTGTCCTGTGTTTCACTCATAACCTTAAAAATATCAGGCTTATCACCATATTTTTCTTCCTCTTTTTTTGTCCACTTTTTGATAAGCTGATGCTTTTCATCCACATGAAGAATCGCTTTGTTTACCAAATCTTTGATTAAAGTTCCTTTTTTCAAATAATGATAGATGGCAATAACCTTTGGATGAGCATGTGACGAGTCGCACCATTCTCTTAATTGCTCAATATAGTCACTGAATGGCGAACCTTTTTTAACCACCCCACCATAGCGTTCAAAATCTCCGGCAACATACATCAATTTATCATGGAGAGGGTGTGGAACAGCTTTGCTTGTTCTACTAAAGGAGGCCTCGGTACAAGGAATAACTGTCGTTGCATTCTTCTTATCTATCACTACTGCATCATAAAAATTCCCTTCAAGATCCACAGTCACTTCAATCTGTGCATTTTGGGTAGAGTGTGAAACGGGAAGTAACGTGTATGCTTCGTCCTCTCTTCTTTTGTGAATGACGCCTATTTGATCACTATTCTTTTCATAGGTCTCATAAAGACTTAATAGCCAGCTCATCTAATCCCCCCTCTCACCAAAATAGTCATGATACAATGCATCGACTGATTCAATCGCCTCTTTTGGAAAAGGTTTAGGTGTCATCGCGCTCAAGGGACGAACCTTATCACAGTCTTCTGGGCGGATAAAGTCGATATAGCCATCTTTCATCTCGTATTCCCATAAGCGTGCTTCCATCATAGTTTTTCCTGTTTCATCAGGGTAATTGATGCCATGGACCATCGTTCCGAAATGAATGGTTCCTCCATAATTATCATAAAACCCTTCCCCACTGCCGAATTCACATGGCTCCACATAGCCCTGGCACTCTCTCGTGCCTAAGTAAATATCTCTCCTTCCGCCGGCCTTCACACTGCGCTTGGCAATGTTGTGATGCTTATGCTCATTACGATCAAAGGCGAGATCCTCCCGATGCTCATTAAATTCAAAATGAGCAAGCACTTGATACCTCACATCCTTTAAATAGGTGTAATTGGCCAGCGTATTTCCTCCCTTGTATTCAATAGGGCGTATGCCTTTTGCTTCCATACGGATAGCGTTCATCACTCTCACCCTATCAATCACCCATACTATAGTCGGTTTCCAATATATGGATTCCGTAATACCTTTCAAAGCCTGATATGTCGGCACCTGATAAGATAGTTTTTCCCCACCTAATTTGGTGACCGGATCAGTAAACAAAGCATATTTTCCGTATACTTCAAATTCTATTGAATTACGATTACGCATCCTCTTCCCCCTCGTCTTTTTATATAAAATGCTCCTCCATCAGCCCATCTCCCTCTATATTGACACCATAATTGAGATCGTAAGCATTTTCACGCAAGCAGAGTAGCTTGCCTTCAAGTAAAAATTGGATATCCCCATTTTTACTTAATCTGTCAATTTCGTGCTGATAGACATTGACCGTATAGTGCTGGGCCTTTTTTAATAGCGCTGTCATATCCTCAATCGTTACCTCGCCATTAAATTCCGCAATGATCTCCCGCCCCTCTTTATAAGGAACAAGAAGTGAGGTCGTTTGATTATCGATGACTTTAAAATGATTGGCTGCCGTCTTGATACTCGTATCTAGCAATAAGTTAAATGACTTCTTGGTCTTATGCCGATAAGCTTCCTTATATCCTGCATTTCCCTTTAGCAGTTCAAACATATTTTTCTGAAATGCTGGAATGGCATAATCAAGATCTTTTTTAAGCGCTTCATAATAGGATTGAAAATAAAGCGTTAATGCTTCTCGAGATAAAAGATCCTTAATCCCTTGATCATGGTGGCGATCTAAAAGCAGTTGCTTCGTAATCCTAGCTCCAGTAGCAATCTCTTTTAAGTGCTGCAAATTTTCTTCCTTATGATTAATGATATAAACATGGCGATACCCAAACTCCCCATGACGGTTGCAGCGCCCGGCTGCTTGGGCAATGGAATCGAGTCCGGCTAAGGAACGAATGACACATTCAAAGCTAATGTCAACTCCAGCCTCGATCAACTGTGTACTCAAACAAACGACCTTTTCTTTATGATTAATCGCCTCTTTTACCCTGGTTAAAATGTCTTTCCGATGCGCTGCACACATCGACGTACTCAAGTGATAAACTTTTAGATTAGGATCAGTCTCTTTGATGTGGTTAAATAGTCTTCTCACTACTGTCTTGGTATTTAATATCACCAAAACACTTGACACGTCTTGGAGTTGCTCCAAAACAAAGTCAGATAACGCTTCCGTATCCCAGCCTTTATCCGTCGTTCGATCAATAATATCGACCCTTTTGAAGGCCCCTGATATCTGCTCCAAATCCTGCACAATTTCTCCATCAATCTTTTCGATGCTGTTTTGTACAAAGTCCAAAGCGGGCTGCGTGGCCGTACATAAAAGAATACTTGAGCCTCCAACACCTTTTAAAAAGTTTAAGGCTTCGTTGAATAAAGAGACACATTTTATGGGGACTGACTGCACTTCATCAAAAATGATGACGGCGTTAGCGAGATGATGCAGTCTTCTAACGTTTCTTGTTCCCTTTGAATAGAAAGCGTTTAAAAATTGCACCATAGTTGTGAAAATAACAGGGGCATCCCAGTTATCCTTTGCGAGCTTTAAGGACTTATCCTTCACATAGTTTAATGTTTCACTTTCCGTCTCAACAACATTGGAATGATGCTCAAGAATATGGACACGGTCTTTCAGTATACGTTTGACCTCCTCAGCATTCTGCTCAATGATCGTTGTATAAGGAACAACATAAATGATTCTTTCTTTTTTATGGGTCAGAGCATGCTTGAGCGCATACCGAAGGCTAGCTAACGTTTTTCCGCCCCCCCGTAGGAATGGATAAAGTATAAATGCCAGAAGGTTTTTCAGCAAATGCATCACATTCCTGAGACATCTTCGCTCTTAGCTGGTTAATGGTGGTGTGTCTATGGGGATCGGCATTCAAGTCTGATAAATGGTCAGTTAATTTCTTGTAATAGGCTTCGAATAAGCTATCATTCTGGGAGTCTATCGTCGGAGATGTCTTCTCTTCAAAGCACCTTGTATCTGTCCGATCGGCATCAATCAAGCAGCTAAAGATATATTTGGTTAGAAGTGTGAGGAAAAGTTTTTGTCCATTTTGTTTGTTAATGTTTTGTTTAAAAAAGTGAGTTAACTCGATTTCACATTGTTTGACATAGTCTTGAAAGTCTTCCTGACTCAAAACATGGTGATAGAAGGCTTCTACAACGGTTTGAAAATCATCGATTGGTTTTTCACTTACCCTTTTCAAGTAATCTGATTCCAGTTCAGGAGATAAAAAATCTTGAAGGCCCATATGATGCGAAATAATCGCATTCCCCACTATTTCTGAAATGATTTTTTCAGGAACACTATTATCTTCGGAATGAAAACCTTCATAGAGCATTTTCCCACCTGCTGTTGAATGATCAACAGTTCCTCTCTTAGGTGGACGTTCTGGATGACTAACAGCATCTAATAGATAATTTCTAAATTCATCACTATATTTTCCAACATCATGTAGCAGCCCTGCTAATCCTGCGAGACGCTCAACACCAATTGTCCGGCCATATCTTGAAGCTAATTTTTGAACGCCCGCTAAATGCTCCTCTACAGTTTGAACCTTCCCATCTGATTGTCGAATATGAGCCACAGAACCCATAATCATCCTCACCTTCTTTAATATGTAAAAATAT
The DNA here is from genome assembly GCF_014642655.1 of Pullulanibacillus camelliae. GTDB lineage: Bacteria > Bacillota > Bacilli > Bacillales > Sporolactobacillaceae > Pullulanibacillus > Pullulanibacillus camelliae. The sequence goes on from NZ_BMIR01000004.1 coordinate 42,653, forward strand.
CTATTACTATAGTAACATAATTCTACAAATATTTTTATATTTCGCTTAAAATTTTACATAAATTATAAAAACATCTCTCTAGGGTGATAGAGGGAATAGACTATTAAGAATAGAGAAAACATAATAACCACAAATAAAGAACACCTTTGTTATCGCTTCTCGCCTTTTAAAAAAGTTAACTCTGATATATATAAGCTATGAACCGATGTTTTTCGAATGGAGGTCTTTTGATGATCACCGTAACTAATTTCAAGGCACTCCTTCTTTATTTCCTCACTCTTCTTTACTTTTGAAAATTTTTTCAAAATACATATTCCTTTCAAATTTAATATTAAATGAAGTTTAAATAATAAAATTAAAAAAACAAAAATTCATGTTATAATTAGTTTGTTAACTTGTCGCTTAATTAAAGCGCGGATTGAAAAATTTAATATTATATTGGTAAGTTCAAAAGCCTGTCTATTCTATTGGGACAGGTTTTAAACTTGTACACAAGGTTGAGAGAAACTCGATTCATATGTAATATCCCCCCTATAAAACTACTATACCTCTTTTGGTAATCGCTTTCAAACAAAACGATTGAATTAGTTTATAAAATCAATTGAAGAATGAATACCCCCTTTAACCTTTCATGCACTCACGAGGAGTGCGACATCGTCCCCTTTCGTTTTCTTAAACGGCTCAATATTTCAATCCACGCACTCACGAGGAGTGCGACACACCGCTTGAACACATCACTTTCAACACAACGTTTATTTCAATCCACGCACTCACGAGGAGTGCGACAATTTCGACAAATCCAGATATATTCCTGCTTATAATTTCAATCCACGCACTCACGAGGAGTGCGACAGCAAACGATCACCGGTTTCCAGGATGCTAATGGATTTCAATCCACGCACTCACGAGGAGTGCGACCGTCCATTTAACGCCCAGTTTTGCGCCAATTCCATTTCAATCCACGCACTCACGAGGAGTGCGACTATCGAGCGATTACATCCCGATAAATTTATCAAGATTTCAATCCACGCACTCACGAGGAGTGCGACTCACCGGCTTTGCGCTTGGCGTACTCCGCCTTATTTCAATCCACGCACTCACGAGGAGTGCGACCGTCTATATCCACGATTCTTACGTCTTTTCCTATTTCAATCCACGCACTCACGAGGAGTGCGACCAGGTTACTTCGCCTCCACTTTCGTGATGTGTAATTTCAATCCACGCACTCACGAGGAGTGCGACAGCGAAAATAGGCAATAATCACCTAGTTCCATTGCATATTTTCAAAAATACACCATTTAATATAACTGATTAATTCTATATTTGTAAATAAAAGTATATTATTGTGCTCTTTTTTGGTGCGAATCTCCTTAGTAAATGATGTGCGCTTGGCATTCGCACCGAATAAACTAAATGTGTTCGTTTTGCTTTAAATATAGATGGGTGTGCCGTTCTTGCTTTACAAATCCCCTCTTATTTCGTCAGCACGTTTGCTGCCTTTTTGGCAAGGTTGGTAATGTAGTCAAAGAAGGCGTCACGGTCGACATCATAAACCACATTCACAGGACGACCATCAGCAACCTCTTCTGTTCGCCCTTGGCTTGGACCATCTGTATGAACACGACTATGAACGGTTTTAACCTTAACGAGATCGCTTTTCCCAACGAAAGCTGTCGTTAATACATCCCATAAATAATAGGTGGAATTGGTCTTGAAATGAACAAGGGGTGGAACAAGTGCATAACATTGCCCGAGGAAATCAACACCAAGATAACGGCGCTCAGCAGCCCAGCGCTGACGCACATCTAAAGTAAGTGGCACTTGGTTGGTACTTTCAAGAGCGACCAAATCGATAGTAATACCACTCTTCCACACGCGATCCGCTGCTTCTGGGTCCCAATATACATTCCATTCCGCTGTGCCATCATGCTCAGGCTCTTCGACATTCCCTTCTTCTCTGAAAGTGCCTCCCATCCAAACCAAGCGTTCAATGTGCGCTTCGATATCAGGCGCTTCATCTAAGGCGCGGGCAAGATCGGTCAGTGGTCCTGTAAATAATAAGGTCGTTTTTTCTGATGTGGCTCGAAGTGTATCAATCAAATGCAAATGGGCCATCCCTTCGGCCACGGGAGTGATTATGCTCCCCGATTCATTTAATATCGGCAAGGCATCGACAAAAAAGGCATGTAGGCGCCAATCCTTTGGAAAAGGATTTTTCCCGCGGGAATCTGAAGCAGCGACTTTAAGACCCCCCTGGCCAAAACGATCAATAATCTTACGGCTAGCAAACAGCGCAGGCTCCAAATAACAGTCAGCTGGAATGACCGAAACACCTGTCAGCTCCACATTATCCATCTGTAAGAGTAAAAATAGTGAGACGAGATCATCGACCCCACCATCATGATTAAAATAAATAGGCTTCTTCATCCATCCTCTTCCTTCTTAGGTGTATTTAGAATGACTCAACAGAAACAAATAAGATTCAAAAGAACAGCATTAGAGATTTATGTCCTTTTTTCTGCCACTTCATAGCAGCGCAGCTGCAGCTGGAATTGTCATCCTCGTAGCTATCATAATCCCAAATTGCAAATATTTCTATAGTTATCGCTTGTAGGAAATCATAGAATTAAAACAACTGAAGGGATTACGGCTATCTTCCCAGATCTCTCTAAAGCTCTAAGCTTAGCCAAACCCTATCCATACATCGCATCCCGTTTTCTATAATTACCTCTGAGTAGTGCTTCACAAAATAATCGTGTTCAACCTCTATTATTCTAAAGCCACATTTTTGATAAAGAGCGAGCGGGCCAAGGCTTGAATTCCCTGTTGCCACTTCAAATCTTCTATAGCCCATTGCTTTAGCGACACGAATGGCATCGTTCACTAAATGCTTTCCAAGTCCTTTCCCTTGAAAATGCTCATCCACAGCAAGATTCACTAATTCTACTGTCTTTGGCTTGGTCGACAATAACACGTAAACACCGATGACCTGCCCTGCCGCTTCAGCAAGAAAGCATTCTCCACTTTTGATGTAATCTTCAATTAATGAGCGAGAAGGGTCAGCTAATAGCAATAACGTCATCGGCGGGCGTTCATCCTTTTTTAGTTTTCTAATCAACATGCGCCTCGCGCTTTCCTTTTAATTTTTGTTCATTATTTCATGTTTTTATAATTTTTACAAAGGCCATTTTTCATCTTACAAGTCCTTTTTAAATTGAGGTGAATAATAATAGAGCCTGTAAGACAATTTACTAATAAATGAGAGCAAAAGGAGGCAAGGCATTGGACTCTAATAAAAAACGGGATTCGCAGCGTTTTAATGAGGAATTTTCAAGACACTTAGACTATGCAGTCAGCTTTCCAAATCGTAAGAATAAAGAAGATAAGAAACACAATGCCAAAAAAACAGATCAGGATTAACCTCTCTTTTACGCCATAATTAAAGGACAGGGTGACCTACACCCTGCCCTTTAAAATCACAATTTATATATCAAATGTTGTCCCTGTAAGCTCTTCACTTAAAGTCCATAACCGTTCGGCATCTTTTAGATCCATCGCCCAAGGTCTAACGCCAGGTGTAGGTGAATTGACTGGATTAATTTCTGCGATATCCACATTTTCACAATACACGCCACCCTTACCTTTCAATTGCTCGCTTATCGCACACCAAACAATGGTTGCCGCACCCTCGGGAATTGTCTTTGTCTCATGATTATACTCCATTATTCGCCGCTGCCCACGTTCATCCAGTGCCCCCATTGCTTTTAATTCCTCATCAGAAAGGTGTCTTGCCAGATCAGTAACAATGGTTCCAGGATGCACCGCAAAGGCGCGGACATTATCCGCTTTTCCTCTTTTATCTAACTCAACAGCAAATAACGCATTGGCTGTCTTTGATTGGCCATAAGCCATCCATTTATCATAATCTCTATGATGGTAGTTCGGATCAGCAAAGTCGATGCCACTCATACGATGTCCACGAGAAGACATGGAAATCACCCTTGCTCCATTCGCTTGCTTCAAAGCCGGCCATAATCCTGCTGTCAGTTGAAAATGCCCAAGGTGATTGGTTGCAAAGTGTGATTCAAAGCCCCGGGAATCACGCTTAAGTGGGACTGCCATAATCCCAGCAGCATTAATAAGAATATGAAGCGGGCGACTAGAGGCAAGAAAGCGCTGTGTAAAAGCGTTAATAGACTGAGGATCAGAGAGATCTAGTGTCTCCAGCTCAATATTTGGCAAATCTTTAAGCGCTGCTTCGGCCTTTTCTCTCGTCCGTGCTGGCACAATGACCGTGGCTCCTGCCTCTGCGAGTACGCGCGTGGCTTCAAGACCAAGCCCTGAGTAGCCCCCTGTTATAATCGCTATTTTCCCTTTCAAATTCTGATTTCCCAGTACCTCTTGTGCTGTCGTTCTCGGCCCAAATCCTGAATCTATGGGCACTTGCTTTGTTAACGGCTTCGCTTGCTGCTTCAACATTAGTCTTACCTCCATTTTTTCATCAATCATTGGTTAATACGCATGCTTTTATACTTCCTCATAAGAAACATTCAGCTTTTCTTTGCTCCCCCATCAATTTCCTTGAAATGGTCGAGTTTATATTGGATCGTTTGCAAAATGCTTTGTCTTTCTGCAATTTGCTTCTCTACGTCCTTTGCATGCGTTTCTAGCAATTGATAACACTCGGTAATCTCATTTTGATTATAGGCATCGATATACGCCTTTATAGAAGCAAGTGGCATGTCCGTTCGCTTCAAATTAATAATGAAGGTGATATAGCGCAGTTCAGCGTCTGTATATTCCTTGTATCCTCTGCTGTTCTTCTTTGGAATAGGAATAAGGCCAATCTTCTCATAATACCGCAGCGTGTCCATTGAAAGCTGCGTCATTTCTGCCACTTCTGATATTCGGAGTCCTGTCATACAGATGCACCTCCTCTACACACGATAACTTTACAACATGGAGTTCACTCCATGTCAACATCTAAAAATCCTAAAATGGAGGAAAGGAAAAATTTAAGTGACTTAAAACCAGTATAACTCTATCTATACCTCACCATTCAAGCGAGTTCCCCATAAAAAAACGCCCCTCCAGCGCGCAGCTCGAGAAGGCTTAGCACTCTCCCTCAGAAAACGAATGCCTTCCTTGTGCAGTGTGTCTCTCTTTTGTTACGTTCAAGTTGTGATTGGGACATTTGCCCACCACAATACGCCTTCGCAGATCAAGCATATTGAAGCGAATAGCAATATCGGCCCCTCCAAAATTTTATAAATAAATCGCTTTTCCTTTATAACCACAAATAAAAAATCCCCATCACACATAAACCTAACGGAACCCCTATTTTTGCCCACTCAGCACTCGTAATTTTTAATTTCCCCGCTGAGATAATGTTCGGTATATTCCCTGGAATAAGCATACCGCCACTGATTAATAAACCGAGTAAAATCGCCTTTAATGTAGGCGTACTCATTGAGCGACCAATCTCTGCCGCAGTAAGGGTCGCATTATCCAATACTGCCGAGATCATATTTATCCAATATAAAAGCGAGGGACTCAGCGAAGTAAAGTATTTATTAATCAAGGGCTCAAATCCCTCGCCTAAAAACTCTAAACCCATAACAAAGAAATAAATTTTGAGGGCGCGAACACCTATCTCTTCATAACCTTCTTTTCTATGAGGTCGACTCCGCTCAAGGTAATGTCTGTTTTGCCTTTTTACCACCAAGGCAGCAAGCACGGAGAATAAAAGTAAGCCCACAATAATTTCTGGACCGATTAATTCCATAAGAAAAAAGAAAGACGTATGTAGCTTACCGACAACAATGGTAGCAAGAGGTTCACCAATTGGGGTTAGCGCAGCACCCAGTCCAATGGAAAAGCACGATAGCACGACAAATTTAATTTCAGACTTACGATCCATTTGTAAAGTCGTGACGATGACCACCATAACTAAAGCAGCGATGATTGCCGTAATCACACTCGAAAGCAAGCCTAGGAAAAAAACAGATAAACCAATGAATAGACGAAAAGGCATTAGGCTACGGAAGCCATGAATCATTTTCTCTAACGGCCTTTGTAACCAACGAAAGAGCAGCCCTGCAATAAAAACGGCACCAGCAATTTGTATCGGATCCAGAGAGACTTTTACAAATAAAGCGCGACTCATTCCTCCGCTTATTAACACCGCAAATAAACCCATAAAAAACAAAAAAACCTCTAAATTTTTTTCTATTATAGTGATGATCAATGGAAGAAATAAGACAAGAAAGAAGATCAGTAATAACCCAAGTTGCATAAATAACCGGCCCCACATCAAAAATTTCCCTTTATAAATCTGTTAAGGTTACTAACATTTATAAGCACAGGGCTTAAGCAAAAAAGGTAAAGCAAGCGCAGCCTATTCAACCTAAACTTTTCATTAAAGGGATTAGTTCACTATATGCAAGTGATGGGACAATCTTGCCAAGCTATTCACACTTGATAAGGATTCAAAATATTCAATCGAAAATCACAAAGATCAAGCGATTCACACTTGAATGACAATAAGGTTTTACTCTGGTGTTCCTGCTATTGGACACTGATAAGAAAAACCGGGCGAAAAGCATGCCCGGTCCTTGTCCTTAGTACAGAGCACCCTCCAATATGAAAGAGGCTTCATTTCCTGGTCAAGTGAAATGGAGCGCAAGGCGCGAGATTCGGAACACTCTAAAATCATGTGTTCCTCGGGCGCCGCTGACTCATGATGCGGAGACTAGAATCCTGTGGGAAGTGGGAGATCGGTAAGACCCCGAGGAGGCTTACTACTCCCCCGCGGAAAGCGAGCGGCCTGAGAGCGGAATCGCGCACCATCCTCATGACCAGAAATTTTATAATTTTTTCTTCTTAGAAAATTAGACTTGCACTACTTCGCTGGTACTTCTGATGTGATTTTTGCACATCACACACTTAGGGTGCCCGCAAGCCTCAGGTGGCGAAAGTCAAAGCCCGCCTTATACTCTCTTCCTTTATGCGCGGCAGCTAAGTTATAATTTCTGATAGTATAAAAAATTTCTTAAAACCTCTCCAAAAGTGATGACGTGGGGGCTTGCTGCCTACATTTATCTTTTTGGAGCATTTCACGTTATAATTAAAGTAATGTTGACTGTAGGAGTGAAAGCCACATGACCCATTCATCTTCATTTTCAAAGGTCACTGGAAGAAAGCTGACGGATGAAATCATTGAACAATTAAAACAAAAAATATTTTCTGGGGCGTACAAAGTAGGTGATCGCCTTCCTCCCGAGCCTCAGCTTATGGAAGAATTTGCTGTTGGACGTTCCACCCTCCGAGAAGCCATAAAAGTATTGGTTCATGCCGGAATTCTTGAAGTCAAGCAAGGGCGCGGCACACGGATACTCTCTTTAGAATGGGCTAACGAAGCCTCCTTTGATCATCAGCTCCAACATGCCGATAGTCATGACGTCTACGAAGCCCGTACAATGCTGGATCGCGAGGTGGCAAGACTGGCAGCAGAGCGGCGAACGGAAGCTGATTTATTAAGTATTAAATCGTTCTTGGATCAGCGGTTTCGAGCCTTACAGGAAGGCAATTACACCACCTATATACAGGCAGATATCGATTTCCATTTAGCGATCGCAAAGGCTAGCGGTAATCAGGTGCTCTATGATTTGTATAAAGCCTTTACGCCTATCCTAAGAACCATTTTAAGCAGTCTTGTTTTAAATACCACACACTACAGTGACAATACCGATATCCACGAAGGCTTATTCCAAGCCCTGCTAGCACAAGACGAGGAAGCAGCCGTTCAATATGTAAACAAGAACCTGGAGCGTTAAAGCTCCTTATTTACAACCTAAACATCTGATGATATGATGTATAAAGAATTTATGTAAAGGATGTTTGTTATGAAAAAACGCGGACTGTTTATCATTGCTGCATTATTTCTTGTCTCCTTAAATTTGCGCATGGGGATTGCCTCCATCTCGCCTGTATTAGATACCATTAGTCACGACTTGCATTTAAGTAATGGCGTTGTAAGCTGGCTAACAGCCATTCCTGTCATATGTATGGGCGCCTTCGCCTTTTTTTCAGCGGCATTAGGCAGTCGCTTTGGATTAGAAAAAACCATTGCGGCTTGTCTTGTATTAATCGGCATTGCCACGTGCACTCGAGCATTTGCGCATTCAGCACTCCTTCTCCTTCTTTCTGCCTTCTTTCTAGGCATTGGCCTAGCTATTGCCGGACCGCTTGTCTCAGGCTATATCAAGAAGACTTTTCCTAATCGCATCGGAATGATGATCGGCGTGTACTCTGTAGGGATGGGGATTGGCGCTTCCTTAAGCGCTGGGTTAATGATCCCACTGCAAAAATCCTTGCATCATTCATGGCAGCTTGCTTTAGCTAGCTGGACCCTCTTCGCTGTGATTGCCTTTCTTGCTTGGCTACCCCTGGTCAAAAAACGAGTAAAAGTAAAACAAGCTGCCCCTCGCTTTCAGTTACCTTTTAAAAGCAAAAAGGCCTGGATTTTTACGCTCATCTTTGGCCTGCAGTCGGGCGTTTTCTATTGCATGAGCACATGGCTAGCACCGGCAGCACATTCCATTGGGTTGAGTCAAGAGCAATCAGGGGTATTAGTCACTTTATTTACATTTATACAAATGCTCTTTAGTTTTATCATCCCGTCCCTCGCTGACATTTATAAAAATGATAAGGCCTGGCTTGCAGGAAGTACATTTTTTGTTCTTATTGGACTATTAAGTATCGTATATGGATTATCCAATCTGTGGTTAGCGACCATTGTCATCGCTATTGGACTGGGTGGACTATTTCCTCTCGCACTCGCCCTGCCTTTGAACGCGACTTCCTCATCAAGTGAAGCCAGCTCTTGGACAGCCATGATGCAAGGCGTCGGTTATATGCTTGGCGGCATCATTCCTGCCATTGCTGGCTGGCTTAGAGACTTTATTGCCTATGATAAGCAAGTCTTTGTCTTAATGATTGTGCTTTGTCTCCTCTTATTTATTGCGTTACTAGGATGGGGAAAGGGGCAAATGGAAGAACAGACCAGTCGCTCATGAACCTAAAGAAAACTTGGCCTGCATCGCTTCACTGTGCACTCCTGATGTGCTTCTTTCAATCACACATTAAGGTTGCACCATACTGGCACTCCTGATGTGCTTCTTTCAATCACACATTAAGGTTGCACCATACTGGCACTCCTGATGTGCTTCTTCCAATCACACATTAAGGTTGCCGTCATCAGGTGGCGAAACCCAAAAACCAAACGCATAAGCACTGCGATAAGTTATAAATTCTGGTGTTATAAGAAAAACCGGGCGAAAAACATACCCGGTCCTTGTCCTTAGTATAGAGCATCATCATATATGAAAGAGGCTTCGTTGCCGGGTCAAGTGAATGGGAGCGCGAGGCGCGAGAGCTTCGGAGCACTCTAAAATCGTGTGTTCCCGAATCTCCGCAATACTAGAGTCTTGCGGGAAGTGGGAATCGATAAGCCCCCGCAAAAAGCGAGCTGCCCGAAGCGGAAACGGGCACGATCACTCCATGAACACCCAAAATGTTAGACTTCCTTATTATTTAATAAAAGGCTTCGGAGTCCTCTTCATCTCCAAAGCCTTTGTCATTAAAAAAATGTTTTAATCGTCAATACGCCTAGTATGATTACGATTAATGCGACAATTACAGCAAAAAACAATAGAACGCGATCAAAAATTCTCACTTTAAACAACTCCATTATATTAGATCTCGAATCAGCCCAAGGCCCCACCCTATACTAATGATGAGTAAAGAGATTATGTGTCAGAAGTGGATTTAACCCAACAATGTGTTTTTAAACCCGAAGAGGTTTACATTCTTTTGTAAACTCTTAGACCATCTTTTTAGAATGAGCAATGGACCTTTGAATGAACACTTGACTTCAGTATCAGCATCCCTATAGAATTCTTAGAGACATATACTTTAAGGATGCCCGTAAGTCTTCGCTGCATGTATACTTTAAAGGTTCAACCCACAAAGGTTTTAAAAGTATACATAAATAGGTATGATCGTCACATTTCCTCAAATTGTCAAAGAAGTCGCCCTTTTCACTTGCTTTAGCCTACCACCTAATTTAAACATAGTATGACTCTCCATAACCATACTCACACCAACTATATGGTGAACATTTCATGAAACCCTCTTTAAAGAGTGAATCTAATAAAAACGTCGTGCTCAGTTGAGATACAAACACATTGGCGGTGCGTTGACCTAAAGCGCACAAACTTTGTAGCAAGCAAATGACGACACTTACTCCTATTAAACCACTAAACCCATACGACAGTCTCATATTTTGCAACATAAATGATTGCTTGGCCTTCACTAATAAGCCCCGTGAGCAATGAATTTAATGAATACCCGGCTTTTATTCTTAGATTCACAATCACTTCCCGCACGTTAGAGCATGCTTCTTACAATTAAAAAATGGGTTAACTTTTCCTTATTTAGCTATAATGAAAAGAGAGAAGATGTTCTTATAAGGAGATATTATGTATACACTGGAACAGTTTTTAATTATTTTAGCTATTTCTGCAATCGTTGCCTTGGGAGCCAAATTAACCAGATTGCCCTACACCATTGCCCTTGTCGTTGTTGGATTAGTCCTTGGGACTATTGATATTCCAGCCCTTGAAGAAGCCAAAACCTTTATTACGAACAACAACACCTTTCATACCGTTGTAATCGCGATCTTTTTACCTGCCCTTTTAGGAGAAGCAGCAATAAAATTGCCCTATAGGGAATTTCGGACCAATCAGAGAACCATTCTTCTGCTTGCCTTCGGTGCTACCCTGATCACCTTTGTTATTGTCGGTTTTGGCTCACAATGGGTACTGGGTCAATCAACAAGCGTTGCTTTTACATTTGCTGCCTTAATGTGTGCTACTGATCCGATCAGTGTCATCGGATTATTTCGAACCCTCGGAGTCGAACACCGTCTCTCCATTCTAGTCGAAGGAGAAAGCTTGTTGAATGACGGCGTCGCTGTCGTGTTGTTCACGATTGCTTCTACATCCCTTGTAACTTATATTAACGAAGGCACTCTTGGCTTTTTCCATGCTATAGAGACATTTGTTTGGGTAGTTGGCGGTGGCGCCCTTGTCGGAATCATTATGGGTTACATCATCTCGAAGCTCATCGCCTTAATTGATGACTACCCTTTAGAAATTGTCTTTTCGATCATTTGCTTTTTCGGAAGCTATCTCTTATCTGAACAAATCCATGTTAGTGGCGTCATTAGCGTCGTCATCGCTGGTCTGATCTTCGGTAATTATGGGGCAAAAATCGGCATGAGTCCTACCACAAAATTAAGCATCAGCAGCTTTTGGGATGCCATCAGCCTGCTTGCCAATTCAGTGATTTTTCTAATGGTTGGTTTAGAAATCGATCGCATTAATTTCGCCAATCATTTCTGGGAAATCCTTTTAGCCATTTGCCTTATTCTCATTGCACGAGCGATTGCCACTTACAGTGTATTAATCTTCGGGAGAAATTTAAAGAGAGGCTGGAAGCACATTATTTATTGGGGTGGTCTCCGCGGCAGTCTATCTATTGCTCTGGCATTGAGTCTGCCCAACGGTTTCCCACATCGAGATGATATTCTTGTCCTTGCCTTTTCAGTGGTTGTCTTCTCCCTGATAATCCAGGGGCTGACGATCAAACCTCTTATACAGAAATTAAAGCTGACGAAAACCCACCAAGAAGAGGAGGATTATCAAGACGCTATTGCTGATATTTATCGTTATGAAGCAGCCATTGAGGAGATTGAAAGCGCACGGAAGGACGGCCTGCTGCATGGGGAAAGCTATACCGAATTAAGAGAGGACTATGACCTAAAGCTCCGTAAAAAACAAGAGGTGCTTAACGTCCTCTATCAAAAGTATCCTGATTTAAAGGATCGTCAAATTAAAGGCATGCAGCAACGATTATTAGCAAGACAATACGAGGCATTAAATGCTCTAGAATCTAAGGAACTGGTTTCCTCCTCCTTGATTGATAAAAAACACAAGGAAATTGCCGATGCGCTGGAAGAGGCAAAGGAATCATAACGATTGGAGGTTGGGGCAGAAGTATTCTGTTCATAGAGAAAACGCACACATTCACAATTTCAAAGCAACTGTCTATCTTATGAATGCCTCCATCCTTCTAAAACCATTACTCCTGTAAAAAGGCTTCAAAATAAGCTTGGGCCCTTTTTTTGAATCGTCGGTCTTTCTGGACCATCCACAAATCTCTCATGAGAGTGAAATCCTTAATGGAAATCTCCCTTAATGTATGATATTTTAATTCCTTTGTGACGGTTAGCCTTGGGAGAATACTCACGCCTAGGTCGGCCTCCACCGCACTTTTAATGGATTGTAGACTGCCAAGTTCCATGGCATTCTCAATTTTCTCAAGCACATTATATTTTTTTAGTGCGTTCTCTACAATCAACCGCGTCCCCGAATTTTGTTCCCTCCAAATCATCTTTTCCTCCGTCAGCTCGACAATGTCAATCTCGGCCCTATCCTGCCAACGATGATGATAGGATGTAACTAGAATCAGCTCGTCATCAGCAAACTTCTCTATCTTATATTTCGACTGTTGTTTGACGGCCCCTTCTACCAAGGCAATATCAATTTCGTTCTGTTCTAATTGAGATAAAATGTGCGGCGTATTACCTATTGAGAGGCTAAACTTGATCTGCTCGTGCTTCTTTTTAAAATTCCCCAATAAACCCGGTAAGAGGTACTCTCCTATGGTTAGGCTCGCACCAACATGTAAGACGGTATCGGCCGCTCCCAGTTTCTCCTGAATTTCTTCAAAAGATGTGTTATCCAGTTTAATGATTTCCTTGGCATAGGGATAAAGAATCTTACCCGCTTCTGTCAACGTTAGTTTTCCGTTTGTACGGTCAAATAGTGTCGTCCCGTAATGGTTTTCTAATTGACGAATTTGCCTTGTCACAGCCGGTTGTGATACAAAACCCAAACGTGCCGCTTTGCTAATACTCCCTTCATCAACGACATGACAAAACATTCTTAAACTTTCAATATTCATCGGAACCACCCTCTTAACCTTCTCTGATGACTCTATGATATAAACTAGAGGCTTGCTTTGTAATCTTTCACGTCAACCACGCAACGAAAGCCTAAATTTCCTGTGGCGCTATCTGCTGTATTAGAGGTTCGTGCAGCGACACGATATCGATTACAATAAGATTCATGACATAGATAGGAACCGCCACGCATCACTTTAGAGGGCCCTTCGCTGGGACCTTTAGGATTGATACACTCCTTCGGATCACGCGCATTCGTAAACCAATCCTCACACCATTCCCACACATTACCTGAAACATTATATAGGCCAAAGCCATTTTCAGGAAACGAAATAGCAGGTGCTGTTCCTAGATAACCATCTTCTTCTGTATTTTCTCTTGGAAAATCCCCTTGCCAAATATTACAGTAATGCTTGCCATCTGGAGTAAGTTCATCCCCCCAAGGATAACGCTTTTGTTCCAAACCGCCCCGCGCCGCAAATTCCCATTCTGCCTCCGTAGGCAATCTTTTTCCCGCCCACTCGCAAAAGGCCTTCGCATCATTCCAGGAGACTTGGATAACAGGATGGTCCATTCTATCCTCTATGGATGAATGAGGCCCTTCAGGCTGAAACCAATAGGCACCTTCAACAGCAAACCACCATGGGGTTGAAGGAACGCGCTGAATATTTCCAACTGGCTTCTCAGGCAAAAATTTGTGAAAGACAAAAGACCAACCAAACTTTTCGGATTCTGTTTTATAGCCTGTCTCTTTCACAAAAGCACTGAACTCCGCGTTTGTTACCGTATGACTATCCATGTAAAAGGAATCCACTTGCACTTTTCGAACAGGTCCCTCACCATCTGCCTTGAAGCCTTCTTCATCATCCGTTCCCATTAGAAATTCCCTTCCAGGAATATACACCATTTTATCTTTGAATTTTATCGTTTTTTCATTTTTAATATCTGCCTCTTTGACACTTTCAGCTTTTTGAAAGGTTCCATTAAACATTGCACGACTTCCACCTGCACAACATGAGCGCATGCCATTTTTTTCTTCCATCTTTCCGCACATCCTTTTAGAATTATCTCTTTGATGGCATTGAATAGGTCAGCCATTTATTGCAAGAAGTTTTATTTTGAACACATTTCTACTTATTATCATCCTAACATTAAATGAAGGTATTGGGCGTATTCAATTTGGTTATACCCTATAAAATAAAGTGAATTTACACCCACTACCCGGTTTGAGAGAATTTAGAGGAAAGAGACGAAGGGGGAAACATCATGGCACTTTCTACAGGACTCTTACTTCTTATTATCGGCATCATCGCTGGTGGCTATGGGACCATTGTCGGAGCTGGTGGTGGATTTATATTTGTCCCTGCTCTACTCTTAATCTTCCATATGAACCCAGCGGTTGCTTCTGGATCAGGGCTCGTTATTGTTTTGATCAATTCCTTGTCAGGAGTGATGGGCTATGCCAAACAGAAAAAAATCAATTATAAAACGGGTCTTATTATAGGGATAAGCGCCCTGCCTGGATCACTTTTGGGTGTCTGGTTATTGCAATCTTTCTCTTCTCAATACTTTTTTGTCGTTTTTGCTACCATACTCGTTGCACTCGGACTCTTTTTGTTCAGCAAGAATTCTCCTTTTGCAAGAAAGGCAAAAACAAAACAACCTGTAAGAGAAATCGCCACAGCCAGTGCTTCATACAATCAAGCCGCATCCGGATTAGAAGGCGCAGAAGCTATATCTTATCAAAATACTGTAGCCCCACAACCTGAGAAAAACACCCAATTACAAGATAAATGGTTAATCCCGCTTGGCTTTATCATGGGGATATTATCAAGTTACCTCGGCATCGGCGGCGGCTGGCTTCTTGTTCCTATTTTAATTTATCTATTTAAGGTTTCTACTCACAATGCCACTGCAACATCCATTTTTGCGTTATGCCTATATTCATTAGTAGGCGTGATTTCACAGTTATTTTATAGTAGCATCGACTGGAGCACCGTCATTTGGGGAGGTATCGGGGTTATCGCTGGTTCACAGCTCGGTGTGATCTTATCACAACGCATCCCCGGAAAAGTCATCATGCAAATGCTCTCAATACTGCTGGTAATTATCGGGGTCAGGATGTATTTTAGTTAATAAGTAGCTTGAACATCAAAAGAGTAAAAAAGATTCCATTGATTGTTTTTGGATTATCAGAATCTTTTTTAGTGCTGTTGATGAGGCCATTTAGTGAGCCATCAAGCATATATTCTTAAATTTGCCGCCACCATAAAAGCAAAGGAGAGGAACCTAATCCTTTAGCCTGACACACACTAAATATCTTATTCTGTGTGAGTGTGCTAACGTTATCAAAAGCTATCCTTTATAAGTACATAATTTTAGTTGTGAAAAAACCTGAACATTCCAATAAAATGTTCAGGTTTTTCCATGAGTAAAATACTTCAAAGTATGTTTATAATTGTTGAATGTAATAGTAACAAAATCCGCTGAATATCCCGAGAAATGCTACTACATAAAGAACCGTCGCTTTCTTAAAAATCTTCATTACACGATCCCTGCTTTCAAATGCTTAAGATAAAGGAAGCGAATGAGGAAGAAATAAATAATTTGAACAGCTATAAAAAACAACAGCACCCACAACGTAGCTGAAAAAATGGAAACTGCAAACAGACTTTGCAAGGCAACAAAAGCAAAAGCACTATGGATGACCGCAACGAGAATTGGGACAAAGAAGAGCAAGGATAGTTGAATAGTTACAGTCTTGTTTAATTCTTTATTTGTCAATCCAATTTTAGTAATCGCGTGATAATGGCGCTGATCTCTTTCTAAATCAGCATAAAGTCTAAAATATAAGAAGCTTCCCGCTGCAATAAAGAAGACAGCCCCGATTAAGAGAGCAATAAAAAACATAATGCTATACATTTGTTCTGATAACTTATACTCTTCACCAGCCGCCGTATACTTGTACGGCAATGATGTTTCAGGATCTTTCTTAAATTGCGCCCTAATGTTTTTAGAGAGTTTTGCACCGATCCCATCCGTCGCTTTCCAATCCTCCACTTTGTATCCAACATAAGTGACAGGTGTGGTGGGATAAGGATTATCTTTGTTAACATGCGATTGCAGCTGATTAAAGACAGCATCCGATACAACAAGACTATTGGAATCGAAATATTTATAAAGAACAAGATTAGCGACACCCGCTATTTTTAGCGCCTTTCCACTCGGTTCAAGTGTGGTAGATCGTATTGGATGTTTTTTCAGTTCCTTCGCCCCATCAATTGAGGTAGGAACAACGTATGCCTCATCATCCTTTACTTCAAGCGGACTGAATCCAAGCACTTGGGCAAAACGGTTGTAATCTCTTACGGATATGAGCGTGACTGGTATCTTTGTTTTTCCACTGTCTTGCACCTTGGTCGTTAAGGACACCTTTTTATATGAGAGATGCTTCGCTGTTAAATCCTGCTCTATGGTTTGTACATGTTGATGAAAGGCTTGATCACCTGGCTTTGAAACATAATTGATGGCGAATGGAAATTCTTTCGCAAATTGTTTATCCATACTCTTCATTGCCGCAAAGGACCCTATTGCACAAAAGGCGACTGTTGAGACAATCGAAACAAGAAAGAACATCCGGGCGTTATCCTTCATTTTGTAGGCTAAATCGCTTAAGGTGATCATGTTCGTTGATCGTAAGTAAAAGTTTTGTTTTCTTTTTAAAAGGCGAGTCACAAAAATACTCAATTGTGAAAACAGAAAATAGGTGGTGACAATCGTTAAGGGCACAACCATAAGCAAGCGTTGTCCAATATTATTGGTTGTTGTCGTCACTGATAAATAATAAGCCATAACGAGGGCCGCGGCCGTCAAAAGAGACACGATGACTGATGCTTTTGGCTCTTTCCGTGGTTTCGTTGTTCCCTTAAGTAAATCAATCAGTTTACTGCTCCGTATAAATAAAGGCGTCATCGTTGAAATCACAAGAAATAACACAAAGAAAGCGACCAGTGTTAAAATCAGCGGCTTCCATGAGAGGTAGAAGGGTAAATCAACAAAGTTCATAATGTGAGCGCCGAGCATGAGAAACACCTTAGCAAATACAATACCAAAACCGATCCCGACCACCATCGATGAAAAGCCGATGAGCATATTTTCAAGAAAGACCAGACTATTTAATTGGCGCCGACTCATCCCATGCATCATTAAGATGCCAAATTCCCGATGACGGGTTTTAAGAAAGGCACTGACTGAATACAAAATGAATAGAAAGGAGAAAACGTAGATAATATACTCCGCAACCTTCATCCCTTCCACCGCAATTTGCTTCGTCACACCTTCATTTACACCCGGATGGAAAATAAATAGAGCATAAACAAAAAACACTAAGACCGAAAAGGCACTACTCAAGAAGTAAGCGGCATATGTTCTCTTATTACGCACGACATTATAGATCGCGAATTGTCGAAAGGTCACCCGATTCCCCTCCCAACAATGAAAGCACATCTAAGATGCTTTGATAATACGTTTTTTGATTATCACCGCGATGGATTTCATTATAAAGTGCCCCATCTTTAATAAAAATCACGCGCTGACAATAACTTGCCGCTTGTGGATCATGGGTCACCATTAATTGCGTTGTCGCAAACTCCTTATTGATATTACTCAGTGTCTGCATGACATCTTTAGATGCTTTTGAATCTAAATTTCCTGTCGGTTCATCTGCAAGAAGCAGCTTTGGAGAATGAATAATTGCCCGAGCAATGGCTGTCCGTTGGGCTTGCCCTCCTGAGACTTCATAGGTTCTTTTATTCAAAATCGACTCGATTCCTAACTTCTTAGCAACGGTCTTGACCTTTTCTTTCATGATCTTGACACTTACTCTCTCTAAAGTCAGCGGTAAAACAATATTTTCTTCAACAGTCAAGGTTTCTAAGAGATTAAAATCTTGAAACACGAAGCCAAGCTCTCTTCTTCTAAACGTTGCTAAATCATTTTTCTTCAGCTCAAAAGGATTCTTCCTGTCAATGAGAATCTCCCCAGCTGTTGGTCGGTCAATGGTTGCAATCATATTAAGAAGTGTCGTTTTTCCACTCCCTGAAGGACCCATAATTCCGATAAATTCTCCTTCACTTACTTCGAAACTTATATTCTCAAGTGCACGGTGGGCTATTTTCCCTTCGTACACCTTCGTCAGTTCTTTTACACTGAGCACCTTGAACACTCCCTATCTCTTATTATCGATAGTTTTAGTGTACAGCGAGTGGCACTCTCTAACTATCGGGTTACCTTTCATGAAGCTTACACTTTTGTAAGGTTATCAATTGAATCCTTCATTATGAGCTTTACGGTCGTGCCTTTCCCCACTTCGGAGATGAGCTCTAGCTCATGATTAAGCCGATGACAAATTTCCTTAACAAGATATAATCCCATCCCGGTAGCGCCCTGAAATTTCCTGCCGTTTTCTCCCGTATAAAAGGGCTGAAAGACCCGGCGTCTATCCTCTTTAGGAATGCCTATCCCTTGGTCTGTTACTTCTAAGGCAACGCTCCTACTGTCGCTTCGATACCCTTTAATCACTACTTTCTTATCCCCTCCCCCTGAATATTTCACCGCATTAGTTATCAATTGTCCGAGTAAGAACGGTAACCATTTGGCGTCAGAGGCCGCCGTCAAATCCTGGGGAATATCAATCACAGGATAAACATGATGACGAATAAAGAAGCGTTTATTCTCTTGAACAATGTGATGGGCCACTCCATATAATTGCAGACGTTCCACTCTAAAATCCTGGCGAAAATCTTCTAATCGCGCCACATATAAAGCCGTTTCAAGTCCTTTCGAAAGCCGATCCAATTCAATTTTAATGTCACCATTTCTCGGATCTTCCTCATCCTGAAGAATAAGTTCAATCACAGAAAGTGGTGTCTTCATCTCATGGATCCATTGATTGACAAAACGATAATAGTCTCGCTGCTGGTTATAAAACTTTTCAATACGCCCTTGATAAAGCTGGTACTGACGCATGAGTAGCGCTTTAAAAGCCTTGGTCAGTGAGCTGTTGGCTTCGACATTCATCGTCTCTTCTAGATCGGCTTCCTCTTTTTGTAAGTGTTGATAGAAAAAATGATTATTCAGATAGCGTCCTACAAGAAATAAAGCAAGTAAGAATAACCCTAAAAGGGTGCCATAGAGAGCAATTAACGGATGCTCATTCCCTTGTAGCCAATAAATAAGGAAGAGTAAAAAGAGCTGGAGGCAATTTAAGAGGATGAGGGAAAAATGGTCTTTAATATAGAGTCTCATTGTCACCCGCACCTCCCCAACGAGGCGTCATGCGGTACCCTGCCCCGCGAACAGTTTCAATCCCATTTTCAATTCCGATCTCTTTTAATCGCTTTCTCACCCTTGTCACGTTGACATTTAAGGTATTTTCATCGACAAAGGTTTCATCATCCCAGAGTTTTTCTAGAAGATCGTCCCGTCCAACCACTTTTGGAAAATGCTTCATCAACGCCTCTAAAAGAATAGCCTCCTTCTTCGATACCATCGTCTTATTTTCACCATAACTGACTTCCATTCTCTCTATGTAGAGCTTTAGCCCCTGGAGATCCAACACACGCTCATTCGCCGTTTGTGCATAATCTCCATAAACCCTTCTCAGCTGACTTCTAATTTTAGCTGTGACCACCTCATAATTAAAAGGCTTTGTGATATAGTCATCCGCCCCATTTTCTAAGGCCATCACTTGATCCATTTGTTCCGACCGCGCTGAAATAAATAAAATAGGACAAAGCGATTCTTTGCGAATTTGTCTGCACCAATAATAGCCGTCATACTTCGGCAGATTAACGTCTAACAAAACAAGCTTAGGCTGAGCCTGTTGAAAGCTCTCCATCACCCGACTAAAATCCACGACTCTTTTCACGCAATACCCATACTTTTCAAGATGTTTTTGCAATAATTCCGCGATTTTATTGTCATCCTCAATAATTAGTACTGTCGTCACGCTTAATTCTCCCATCCTTCGCTTCCCCTCTTAATACGAAAACCGATTGTCTTTTGTTCAGATTACAAAAAGATCGCCTATAATGCAAAAAGCCAGGGAATCCCCCGACCTTTTATGGTGCCCAACGGTATCTGTGTTTGTTATAAAACGCATCTCGGAGCTAATTTTTATATCATCCACTCACTTCTTCTAAGCTGGTCCCATCTGAAATTAAATCCTTGAAGCTGTGACCGTTACTTCTGGGGTCGAGGGTGAGATCAGAAAAATTCTAGAGGTGCTTAAGCCCTCAGATGTCAGCATTATCTACCTCGCGCTGCAATTGCGAAAAGCACCGTTAAATTTAACTTGTCCTCTTGTCAGAATGCACTTTCTGTTGAATTGAAGCAAGGGTTCATTTCACTTCAAATCCGAGACGTAGTAATTAGCTTAAACAACGTTCTTTATCATTTACTTATTGAAAAGGTACCATTTTTTTATTTTTTAACTATTTTCATATTTCGCACCTCAGAAAGTGTAAACCCTCATAAACGTTATTAAGGTTTGTGGCGATACTCTTAATGGGTGATTTGAATAATCCTATCAGGAGTACGAAGCAATGCCATGTAAGCCAGTTTTCTTCTCATAGCAGGTCATGATTAATATTGCAGGCACTTAAATCATTGCCATCTAAGTCTCGAAAACCCAATCCACCATAGCCTGCAGGATCATCTGGATTGACATTATAAGAGCCTACTTCAACGTTATACTCCTTCAAGTACGCATAAAACCCTTTGAGATCACTTGTATAGAAATCAATGACGCTGTGATGAATTATTGCATACTTCCTTAAATAAATTCGGCTTAAGTGATCATTATCCTTTATACCCATTTGGATTTTCTTAATTATTTTTCTTTATAGATACACATGCACTATTGTAAATTATTTTTTACTAATATCGAAATAAATAATTGATTTCCATTCTATTTAGTAATAATATATTTACTAAAAGCAGCAGTGGAGGAAAAGTAAATGATCGCTGACATTACCAAGGAATATATCGCATTAATCCCTAATTTATTTAGCAGTTTTAGTGAATTAAATAAGAATACTGTTAAACTCTCTCATCTCCAGCATCACGTTATTGAATTCATATATATGCAACAAAGGCCTTTAAATCTTAAGGAGATTTGTGTGGGCTTAGATATTGCCAAGCAACAGTTAACTCCACTTATCAGAGATTTAGAAATGGAGGGCTACGTAACAAAACTACCAGATACGAGGGATAGAAGAGCGGTTTTAGTCTCACTAACAGAAGAAGGAAAGCGCATTTTGGATAAGAAATGGACCACACTTTACCATAATATTAGTGAAAAAGTCACCAAACTCAGTGAGGAGGAACAGCTTGATCTCAAATTCGCCCTTCATAAAGTGAATCATTTATTAAAAAAGCTCGACGAATCTTATTAACGCCAAAATATTTTGAAGGAGAAGGTTCACGATGCCAAAACCAAAAGCGATGCATCCCATTCATCTTGATAAGGAAAAAGAAACACTCCTGATCACTCTTTATGCCAAAGCTTTGGACACACACTTAAAACAGCCGATTCTGAATGACATAAAGGCAAAAGCAATCACTAATAGGATTGAGTATAACTTTGAAAAACTAAATCATTCTGGAAGCAACCACCTTATGGTAATACGTGCCAAACAATTAGATACATGGCTTGAAGCATTCCTTAAAAGGCATTCAGAAGCCGTTGTACTCAATCTTGGCTGTGGGCTCGACACAAGAATATCAAGAATCAATCCACCATCAAGCGTTAGCTGGTTTGACGTCGATTTTCCAGAAGTGATTGATGTGCGTCGGCACTTTTACTCCGATCAAGATAACTATAAAATGATGCCTTCATCTGTAACCGATAATGATTGGTTAGCGGCCATTCCTCATGACAAACCTACCATGGTCATCGCAGAGGGCATCTTAGAATATTTAACAGAAGAAGATGTACAAACGCTTTTTCACCGCTTGACCGCCCATTTCCCACAGGGCCAAATCGCATTTGATGTTATGAACAGCTTCGCCATTACTTCTGGAAAAGAAGACCTAAAAAAGACCACAGGAGCAGAGCATACATGGGCAGTCGACACAATTCAGCGTGTTGATCAATTAAACCCGAAGCTTACAAGAAAGACTTGTATATCAGTACTTCGCTCTCCCTACACACATAAGCTCCCAATAAAATATCGCCTGCTTTATCGACTATTTTCGCTTGTTCCAAGCTTTAAAAATATGATTCGCGTGCTTTTATATGAGTTTTGATAGTATAAGCAATCCAAGCGCTCTTTTCTACGCTTTTAGTCAATATGAACATCCATATCTCTTGATGCTTCAATAACATTCGCAATGGTCTTAGGCTCTAAATTAAGCAAAGACAGCTTGACACGAATCACCGTAGTAATAACAGTTTCGATATCAATATCCCCTCTTTCGAAGTGGGAAAGCATCTCGGTCTCTACCGACGCTGAGGCCAAGGTTGATATATAGAGCTGATCTTTAGTAAATGACAATGCACTCTCCTGAAACAGAGTGTTAAACACTTGGTTAAGAATATCAAAAAAGGCTAGACGTAGAGCCTGTACCTCAGAGGCCTCAATGTAAATGTTTAACAACGGCCTATGCTTGTCTAATATATGTAAATAGGTTCTAGTCATCACAGCATAACGCATCAGTGGATCCGTATGATCAATAGCCGCGACAATCTGTTTGTAAAGACTTTCGACAGAGTCCCGAAATAAAAACAGTAAAATATCTTCTTTCTTTTTGAAATAATAATATAAATTCCCCTTCAGCATTCCCGCGGCCTCCGCAATTTGCCGAATCGATGTTTTTTTATAGCCCTGTGTGAGAAACAGCTCAGCGGCACGATCCAAGATTTCCTTTTTTATCTTCTCATGATTATCCGCAATAGGCGCCATATCTTCACCCCTTACTTCCTCAAATGGCAGATTCATTATATCATAGGCCAACAGTCCATTGACAAACCTCATTCTCCGCACTATAATTTAGTTATAATTTGGACGCGTCCAAAACTCTGCACAACACCATGGAGGTTTAAAGCTATGTCAAACACCGCAGCACATACGATGCATCAGAATAGTCCTGGTCGTTTCACATACAGTCCCCTTAGATGGGCCATCATTGTTTTATTTATAATCTGTAGCATTGCCACAGATTTCATACCTGGCCTTACTGGTATGGTTTTCAGCTTAATCTCAACATTGTCTGTATTTGCCCTTGCCATTCTTCACGGCAAAGAGCGCTACGGATTCAAATCCATCATTATCTTTCTAATCATGACTTGGGTGATCAGCAATGGACTCGAAGGTTTGAGTATTCAAACCGGCTTTCCATTCGGCCATTATTATTATACCGTTCAAAGCTTTAACATTTGGCATGTCCCTTTTATCATTATGCCTGCCTATTTTGGCATGGGGTATATGGCTTGGACGCTATCACAGGTTCTTAATGGCCAATTCGGCAGAAAGCTTAAAGGAATCTATCTCTTCCTCGTTCCCTTTGTCGCTTCCTTTATTATGGTAATGTGGGATGTAGTCATGGACCCCATTCAATCGACGATAAATAAAAGCTGGATTTGGAGAAATGGTGGGCATTATTTTGGAGTCCCTATTTCCAATTATCTTGGATGGTTCTTTGTTGTCTATGTGTTTTTTCAACTTTTTGCCCTTTACTTGTCTAAGTTTGATAAAAGCGAGAGTGCCCTTCACAAGGGAAAAGCCTTCTGGTTTGAAGCCGTTGCCGTTTACGGTCTACAATCTCTTTCGCTCTTATTAACCGCCTTAGTTTTGCACGGGCACAGAGACATCTACAGTTCAATGGGATTAGTAAACATTTTTACGATGGTGTTTGTCACCTTGATCTCACTTATCACCATTGCCAATCATCCGTCATTGAGTGCATCTCAAAGACAAGAGGACGCTCAATATCAAGGGAACTCTGAAACGCAAAGACGTACCTCCTGAGCTCAGCTTGCCTACTGAGAAACTGATCTTCCTTGTGAGGGACGAAGCCTTAAATAATTAGCAAATCCATTCAAACCACAATAGAGCTTGGAACCTCCAAGCTCTTTATCACTATATAAATGAACCTATAAACGCAATGTCCCTCCTTAAAAGGGATACAAAAATTGAAACAACCATTGAGGCCTGTTGATTCATAAAAATACAATTGCCATGATAAAAGGTCTTAGAAGATGTCCTAACTTCGGATTTCTTGACGCCTCCCTGATCCTTTTCCTATCCGAGGAAGTGTAGGGAGTGTATCTATTTTTCTTAAGCATTTTACAAACAGTGCCACAGCTCGATTATTTATCATTTTCCTAGATCATTAGAAATTGGCCTATCGCCAAGCTTTAATGGCGAAAGTCAAAGCTACACTTATACTATCTTCCTTTATGAGCGTCAGCGAAGTTGTACATTTTGATAGTATTAGAAAACTTGGCTTATCGCCAAGCTTTAATGGCGAAAGTCAAAGTTACACTTATACTATCTTCCTTTATGAGCGTTAGCGAAGTTGTACATTTTGATAGTATTAGAAAACTTGGCTTATCGCCAAGCTTTAATGGCGAAAGTCAAAGTTACACTTATACTATCTTCCTTTATGAGCNCAAAGTTACACTTATACTATCTTCCTTTATGAGCATCAGCGAAGTTATACATTTTGATAGTATTAGAAAACTTGGCCTATCGCCAAGCTTTAATGGCGAAAGTCAAAGTTACACTTATACTATCTTCCTTTATGAGCGTCAGCGAAGTTGTACATTTTGATAGTATAAAAAGACACGAGATTTTTATCTGAAATCCCGTGTCTTCCTTTTGAATAAGTCTGGCAAACGCCTCATTAATGCCCTATTTATTTCAGTGACCTTTATAAAGAACTAGTGTTGATCCTTTGTCATTTCCTGATCTTCACTCTCATCCATGAGCTTAGATGTCGCCTGCTTAAATTCACGCAAGGTATGCCCCGCTGCTTTCCCTAGCTCTGGAAGCTTTTTAGGGCCAAAGATAATGAGTGCGACAACACCAATTAAAATGAGGCTCCCATAACCTAATCCCATGCTACTCACCTTCTACCTGAATTAAAATTAACTCTCAAATAATGCTTGAGCGATGTATTCACCTTTCTTCATCCCTCGAGGAATGGCGAACATTGCTGAACCAATATGTTGTGTATATTCATTCAGCGCGTCTAATTTGCCAAGTGCCTTAAGCTTCGGTAAAAATGAGTTTTCCGGATTCTTCTGGAAACAGATAAAAGCAAGGCCGGCATCAAGCTTTCCAAGCTTATTGATGCCACTGGCATAATTGTAGGAGCGGCGATAAATGGGCGCGCCATAAGTATGCGCTACCCGCACATGGGAATCGCTAGGCATTTTCTTCGGATCCACCGCATCCTGCTCATGAATCTTGCCATATGGCGCGCCTGATTCCTTCATCCTCCCAAATGTATCTTCTTGGTCCTTCAAGGAGTCCTGATCCCAATCTTCAAGGAACATTTGAATTTTGCGGTAGGCCATATAAGTCCCACCTCTCATCCAGCTCGGTTCATCAGCTCCAGCCCATACGGTATCGTCGAGCTTTTCCTTCACATTTGCCGTACCGTCCTTAAAACCAAATAAATTCCGTTTGGTTTCACCCTTCGCTCCACTAATAAAGCCTTCTTGTATCCATCTTACTGACACTGTACCAATTCCAGTATTGATTAAATTGCGGACGGCATGAAACGCCACTTGCTTAATCTCTGAGCACACTTGGATGCATAGATCACCGTTAGAAATCGATGTGTCTAAATTCTGATTCCCCACACGAGGGATCTCTTTAAGAAATTTTGGCATTTTATGAGCCAGGCCAAAGCGATCTCTCCCGTTCTTTTTAAAAAATGTTGGTCCTAACCCATACGTCATGGTTAGATAGCCAGGAGAGATGCCCAGTGCTTCTCCAGTATCAGCTGGCGGCAGCTGTTGATTTGCCGCATTAGGCTGCCAATTACCCACGGCAAACAATTCACTGAGCTTCGTCCATTGTTTAAATAATTGAATGATCTTATGCTTACTTTCTGTCTCTAGATCAAAGCTGATTAGGTACAGATAGGCTTGTTGCGGTGTAGCTATCCCCGCCTGATGCTTTCCATAAAAGGCCACAGTCTCATTGCGATTGGCTTTTGCCGTCTTAGGCTTGACCTTAGGGTCAATCAGATGGGAAACAAAGCCCAAGCCACTGGCACCGATCATCAGACCAGAACCCGTAGCCACTGTCATTTTTAGCATTTCACGGCGTGTGTAGTGGTTTTCCTTATCATGATCACCCATTGATTTTTCCCCCTCTAGAAGACTGGTTTAAAAGATGTCTGCAGACTGGGCCATTAATTTTGAAAGCTTTTCTAATTCATTACTCAACGCTTTAACTTGATCCTTATTTTTCTCAAACTCGGTATAGCTTTCAAACTGTCCTTGCTTTTGGTAGTTTAATAGTTCGTTGTCAACCACCTGAAATTGTTTATCGATTTGGTTACCAAGCGCTTTATGTGAGACGTTTAGCGCAGGGATTGCCGCTTGATATACCGCTTCAGACCCATCAACGTTCGCTTGAAGATCTAATAGATCGATATGAGAGTAGCGTTCTTCTTCACCTGTAATCTTCGACGTTGCAGCCTCATTCAATAAATCCATCGCTCCCGCAACCATGGCTTTTGGTTTCAATTTTACCGTCTTGACCTTAGCCTGTAATTCCTTGACGTCCTTCACTAATTGATCAGCGTATTGCTTCTGTCCATCTAATGTATTCTTTTGATACAACGCTCTTTCAATTTCATGGAATCCTGTCCAGTTTTTCACATTATCCACATCATTGATTCGGGCATCAATACGCGGATCAAGGTCGCCAAAGCTTTCTGCGATCGGTTCGACGCGTTCATAATAGGGGCGCGTAGCAACATAGCGCTTTTTCGCCTCAGTAATATTCCCTTGGTCTACAGCCTGAGCAAAGGCTTCTGTCGTGGTGACCAATTTATCCACCTGTGCTGTGACATACTTTTTATAATTAGCAACCGCTTGGTTTAACACTTTAGATTCTTTTTCCTGGGTGGCTTTCGCCGTCATTAACTGCTTCAAAGTATTTTGGAGATGTCCGGCATCTTCCTTCATCGCCTCAACGTCAGGTTGGTTCATATTGGATTGCGCATAGATTGGCTGTTCATATTTTTCAACTTGTGCATACAATAATGGGAATTTATCACGAACACCATTTTCATAGGCTAACCACTGATCATTGACGGATTTTCCTAGCTTCTTGACCTTATCTGTATCTTGCTTTTTAAGTGCTGCTTGTAGATCAGTCACAATATTTTCTAGCTTTTGTGTTCCTTTTTGTACTGCTGTCTGTTTTGTCGTAGCCTTTGCTGTGGATTGACTTGAGTCACTATTGTTCCCGCATGCTGCCAGCATCGGAACAAAGAGTAATGTGGAAACCACTCCGACTAACATTTTTTTAGTGTTAACCATGTTTACATTGCCTCCTGATTATGTTGATGTGAGCCTTTGTATTTTTTTAATTGATTGACAAGCACAATGACGATCGCAATGATGAGGAAGACAAGCTGCGGCAATGTGCTATACCATGATGGGAAAATGCTCAAGGCGTTGACCGAGGGCAAATACCCTGGAACAGTCGACGGCAATACCCCTGCCATTTGCAGGCTGTGAATGCCTGATCCCATAAATTTAAAGCATAAATAAAAGACTATGAAACTAGAAATAAGGAAAAATGGTTTTAATGGTAACTTAATACCAATCTTCAGCATGAGCACACCGATGATGACGAGAACACCGAAACCAACAACGATACCAAGGACTAATTGACTGACTGGCATGCGATTGGCCATCCCAATTAAAAAAATGACCGTTTCCATGCCTTCGCGTAATATGGCCAGAAAAGCGATGATAGCAAAGGACAGCATACGTCCACTCGTCATAGCCTTCTCTGTATGCGAGCGAATAAATTGATTCCAGCGCTTGATATCTGCATTTCTGTGTAACCAATAGCTGACATAAAGCAGCATGACGCTAGCAATAACCCCCGAATAACCATTAATTAAAGAGTTATTATTACCGAATGCTTGCGAGGATAATAGGAATGTGACAATCCCACCGACAACCATACAAACAAGAATACCGCTAATCGAGCCCCCCCATACCCATCTTGTTGCTTCCTTCGATTCAGCCTTTTTGCTAAAGGTTAAGAGGGCGCCCACAACGAGCAAGGCTTCAAGCCCTTCGCGTATTGGAATTAAAGCCGCAACCCACATATTGTAGTCAGAGTCCGCAAGGGGCTGCAGCGAAAAAATCATTTCATTGATGAGATCTAATGTTTTGTGACGTTCACTTGGACTAGCAACGTAAGCATCTAAAAGTACCAAATCCTCCTCAGATTTGGTATAAACGGTTTGTGATTGACTCACAACATCCCCTTCTACAGTTAACCAATTGGACTGAAGGGTCTTAATTTTTGCTTGTGCTTGCGTCCACTCTTTATTCTGAAGTAACGTCTTCGTTTGCTTGAGTTCCTCGATATATGTAGATAAGGATTCTTTCTTCTTACTGTTAGGATTCGGGTTATCTTTAAAATCCTGTATATCCTTTTTCAATCCCTGTGAGTCAGAAAGTGCCTGATCTCCTTCATCATTTAATAGATCAAGTGAAAGTGTCCCAACATCTTGATCGATAGCCATATAGGCATCTAATGACATCTTCCTGACCGTATTTTTATTTTGTAACCACCAGGCTTTAAATTGATCAAAATCCTGTTTGGCTTGCACTGTCTGCTTGGCTTTCAAATCGTCTGTAACATGATTGACAAGCGTGAGGGCATTTGCCAGTTTAACCTTATCGGCTTTGGCTTGAACGATAGGATTGCTAAAGCCAAAAAACACTAGGCTTATAAAAATAAGCAAACCGAAACTGCGCCTCATCCAACTCTCCCTTCCTTCCAAAGAAAATGATAATCATTATCACTGATAATGATTATCATTATAGATTATAACTTCTAGAGCGTCAATGGACCTTTTTATTTATTTTTGAAACAATTTATCATGTAACAAGCTGCTCATAGTTATAAGACAATCCACACTAGCACATATAACGGGGATGAAATTACACAAAAAAAGAGACGAGGATAGAAGCCCCGTCCTTTCTCCTTATCTCGCAGATATTCGCTATTATCTGAACACTATATACCCTATAATAAAATGATTATTCTATTAGTTCTAAATGTCCAGAGCAACATGCAATCATCCTCTCTAAAACCCATACCCTGTTTCAATTTTGTCCACGTATTATAAATGATTGATCATTTATTAAAAAACAAAATTATTTTGCCAACCACGCCGATCATAATTGTCATTTACCTTCCGAATAAAAGAAATAAAAGATCATCAAGTCCTTCTTCTGAATTTTATCCACCAAAAGACTCCCCCACCTAAAGCTAATACAAATACGACACTAATTGAAATGAGCCATGGATGGTGATTGGAGACGTGTTTCGATGGATTGCTTATAGTACTATCAGCAACCTTGCTTGTCTCCTTATCTGTACCGTAATCAGATAATGTTGAATCCTTTTCTGCATCCTTATTTGAATCATTTGCTTTTGTCTGTTTATTATCAGCCGATACTTTATGATTTGATTTTTTTCCAGCAGCCTCACTTTTTGAATCTGATTTAGAGGAAGGAGTCTTTTGACCCTTACTTGCTTTATGATTTGAACTTGATTGACCTGAACCAGCCCCACGATCACCTGTGCTGGATTTGCTTACACTTGAAGAGGAATGGCTCGTACTACCGCTAGAACTTGTACTAGCCTTACTGGTACTTGTATGATTGCTTGTCCCAGAAGCTGATTTGCTCGTGCTAGTATGATTGCTAGTGCCCGAGTTTGTTTTACTGGTACTCGTATGGTTACTTGTGCCAGTGCTTGGCTTATTGGTTGTATCGCCACCAGTTGACCCTGTATTGGGCTTACTCGGTTTGGTACCTCCGGTTGATCCCCCTCCATCTTTTGAACCTCCACTATCATTTGAACTGCCACCACTATTGTCATTATCTCCTGTACCAGTTGTAGGTTTCGTTGGTTTTGTTGGTTCCGCCTTTTTCACCGTATAAACTGTCATCGTTGCATCGATATATTCACTTGATTTTGGTATATATATTACGAAAGTCTGGCCATTCTTGGAAACTGGATGTGTAGAAAGTCCCATAATATAAAAACTATCTTGGTCCTTTTGATAATAACCAGTTTCAAGACCCTTACATATCCCAGTAGCATCTGCTTGATGACTGAAAGTATTAACACTAGAATCAATAGTCATTGAACACTTTCCATGCTTTAATTCAGCTGCATTTGCACTATTTCCCTTTATTCCCCACAAACTTAAACCAATCATCACCGCGACAATTAATGACTTAAACATCCAATTTTTCTTCATTTGTACTTCCTCTCAAAATAATTTTTTTACAATCAGTTGAGATTAATCGTTTTATTAATATTTCCATTTATTATCTAATTCCCTTATCTCTATTTTTCGACCTCTGTTCCAAAAAGTTTAGACAGTCTCCGCCTTCTCAGAAGTATTTGCTCTGGATTTTCTTAAGGCTGCGTTAATAAATAATGGAATATGACCAAGCGACAAACGATATATTTAAGAATGAGTACTAACGGATGCTTTATATAAAGCATGAATGGGGGAAATCTCATGTTTCATGTTCATCCGAGCTATACAGCTATCGTTATAACGGACCCGCAAAATGACTTTCTCTCTCCTGAAGGTAAAGGCTATCGGCTCACTGAGGGGGTGATCAAGCGCTATAATACACTGGAAAATCTAGAATTACTTATGCGTACAGCTCTGTATAAAGGCTACCAGCTTTTTATCTCTCCCCATTATATATATCCACATGATTATCAGTGGCAAATGACGGGGACCGAACAAAATATGTTACTAAAGCTTGGTGTTTATCAAAAAAAGGACGCGTATACCCCTCCTACACCAGGAGGCGATTGGGTACCCTCTCTAGCACCTTATATTCTTCATAACCGCACCATTATTGCAACAGACCATAAAGTCGCTAGTCCCCAGACGAATGACCTCGTCTATCAATTGCGCCAGCAAAAGAAAGAAAATGTGATTTTAGCAGGTGTTCTCTCCAATGTCTGCGTGGAATCCCACATGAGAGATTTGATCGAAAATGGTTTTCAAACTGCTGTCGTGTACGACGCGACAGCCACTATAAGCGAACGCGACTTTCAGGCTGCTGTCACGAATTATCAGGCCTTTAGCAGTGCAACATGGTCAACACAAGAGGCACTTTCCCAGTTATAACCCTTATCGAAGAGATTTACAGCCTCGCTTTAAGCCTGCGAAGGGAAAGAACCTCTAGCGCTAATCCCCGTGTCATATAATGCCTTTTAAAAATGTGGATAAATCGAGAATTTATGGCGCTATGCAATGAGGGGCTTTTACAAAGCTTTCTTCCAACCAACCGCGGTATCTTTTTACAATGTCCATAAGATACATATCATGAGTGATCCCTCGGAAATCGGCATGACGAGGCCTATGGACATTGATCAAGCCGCTTCGCTATTTGTCCGAGGGCTCAATGTCTGCGACAACCTCAGAATCATCTTAAGGTAACTATTTGAGCGATAAAAAAGGACAGCTCTTTCGACTCATATCGCCTAAGCAATATGTTCAGAAGAACCGTCCCAGATAATTAAGCGCCCATTTTTCCTTGAACCGTCACTTGCTCCTTCAAGCGTTTCGGCTTTCTATTCACAAGATAGATGCTGGCCACAATGAGGAGAATACCTAAGAACAATAATACTGTGAAAGGTTCATGCATAAATACCGTACCGATGACCACAGCAAGCATGGGAACTAAAAATGTAGAGGTAGCCACCACACTCGCATCCCCCGTTTTAACAAGAACCACATAGAGAATCCATGAAACAGCAATGCCAAGTATCGTCCCAAAGGCGAGGCCAAGGAAATAAGTGCCATTCCAGACGATGCTTGTCCACTTTTCGGTTGAAAAGCCGGCAATCATTAGGATAACGCCTCCGATTAAACATTGAAAGGCCACCAACCAAAGCGAGTCCACTGAATGACCCTTTCTTTTCGTATAAACCGTCCCGAGTGCCCATGAAATCGCTGTAAGCAAGCCCAGGATAACGCCTGCCACGGAAACATGTCCTGTAAATCCTTCAGCACTGACTGAAATAACGCCAAGAAAACCTAATATAAGTCCAATCACTTTTGTTACTGTCATCGATTCACCCAACCATAACCAAGCGAATAGTCCAACTAATATCGGTTGAAAGTAGACAATGACTGAGAATAATCCTGAAGGCACCAATCTAAGACCTTCCGTTTGCAGTCCATAGAACAGCGTAATATTTAAAATAGCGGTCACCACATAAATCTGCCAATTCTTGCGCCACTGGATACGGGCCCTTGTTTTCCAAATGACTAATGCTAAAAGGATACCTCCAAATAAACATCTCATCCCTGAAAAAAGCAAAGGAGGTGTATAATCCAATGCCAGCTTATAAATCGGCCAGGATACGCCCCAAATAATAATCAATCCCGCCATCATTAAAAACCATTTAACTTTCATAATACCCTCTTCCTTAATCCAATCCGTTTGAGAATCAAACCGTTGGATATATCATGATGTCCTAAAAAAAATTAGTTAAAATTAGTACTTTAAAAGAATACGCCCGTTCCCTAAAATTTGCAAAGAATTAAACCTGTAGGAAAGTAAAGCTTAAGACAAAATGATGTCGGTAGAAGAAACTTCTATTCAACTCTCGTATCCTTTTAAAAGGCCTTAGTGATGGCAGGCTGACTCTCCTCTTTCTACGACATTAGGGCCCAAACGAGAAAATGATTCTCCTTTATCCTCTACACACGAAGGCCCTTATCGTCCTTCAAGACCTCTTTCATATCCAACCAATGGCTTCGTTTATACATCCTTAAAGTGTTGAAAAGGGAATTTCTCCATGAGGTATGTGAAGCATTGCCTCGCTAACTGTCCACAGCCTTTCCGCCGCTTCTTCATCGATTGCCCATTGCCGGCCCCTCTTTCCAGCGGACTATCTTCAGAAACAAGCTCTACAGGCATTTCACGCGCAGGTCTTTATTTATACTTTAAAAGTTTGGAACTCC
This sequence comes from Pullulanibacillus camelliae, assembly GCF_014642655.1. Taxonomy (GTDB): domain Bacteria; phylum Bacillota; class Bacilli; order Bacillales; family Sporolactobacillaceae; genus Pullulanibacillus; species Pullulanibacillus camelliae. Next base: position 76,023 of record NZ_BMIR01000004.1, read on the forward strand.
TAAATGTCGCTTTCGACGATTGGCCTTAACAACATAAAAAAGCCGGATGCCTACTTGCAGAAAAGGACTATCCGACTTTCCTATATTAATAGTGATTTTTCCATCCGCTATATTACACCATTACATAATTTACCGATATTATCCACCTCTACAGTTACGACGTCGCCTGACTTCATCGGACAACTGCCAGAAGGGGACCCAGTAGCTAAAATATCCCCCGGTTCCAGTGTCATAACACGTGATATCCAACTGATCAGAAAAGGAATGGAAAGGGACATTTGATTGGTATTCCCCACCTGTACGACTTTGCCGTTTAAAGTGGTCTCTATTCGCAAATGGGTTGGATCTATCCCGGTGACAATCCACGGTCCTATTGGGCCAAAAGTGTCAAACCCTTTGCCCCGTGTAAACTGGGGATCCACTTTTGTCAGATCTCTTGCTGTTACATCATTAAAAATAGTACAGCCAAAAACATAATCCAAGGCCTCTTCTTCTTTTATATTTTTGCCACGTTTCCCAATGACAAGTGCTACTTCTCCCTCCATCTCTACCTGTTTCGTTAAATCACTTGGCGGAAGTATGATATTCGCTTCATTCGGAATCAAGGAAGAGGTTGGTTTTAAAAACAAAAAAGGCTCTTTAAGATCGGTCTTCCCACCTGTCTCTCTGGCATGCTCAGCATATGTCCAGCCAAAATTAATCACTTTTGAAGGGACTACAGGCTCCAAAATTTTCACATCACGAAATTTTACTTTCACATCCTCATATTTAAAATTCCCACTGGGAATTTCAGTAAAATTATTAGATAATTGTAGAATTTCATCATCTTCAACGATTCCATAGCTTATTTTACCGTTATGCTTCTGATAGCGAACGATCTTTTTTGTTTTTTGTAGTAGTTGTGTCCCCATGTCATCTATCAACTCCTTATCCCAATAGTTAAATAGTGACAACTCCTTCAAAAAAAATAAGATAGCATACAATTACTCCGATTCCTCACGTTCTACAAGCTGCAATAATTCCCGATTGGGACCATAAAAAAAGATTGTTTTTGTTCCATCATTAGCTGTGTCATATGTTTCTGAAAGAAAGTTTATCCCTTTCTCCTTATAAAACTGAATAGCCGCTTCTATTTTTTCAACAGTAAAAGCAAGATGATTAACAATCCCCTTATCAGAATAGCCACCTTGTGGGACAAGGTCTCGAATGAGTTCAATTTCAAATCCAGGTTGCTGATCATGCATTAAAAATGCCAAATCTCTCACTTTATTCTGCCTGCGTTTTCTAAGGGAAAAACCAAACATATTCGAATAATAAGAAATTGTCTTTTCCATATCTGTCACAATGAATGCTACGTGTTCTACTTTTTTGATCACAATACCCTCTCCATTATATCTGCTGTCATTTTTATTTCTACTTTTTATAGTGGCAGTGAAGGCTTAAATATGGGGACCGCAGCTGTGCCCCCCTTTTTTTAATCTGAAGCAGATAAAAACTAGAATATATTATTAATTTCTTCCTATCCCTTCCCAGCTTTATTCCAGCTCCCCTACTCGCCCTTGAAGCGACTATAACCTCTCCTCCAAATTCTCTTGATGACCACCATTCAATTTTGTGCCCTATATCCTCAAGCAATTGGGGAAAAAGCGTGTGTGTCGTCACCCCGCAATTTTTCCAAATGCTTTTTTAAACTCAGATTTCTGCATATCAGAATCAAACTCACCAGAAATTTTTGAGACGATCATTGTTGCTACAGAGTTACCTACTGCATTACAGATACATACAGCCTGAGATGTAAAACGATTAATACCAAACAACAATGGCAACCCTTCAAGTGGAAGGATTCCAGATGCCGTGACAGTCGCAGCAAACACTATAAATGTTCCACCGGAGACAGTTGCTGCCCCCTTTGAAGTTAGCATCATAATCAAAACAAGCATGATTTGTTGTTTAATATCAAGATGAATGCCATAGGCATTTGCAAGGAACAGCATACACAGCGGCATGTATACAGAGGTGCCATCCAGGTTAAAGGCATAGCCAGCTGGAACTACCAAGCTAACCGCTTGCTGTGAACAGCCTATTTTTTTCAATTTTTGCATAAGCCTAGGTAAAACGCTTTCAGATGAGGCCGTAGCAAACAGGATTGCGATTTCTTCCTTAAGATAACGCAAAAGTTGAAAATGATTTAAGCCAAAGATACGCATGATGGTTCCAAAAATAGCGATGATGACGAATGCGAGCAAAACATACATCACAATTAATAAGTAGCTTAATGAGATTACTGCTGTCATACCGTTGCTTCCAATGGCATAGGCAATGGCACCAAAAGCGCCAAATGGTGAAAACTTCATAATAACATCAACAAATTTGAAAAAAGTATCCGATAATTGGGATAGCCCTTTTTCAACTTGACTTCGTTGCTCTGGTTTCAGCATCAAAACTGCGGCCCCAAAACAGATTGAAAGAGTTAAAACCTGAAGTAATCCACCTGTAGTAAATGCACCTATGAAATTATCTGGAACAATAGTTTGAACAAAATGGTTAAGCGTCATTTCACCACCGCTTTGGCCGTATTGAGCTTTAGCAGCCGCCCTTTCTGCAGCTGATTGGGTTAAATGCATTGACGTTCCAAGGCCAGCAAAGTTAGCAATGACCATACTAATAATCAGGACGATCGTTGATACAATTTCGAAATAAATAATAGCCCGTAAACCGATTCGCCCAACACTTTTCATGTCTCCTGCTGAAGTGATACCGTGTACAACACTTAAAAACACCAAAGGAGCAACTACAACCTTAATAAGACGCAAGAAAATATCACCAAGCACCTTCATATCAACAGCCAATTTTGGTACTATAAACCCTAATGCCAGCCCCAATATTATTCCTGCTAAAACCTGAAAGCCCAATCCCGTATAGAATGGTTTTTTTGAAGACTTTTGCTCCTGTCCAGTGTTAGTTTCTTCCGACTTTTTTGACATGTTTTTCCCTCCTTAATTATGAAAATTGTCCTGTATAGTGTTGACATAACAAACCTTCACAGAGGAACGTTAACTAATATTTTGTTTTATTTTTTTAAAATCCCCCAACTGACTTCTTTTGAACGGAGCACGCAAACACTCCGGTTTAAAAAATCTAAACATTAAATTTTACTGACTTATTGGCCAGCCACTTGTTTTAATACGGCATAAACATCATTTTTAGCTTCAAAACCAATTCCCGGAATATCTGGGAGGCGAATATAGCCATTATCAACAGGAATATGGTCTGCAAAGCCACCAAAAGGCTTCAATACATCAGGATAACACTCATTCCCCCCTATTTGGAGTCCCGCTGCAATATTTAAACACATTTGGTGACCTCCATGAGGAATGCATCTTCTTCGACTCCAGCCGTGCCTTTCCAGCATATCAAGAATGCGGAGATATTCGACCAAACCATAGCTTAGTCCACAATCGAACTGAAGAAAATCTCTATCTGGCCTCATTCCTCCATAACGAATGAGGTTTCTAGCCTCTTGTAAAGAGAAGAGGTTTTCTCCTGTTGCCATTGGACCCGTGTAATGTTCGGATAACGTTGCATACAGTTGATAGTCGAGTGGATCCCCGGCTTCTTCGTACCACATCAAATGATAAGGGGAGAGTGCTTTTCCGTAAGCTAACGCTTTCTCTAGGTCAAAACGACCATTTGCATCAACCGCTAAAGTGTTTCCGGACCCTACAACCTCCATTACAGCTTCGATTCGTTTAAGGTCCTCATCCAACGTTGCTCCACCTATTTTTATTTTTACAGCCGTATACCCTCGATCTAGGTAGGACTTCATTTCATTTTTTAAAGCCTCCAAACCTTTACCCGGATAATAATATCCTCCCGCAGCATAGGTAAATACCTGCTCATCATATTGACCATTGTTGAAACGATCTGAGAGCAATTTCCACAGAGGCACTCCCTCAACTTTGGCAACGGTATCCCACACAGCCATATCGACGGCACCTACAGCGTGCGCTCTATCTCCATTCCCACCTTGCTTTTCATTTTTCATCGTGATGTCCCAAATTTTAAATGGATCTAAGTTTTTCCCACCGCTGTCGAGTAGACTTTCTGGATCTGCTTGCATAATACGTGGTATCAAGCGGTCTCTTAAAGTACTGCTTACCGCATAACGGCCAATAGAATTAAAACCATACCCTATTACTGGCTTACCCTCTCGAATGACATCGGTAATAATCGCAATGACACTACACGTCATTTGGCTAAAATCAACCACTGAATTACGAATATTTGATTGCAAAGGAACATTTTGTTCACGAATTTCTAATATTCTCATACCATAATTTCCTTTCAGATTTTCTACGTATTTGTTTTTCCTAATGAGAGTTAAGTTCTACAAAACGATCGCCACTTTTTATCTACACGATCAATGAGCTCCGTGCACAAACCAATATAATTTTTAGGACGCAGATGCTCTTTCACCTCTTGTTCGCTCATATGAGACATAATATCTTTATCCTCAAGTGTCACTTCAAGCAGTGATCTATTTTCTTCAAATGCCTGCATGGAAACCTTGTAAATCATATCGTGAGCGTTTTGTCGACCTACATACTTTCCTAGAGTCAGCATGAGGTTTTCAGACACAATCAAGCCTTTGAGTAGATTTAGATTTCTTTCCATATGTTCTTTATGTACAATAAATCTCTCTAAAACACCCTGCATTTGTTCTATACCACCACTCGTTAACATACAAATTTGTGGAATATATGACCATTCAGTTGTCCAAAACGTCATGTCTCTCTCATGCTCTTGTATCATTGCGTCAAATCCTAATGAAGCATTCCTCTGAACAATTCGAGTAAGCCCCACCACATATTCACATAGCATTGGGTTTCGTTTATGAGGCATTGTACTGCTACCCACTTGACCCATTTTAAATCCTTCTTCTATTTCACCTATTTCAGATTTCTGAAGGTTAATGATTTCATTTGCAATTTTCCCTATTGTTCCAGAAATCATGGCTATAATACTAGCAAACTCTGCAAATCCATCTCTTTGTGTATGCCAAGTAATAGTCGGTTGTCCAAGTCCTAAATTCTTGCAATAAAGCTCCTGTACAGCTAATCCATTTTCACTTATTGAAGCAAGTGTACCCGCAGCTCCACTAAAGGAACCCAATAAGTACCGCTTCTTTCCTTCTTCTAATCTTTCAATGTGTTTACCAATTTCATCCACCCAAATTGCCATTTTATAGCCCAATGTTACTGGTAAAGCATGTTGTCCATGTGTTCTACCTGGCATAACAGTATTCTTGTGCTCCTGAGCGAGATTAAGCAAGGTATCCAGAAATTTACGTAATTGAGATAAGAGAACATCTTGCGCCTCTTTGATTTGCAAGACAACTGTGGTATCCATAATATCCTGAGTCGTTGCACCCCAGTGAATAAATTGGCCTGCCTTGCCCCCAACCACCTTTGTGAATTCCCGAATTTGAACGATTAACGGGTGTGTTGTATCGACTATACCTTTGCGAATGACTTCCATATCAATGCTTCTATAATTTGCCTTATTGGCTATTTCTTGTGCGACCTCCTCCGGAATCAAACCCACTTCCGCCTCTGCTTCAGCTAAGGCGACCCAACAGTCAAGCCACTTTTGCAAAAGTGATTCATCTGAAAAGACCTTACGCATTTCTTCTGATACATAAATCCCTCTATACAATTCTGAATCGATTACGCTTGACGCCATTCTAACCCCCCTATTCATAAATTGTTATTCACTTTAAATAAAGTCTTTGGTTTTATAAATAATTAATTTTTCAATTTATTCCCTTTAGACAAACGTTTGTCTAAAGGAATCTATTGACCATCTCCTCACTAATAAATTTAAACATTACACTTCATAATATAAGTTCCATATATTATAAGCGTATTTTTTATACAGAAGGAGTCTTCTCTAATCCAAAAATAATACTTTTTAAGGGTATCCCCATTAAACAATCGTTTGTTTAATTAATAATATACTGTTAACGTTTTCATGTCAATCGTTCTTCGTTTGTCTAATCCCCCATTCATTAATAACAATTATAATACACATCATATACTATACCCTGATTTATTCATACTTCAAAAAAATAAGATTTCAGGTCAAGACCAAACTATATAAGGATCGCGAACTAAAAAGTTATCTGTTTTTGGGCATACTTCTCCCTTGGCGCGAAAATAAATGTTGAAATGTGTATGGCAAGGGGAAGTGATTTCCGCTCCAGGATGCTCGCTTTCCACGGGCACGGCCTCAGCTCACTTGGGAATGGACAATCTGTTTTCCCAAGTATTTGTAATTAAAAGTCCCCTGTTCCTGCGTCTACGCGTATGGCTTCGAAGTCAGCTTTCTCGGAACAACTCGAAGTGTATTCGTGACGTAACGCTGGCCCTGTTCCCGTTGGAGTCTCGCACCTTCCGCTCCAATCACTCGAGTTTTAGCCTTTGGATGCGCTGTAGTATTTCCCAAAAAAAATGCTTGATTCACGAAGCTGGAAGATCATTTGAAGGACAAAGATCGCCCGGATCTCACTAATTTACTGGCGACTTTAATCATCTTCGTCCGTATGGTTTGGATTGGCATCGTCTTTTGTCCCTCTGGATTGATCAGCCGCGTCATCTTCGGAATATCCGGCGATCATTTGATAGAGCTTTTGGCGAATGAACAAAGTAACGCCTTTCATCCTTTAGTTTTAGGTGTTGATGAATCAAAGTTTGGGAGAAACCCACTTTTCCGTCGAATTCTCGAAATATGAATTCACCTGTATCGGAGGAAAGAGATTCTCCATCATTTGACGAGTGAAATCAAGCGTTATTTGCGGTAAAGGAGCCATTATAAGAAGCCTTTCTGATGGTTATTTCTTCGTCGTTTTAACCTTATCAGAAACGGATTCTTTTTTCATTTAGTTGATACGTTGAAATTCAGAATAAATCACTTGATAGATAAGCCTTTTTACTGTGTTTTAGGAACTTCTATGACTAATCTAGGTATACATTTAAAAACACCTATTTAAAACCTTAAAATTAAGATTTAATAGGTGCAAATGGATAAATTTATATTAACAAACGTTTTACTTATTTGTTCTATACCAACCTTTTTACACTATCTCTGCTTATAATTCTTTCACCCGGAATTATAATTCCTTCGCCGTTATCCTTTTTATTTATAATATCGATTAATTTTCCAATGGCTTTATCCCCCATTTCCTCAAGTGGCATCTTAACTGTGGTTAGCCTAGGAAAAATCGCCTCTGCAAAATAAACATCATGAAAGCCAACAAGGGATATATCATTTGGAATCGTTAATCCTTCTTCCTGAATCGCCTTCATTGCTCCCAATGCAATTAAAATACTTGAAGCAAAAACAGCTGTCGGGCGATTGGATAGTGATAATAGATGCTCCATTGCAATATATCCATCATCAATGGAATTCTCACTTTCTTGCACATACTCTGATATAAATTTTATGTCCCCTTCATTTAATGCCGTTCTGTATCCCATTAATCGTTCTACAGCCGTTGAAGTATATAACGGTCCGGATATATGTGCTATTTTTTTATGACCAAACTCAATTAAATGTTTTACCCCTAATTTTGCTCCTTGCATATCATTGACTACGACATAATTTTTCATTCCCAATACTTTACGGTTAACAGATACTATAGGTAAATTTTTATCATTTAATTTTAGAATATCTTCTTCTTCAAATGTAAGGCTGGATATCAATAGTCCATCGATATGCCTATCAACAAGAGAATTAATTATCTTTGACTGACTGTGTTCTGAACTATAGACAAGAAGGTTATACCCTTCTTTATTTGCACGCAGCTCCGCTCCATGGATAATGCTAGCCATTACGGGATTAAAAAAATTATTAATGGCTAATCCCAATATTTTCGTTTCCTTTTTTTTTAAATTTCGTGCCGCCAAATTAGGACTATAGTTCAATTCCTCAATAGCTTTTAGTATACGCTCCCTCGTCTCTAACTTAATGCTTAAGGAAGGATCATTATTTACTACCCTTGAAACTGTAGAAGAATCAACGCCTGCTAATTTTGCTACTTGTTTTAATGTTGCCACCTAACATTCCCCTATCCCTTAAGTCCCTTTTTATCTAATCAGACTCCTACACCCTCATATCAAATGACTCCACAACTCAAACTCTGATTCCTCTTACAAAGGGAATTTCCTTTATTGTTTATTTAAAGCATCCTTTACCACTAATTGCAATCCGTTCACCTTTATATTAAGAAAAGGATGAATAATTGGCAAGAGGCGTACTATACTATCCCAAATGTGTTTCATTGCGTTTATTCGCCGTGCTTCTCCGCTCTTCCTTTAAATATCGCGCTCATAAACTTTCATAAAACTTCATGGATTTTGTCATACTAATAAAAATGTTTTTTGATAACTGGAGGTATTCTTTTGGGAATCTTAAAAAAAGCAAAGAAAAATACCTTAACGGCAGCGGAAGTGTCCGCTCTTTGGCTGCAATATATGGGTGATAGTATGGCAATATGTGTTTACGCATATTTTCTTAAAATAGTGGAAAATAATGACATAAGATCCACTTTAAAATTCGCGCTCCAATCCTCTAAAGAGCATATTAACAAGATTACCCAATTTCTTAAAAAGGCAAATTTCCAAGTGCCTATGGGCTTTACAAAAGGCGACGTGAATCTTAATGCCCCGCGTCTATTTTCCGATGAGTTCCTATTATTCTACACAAATATGATGACAATGCACGGCTTAACAGCCTATAGCCTAGCGCTCACAAATTCTGAGCGTCGGGATCTACAAGACTATTTTTTTGAATGTATGGAAACATCAAAGGAATTATTTCAAGGCACAATACGTTTAGCAAAATCTCAGCCAAAATTCTCAAGCGTTCCCACAATTCCTTCCCCACATGAAGTAAATTTTATGACGTCCACTGGCGTGCTTGAAAATTTAATTGGAGACAAAAGACCACTCAATAGTTCAGAAGTCAGTAATCTGTTTTTCAATTCCAAGAAAACTGGATTTATTCGGTCATTAAGTTTAGCCTTCAGTCAAGTAGCAGAGCATGAAGACGTTCGAAAATTCATGTCAAAAAATGTTAAGCTAGCCGGAAAAGACGCTGATAGCTTTGACAGCTTATTAAAACAAGATCACTTACCTATACCCGAACGATGGGATAACGAGATCACTGATTCAACTGTAAGCCCGTTCTCCGACAAACTCATGATGTTTCACGCTGCGTTTTTAGTTAATGCCGCCATTTCCTATTATGGCGCGGCTATAGGGTCCAGCTTAAGATCAGATATGGTCCTGAACTATAAGAAAGTATCTAATCATGCCATGGAGGCTGGCGCACTTTGTTTTGAAATTATGGTAAAGCATGGCTGGCTAGAAAACCAACCCGAAGTCATTGACAGGGATGCCCTCGCAAAGGATTCGAAAAGCTGAGAAGCTATAGGCAGCACTTAGTCACAAAAATGACAACTCATTTTATATACATACAGTGAGAAACACCTACAAATTTGCATAAAGGTTTAACAAAAACAGGACACGATAAGAGTACACAATACTAGAATGCTCTCCATAAAAAGTAAGGAGAAAAGACTCGGTATCACCATGAGCTTTTCTCCTTTTTTCATTATTTAAAGCTATTGTCAGCACAGCAACTCATTTTCTCATTTTCTTAAATCATTTTTATATTTTGAGAAGGGATTAATCAGCTTCACAATAGAATTGTTATGCTAAAATTCGAATAATATTGTGTTGACTTTTGCTACAGGTGAACACTTTACGGGGAAGCATACTATGAACCTTTTTAATATCCTTCCTTAAATAAGTGATGTAACTAGACGTTTATCCATAACAAAAAAGCATTCTTTCTTAATGTTTCGCCTTATTTTTCAGTAAAAAAGAGATTCAATTTCAATTATCTATTATCCAGCTTTCGGAGAGCTGAAACAAGATCTGGTCTTAATCTCCAAATAAAGAAGCCAGACTCATCTGTTTCCTGTTGATCATCTCCATCAAATAATACATTCCAGTAACGCTGTCCACCCCTACTGTTATTGGGCGGCTCCTTATTAAGCTTAGTATATATTTTTTTAGAAATTTTCCGATTCCAAGCAGTAACTTGCTGTTGTGATACACCCCCCAACGCCTCACCTATCTCAGTAGCACTCGACTGACAATTCAGTTGGTCATATACAAAGTTAATCATTCGCCAAGCTGTCTTATCAAAAATGTTTTGATCATTTAGCAACATTAACCAATCCCTTTCATTAAGCTCTAAGGGATCTTGATTGCGCCAAGACGACGTAGAATCACTCATTGTTTTCTCAATCCTCCTTATCATCAAACTCCTTTTATTCTAAAGCAAATTTAAAATAAGATAAACAAGACGATCATTATACGAGTGGTAAAAAAACTTTATTTGGAGATGCTAGATTAAAAGTAGGGTTAGCTGCAGTCGCACGCAGACTAGAGAAAGATATCACGAAACAGCACCGCCAAAGAAGATGAGAGGGGTACAACAACTCATAGGACTGAGCACATAACCCTCTACCTATGTTCTAACTTTCCTACTCTAAAAATGTTGGAAGCTCCCGAAAAGGGAAAGATCACTCCACTGTTACCCCTTGATTCCCGGATTCAATCCTAATCGTGTATATTGTTTTGATAGTGCATGCTCCTTCCGCATGGTGTCTACTAATTTATTGACATATATGGATTCGAGTTCAGGATCAACAATCGAATGCAGTTGATCATAATCCTCTTGAATTTAAAGAGGAAAGAAGCTTTAATATTTTTATAAAAAATCACTAGCGTTGCATAAATAATATAGTAATAACACCAAGCCTCATGTGTCGAAAATCAAAGCCTGACTTATACTATCATCCTTTGAAAACGTCAGCGAAGTGATAATTTCTAATGGTATGAGAAAGGCTGAGTAAAGTCCGCTCGGTCCTTGTGGATTAGAGGATTTATAAAAGGGGCGAAGCAACTTGTATTGTATTTTGTGGTGTCCTTTTGTATTTTATAAAATATTTTGTAAAAATAACTTTATCTTTTGTTTGAGAGAAGCTTTTGCTATATCCAATCCATAATTTAGAAAATTATATCCTGACTTGTTCACTTTTTGTTAAGTTGGATGGTTATTTATTAAAATAATCTTCTCTTTTGCTAGATTTGGGGGAGCTTTTATTCCCCCCCCTCTTTTAGCTGCGTTCAAGCTATGATTTGGAGACTTACCAGTATAACAGATATTAAGGGAATCACCATTTAATCATAGGGTTAAAGAATCTGACCGATCGAATGGCATCCTTAAATCGTAGGGGCTTTATCCCATACACTTTCAGCGATTTTGATGACATGCTCGAGCTTGTTCCATTGTTCCGCTTCCGTCAATAGATTGCCTTCCTCAGAGCTCGCAAAACCGCATTGTGGACTGATTGCTAGATTTTCTAAAGGGACATAGTGACTTGCCTCTTTAATTCTTTCTCGAATCACTTCAGGATCCTCTAAAGCAGGCAATTTAGACGTGACTAATCCGAGTACGATTTCTACATCACGGCGTTTGACTGCTTGTAATGGCTCGAAGCTGCCGCTGCGCTCATTATCATATTCTAAAAAGAAGGCATCATAATTTAACCTATCAAAGATAGGTGCAACATAATCATAACCCCCGTCTGAATGCAGATGCTTCGAACGGAAATTTCCACGACACATATGTACGGTCGTTATTAAATCTTCTGGTTTATCTTGTAAAGCATAGTTTGTCGTTTCAATAATACACTCTAAAATATCATCCCTACTCATTCCTGTAGCCTCTACCATCCGATTGGTAAACGTGGCATCATTAAAGCCGGTAAACGTTGTATCATCAAATTGGATATAGCGGCATCCTGCTTCATACAAGTCATTGACGACTTCTCGATAGGCCACACCTAAATCATGAAATAGATCAACTGCATTCGGATAAATCGCTTTTTCCTTTTCTTCAATCGAACGGTACATAATAACACTCGGCGCGGGTATAGCAAATTTCGCTACTTGTGTGCCATCCCCATACTTCTCTACAGCCTGTTTTAAAAACTCAAAGTGCTCCAGCATATAATGGTGATGATTTCTAATCTTACCTGTAATGATCGAGGTAATCGGTTTAGGTTTATTCCCACCACCAAATGTCGCCTTTCTTTCATTCTGAACTAATTCAATCCCTTCAAATCCAGAAAAGAAATCGTGATGCCAAACAATGCGCCGGAACTCACCATCAGTGATCGCCTTTAACCCAACCTCAATCTGCTTTTGCACAATCTTTTCAATTTCTCTATCTTCTATTTCTTTTAAAGCAGCTTTATCGATTGTCTGATTCGCATAAGCGGCTCTTGCCTCTTTAACAGGTGCTGTTCTAAGAAGACTCCCGACATGGTCCGCCTTCAAAGGTAACGTGCTTGCCATGTTTCTCCATTCTCCCTCCGTATTAAAAAATCACAAAAAGTGAATAACTCAAATAATTCTTTATATAAAGGTTAGTATACCACTGAAAAGTGATGAGGGTAATACTATAATGTTGATTGTTAGAAAACTTGGCTTGCATCACTTTGCTGGTACTCCTGATGTGATTTTTGCACATCACACACTTAGGGTGCCCGCAAGCCTCAGGTGGCGAAAGTCAAAGCCCGCCTTATACTCTCTTCCTTTATGCGCGGCAGCGAAGTTATAATTCTGATAGTACTAAGAAAAGCATGCCCGGTTCTTGTCCTTAGTATAGAGCTTAGCCAATATGAAAGAGGCTTCATTGCTTGGTCAAGTGGATGGGAGCGCAAGGCGCGAGATTCGGAACACTCTAAAATCGTGTGTTCCTCGGGCGCCACTGACTCATGATGCGGGAGACTAGACTCCTACGGAAAGTGGGAGATCGGTAAGCCCTTAGCAGTGCGAAGGCGCGAGGAGGCTTACCACTCCCCCGCGGAAAGCGAGCGGCCTGAGAGCAGCATCGTGCACCGTCCTCCTCATGGCCAAAAATTTTATACTTTCTAATCTTTAAAAAAAGAAAACTTGGCGACACGCCAAGTTTCCTATTACCGAGAAGCTCGTTTACTGAATAATGTCGTAACACCAAAGGCAATCCCTAATGCTAATAAAGCGATAACAAGGGGTGGAATGACAGTTGCCCTCCCAAATTCAACCTGAGACGATAAAGCTGAGAGTTTCCCCCAAGGCATGCTCGATGTATAAAATAGCGTTAATAGTAGCCCTGATAGGATTTGTAGTAACAGAAAGGCTGCGCTAAAACTCCCTACAAACACTAAGTATTTTTTCAATTCGCCCCCTCCTTTTAATTCTCTCTACGATGCTCACTTAGAAAAGTTTCAAAATGTTCCATTTACAATGAGACTGAAATGGCATTAATGATGGACACCCTCTAAAAGACATTCATCTTCAAAGTTGATCGTTATACACAACCAGCTTTAGGCTTCATCATTGAGTGAAAAAACTTTCATATAGCACTAATATATGTTTTTATTAAATAAAATAGAAAATTGGAAAGAGGGACGCTAATGAAGCTTTCAGGAAATACAATACTCATTACAGGCGGTGGCGCTGGGATCGGATTAGCTTTTGCAGAACGCTTTTTAAAAGCTGGAAATGAAGTGATCGTATGTGGTCGGCGCGAAAATGTACTGCAAGACGCCAAAGGGAAATTTCCCAATCTGATTACCCGCGTATGTGATTTGTCTATTGAAGCTGAGCGGATCGCATTATTTGATTGGGTCACAACAACCTATCCCGATGTGAATGTACTCATTAACAACGCAGGGATTCAACAACGGTTTAACGTGTTAAAAGCAGACGCAAGGAATGATTGGAGTTATTTTAATAAAGAAATCATCACCAATATTGAAGCACCCTTCCATCTTTCTATGCTGTTCGCTCCATTTTTTGCAAAAAAGGAAGCGGCAACACTCATTAACGTGACCTCTGGGTTGGCCTTTACACCCTTCGTGTTTGCTCCGATATATTCAGCAACAAAAGCGGCGTTTCATTCCTTTACCATGAGTCTAAGACACCAATTGTCTGATACATCTATAGAAGTTATTGACGTTGCCCCTCCAGCAGTCAATACGGATTTAGGTGGAGTAGGCTTGCATACGACCGGAGAACCGTTAGATGCCTTTGCAGATGGTATTTTCAAAGGATTAGAAGAAGGTAAAATTGAAATCGGCTATGGCTCTTCTGTAGATCGCTTACGCATGTCACGAGATGAAATTGATGAGTACACAGAAAAGATGTATCAAGCGTCAAAACATATGTTTGAATAGCATGAAATAAAAAGGAAAATCCGCCAAAGCTCCTACTGGCGGGTTTCTTTATTCTCCATTATTGAAGAACGCTTATTGCTGCTTTAATGCCTCGTCAAGTATTTCTTGGTAGAGCTCATTCCAATCGTGATAATACTTTGTGATCTTACTTGGCTCGATGAACATCCTCTCTCCCGACTCATACTCTGCTTTAAACTCATGTAAGTCTTCAATAGCCATTCGGTAAAACACTTGATACCCTACCTTTGGATATGGCCCCTTCTCATCCCAATTGGGATTTTCATGATGATCCACAACAATATAACCTAAAGGCAGGCACTTTCCAGAAACATAGCCCTCTTCATAGGCCTCACGTTTAAAACATTCTTCTGGCGCTTCTTCGTTTTCAATATGCCCTCCAGGGAAATCCCATCCTCTATCGTTTAAAAGGACTAATAGCAGTTGATCCTCCTTAAAACAAAGCCCATGGACACTTGTGATTCGCTTTCTCTCTGGCAACTGTCTATCTGGTTTCCAAGTTAACTTGACTTTCCCATTCCCCCATTGCATATATTTTGTGGTCAAGCTCCCCTCATCCTTTCCCTAATTTATAGTCCTATTCCACCTCTTTGTATATCCTCAGGAGAAACACCTCTAGCCAAGTGAAGCACGCTTAGAATAGACGCATTTGAGTTTTTTAATAAGCTCTCACCTTATTGCTCTTTTGTTCTTAGTCTTACCATACACGTCATATCTTCACCATGATGATACCATTCAACACAATAGCCGTCAGGGGCAATGTCAGGAAACGAAAGGAGTGTCTCGAATGCCTGGCTAATCCTTTGCAAATCATTTTTATAATTCAATAGAGTAATGCACCTGTATTCCCCCTTTTCAATAATGCATGACGGACCATTGTACGTTTCATTTTCCAAAACTTCTGCAGCGGCTTTGTAAACAATCACGCCCCTTTCCGGTCTAGATAAGCCAAAATATCTTCGCTCTTCTGAAAAGGGAATAAGGGTATGGAGTCGATCATGAGCCTCTTGAATCCCCTCTGGAAAAGACTTAGCAGGTATACAAACACCTTGGATGTCTTCATTTATCATTATAGTTTCCATTTTATGTTTCATCCTCCTTAAAAATTTTATAGTTATCGCGCATCGCTTTCATGCTCTCCACTGGCTATCTTTACTGGTATCCATATTTCACTTTTAAATGTAGGTGAAGCTATATCATTGTGCGCATTCCACAGTATTTCAGGACCTTCCGCTTGTTCAAAATTTGAAGAAGGAAACCATTCTGAATAAATACGGCCCCATATCTTTTGCAACGCATTTGGAAATACTCCAACCGCCTCAAATACTGCCCACGTCGACGCTGCAACCTCGAGAGATGTCAAGTTCTTCGGACATTCATCGGTCGTCGCTGTCCCAATATAATGATCTAATTCCCCTCTTTCCTCCATCCGCCCCTCTGAAAAGTTAGTAGAGGCATTGATCAATCCCCAGGGTTCAGTATTGGAAAGGGCGTTCAGTTGCCTTTTGGTTTTCTCATCCATACGCTTCCACAAGGCAGCAATTTCTGGATTTTCTCCATGGAAAACAAGGGGCACCCTTTTTTTCAAACCAACAATTCGAAAAGCCTCTTTTTCTACAATGCGATAATTCATTTCCTCCACTCCTTTAATCGTTAATTGGAAGGCCATTGGTGGAAAGGCTTTAAGTGGCTTCGAGGTTCCTCTTGCTTCTGATGACGTGATACCATGCAGTGTTTGAAATGCCCTAGAAAAGGAATCCGCTGAGTTATATCCATATTTAACGGCAACATCGATAACTCTGTTATTCCTCCTAAGTTCAAAGGCTGCAAGAGTAAGTCGTCTCCGACGAATATATTCAGAGAGTGGAATACCTGCAAGAAAAGAAAACATTCTTTTAAAATGATATTCTGAGCAGCAAGCCCGCTTGGCCACTTCTTTATAATCAATGTCATGCGTAAGATTATCCTCAATATACTTAAGGCAATGTTCACATTAAGCAATGCCATTCTCATGACCTCCTTAGAAAAAGATTAACAAAATATAAGTCAATCCATCCGACATTTCGTGCACCATTATGTGGTATTTTTTTCTGACTTATGACACATTCACCTCTCTGCAATAAGCTCCCCCCTACTATTGTGGCTGTAATTTATGTTTTTAAAAAATACTAAGATAAGGAACGGGAATTAGCAAATTTGATTTTTATTATTTAGCACTCCTGATGTATTTTAAATCATACACTAAAGGTTTCTACAAGCGCCTAACGGAGGACATCACAGCCCGAACTTATACGCTCCATTGAAGTAATTAGAAAATCCGGCTTCCAACACTTCGCTGGTACTCCTGATGTGATTTTTGCAAATCACACACTTAGGTTGCCCGCAAGCTTTAATAGTGAAAGGCAAAGTTACACTTATACTATCTTCCTTTGAAAGCGTCAGCAAAATTATACATTCTGATAGTATAAAAAACCGATAGGCAACATACGTTCTCTATCGGATCGAATCTCCATTATTAATTTCCTTTGTATTTTATTCAAACTTTTTCAGTCAATACTGTTTCTAATACTCACCTTTAGCCACCACCCCTTAAGATTATTTTATTTTTGCGACGCCTAAAGCAAAATGTTCCCATAGAATATTTTCGATTAACTCTGCTTGTGATGCTTCACAATCTATAATGAGGATAATCTCAGAGTATTTGCCTCTTGAAATCCTCTTTGTCTTCTTTAATCCCAATTCAATAAAGAGCCTGATAGCGAACCCTAAGAGGAAGCCAACGCCAGCGCCAATAAGTCCCCAATATATTGGCCCCCATGCCAATTCAAATCCGATACTTGCTCCAATAACTGCGAAGGCAGTACTTAATGCAGCCCCTATGTCGATAAAGGATACACCGTCTGAACGATGAAGGGTGTCAAATACCTTTCGCTCATCGCTACGATTATCTAATGGAACTGCAAAAATATTTTCCTTTTTAATTCCCTTTTTCTCAACTGTCGCTAGGACCATTTCTAAATTTTGATTGCTTTCAAAAGTTGAAAATAATTGCATCATGATCACTTCACTTTTTGACCTTTTAAGATTTGGAAACCCTTGGCTTGATAATTTTCTTGTAAATAACCTCTTAGCTCCTTTTCAAAAAGCTTGTTATTTTCAACCGTATTAACGTAGGAATCATATAATGCAAAACCATAATGCGAAGGGAGAAAGAGCAGCCATTCCGGTTTCAGTACAGAAGTTGCTTCTTTAACCTTACCTAAAAATAAAAGTAAGACCGCTTCTTGAACATGTGAATAATAATAAAAAGTGACTAGGCTGACTATTATGAAGAAGGCAGTTAAAATCCTGTGGATATACAGCTGCCCGAGTCCTGGAATAAAGAGTGACCACATTAAGGATAAAACAGGATTCCTTTTATCTAAGTAGTTGATTTCCACTGCACCTAGTGCGAAGGAGTTAAAAGGATGATTCTCTCGTTCTGCTAATAGATACACTCTATTCATATCAACCGTTGTTCGATAGCTATCCCAAATGCCAAAAAGATAAACGGGAATATACATGAGAAGCCATCTTGAATCTAAAACCTCTTTTGCTGAGTCTATATTCCCTTGAAAGGAATCAATCATTGCCAGGTTAACGTGCGCATTTAAATTCACAATGACTTCCCACATAAATAAGGCATAGCCTCTAAGATATTTTGATAAAAGCAAATGTCCAAAGCCTGGAAAGGCAGCCGACCACCAAGCGATGATGTAGGGATTCCGTAAATGAAGCTGGGTCGTTCCGAGAGGACTCACATGCGCTTTATAGCGCCTCGCCGTATTATCATTGGAGTAATTGTTCATCTCATACCTCATGAAAAATGTTTTGTTTTCACTCATCTCTTCCCAAAAAGCCGTCTTTTTAATCAGCTATTCCTTATAAAACAGGGCCAGTTATCATATATTCACCTGTGTAGAGATGAAAAACAAAAAGAACCGAAATTGGAAATAAGTCTTTTAACATTAAAAGAAATGATGAGATATGGAAAATAGATGCAGCGCGGAGAGTTTCATTAAGAGGAAAAATTCACTTTTCACTATTCAACGCTTAGGCCACTTTTCCCAGCACCTCAAGGTTAATCCTTGATCTCCCACTCCGGATTCCAAACGACTTCCCATAGATGACCATCTGGATCTTGAAAGTATCCTGAGTACCCGCCCCAAAACGTATCATGTGGCGGAACTGCTATAAAAGCCCCTGCCTTCTCGGCTTGCTCTATTACCTGATCCACCTCTTCTTTGCTCCCCACATTGTGACCAATTGTGAATTCTGTGGGATTGGGCGCGGTTTGATTCATTTTCGCATCATAGGCAATATCTTTACGATTAAAAAGAGCAAGTTTTAGACCCGATTGCAAATCAAAAAAGGCAACCGCTCCATGTTCAAACTCTTTGCCGACGATGCCTTCTGTTGGCAGTCCCAATCCATCACGATAAAAGCTCAAGGCTCTTTCCAAATCATCTACACCTAATGTCATTACTGTCACTCGTGGTTTCATAAAATCATCACGCCTCCATATTCCCAATTTGGTTTATACCAAAGCCTTACTACCTATCTAAAAAGGACGTTAACTCATTCTCGTTGAAGCTTCACCTATCTAACCTTAGAGCATCTCCCCAATAAGGCTTCCAGAATAAGGCGTCAAGATGATAAATGTTATGTTCAACCTTTTCTAATCGCCTTACTAAAATGAATGTTCACATCCCTAAGCCAATAAGCATGATCTTCTATGGCATTCCTCTGCTTTCCTATAAAACTATCTTATACCTAATGTTTCATTAAAAACTTGGATAGGATAGAACGCTCTCTTTTGTAGTTGACGAATGATTGGCCTTAGAACGCCCACCTCTCGTAGCTCTCCATCTTCTAGTAAGGCAAGTTCCTTTAACTTTATCCACTGACTATCGATGATTCCTTCTTCCTCAAGACGTAAAGCACCACCAGAAATCTCAGCAGTAAAATGAAATAATATCACTTGGTTATCCATACTGCTATTAAAATTATAAACACCTGTTGTATGCGTCAGCTTCACTTCATACCCCGTTTCTTCTTTTACTTCTCGCAACGCTGCACTGAGGATATTTTCACCATATTCGATATGCCCGCTTGGAAAATTCCATTGATGAACAGCCGTTGGTTTGCTCTCTTTGATGATGAATACATGATCATCCTTAAATATTGAGACGCTAGCAACTAATACAATGCTTTTTGGATTCATTTTTATAATGCCCCTATTCGTTTAAGCTCTGTATATGATTCGAAATATAATTTTTCAACGCCATCAGCTCATCTTTCTCAAAGCTATAAGCCTCTCTTTCTTTTGTATAACAGGCAACAACTTTCTTAACTGTTCTTTGCATCTCTTCCGGAAAAGTTAATAAGCCCCAGTTCCCCGCCTCTTGCTTTGAAGCAATCACCCCTTCTTTTAAATACCAAAACACACGGATTAAATTGAGCGAACAATAAATGGGATCTTCTTCAATTCGCTCTAAACACTCCTGATAATCATTGACTATAGAGGCGACATAATCTGCGCGAGGAATGACAGGAAATACCTGATCAATCGGTTTGCCTTTTAAACCTATTCCTCTATGACGAGTGACCGTTATATGAGCCGCCAAGTCTGCATCCGTTTTTCTGGCATCATTTAAAACATGATACGTTCCGTTTGCTAGATCCTTTTCATACGATGCTCTCCAGAACTCACTAAAATGAAAATCAAATGGACAGGGATGCTGCCAGTTGTTTAATTGCTCTTCATTCAAAAAGCTAATTTCAACTGGAAACGGGGAGTGAGAGCAGACTAAAAAGAATTTTGCGAGCTCCCTTTTGATGGCAACCACCAGAGACGTTTTGGTAACGACCAATACATCGATATCGCTGCTGAGCGGATTAAATCCTCCCATCGCCAAAGAACCATGAAGATAGAAACCCACATACTCATTATATAAAATTTCAGAAATCCCTCTTTGTAGATGCGCAACAAAATGCTTAACATCAGATGGGCATGTTCTCCATTGATAAGTCACCAATACTTCCCCTTTTGAATTCTCTTTAAGATGCATAATAACCTTCACAGCAATGGCATTTACTTATTCATCAATAAAGGTTAAGATTCTGTTTCTGTACCTTGTTTTTTCAACTCATTTTTTAAGTATTCCACATCCCTTTTATACCTTTGAATGGTTTCTTCGATGGCATCTTTTATAACCCGAGGGTATCCTTTTTCGTCCTCTAATTCTTGCTCCTTTTCTAATTCAGCAATATCTTGGGCAAACAAAGCAACAGCCTTCTGTTTTTCCTCTTTCGTCATATAATCAAAGACTTTTCTCATAAATACCTCCAAAATGCCTATTGTTCAAATAATAGACTAAAGCTATCCTTGAATTTCCTTAGTAAGACAGCCATCTCTTAATACCTTCGCTAAACCACGAAAAACCCCTTCAAATCCATTGCAAAAAAGCTGAAAAAAGTAAAATACTGCTAGTTGGCATGTAAGCATGATACAATAAAAGCATAAAACTGTAGGGTAAGGGAGTTACAAAAATGGACGCTCAGTCATCACTTTTTAAAAGAACCTACCATGTCGAGCTTAGAGATGTTGATTTCACAAAACAATTAAGGATAAGCACCTTGTTCAGCTTATTCCAAGAGATTGCCAGTCTGGCCTCAGAAGAGCTTGGCTTTGGGATCGAAACAATAGAGAAGAAATTTGGTGTAGCTTGGATCTTAACACGCATCCGTGTCGACATTCTACGAAGACCGCAATGGGATGAGGAGGTCACTATTGAAACTTGGCCCCTCGAACCTGGAAAAATAGAATTTGATCGTGATTTCTTGGTAAGGGATACTGAAGGTCATATTCTCATACGCGCTACCTCTAAATGGGTGATCATGGATGTAAAGAACAGAAAAATAAAGCGCGGTGATATGATTGGGATTCGCTACCCGGAAAAGCGGACAGAACGGGCGATCGCAGAGAAGCTTGGAAAATTAAAAAGCAGTGGTAAGCTAGAGCCAGTATATAATAAAGTGATTGGATATAGTGATATCGATTTTAATGGACATTTGAACAATGCCAGATACATCGATTACATCATGGATTGTTTTAATTTAGAGGACCATACAGATCATCCTATCCAATCTATCGACCTTAACTTTCACCAAGAAGCCTTACCTGGAGACACACTCACTCTCTATCAAGACCATTCTAGGCTGGATGAAAAGGTGCTCTACATTGAAGGGATCAATCAAACCGACAACCACATGGTCTTTCAATCCTTGCTCAAGATACATTAGAAGCGCGTACCCTCCACTCTAACTTGCTGTTATTAAAACTATAAACAACCAGCGCTCTCTTACGAAGGGAGATCCGCTGGTTGTTTTGCTCGACGTAACATATTTGTCGTATATTTTTTCACACTAATAAAGCAGTGCCCCAAACCAAAAAAGTTTTTCTTCTAATAAAAGGTCCAATAATTGAGAGATTAGACTCTATTTATATTCCCCTCTCCCCTTGAATAGACCTCTTCACACTCCTTAGGTAATCGCAACACCTCTAATAAAATAAGCAAAGTCTGTCTCCTGCAAATTTCCTAAACCGTTTTAAATCGAACAAACTGGGATGAATACTGACGCTAAAATAGCAAAATACAAAGTGTTCTGTCTATTGCCCGTAGGGTTGTTTTCACATCTCTTCAGTATTATGATGATTCAGGACTTATGAACTAGAGAGTCACTAAATATATTAATTTTTGGGGGAAGTTAAATGAATAAGGTCGTCAAGGGTTTATTAATTGGAGCTATATCCATATTTGTTTTAACAGGGTGTACATTTGGTCCAAAGCCAACAGATACAGTCAGCAAATTTTTGAAGGATGTCCAGAAAAGTGATCTCAAAGGCGCCAGCACATTGGTTCAACACTCTAAGGATGACGTATTGAATTCATTCACCGATAGCAAAGATTCAAAGGACGCTATAGATGCCAACACGTTATTTAAGGCGATAACAAAAGGCTATACTTTCGAGAAACCCACATTGGTCTCACAAAATGGAGATACAGCCAAGGTTAAAGTCAAGATTACGTCTGTCGATGTAGCGACTGCAATGGGTAAAGCAATGGAAGCGTCATTCAAAAATGCATTTGCTAATGCCTTTAGTGAAGATCAAAAGCAAGCAGACAAAGACAATCAAGCGTTCATGGAAAAAGAATTCTTAAAGAACCTCAATGCTAAGGATGCAAAAATGTCTACTCGAACTGAGACCTTGTCTTTAAAGAAAGATAAACACGGCGATTGGAAGCTCGTTTCTGATAAGGCTTTAGAAAACACTGTTGAAGCCAATGCCAGTAAATTAGATCAATTAAGTCAAACGCAACAACCGAACTAATAAGGGGACTTTAGGATGAAAAAATATATAGCAATTATTCTATCAATACTGCTGCTCGTTGTTTTAGCTGCTTGTGCTAATAATAGTGATCAAGGAACAAAAGAACAATCAGATGCTAAAAAAGCGCATGTTGTAAAGAAAAAAAAGGTGTCCAATGATCCAGATGGGAATGACCCAACTTTAACAAGAGTTGGTGAGACCTACAAAACCAATGATTCCACAACGACATTGAAGCGTATTTATGATGTCAAGCAAAGCGTTGATGTGAAACCTATAAAACTCACGATTGGATCTATCAAATTCCTTGCATTTACGCACTTAGACACAGATATGCAAGAATCATATGGCCTCCATTCTGATCACTTTAATGGCTTACAACTCTCCTATGAAGTGCAAAATACATCTAAAGACACAGTGAATATGTACCCTCCGATTGATAAAGTCATTTTGAGTACAGGACAACAAATCAGTATGGAAAATAATGATTACTTGGATGCCTCAACAGATGATACCTTCTATGGTCAAGCCAAGCAAAAAGGCTACTGTGGCTTTATACTTCCTGATGATGTCAATATTAATGAGGTTAAGTGGATCAAAATCGTAACCAGTGATACCTGGAGTAATGATGAGGACGGGACAGAGCTAAGTGAACCCCAAGTGACGAAGGTTCAATTTTAAATCATTGTTCCTAATAATTTTAATGCCCTAATACCCTACCTTTATTTATTGCTCTAAAGCTCTGTTGAAAACAGGTTTCTCAGCAAGTAAGAAAGCAGGACTCCTTTTGTGGAGTCTTTTTTTAGTTTATTACATGCAAGCTTTCATGGGCATTCTCTCCGCTCTTGATGTTTTATTGCTTTGATATCAGAATCTCTATATCTCGAACACATTGGAAAATATCCCCCCTTGCATCATTTTTGTTTTGTTGTTAGAATGCTTTATAGTTAGATAATCTAATCAAAAGGTGATAACATGTCAAAGGTTGAAAGAGATCCCATCAACGAGGATTCACTGCCTAAATTAGGACTAGAGCCCTATGCAGAGCTTATTAAAAGGTCCGCTAGGGCAGATACCCCCATAGATGATGCAAAAAGAGGATTAATGCTGCTTTGGCTAAGTGATTACTTTTTAGATGCCATCGATGTGGAGCTTGCCCCATTTGGCATTACAGAAAGTAAATTAGACCTGTTAATCTTACTCACTTTACATGGCGACAAACGTGCGACACCCTCAGCAATAGCTAAACGCTTAGGCATTACAAGAGCCTCAGCAACATCCTTGATCGATTGGTTGGAGAAAAGAAGGCTCGTCATTCGAAACCATAGCGCTCAAGATCGCAGAAAAGTCTTTGTCAGTATTACAGAAGAAGGTCGTACTTTCGTTGATAAGGCTTTACCCACCTATTGGTCCTTCTGTGCTTCCATATTGACTGATTTGGAGCCTGAAGAGCGTCAGGTTTTTGAGAAAATCGTCAATAAGCTCAACCATTCTTTACAGCAAAAACTGGGAGTGGAGCGTTAAACTGTACGAGGAACGTACAGTTTAATCCTTTTAGCCATTTAATTAGAATATAACTATTAGTTTATCAAATAATAAGGAGTGATCTCATTTAGGGAGAAAGCTATTCCAAGTTAGTGGGATTGCCATCTCTATGTATACGGTGATTCTATTTGCCGGAACAAGCGTTGCTCCAGGACGATCTATCGCTTTTATGAAAACAGGAAGTTTCCCACTCGCTTTTATCCTGCTGGCTCTCACACTTGCTATCGGCTTAGCTTCCGCCTTTACGATAAAAAAAGATGATTAAAAAGCAGGAGGGAGAGAAGGGTACTTTCTGATTGGAAAACTCGGCTTATCGCCAAGCCTCAGGTGGCGAAAGTCAGAGTTGCACTTATACTCTCTTCCTTTATTTATACATTCTGATAGTACAATCAAAACCGGGCTTAAAAGCATGCCCGGTCCTTGTCTAGGCATAGAGCATCATCATATATGGAAAAGGCTTCATTGCAACGTCCAAGTGAATGGGAGCGGCCCAAGAGAATCCTCTTCACAGAAGAAAATGCCTTTACGATTCTTCTGTATCGAATGCTACGGATTCACTTAAGTGTCGCCATTGATTGTCTTCTTTGACGCGCTGTTGTGCACTAGCTGCTGCGTATTGTACAGCATCTTTACCGATAAGTAACCGCAGTGGCACCTCATCACTCTCTGTTAATTGAACAATCAGCCTAGCAATTTTAGCTGGATCACTTGGCTGGTGCCCTGATCCTTTCCGCACCATTTTTGCAAAGACCCCAACTGTTTCTTCATAGGGGGCACTAATTGGTGGAATGGTCATTGACGATCCAGCCCAATCTGTACGCATCCCACCCGGTTCAATAATTGTTACTTTAACACCAAATGGAGCCACTTCTTGTGCCAATGCTTCAGAAAAGCCACCCAATGCCCATTTTGCACTTTGATACGCTGCTAATCCAGGCGAGGCAATGCGTCCCCCTAAACTTGAGATTTGAATAATATGACCAGAAGCTTGCTGACGGAGTATAGGGGTAACTGCTTTTGAAACATAGACAGCTCCATAGAAGTTCGTGTCGATCTGTGCACGGAAGTCCTCCATGGTGACATCTTCAACAGCCGCTATATCTCCATACCCTGCATTGTTGACCACAACATCTAGGCGGCCATATAAAGCTGCGGCTTTCTTAACTGTTGTCACTACTTCCTGTTCATTCGTTACATCTAATGAAAATGTTCGAATACGGCTTCCATATTGCCTTACTAAATCAGACAATGCTTCTTCCTTACGCGCCGTTGCCATAACAAAATCTCCTTTTTCTAAAGCTGCCTCCACAATGTGACGACCTAACCCACGGGAACTCCCTGTGATAAACCATACCTTTTGCTTCGTCATACTAAAAACTCCTTTTAAGAAATTTAAATACGAGGCATAAATAAATGAATGTTCACTTATAATTTGGGAAAAATTATTATTCCTTCCTCCGTTTGAGAAATGAATAATAATTTTCATGGAAGGACTATGCTTTTACAGCATCCCAACTCATTTGCAACAATGTTTCCATCTCTTTTTCTGTGATGCTTCCGCTGCTCTCCAAAAACTGCTTTATCAGTCGGGCTACTGGGTATATAGCATAGGCAATGAGAATGGACACATCAACTGGTTTTAAGAGCTGCTGCTTCTGTCCTTCTTCAAATAAATTATAAATGGGTTTAAACATTGCTTCGGTTTCATCTAGGCACCATAAATGCGGCAGTGGTGAATTCATAATTTGTTCTAAAAATAAGAAGTAATCTTTATTCGACTGAATGAACCTTGTGTAATTCCGAATGACAGTATCCAGTCGCTCTTTAATCGAAGCTGCTGGGTCAAAACCTTCAAACATGATGTGACTCATCGCTTCTTTTACTTTTAAATAGGTTTTAAGAAGCATATCCTCCTTATTCTCATAATAAATATAAATCGTTGCCACTGATACCTTGGCGCGTTTGGCAATTTTAGAAATAGTCGTATCAGCAAAGCCGATCTCATTCACTAACTGCACTGTTGCCTGGAAGATAGCCTCCACTTTGTTATCATCTCTATGTCTCATAATAAAAGAATAAACATTCATTTATTAACTGTCAACTATTTACGTTGAATTAATTTAAAACTTCCCCTTATTTCTTGATTTTTTGGATCACACATTAAAGTTGTCTGCGCAAGCCTCAAGTAATGAAAGGGGTAGCTTGAACTTATACTTTCATCCTCAAATAGCCTAAAAAACGAATTAGGCTTATACTGCTCAATCAAACAGTATAAGCCTTCTTTAAAAGCTCAATGACTTCTTCAATGGTGAGGCCAAATGACTTGTAATAAGACACATCGTTAACCATTTGCTTTAAGACCATTTCCTCACGTATTCGCCCCATCTCTTCAGATAAGAACTCAGCTACAAAACAGCCTTTACCCGTTATCGTATTTATTAAACCGCATCGTTCGAGTTCTTCCCAGGCTTTCTTTACAGTAATAATGCTAACCCGAAGTTCCTTGGCCGCTTGTCGGATGGGTGGCAAACTGTAGCCACCTTCTAATTCACCTTTTAATATTTGGGCGCTGATCTGTTCAAATAGCTGTTGGTAAATTGGTTTTTCAGATGCATTGGAAATCGCTATGTTCATTAGATCTCCACTTTTAAGAATCGCTTATATGCCATTTGACAAGCAGCAAGGGTAAATGCAATAAATATCACGATTCCTGCAATCAGAATAGAGGTTTGAAGTCCTACATTGTGAGCCCCACTTCCATTGAAGAGGTTAGACACAAAAGAATTTTGGATTCCGATCCATTGTATAACGCCTGCAAAAAGCATAGCGACTGTAATAGATGTGATCGCTGCCTGACCATGTTTATATGCTGTTTTGTAATACATCGTAAAGAAAATAATGTTGTAAATGGCAAGCATGACAAAACATAGTCCCCAAAAGCCCATATGCGGCGCAAAGAAATAATAGTTTACATTTGGGAATAACCAAAGCATTATCACGCCATAGATCATGGCAATCACAATATGCAATAATTCGAGCATGACAATAACGGTTACCCTAGCTCTCACCATGTCCTTCTTAGTCACAGGCATCATCGTAGTAAACAGCAAATCGTTCTGACTTCTATAATTGGAAAACATATTCGGTATAGTGATCCAGCAAAAATACAGAGGGACAATGAAATAGATCCATCCGGGAATAAGCATTAATGCGCCTATTAAAAAAGGAAAAACAAAGAACATAGGATGGACGCCCAACTTTAAATCCTTCATCACTAAGTTATACATACATATCCTCCTTTTTAGCAAAATAAATCATGATTTCCTCAAGACTTGGCATCGTTGCGCTAATACCAGAAGAGGGATCGTAGTCCTGGGAGCGCACCAAGCCCGTAAAGCCGAACGAATTTACTTTGTAAGAGATAAGCTGCTCTTTCACCTGATTCAACTGGCTTTCACTCCCATTCAGCAACCGATATGATGCAATAAAATCATCTTTTTCAGAACTATGGATGATTTGACCGTTTTCGATAAACGTAATAAAGTCAGCGCACTTCTCCAGATCAGATGTAATATGAGTCGAGAAAAGAATGCTGATCTCACCATCTACTACAAGGTCTTGAAAAATATCGAGTAGATCGTCTCGTGCCACTGGATCAAGCCCACTTGTCGGTTCATCGAGGATGAGGAGCTTCGCCCCATGGGACAAAGCAAGGGCCAAGCTATACTTCACTTTCATTCCCGTCGACAATTCCACGATTTTTTTGTTTTCATCCAGCTTGAATCTTCGTAAATAATTGTAATAGATTTCATCATCCCAATTCGTGTAGAATTTCTTGATCACATCAGTCAACTTTTTCATTTTGCTTCGAGTATAAAAATCGATGTCACCAAATGCGTATCCGATTTCTTGTTTTAATTCGATCTCATGTTCAGCAATGTTTTTACCCAAAATGTGTACCTCACCACTATCAAGATGAAGCATGTTTAAGATGGATTTGATGGTGGTTGTTTTCCCTGCACCATTAGCACCAATAAAGCCCATAATATAACCCTTTTCCAGTTGAAACGATACATCTCTTAACTCGAAAGTTGGATATTTTTTATTTAAATGTCTAATATCTAAGGCCAGCATACTGAACCTCCTTATAATTGTATATATCGTATATACACAATATACACCAGGAGTTTTATTAAGTCAACTTAATTTTTTATAATGACTCATTTTTACAAAAGTATTTTGCTCCTAAAAGAAAGCAAGCAGCTATGGAATGCCTTTCAATAATGGGTCTAAATATAAGCGCTCAACCTTTCAAATGAGAAATCCTATTTAACTGCCTTGCGCTAATATAGGCAGTTCCCCCAATAGATGACAAAAGCACGCGGGGAATCCCCTTGTGCTTGTCAGTACCGTGCTTAGAATGAATAGTCTCTGGGCTTTTCTTGTACGGACACCCACTGGACTGTAGTGAATTCTTCAAATGCCCAATCGCCGCCAAATCGACCAACACCAGAACCTTTCTCACCGCCAAATGGCATATTCGCTTCTTCATTAACGGTTTGATCATTGACATGAGCCATACCACTTTCAATCTGTCTTGCGACGCCAAAGCTAGCGGGAATATTCCTAATAAATTCACATTTTTACTTAAAAATAACTTTTAAATCATCTATAACAATCCTCAAAAGGAAATAAAAGGGTTTTAAAAGGGCTTTTTTTGGTGCGAATCTCCCTAATATTTTATGTCTGCTTGACATTCGCACCTTTATGCAACGCGTATAGCATGTTAATCCTCATTTACGAAAAACTGGTCAAAAGGGGCGACTGCTTTTTAAGTTAGTTTTTTTGCATTGGATATTTTGTTATTTTGTGGGTGGATCTTGTTCTCTTGCCCCTCCCTTTTGTTACGCTCGTTTCCTGATTTGGAAGCTTGTCCCCTCATTTTGTTCTCTATTTGTTAACTGCGAGAGTGTACTTGACTATCTTTCTTAAAGAACAGCAGGAAGGATTATCAATTATAGTAAAAACCCCCTTGCAAGAAGCCGCTGATTTTTAAAACGACACCTCTCAAGGGGGATAGACTCGCTGTTATTTAAGATCGAAACGATCCGCATTCATGACCTTGACCCAAGCGGTAATAAAGTCATTAACAAACTTTTCTTTGTTATCGTCTTGAGCATAAACCTCTGCTAAGGCACGAAGCTGTGAGTTGGAACCGAAAATGAGGTCAACTCGAGTAGCCGTGCGCAAAACGTCACCCGTGCTACGGTCACGTCCTTCATAAACGCCACCATCTACAGGCTTCCATTCTACTCCCATATCGAGCAAATTAACAAAGAAGTCATTTGTTAGTGTACCGACACGATCAGTGAACACACCGTGTTTTGTGCCCGCGTAATTTGTTCCTAGAACACGCATGCCGCCAATAAGTACAGTCATTTCTGGTGCTGTGAGACCAAGAAGCTGAGCTTTATCTACAAGAAGCTCTTCTGGACCTACACTATACTCTTCCTTTTGATAGTTGCGGAAGCCATCAGCGAATGGCTCTAGGACTTCAAAATTTTCAACATCTGTTTGTTCCTGTGTCGCATCACCACGGCCAGGAGCAAATGGAACTTTGACATCAAAGCCAGCCTCTTGTGCTGCTTTTTCAATGGCGGCGCTACCGCCTAGTACAATCAAGTCAGCAAGGCTGATTTTTTTATCAAGGTGATTCTGTATCTCTTCTAGTACATTGAGCACTTTTGAAAGCTGTTCTGGTTGGTTCACTTCCCAATCCTTTTGTGGAGCAAGACGGATACGCGCACCATTCGCACCCCCGCGTTTATCGGAGCCACGGAATGTACTAGCTGAAGCCCAAGCTGTTGTAACAAGCTCGCTGATTGTAAGCCCGGAGTCTAAGATCAATACTTTAATCTTTTCAACTTCTTCATCTGTTAAAGTATACTCAACTGTTGGCACGGGATCCTGCCAGATGAGTTCTTCTTCAGGCACTTCTGGACCGAGATATCTTGAACGAGGTCCCATATCGCGGTGCAAGAGTTTGAACCAAGCACGTGCAAAAACTTCTTGGAACTCTTCTGGATTTTCAAGGAAACGGCGACCGATTTTCTCATATATCGGATCCTCACGCAAGGCAATGTCCGAGGTAAACATCATTGTTGGGACGCGGACGGAAGCATCCTCAACATCTGGTGCAAAGTCCTCTTCTTTAGGATTGACAGCTTTCCATTGGTAGGCTCCTGCTGGACTCTTTGTCAGCTCCCATTCGTAGCCAAACAGCAAGCCAAGATAACTATTATCCCATTTTATAGGATTAGGCGTCCAAGCCCCTTCAAGACCAGCTGTGATGGTATCGCGACCTTTTCCAGAACCATATGAGCTTAGCCATCCTAAACCTTGCGCCTCGATGGGGGCTGCTTCTGGTTCCGGACCTACTTTAGCTGCATCACCGGCACCATGCGCCTTTCCAAAGGTATGCCCCCCAGCAATTAAGGCAAAGGTTTCCTCATCATTCATTCCCATGCGTCCAAAGGTTTCGCGAATGTCACGAGCGCTTCCCAGCGGATCGGGTTTACCATCTGGACCTTCCGGATTTACATAAATAAGTCCCATTTGCACGGCAGCCAGTGGATTTTCAAGCTCACGATCACCTGTATAACGATTGTTACCTAGCATTTCTGTTTCAGTACCCCAGTAGATATCTTCTTCTGGATGCCAAATATCTGGACGGCCAGCTCCAAAGCCAAAGGTTTTGACACCCATTGATTCGAGTGCAACATTACCGGTTAGAAGAATTAAGTCGGCCCAAGAGATTTTGTTCCCATACTTTTGCTTAATGGGCCATAGCAGTCGACGGGCTTTATCTGTGTTAGCATTATCAGCCCAGCTGTTAAGTGGCGCAAAACGTTGTGAGCCCGTTCCACCACCACCGCGTCCGTCACCTATACGATAAGTCCCTGCAGAGTGCCAAGCCATACGGATAAACATAGGACCGTAGTGTCCATAATCAGCCGGCCACCACTCCTGACTCTTTGTCATGAGGTCACGAATATCCTGCTTAAGAGCTTGGTAATCCAGCTTCTTAAATTCCTCAGCATAATCAAAATCTTCCTCCATAGGGTTGGATTTCTTGTCATGCTGATGTAGAATGCTTAAGTTTAACTGATTTGGCCACCAGTCATGATTGGTCGTACCACTAGATTTTTGACTTGTAGCACCTCCATGAAATACAGGGCATTTTTCAATATTAGCCTCTCCATGAGGAACAGGGCATTTGCCAACGTTCGTCGTGTCTTTATTGTCCAATCCATTTCTCTCCCCTCTAAAAATAAAAGAATATATTGCGATGTCACCAGTGCATTGACGAATAAACAATAAATAATAATTATTATTATATAATCATTATAATAAATTCCTAGTTAAATTGAAAGGATTAACTATGACAAATTCTAGATTGAATACGGATGATGACTCCCATCCGCTTTTATCTCATGCATACCGCGTGTAGGATGTGGCAGTCCAATATATCGACCAAAATCTAAAAAATACTATTAAGGTGAGGGCTCATGAAGAGTAAAACGCGTATCAAAAGATTAGTATTTCTACCAAGAGGTTTCATGCAAGGATCGCCTGTTTTGCATCTAGATGACGTGCGTTCTCAATAGGGGGAATAGAAATACTTAGCCATTCGTATCAAACATACCTATTAATCTGAAATTTCCAATAATATTCGAGAATCTTGCTTTCTTTCATCATAAAGTAAAGAAAGCAGCCTTTTCAAGGGAAGAGCATTGAAAGCTAGAGAGAATAAAGAGAAATAGCAGCTCTCCCTATTTAGCGAGCCTTCCAACATTCCTACCTTCCTTTATATGTCGGCTGCCTCTTTTGTAAATAAGCTCTTAAACCCTCTTTGGCATCTTCAGTGGTTTGTAAAAAGGCTAATGCCAAGGCATCTGTTTCAGCAATATCGCTGGTCTGTTTATTAGCTGCATCATAGAATTGTCTCTTAATCATTTTCATCGTTATCGGTGCATAACCAGCAAGTTCGTCAGCCAACTCATTAGCCTTCTCTCTCATTGTTTTTATATCTCCGTAAACTTCCGATACTAATCCAAAGTCCAATGCTTTTTGAGAAGAGATCATATGGCCACGTAGAATCATGTATTTCGCCCGACTCTGACCAATTAGCTTTTGTAAACGAAGTGCTCCTCCCCATCCGGGAATCATTCCGATTTTGATCTCTGGCAACCCCAACCATGCTCTCCTGGTACATATACGAATGTCACAGCACATGCTCAATTCAAGGCCGCCGCCTAGACAATATCCGTTAATGGCAGCAATTGTGGGAATATCCAGTGTTTCTATTTTCGTAAAAAGTTTATGTCCAGCTTCTATGAAGTCCTTTGCATTACTAGGTGTCATGACTTCTAGATTTTCTATATTCGCACCCGAAACAAAGAACTTTCCTGTGCCTCCTGTTATGATCAGACATTGTATATCTTTATCTTTTATAACCTCATCAACCTGTTTGTCTATGTATTCAATGATAGACAAGCTAAGCGCATTTCTGGTTTCAGGCATATCCAAGGTTATAGTTGCAACTTTACCGTTTTTTTCGAGAATGACGCCATCTCTTTTCATGCTTCTCCACCTTTGATGTAATCCTAATCCATAGATATCTAAAGAATAGGTTATTAAATGACTATGCAACATTTTTAACGTCTACAACATGCGTTTCACATATAGGTTATTATTTATTCTAGCATACTTTTCACTCCATCTTCATTTGCGGCGTTGCGTTTGCTCGATTGTCAACCCTTCGCTTTATTCCATCATTTCTCCTGAAAAAATCTCCATTGATTGTGATCCGGCTGTTTCCGCGTCACACTCGCTTGTCCTTAACCATCCATTAAAGACAAAAATCATGTCACATTTTTTCGGCTAGAAGACGATCTCTGTAATTATCTGTTAGCTTACGGATAGCAGTATATTTCGTAATCCCCACAACACACGTCTCCATTTGCTCAAGGTCATGTTACGGCTTTACAGCTATTAAAGCAACTATACAAAAAACCAACAGAAAATACTCTGCTGGCTTTATTCAACTTCTGAACAAGGCTTTAAAACCCAAACCTTTTTCACGAAATCACAAATATTTTTATGGGAAGGAATGAATCTTTTCCCTCATCCTGCAAAATTTATTATTCTTCCTCTAATCGATGCATAAAATCCGATGCAGCGCTGTAGCCTTGCTGCCTTAAATACCAATTGTTTGCGGCTGCTTCTATTAATCCTGCGACGTCCCGACCAGGCTGAAGCTGTATTTCTATTGAAGGAACTTTAACACCGAGATATTCTTTGAATTCAGGCCGCTGTTCTAATTCATTGTTTAACGTATCCTTTTGCCATCGAGTTAATTCAATATCCAGTGAAATACGTGTTTCATTTTGAAAGGCCTTCAATCCGTATGAGCGGACAACATTGATTAATCCGATGCTTCGGAGCGCCAAAAACTCCTTCGATTTTTCATCATGGGTCCCTAGAAGTGTTTGTGGGCTAAGTTTCTTGAGAACAACAATATCATCGGCAACGAGTCGATGCCCGCGACCAATAAGTGTATGAGCGGTTTCACTTTTTCCTACCCCAGAATCTCCTCGCAGGAGGATCCCCATGCCAAACACATTAATACAAACGCCATGGATATAGGTTTCTTCAGCTAACTTCTTAACTAAATAGGCATCTAATTTTGTAATATATTCTGATGTGGTTTCGGGGATCTCAGTGACTAGCAGCGGAATCCCCTCTTCATTACAATGATGCCTTAAATAGGTGAGCCCCTTTTCACCGGTCGTAACGATAAAACATGGCGGATGATAATGAACAATATTACCAATACGGATTTTGCGTTCCTCTTTAGTTTGCTTATGTAAAAAGTTAATTTCTTTTCTTCCCAAAATTTGAATGCGTTCCGTTGGAAAAAAATCAAAATGTCCCACAAATTCTAAGCCTGGACGGTGGACGCGCGGTTGTGTGATTGCCTTCTGTAAATGATCCTCACCAGCCAATACTTTCAACGAAAACTGCCGGACCAAGTCTTCAACTCTTATTTCCTTCACGCTCATAATCACCGCCATTAATATTATTTATAAATTTAAATTATACTAGAAAATAGTGAAATCGTCATGCCCAAGTAAACTAGGCACTACTATTCGCTTCATTTCTTAGTTCCTGAGGACACTAATCCCCTAGTACTTTTTTCAGCCAACGCTTTTTGATAGACATTACAAATTTAGTAGGGTTCCCTGCAGAAGAATTCGGATTATGCAGTTTACTTTGTAATCACTAAACTCAATTTTTATTTGAGGATGGCTTACACTCTACGCATGGGGAGAACTTCTTTCAACGAACGATGAATTTTCTCTGTACCCATTGAACTAGCCTTTTTGTAATACGATACCCAAAAAACACGAATAGGTATAGCCTTATAACAATAAAAAAAATACGGGTACCTATACTTTTATCTGTATCGACACAAAGCTGACAATATGTAAGTTTTTTTGATGGCATCACTGAACAAGGGATTACTGCTGTAGCTTTATATAAGTAGA
Source organism: Pullulanibacillus camelliae (assembly GCF_014642655.1). Lineage (GTDB taxonomy): Bacteria > Bacillota > Bacilli > Bacillales > Sporolactobacillaceae > Pullulanibacillus > Pullulanibacillus camelliae. Next base: position 110,983 of record NZ_BMIR01000004.1, read on the forward strand.
AAAATTGAAAATTATATAATAAAATCAAGTGTTTAGATTGGAATTGTTTACTTTTGTGAGGCATTTATTTTAATGATCATGCCTACTACCTTGAAGAAGGTGATCGACAAAGTGATGGTGAATTTATTAAATTAGTCAATTTAAATTTAAAAAATAAAAAAACAAGTGATGCTTTGGTCACTTCATACATAAGTGATAACAAACACGATGAAGCTATGCCCCTTGATCCACAAAAGTGCATTTTTCTCAATAAAAATGACTTTTATTTTGTAGACGGGAACGGGCAAGTGTATAAGACAAACATCTTAACAGGACATACAATAAAGGTGTTTCAAATTGAAAAGAGGCTCGAAATGGAGACTTTGTCCTTACTGAGTGGAACAAGGATCAATTATATGTTTTCTATCAATATACGACAGGTTCAAAACAGTCAGCAATAGATAGCTATGATATAAAATCAGGCAAAAAAATTAAATCAATTAAGGTCAAAGAAACAGATGAAATCATTCGTAAAAATCGAGACTTGTTTACCTATGATTTTGTCATCTTAAAATGAAATCCTTTATCTCTGCTCAACAAAGAACCTAAAGGAGGGACACTATTGCGGTTTATATATTTTCTCACATCACTTATTGGAGCGTTTTTAGTAAGTCTTCTCGTTATCCTTTTGGTAACATTCTTGTCATCGGCAAGTCCCGGCCTTGGTCCAGCACTTGCCTATTTTGTACCCGCCTCTTTTTTCTTCATTCTCATCGGAGCTTTATTTGGGGAAATTTTGCTTAAACTGAAGACATTCAGCACCTGGTGGAGAGGATTTTGGGCATTTACTCTATTAGGGGCCCTATATGGTTGTTTGATTATTGCTCTCGTTTCTACGACATTAGGTAATCCGGTCGAGGTCCTTGGATGGCTATGGGTTGTCACCATGATAATCATTACCTCATCAGTTTTCTATGCTATACGTTCAAAATTGGGTCAGAACACAATCAGTAACGCGACTTCAAACCGTCCCAAATCTTGAGTGATCACTTGGTGATTTTTATCATTTGTCGCATAGTTCCCCACAAAAGGATATACCATAAGCTTTTGTGCGTATTATTAATTTTGCTTATTTATTGTGGATACCGCCCCCACCCCTTATGCTGCAATTTCTAGATTTTGCATTTTTTCCATTTATGAAATTTACAACCTATTATTTAGCGCATGCTGCCTCCTAACAGGACATATTTCTGGTTTTTATCCTGTTGTGGACTCCTGATGTTGTTAGAAGACTTGGCTTATCTCCAAGCCTCAGGTGGCGAAAGTCAAAGCTACACTTATACTATCTTTCTTTATGAGCGTCAGCGAAGTTACAAACTCTGATAGTATAAAAAAAGCCCGAGAAAGACATCAATTGATATCTCTCCCGGCTTTTATCCCTCCGTGTTCACTACGATAAACGCAGTGCTTTTTCTCTCGGACCAGTCTGATTCATCATCACGGAACCCTATAAAACAATATTGTTTATGATAACCAACACTTTTTCCTTAGTCCATTCATAGGAGCCAATACCTCGTCATTTATTTTCAATAAATGTCTGAAAATCATTGGATTAACTTCAAACATCCTCTTTTTCTGTGAGACATTATAAAAGAACGTATCCTCCTCTACTCTGCTTAACCAAATTAATCTTAATGAACCTATCCCCTTGTCCCATGCGAACAGACCTTGTCACCCACTCTATGAAAATCCTAACATGTCTCCTTTCAGGACTGATAAGTTTTAAGAATGTCGTTAAATGATATTCATTGTCCTAGTGTCATAGGAAAATTGTCCATAAAGCTTGAAGCATATATGTTCATAACCCTACCGTCTTTCCCCTTCTATTTATTGACTACCACTTTCCTGTTTGTTCCTCCTTGTTGTAGATTCAAGTTGAACAAAGATCATCAATACATTGATTATGATCATTCCAATAATAGCAGCAGTAAAACTATTGGAAGCATCATGCGTCCATCCGATGATAATTGGACCCAAAGCCCCAATAACATAGCCAACCGATTGTGTCATGGCTGACCAAGATGCGGCAGCATGAGCATTGTTTGTCTCATCAATGGGTAAGAGAAGGTTTAAAGAAAACAATCCCGCTGCCCCGATACCAATAAATGCTGAAGCAATGATCGGTTCAATGTGCAACATAAGTAAAGCTAAACCTATAAGCTCGAATAAAGATTCTGTAAATAACCACAAGCGTCGAGACGGAAAGTGCTTTAGTAAAATAGGGAGTACAAGACTTACAGGAATTTGAATAACTACGAATACAGTTAAAGAGGTTGCCGCGTAAGATTTTGTATAGCCCATTCCTTGAACGATCTGAGGAAGCCATGCGGTCATTGAAAAAAATAGCATAGTCATCAAGCCAAAGGAAAAGGTAAGCGCCCAAGCGTTCGCGTTTCCCCAGGGCAACTTGGCTTTGATTTCTTCTAAAGAATTCTGAGAAGGTTTCCTTACTTGTATATTAACAAAGAAGAACCAGATAATAGCAGCAACAAAAGCAATTATGGCCCAACAGGCAAGGGAACTCTGCCAGGATTGAAAGCTTCTCTGCAATGGAGCCGATAGCATGGAGCTGAGAGCGGCTCCCAAAGTCAATGCCACTGTATACACGGCTATCATTGATGGGACATGCTTAGGAAAATGCCTTTTGATAAATCCTGAGAATAAGGGGCCAATGAATGCAATGCCAATCCCGGCAATCATAGCAGTAATAAGCATGAGGGTAACCGAATGAGTAAATAAACGAATAACCGTCCCCATTCCAATGATGAGTAATGACAGACCTATCATTCGTTCGATTCCCCATTTTCCTCCTGCTTTTACGGCAACCGGTGAGAAAATCCCCATGCACAATACCGGAATGGAAGTAAGCAAACTGGCTACAGCTGCGCTCATCCCTAGATCTATACTTATATTCCCCAGTAATGGTGAGATGGAGTTAATGGCTGGACGCAAATTAAGTGCTGCGATAAATAAAGCTATAATGAGCAATACATTTTTCTTCATATTATTTTCCTCTCCATAAATATATTAGGAGTCTCTTCTACACCCTTTTTAAGGGAAAGTCTCCTATCACCGGTCAAGCTCCTAATTCTTGACTCTCATTTTTTTACCTTTCATGTGTTGCCTCAACAATCATAGTTGAGAACTAATGATTTATCAATTATATTAAAATTATAATAATGATTTGTTTTATAAATAATAAGGAACAACTACATCCTATAGACAGGAGTTGAATGTATGGAACTTAGACAACTGGAATATTTTATCGCGATATGCGAGGAATTACATTTTACTAAAGCAGCTGACAAAATGGGGATATCTCAGCCAAACTTAAGCTTACAAATTAAAGCGCTGGAAGAAGAAATCGGAACCCCTTTATTGGACCGTATTGGAAAAAGAATTGCCATAACTGAGGCGGGACATGTCTTACTGAAGCATGCCCATGACATCTTTCAAACCCTTCACAATGCCCGCCTTGAAATGGATGACCTTCGTCATCAACGAGGAGGAAGTCTTGGAGTTGGTGCACTGCCATCCGAACTTGATTTTCGTCTGACACCGATGTTTATTGACTTTTGTAAGAAATATCCGAATATAAAGCTGAGAATCTTTTCAGAAGTAAAGTTAACTGAACTGGTCCTAAGTAATGAGATTGATATTGGTATTTCAGCTAAACCGCTCTTTGATTCACGATTAGTCATACGCCCATTGGTCAAGGAGGCATATGGAATCGTTGTCTCGAAAAACAATGAACTCTCTAGCAAAAAATCCATTGCCTTACACGAGCTACAAGGAATGCCTATTGTGACGTATCCAAAAGGATTCTGGGCAAGAGATTTTTTGGAAAACTATTGTCATCAACATGGCATTCATCTGAATGTTGTAGTTGAAACGAGTTCAAACCCTTCCCTTTTTAATTTTGTAAGAGAAAACATAGCGGTAGCCATTCAAGCCCAATCACTTCTTGAATCCATTGAAAATCTAAACCTTTGTTTTATTCCAATACATGACCATCCTCCTATAAGGGAAATGAGCCTTATCTATAGATCTGATAGATATCTAAGTCATGCCGCCCAAGCATTCATTCATTTTGTTGAGGAGCAAATAAAGGGAAATAACTCAGCAACAAAATAAAAGGCAAGAACCAATCTCTTCCCAATCGCTCCCTCAGGATGCATTCCTCCGCTTAAGTCAAATAAGGGTGTTTGAAAATTAGTGAAGGGTGTTTTAATAAAATCAAGGAACCAAATTGAATGGTTTATTTAATAGAAAATGTTATTTTTAGGTGCGCAGAAAAAAGAAAATTAAAGGTAAGATATTAGGAGCATTTAGTTTTATTGACGACTCGCCATTTCATTCCCATTGCTGGCTTTTTGAAATTAAAAAAGCAGAGAAATGCTCTGCTGATTGTAATTTTATTCACCTGAAAATTCTTTCTGAACATTCTATCAAGGTGGGTTATATGCTACAATAAGGGGAACAACAGATCGGCTTCACATGGGGGATTAGGCACACTGTAAACCTTCTGTTCGTCTCTTTTAGGAGATTTCCCAGGAGGGGAGGTGTTGCCAATGGACATAGCAACAGCACTGAGCCTGATGATTTCCTTCGGGCTTTTAGTAGCCTATATTATGTCCGATAAAAACCACAAAAAATAATCCCTCATGTGCTTGACAGGCTCGAGGGATTATTTCTACCATATAAGCCTAGCCCCTCTTGATGGGGTTCGGTCTGTTGCGGCCGCCCCACGTTTTAGCGTGTGGCGGTCTTTATTAGGTTATGACTGAATCCTTTATCTATACACACTATATCACAATTCTAACGTTGATGCATTATATGGATTTTATAGGATATGTGTCAAGTTTTTTCGATAGGGATGTAATATTAAAATTCTTCCCTTAAAAATTGTTAAAGGGGCATTAATATATAGGAAAAATGAAAACGGCTCTAAGGTTATCAGAACCATTGAGTCGTTCTCATTAAATGGAACCATATTTACTCAACATGACCTCAATGGAGCAAAAATCGTATCCTATTTGTCATGACTTATTATCAATCCCCGCCCATAACCTGATGCAGTTTTACCACCAATGCCGTACTCCGAAAATGCCCGCTTGATGACGTCTCTTAATTTATCTTCAGTATCCGCAGGCAACGACAAATGGGCTCCTATACGAATTGTAAAAGTAAAGTTCTCCAAGCATAAAAATTCAATAGGTATCGGGCTTTGATCATCAGTAGGTGGCTTTTTGCCAAATTCATCGTAATAACGAGGATAATGTGGCGTTATGATATCCTTTACGAGTTTGCCTTCCGAACCCGCTTTGGGATAACTGTCGAAAAAGATGAGGGCTCCTTTTTTGCTTTTATCCCCATTTATTCTATCCTCTACGAATCCAAATAGATGAACAAATGCAGGATCCTTATTTGCCCTTGATTCGCTACTCTCATAATACTGATCAATCCAACAACGCCGAATTAGCCCCTTTAGCGCACTTGCCGGAAGATAGGGCAATCCATAAAGGGGGTGAAGCGTTATAATTTGCAGATTTCCATATGGTGATGTTCCCCCTATACCAATTGCCCATCGACTCGTCTGGCAGATCGTATAGAGTTGAAGAAAAGGCATCGTTTGAGCAATACGACTCATTCTTTGATTTTGCGTTTTCAACAAATCAACGTCTGCCTTTGAGAATATTCTCTCTCTTTTACTATAATAGCTAAATGGCTTTATTTTCTTTTTCTTTTGATTTTGGGTGTCATAACTAGCATATCGATACCACCCTAAATAGGCATTATCCATCTCAGATCCCAAACCATTTAACAGTTCTGTAGTTTCTTTCGGGAGGAACAATTGTCCCATTAACGGTCCATCCCTTCTGCAAACCGTTTAAGCCACTCTAATAAGGCTAATGTTTCAGACGTCAGCTGCCGATACACATCCTGACTCTGTTCTGTGATGTATTCCATTAGATCCTCTTTATGACTTTTAAACAAAGAACGTTCGTTTAACCATTTGGAAAGCTGAATGTATAAGAGTCCTTCAGAAGACGTTTTTTGTTTTGAAAACAAAAATGCCATAGCTGAACCATAACCGTTGGTAAGGATCATTGCAGGAAAAGAACGGACAAGACTACGGTATCTCGAAAATTCCTTCTTTAAATTTTTCTTTAAACCTGACACCTCTTTAAAAGCAAATCTTGCTCGTTCATTAGCCAACTGCTTACGCATTCTCTCCACCTCCAGCAAGATAAGCCTGAACAAATCCCTTTCCAAGAGTAGCATCAGCACCTATTTGAAACATTGCCGATGGACCTTGCAGAATATGCGTAAAATCTGCCATTAGGTTATGAGCGTCGACCTTTTCACCAGAGGTTTTAGCATCACTCATAAAAACAAGGCTATAAAGAATACTTTCTTCTTGAAGATATTCTTCAGTAAACAGAGCTTTATCTTCGGCTGCTCCATCATCGCCCACTGCAATACGCGTGATAATAGAAGTAGAATGCATCACAAAATCTTTAAAATCATCGTTTGAAAGGAGCACTGCACGGCTTGACAAGGACGTACCTGTCACTTTTTCTAATTCTTTTAAAAATATGGAAAATCCCTCTTCATTGTTGTGATTGGGTATTTCGTAAGCATAGTCATCTAGCAAAATAGAATATTTTAATGTATCCTTTTTATTATTTTCTATCTTAATCTCACTGTCCTTTTTACAAAGCAAGGGCAGCTGGCTCATGTCTGGAAGAGTATACTCTATGCCTATGCTCTTCATTTCCCTTTGGAAGCGCTCTACTACCATAGGACAGGTGATCAATGCATAAATGCCTTTTGCAGATCGAACTGGAAAAAACAAAAGGCGCACATCCGTCAAAGCCAGAGCTGCAGCCGTTGTTTCCTCCATATCTTCCGCTCCAAAAAGTTGAGTCATCCGTGTCTTATCCTCGACAGTCTGATCAAAGAAGTGGCGGAGACTGCCTTTGAACGTTGACGCCTCAATTTTAGGAAACCCAGTGTGTGCTTCTCTTTGAATGGAAAGATCTACAGCATGCAATTCTGTGCCGCTGCCGGCATGTAAAGGAGTTAATACTTTTAAAAATAATGCTTTCTTCTCAGTGTACATAAAGAATTCCCCCTTGATTCTTACTGACTTTTCCTACCAAACTATAACCAAACCCTCTGCTACAATAACGCAGTCGATCTCGTGTTTCATAACGAAAACCTAAGGTTTCCCGATAATCACTGATACATTTCTGATGAAACAATCGAATAACATCAGCCATCGACCCCTCTAATAGCTCAAAGAAATAAACACTACCACCAGGTACTGCATAGCGTAATTCTTTGGGATAAGGCTTCTGCCCATAATTGCCATCACTCTTTTGTCCAATCCCCACAGAACCAAATCCACCTACTGGGACATGATTTCCAACTGCAGCGCTAACCAATTTTACACGAACCCGACGTTTTTTATGAGTAAAAGTCCCTGTCATATTTTCTGTATGAATCCAACCAGGAAGCCATCCCTTTTCAAAAATAGCGGGTGTTGCTAAATATAATTTGAAGTACTTCTCACCATTCATGACTGGAGCATCAGGAATTTTCGGGGCATTGGAAACGCACTCTATCACTCCGAGCTTGCCTTCACCACCCAACCGAACAGTAGAACCTTGTGGGACGTCTATTCCCGTAGCCTCCAGTGCCAAACTGCATGACCGCCCCTCACGTCTAGGGTAAACGAACGTTTGTTGATACATCTGTCCTTCCACCGCTCGACCCAAAGAAGGATCAAGGCGAATGCCCACGCGGGTTTCTTCAGTAAAGTAATCGCCAAGAGCCTGATAAGGATAACGCTTGTCCTCAGCATTTATATAGGCGTCCATAGAAGTATTCTCCAGAAATGCCCCACCATAGATATGCGGTGGTTTTCCCTTATCTTGCTCTTGCTTATCTGCTTCAAGAAAATATTTGAGTGGAAAACTGCTACCTTTTGCCTCTCCAAGCCTCATCTCCGATGCCCGAGTGTTTGATGTACTGTGTATGGATAAATCAAGTGGAAGGGGAAAAAGGAAGTGACCATCGGCGATAACGCCACTCCAGCCAATTTTTAATCGTCGTGAGAACGTGTTTTTCCCAGCTGAGCGCGAAATGGGCGTAGCACAACTACGCAATGCCCCCGCATAGACAGATGGAAAGGGTGGAAACAGACTTTTGCCATTGGTATTAACTCCAGCGTCATATGGCGCTGAGTCACGGAAAAACCATGAATCCACAGCTGTTATTCGGTAATACATTACGATACCGCCTTTCCTAAAAATATTGCGATTTCAAGTGCTGAAAGAAAAGAGGGTAAATGTCTGTCATATTGATGATAGAAGTCAATCAAACACCTACACATTTGCTCATTCGGTGTCAAGTCGTTATCATGGTGATACATGCTCTGACGGATTAATGTCTCAACCATATCTTCCTCATCCCCATCATGCTGCTGAATGATTCCCTCTAAAACGGATATAAGCTGATGAAGAGAGGAGACAGAAATCTCCCTTTTCCCTATGCTATCTGAAATTTCCAGTAAGTCCCTAAGATGACTCCCTCCCTTTCCAAACTTGTTTCTTACAGAAAGAGAGCCTCCTGAACGTTTAGAGACCGCAATGGCAAAGGAATCTTTCCCTGGGTTCTCTTTTGCAAAGTGCTCCATTTCATCGACTAGTGCCAGAACATCCTGTAAAGGCGGCATCAAATGGGCAATAACAATTCCAGCGCTAAAAGTAAGCCGCTCAACTTTGCCATTTGGCGGGGGAACCTTCTCCTGGAATTTCTCTCGCAATTCAAGCAATGCAGGAATGGCTGCATCTAACGGAAAAAATCCGAGGAAGTCTTCTCCACCAGCATATATACACATGCCACCATGCTCACGTATAATGGCTGGTGCCTCTCCTGCAAAATTGCCGATCTCTTTGCTTAGCCGTTTTTGCTCCTCAGGAGAACATTCCTTATAGAGGGATCCAATACCATCACCATCAAATTTTGTGACTGCATAATAGGGACTAACAACTAGTCCCGCTTGATCCATTGACTTGACTAGCGTCTTGGCAACTGCTTGTTCTTCCCTTTTATATTCAGCGTCAGAAAGCGGCAGACCATTTTGAAGGTCGAAGATGGCTTCTGCTGCTTCTGGAGACATAGTCCTCCATAACGCATTAAGTTTTTTATCCGTCTTGAATTCATCATCTAAAAGCATGGAGGCAACGGAAATAATGTCAACGTTATAGGACGAAAATTTATCTTTTAAGAAATAAAACATCCGTTTAATTAATGCGAGAGCGGAAAGGCTTTCTCCAGGATTCAGTGCATACTGCCACGGAATATCCCTTGTTATCTCCACAGCCTCGGGGACGAGGTAGTTGGGCGTTTTACCATCCTTTCGTTTTTTGTAATACAACGCATTATATTCTGGAAAGAGCGCGCATTTCCGTCCAGCTTTCTCAGCAGATTGAGAAAATAGCCGCAGACTTTTTACCGATTGTAGCTTATCCATAATATGTTCAAAGCTAAAGTTAGGCCTACTATGATCATGCTCCTGATACACCCAATAAATCTCTGGGAAAGAAGACAGCTGATCCCAGACTTCATTTGGCACTACAATGTCCAATCTTGTAAAAAGCGTTCTGCAAATGCTATAAAATTCATCTCGAACACTTTTTTCCAAACGATGCGCTAAATTATCGACATGACTTTCGCCCTGTCGATCCAGCAGCAAAATTTGATTTGGAAGACTAACAGTTTTTTTGGGAAGAATCACCTCAACGTCCTTTTCCTTTTGTACAAATTCTATAGCATGAGTTATCAAATATGACAAAAGAAAGCTTCCCGCATATAAGTCACGCATTTTTCTGGAGTGACTGATAAAGGATTGTACAGGACCGATTTTAAACAATAAAAACCAATTTGTCATACTCACTCACCCACCTCAATATCCTGCAAGAATTGCATCCGTTCCTGACGCTCTAAATCCAAAGGCTCACCATTGTAAATAGCCTTTACCAACGTATACACAGGGAAAAGGCCCTCCTTAATTTCTACAAGGCTAACGATAGCAGGTGATGCCAAGCGATTTGGCAGGCATTTTGACCGGTGTTTTGGCTTTCCATTTTGTTTTTGTTTTTGTTTTTGTTTTGTAAAACCTGTCGCATATTTATCCCGTTTGATAGCTCTTGTCTTGTGTGCAGCATTATCTATCTTCATGAGATAGTCATCTACATTAGAAATCGGTCGCCCTATACGTATCTGCTCAATCACAGGTCGATTGGTGATCTGATTAGGAGATAGAGAAGCATCAACGATATCCTCTTGCGTTTGATAAGCTTCACAACCACAAATAATGTTAAGCCGCTGGGTTATCCATTCGGAAAGCTCCTTTCGGGAGATTTCCTTCAGCATCTGGGTCGTCATACAGCCTCGTGCCCGCCTAGTACGCCGACCGATGCCCCCTATCACCATTGAAAGCAAGAATAAATCTTGGTACCACGACATGAGATTTTTCTTTTCCGGCATCCCACTAGTAATTGGTTTATATTCGGTTCGAGGAAGCATAGAAAGTGTGATGTCAAACATCATACCCGGTAAGTAACAGGGCATGCAGCCGTTTCCATTCGTATTTTTGTCGACGTGCCTTCTCAGGCTTTGCTTGCCTTTACATCTTCTTGATTTGTTTTCCTGAAACTGCAATCTAAGAGGTGAAGCTTTAATTTTTGCTTTCTCGGTAGCTCCACTTGTCTGTCCACCAAACAGCGCTGTTTCCCACTTGTAAAGCTTTTCTGTATCTGATTCAACGCTTGCGATCCGATACACATAGCGCAAGAGCCCTTTTAATTCTGTTGGTCTTGGCTCAAGCTTTTTTATTCCCTTTCCATTCCCATAACTGAACATAGGGCTGATGACCTTACAGGGTATCTGGATGGATCCCATTCTATCACCTCTTCTCAGCTTTTTTCGAGGAACTTTCATCCTGATGCATTTCACTGTAAATTCTTTTGAATAGCTCAACATACGCCTTATGTGGAAAGAGCATTGGATTATTGATAAGCATAAGCAGTTGATTGAACTGGAAATTAAAACTAAGCAGTGAAACTTCAGCCTGTCCATTTTCTGCTATAACACGATAGTCATTCAACACGAGATTTCCCTGTTCACTTTTAGCAAATTTGTCAAGTTTACTTGGATAACCCTGTTCTTCTGCAACACTCCTTCTCGCAACTTGACTGCCAGGCTGATGATTATTTAAATCGTTAAACCAGTCAAATAGTATTTTTTCCTGAGGATATAAAATGGAAATTTTATTGTTATTTTTATCCGCAATGAATTCGAAATCAAACCCCGCTATTGGAACATTCACTTTATTCCCATTCTCTGGTGCTGTTCCTATCTGGCAAAGCACTTTAATTGGACGTGTCGCACTTTGGGTCGAAGTTGGTTCGAGTGACGTAGCTACAAACGTCGCCATGCGGGCAATCGCGTTGGTAGCTGTCTGCAGTTGGTCAATACTGGCACACCATTCCTCCAATCCTTCTACATTTCCACTTTTACTTTGCACCACTGCTGCAACCGCTTCAATCGGAATAAACTTAATCCTGCCATTGCGAAAGATATATGGTGTATACATTTCATCAAAAATTACCAGATCTACCTCTTTGGACACGCTTCCCTTTGAATCTATCAAAAAAACGGATTGTTCAATGACATACTTTTTGGGAACAAGCTGTTCAAACAGCTGTTTCCAAATTTCCTCTCTGAAGCTTCCAAGAGTTAAACCATGATTAGGTAAGTCGAAATTCAGCTGAGAAATCAAGGATTTCTCTGTTTCAAGATAATTCCTAACAATAGCTTCCAGTACTTTCCTGTACTTTTGCTCGTTACTCATACGCAGCCCCCTAGTTATTCATCTTAACAACAGAAAAATTACCTTTCCCTATAGAAACTCTTTTTCATCTTTTTTCTTCCTAGTTCTCCCTCATCTCCTTCTAAACACCAAATATGACTCGATTTCTATCATAATTATACCATTTTTGGAACCTTATAGAGGGTGATGGCGAAAATTATTTCAAAAAAATTAAAATTTATCTATCTAAAAGACAGATTGTAATATGAAGTGCGACACCTTATAAAAACAAAAATATCCATGCTTGCTTCGTGTAAAATGAAGTTACCACACAACATTTACAGGAGAAGCAATCATGGAATACTCACATCTTAGCACGTTTGAACGTGGAAGGCTAGATGCCCTCCACCAACTCGGTAAGTCATGCCGGGAAATCGCAAAGGAATTAAACCGTCATCACTCAACCATAGCTCGTGAATTAAAACGTAATAAGGCGGAGAATGAAAGTTATTCTCCCGAAAAAGCTCAAGCTGCCTACCATGAAAGGCGAACTCATTCTAGACCTCATGGGAAGTGGAACGAAGAAATCGCCCAAGAGATAGAAGAAAAACTAGAATTAACATGGTCACCAGAACAAATAGCTGGACGGCTAAAAGCTTCAATGCCATCTTTTAAACCCATTTATAGATGGTTATATAAGGGTAGAATCAGTAAAGGAAATCTCACCGTTCTTAGACAAAAAGGAAAGCGTCGTCGTCCTAGAGAAACACGTGGCCGTTTTAACATTGGTAGATCGATTAAACAAAGACCTAAGGAAATTAGGAAGCGCGAACAATTTGGCCACTGGGAATTAGATACCGTGGTATCAAGTCGTGGGCAAAGTAAAGGCTGTATGGCCACCTTCGCCGAGAGGAAAATACGCTTTTATTTGGCAATTAAGATTCTAAACCGAACCGCTCAATCAATGAAAGAAGCTTTGACACAAGTAGTGACAAAGCTTCCAAAAGGAACATTTGAAACAGCTACTGTTGACCGTGGTAAGGAGTTCGCGCTTCATAAAGAAATTGAGACACACTTAGATGTTTCGGTCTATTTTGCAGACCCCTACTCTTCCTGGCAGCGTGGGACTAATGAAAACGCTAATGGTCTCTTAAGAGAGTTCTTTCCTAAAGCCTCCGATCTCTCAAAAGTCACACAGAGGTACTAATGGAATCCCTAATGTTAATTAACAATCGTCCAAGGAAATGTCTTAGATGGAAAACTGCATTTGAAGCATTCATGGAAGAACTGGCGCACTTAGATTGACAAACTGTCAATTATATAACTATTAAACTTTTTTCAATGTGTATAAGACAGGATAAAAGGAGATTGACTCAATAAGGGGATGCTATTCAGAAACAAACCTCTTCCCAATCACTGCTTCAACACGCATTCCTCCGCTTAAGTCAAATAAGGGGGTTTGAAAGTTAGTGAAGGGTGTTTTAATAAAATCAAGGAACCAAATTGAATGGTTTATTTAATAGAAAATATTATTTTTAGGGTGCGCAGGAAAAAGAAAATTAAAGGTAAGATATTAGGAGCATTTAGTTTTATTGACGACTCGCCATTTCATTCCCATTGCTGGCTTTTTGAAATTAAAAAAGCAGAGAAATGCTCTGCTGATTGTAATTTTATTCACCTGAAAATTCTTTCTGAACATTCTATCAAGGTGGGCTATATGCTACAATAAGCGGAACAACAGATCGGCTTCACATGGGGGATTAGGCACACTGTAAACCTTCTGCTCGTCTCTTTTAGGAGATTTCCCAGGAGGGGAGGTGTTGCCAATGGACATAGCAACAGCACTGAGCCTGATGATTTCCTTCGGGCTTTTAGTAGCCTATATTATGTCCGATAAAAACCACAAAAAATAATCCCTCATGTGCTTTAGCAGGGCCTTGAGGGATTATTTTTCCTTATACGCCTAAGCCCCTCTTGATGGGGTTCGGTCTGTTGCGGCCGCCCCACGTTCCAGCGTGTGACGGTCTTTATTAGTCTATGATTAAATCCTTTTTCTATGTAGAGTATACCACGATTATCACGTTTATGCATTATGGGGATTTTATAGAAAAGCTTAGCGATATAAGGGATGAGCTTATTTCAATCTAAATAACGCCCTTTTCAAGAGTAAATTTTAGATAAGTCCTTCCAAAACAAAGGATAGGTTTTCTCCACACACTCTGGATTTAAAACCTCCATATTCCCTGCCTTTGTTCCAAATACGGCTAAGCTCATAGCCATTCGGTGATCATCATAGGTCTCAACTTTAATTTGGCTTGATAGGGGTAGCTTCTTCCATTCATTAATTTCAACATAATCCGCCCCTTCCACTATTTCAACCCCAAATTTTCTTAGTTCCTTAACAGGTGCAGAAATTCTGTCGCATTCTTTGATGCGTAAAGTCGACAAGCCAGTAATCTTAGTCACTCCTGGAATAAAAGGAGCTATTGCCATTAAAGTAGGCGCCACGTCAGGCATACTTTCCATATTAATGGGGGTATCTAATGAAGGAAGTTGATCACTTTTTGTGCCTGTAATCACGGTATAATCCTTACCCTCAATCACTTCTGCTCCAAGCTTCTTACAAATTTCTAAAAACTTATAATCTCCTTGTACCGTTGACGACCCAATATTATTCAACTTCACGGTTCCTCCATGGATTGTGGCTAATGCGCTAAAATAAGAAGCTGCTGATGCATCCCCTTCCACTGAAAGTTTGACCGGCTTATAGCTCTGGGGTTTCACATAAAATCTTTTATAATCCTCATTTTCCACCTGGACTCCAAACTTCTTCATTTCATTTATCGTTATTTCTATGTATGGCTTACTCACTAACTCCCCTTCCACTATAATCTCCAACCCTTCAGGAAGAACGGGTGCAATTTGTAATAGTGCTGAAAAGTATTGACTTGATTTGTCTCCTTTCATAGAGATACTTTTCGAATACGCTTTGGGCCCAACGATCGAAACCGGTAAATAGCCATCATTGCAAGACGTAACAGTTGCACCAAGTTCCTTTAACACATCCAATAAATATTTATTAGGCCGTGCTCTCATCGATTCATGGCCGTCTATTATAGTTTTTCCTTTTCGCAGGAGTGATAATCCCATAAGTAATCTGGTTGAAGTAGCACTTAATCCAACATCAAGCTCTACTTCATTCCTATTAAAAATCCCGTTATTCCCGCGGATAGTTAACATATTTTCCTTTACTTTTGATATTTGAATACCCAGCTTTTTCAATGCATCTTCCATCCTGAAAGTATCATCACAGATTCCAGGAAAATAAATATCGCTCTCCCCTTCTGCCAAGGAGGATAAGAGGTAATCACGTAGAGTGATTGACTTACTACCAGGTAAATGCATCCCTAGATTAAATGTTTTTTCTACCCTTTTTACCGTTTGTATACTTTGCAAGACGCTCACTCCTTCAACACACTAATGTCTGCTATTAGAAAAACTCAACGCGTAAGATTGGCTTTACCGATACTTCTGATGTGATTTTTCAAATCACGTACCGTACGTGCTAATGTCGATGTTGAAAGTCAAAGTGTACCAATACTATCTTCCTTAAATAGTGTAGGGATGGTACCTTCTGATCGCACAAGAAATCCCCTTTCTTTTCTTAACTTGGTATAATCCTCATACTCTCCTCAACTAATGATTCGACACAAGGCGTTAGAAAACCCTTTACATCTCCAGATAGAGGAAAATTGAAGAGCTATTAAAAACTGGATCGCATAGTGATTCCAATTTGAAAAAGTTAAAACTCATTGTTGATTTAGGAATAAAAAGCCTTGCAGCCGTACTTTAAAACGAACAATAAATCTAAGTCTCTTCATAGGATAAAGGCGTCCTATCAAACACGATTCAAATGGGTATCTTGAAACTTTGTTGGATATTTCAATCCATACCCCAGCATTCTGTCCATTCCAATATGAGCCACCCAAATTAGGCTGATTACTAAAAGAATGTGATTATGAGCCAACACACTACAGGCTAGGATAGCCATCGGAATACTATAGGTGTGAAAAAGGTTATACCACACCGCACCGGCTCTTGCATTTTGCAAATACCCAAGCTGTGACACATCGGGGGCTAATAATAGAATAACAAACACAAGCCAATTAAATTGTAGATTGAAAAAGTAAAAATAAACACATAACGCCAGAACCACAAGCCCTTCAATTCGTAAGACAATCGCATTTTTCATTTTATATTCCTCCAACTCTATTTGAACAACGGTCAATTAATGGATAAAAAAATTTAGTGCAGGCCCTTCATTAAAAAACTGACATGAGCCTCTGCCATTCCTTTCACATCTTCATATGTTTGTTCAGGATGCCCACAGTAGTGTGCTACAAATCCATGTAAAGATAAGAACAATGACCAAACGATCATGGGCGTCACTTTACTTCCACACAACGTGTGAAGGGCCGATGCTAATTTTTCATATGTTAGATTCGGCTCCTGCTGAAGAGCATTTTGCAAGTCATCATCCTGTATGAGAAACATAATCCGATAATGGTTCGGATGGCGAATACCAAATTCGATATAGCCTAACAAAATCCGTTTGAGTTTGTTTTCTACATCTGCATCCTTGTCTTCATTTAAAATTTTATCCAATGTTTCATTTAGAAGCCCAAAATCCTTTACAACCAGACTATAAAATAATTCCGCTTTGTTTTTGAAATGATAATACAACGAGCCATGGCTGTATCCGAGCGATTTGGCAACTTGTCTCATCGTGACATGTTGATAGCCTTCTAGCACAAACAGATCACGTGCCGTTTCCAAAATCTTTTCCTTTGTTAGTTCTTGATCAACCGCTTTCCTAGCTGCCAAAAAATCAACCCCATTTTAATTTACCATCGTTCAATTAGAAGTATAGATTCATACAGACTATGTGTCAACACTTAACCTCCTGTCGAGGGAGAAGGATGGAAAGGAATAAAAATGATTAGAGAACTGGAAAGCTAAAGGAACTCATATATTTGACGGATCACATTTAGCATGTATTTCAAGGGTACGCCGTTCAAGTCTTGAAGCAAGATTTCATTCCACTTTAGCTCTAGGAAGTTATGCTCATCTTTATATGTCTCTTGGTCGGTTGCTTATCCCTGTTCCCACACATTTTTCAATAAATCATCCCCTCCATTTTTAACCCACTTCAGCGATCATTTTTATAATGGAAAGTAGCTCCTTTCCACTTGATCATGAGCCACAATGGACTGATTATCGCTTAGGTGAATCCCTCTCAAAAATAGACTTGACATTATATTGTTAACTAGTAAACTATAATTATTAACTAGTTAATAATATTGCAATCAAGGAGACAGAATTCTATGGGGCCCACAACTCATAAGCAAAAAGCACTTCAAGCCATTGAACATTTTATCTTACAACATGAGAGAAAAATGAAAAACCATCATGTTCCAACACAATTCACCCATGGTAATAAAACTTGGACAATTACACAATTACACATCGCTTCACTTATTAAAGAAAAACCTTCACAGTCAAATAACACGTTTTTGGCCCAGCAATTAAAGCTTTCCAAACCGGCCGTTACTAAAGCTATTAATACTTTGATCGAAAAAGATATGGTGATAGCCCAGAAAAAAAAGGATAACCAAAAATCAATTTTTTACACATTGACTGACACCGGGCAACAGCTGGCGGAGCTTCATGACCGCATGCATGAGATCGCAATCGAACGGTATAACCAATTATTAGATTCTTTCTCGGAGGATGATTTAGAAGTGATTGCGAAATTTTTAAACGCTTGGTCAAATCAATTATAAATAGAGGAGCGATAATGATGAATAAACAACAAGCCTACGAATTTTTAAAAGAAATTTATCATGAAATAATTATAAACATGAATACCCAAAGGATTCCTCATTATTTTAGTGATACTTACATTCAAGTCACAGATGGAGTTCACACGAATAGAGATGAATTTATCAATCATATTAAGACACTTAAAACTATCGTCCAGTCGATACAGGTCTCTCCTTTCTTCGATTTCCTTTTTGATCAGGACAAGCAAACCGCGACACTTAGATATCATGTCAATGTGCATAAAAAAAATGGGGATAGTGGCGATATAGAAGTGATCGCGATATTCGAATTGAATGACTATCAAATTGTACGCTGTAACGAGCTCACCTTTCCATTAAACAAAAACGAGTCATTCCAGAACATCGGAACCATTAATAAGCAATAAAACTACCCGTAACAATAGTAGCAGAGCCAAAAACTAAAAGAATTCACTCAAATTCCGAAAATTACAATACTGCTGATTTTGCGCAATCGTGTTTTCTCTTAATCTCTATGAAACTTCCTCTGAGCCCAAGCGTCTATTTTTTTGACCTGCTTTTTACCAATTGTTGCGCCGTAAATGATAAGCAGCACAATAACTATAGTAAATATGTCGATTTCCCGGTTGGCAATAAAATTAATGATCCCCATCACCACTTGTGGAATCACGCCAGTAATGAAAAATAAAACCGTTCCGATCTTAAACCAAAAGTTCGATCGTAACCCATACCTAGCATAAAATAGAAAAAATGTTGAGGACCAGGCCAAAACCTCTAACCCGATTAAAATAGCCCACTTATTTTCCACTAAAAATGTCATAAAGCAAAACCTCCTTTTAGAATGCGTTAGAAAACTTGGCTTGCACCACTTCGCTTTCGCTGGTACTCCTGATGTGATTTTTGCCAATCACACACTTAGGTTACCCACAAGCCTTAGAAGGCGAAAGCCGAAGTGACACTGACACTCTCTTCCTCTGAGAGCGTCAGCAAAATTATACATTCTGATAGTATAAAAAAAGCCCGAGAAAGACATCAATCGATATCTCTCCCGGGCTTTTGTCCCTCCGTGTTCACCACGATAAACGTCGTGCGTTTTCTCTCGGACCAGTCTGATTCATCATCACGGAACCCTAGAAAACATTTTTATTCATAATAACCAATACTTTTTCCTTAGTCAATCCATTTGAGGTCTATCACAAGGATAATTTTATATTCCCTGTTCTTAGTGGGTGTTTTCCAAACCAAGTTCCTTAACCCCGCCAGTTTCTCCTCATTGTTTAAAAAGGTCATGTGTAGCTAAACAAATCCTTGTTGCTTATAATAGATAAAAGAAGAATGACGTGATCACTTTCTAAAGAAAGAAGGGGCAATCGACTTGGTACAAAAAGATATGACTAAAGATAAGATAATAGAGGCTTCATGGGAATTACTTCAACAAGAGGGACTAGAGTCATTTTCGATGAGAAAACTATCAAAAAAACTCAATTTAACCGTTTCCTCTATTTATTGGCACTTTGCGAGTAAGGAAGCTATATTTCAGGAATTAATTCATCAAGTGATCGGTGAAATCAACATCTCATTAACTCAAAATACATGGCAAGAACAACTATTAGAATATGGCTATGCTATTTCCGAAGTTCTTCGGAGCAGACCCTATTCTGCACAGCTTCTTATGGCCTATCCTCCTAAAGCGCCAAATTATTTAAAGCTTATTGATAATTTATTAAAAATCATTGAACATCTTGATGCAAGCCATGAATATAAGTTTTATACCATAAGCGTTTACCTTAACTATATTATTAATTTTGAAATGGATCTCATGTATTTAAAACTAAATTCTGATAAAGAAGATTTACTATCCACTGCAGATCGTTTAAAAACAAGTGCACCTCTTCTTCATCAAATGAAACAGGAGGGAATTTTTAATAAACTAGGTCATCGTAATATGTTCGATTATGGTTTACATGTACTTATTAATGGATTTGAGTCAAATTTGACCTAAAAAAGCTAATTAAGATTGGCTTTTTTTTATTTACACCTTTCCCGAACGGTGTTAGTATAGTTACCGAACAGTGTTCAATAGATAAAAAAAGGTGTGATTATAATGGAAAAAGACCAAGCAACAAACTTTTCTATAGGGAAAATACTTCCTGCTGTTTTAACAATAGCAATCGGCATGCTATTGGTTATGATGGATACAACAATAATGAATGTCGCACTCCCTCATTTACAAAGTGCCTTCAATACAGATATCAATACTGCTCAATGGTCAATAACAGCCTATACATTGGCCCTGTCTCTCATTATTCCGATGTCAGGATGGTTAGCGGACCGATTTTCTGCCAAAAAAGCATTTGCAGGGGCCATTATTTTATTTACAATTTCATCAATTCTTTGTGCCCTATCCACTTCTATTTCAGAGCTGATTGTATTTCGAGTGATTCAAGGATTAGCTGGTGGTATCGTTGGTCCCATCGGTATAGCGATGTCATTTCGATTAATCCCTATGGAAAAACGGGGTTCCATGATGACGATTCTTGGATTACCAATGTTAGTTGCGCCCACAATTGGTCCAGTAATATCAGGGTGGTTGATTAATATAGCGAGTTGGCACTATGTATTCTTAATTAATATACCGATAGGCATTATTTCTATTATTTTAATTCTCAAATTCATTCCAAATTATCGTCCAAATAAGGAGAGTAAATTAGATAAGCCAGGCGTTCTGCTTACACCGTTTGTCTTTCCATTCCTGATTTATGGCATTAATCAAGGGGCTGCCCATGGATGGCTAAAAACTAAAACCTTATTATTTTTAGTAATAGGAGTAGTGGCGCTCATTGCCTTTATTCGTGTAGAGGTAAAGGGCTCTCATCCATTGTTGGAGATAAAGGCATTTAAAATTGGCGAATTCACAAAAGGACTGTTATTGATGTGGATCAATCAAATAGCTATTTTTGGAGCTATGCTTTTTGTCCCACTTTATTTACAAAATGTAAGAGGAATGTCGGCGTTTGATTCAGGCTTAATGATGGTCCCTCAAGCTGTTGCTAGTTTTATTGGAATCACCATTGGAGGACGTGTCTATGATCAATTAGGGACCAAGTTTGCAGTCATTCCCGGTTTCATTTTTTCTGGAATAAGTCTATATCTCTTTTCAACTGTAAATGCACATACACACTATTTATTCATTGCCATTTCTGTTGTGCTTTTAGGCATGGGACAAGGCTTGGTTGGCATGCAAGTCAATAATCATGCACTACAATCTGCTCCCGTTAAGCTGATTAGTCGTCTAACACCTCTATCAAATGTTATGTTACAAGTCGTAAACTCATTATCAGTTGCAACATTGACAGCATTTATGACAACATCTGTTCATCATTATGAAATGAAAGAAAACCATAATAGCCCTTCTTTACCATCCGTTCTTCATGGTTATCATGTCACATTCTTGTTATTAACTGCTCTGATTATTATTGGATTCGTGTTCTCTTTATTCTTAAAAAGAAAAGTAGCTTAAGGCATTGAATCACTATTGGCCGATATGATTCTTTCACATCGGCCATTTTACATAAAACTCCCCTATAGAAGTTAGATTTTTTGGGATTGTGTTCTTCGTTATTATCCGATTGCTCCTTTCACCTTATCCTTCACACATGATTCATTAACAACAGAAAGCCGAGGAGTACAATAAGGAGAAAGACATACCGTTCGAATTTTTCGTTGGGAATACGACGATGTAAAAAGACACCTAATAAAGTTGCAATAATAATAGCAGGTAAAGATAAACCAAATAATAAAAATAAATCTTCTGTCCACAATCCTCCAAGCGCTTGGCCTATGACAATCAAAACTCCTGAAATTAGAAAATGAGCCTGTAAAGTCCCCCGAAAACGGCGAGGTTCCCACCGCCGTAAAGTTCCATATACAACAACGGGCACGCCATGTGTATTATAAGCACTCCCCATGATGCCAGATATAATACCTACTGGCAGTGACCAAAAACTCGCCCTAAGTCTGGATTTCACACTACCCTTTGCATACAAAAGTTTAATAAAAGAGTAAGAACCATATGCCATTAAAAAGATTCCAAGTCCGACGGTAATGATCATTGCAGGCACCTTGACAATGAATAAGAGACCTATCGGAATTCCGATTAAAGCTCCGATGACTAAACGAATCAAAGCTGGCCGATCGACATGACGCCATCCCGAAATAGCAGTAAACAAAGCTACAGTAAGTCCAGCTAAACCAATTAAAGAAATCGAAGTGTGCAAACCTATTGGTAATAATGCAAGTAATGGCATACTCACCACGGCTTCCCCAAAACCAAAAGTTGCACGTATTAACGCTCCAATAAAAACCGAAGCAATGATGAGTATGATAACAGTTACGGTCATTATTTCCCCCTAAACACACCCATTTAATTAACGTATTTTACGCCCACCTAAATCTACGTGTTTTATATCTTCTATTATACAATAATATAAGAGGGGTTACATTAGATTCATCATCAATTTAAAGGTGTATAGGGACCTTCACAATGAATTAAAAATTAATTTTAATGGTAATATACATCATCTTTAAAAAAACGCTTAAATACGTTTTTAGGGGCATTTAAAGCTGTGTTGTTTTAAAAGAACGAAACCTTACAAATTTCTTTGCTTATCTACATTGGAATACTTTCTTTTCCCACTCAACACTCAATTTCATAATGTGGAACAAACACCCACATCAAACCTCGATTCCACAAATCCTCTTATAATATTCTTCCTTACTTATATCTACTTAATAGCTCTTCTGGAATATGACAATAATCGTTGGGACATCTCGCTAATCTGTCTTGATGTTCTTCTGCACTTCTCACATAGTTTGTAAGAGGTAATACTTCGACAACGATCCGATCATAATCCTTTCTCTCACTCAGAAATGCCTTCGCCTCTTCTAAGTGTTCAGGCTTCTCGCTATAGATTCCCGTTCTGTATTTCTCGCCAACATCCTGTCCTTGTTTATTCAAACTATAGGGATCAATAATTTCAAATAAATAACCCATTAATTCCCTAATCGTGACAACCGTCGGATCAAATCCTGTTTTTACACATTCAGCATAGCCATCATAATCACCCTCTAATGTATGACTTGTCCCATTGGCTCTTCCCGCTTCTGTAAACCTCACTCCGGGTAAAGTTTTAATAAAAGCTTGTACGCCCCATAAGCATCCACCGGCAAGATATACGATTTCCATATTTCCTCTCCTCTTTGTTTAAAACATCAAAATTTTATTCTATGGAATGAATCCATATCCTAATAGAAATGGTGAGGCTCAAATCCAAATACTATTGTGTTGGTTTTCACCGGCTACGCCCCAACCTTATCCCTCATAAAAAAGCGCTTAGCGTGGGGGCTTGGCTCCTGTCCCGCAGATGCTACCACCTTATGCTTCAATCCCCTTACTTATGGTCAACGCTTTCCGTTCATTAAGGAATTTATATGCATTAATTTTACTTCAATTAGTCATTGTAAATTAAAATGCACGCAAATATATAGGGAAAAACTTTTAAAGTAAACTTACAATAACTCCTACTGTGTAGTTCTTCTTCGCCTAAGGCCATCGTTTATTCATTACTTTAAGGGTTTTTATTGAATTTGCTACACTTATCCCTATTTTTTATCTTCAGATGTTAGAGTAAAGTCATTTCCTCCTAGTGTGAATAGAGCCATTTTATATTGGCTATTACTCATTAAAAGGGGGGGAATTTAGTTCATTGTCCCCTGCCCCCTATTATAAGTGACTGTGAAAAAACTTCCCAGGCCGACAGAAATGTCTTTACTAATAGAACTCGGGTATTTTTATATTTGACGGTAACAAAAAGGCACCTGTTTTATATTTCCCAAGTGCCTTTATAGTTCAAAACTATCTTCTTAACTTTTTATTCATTTTCTACTACGACTTTACCAATCATACTTCCTGTTTCCACCATTTGATGTGCCTTACGTAACGTTTCGGCATTAAGGGGTCTGAGTGTTTCTGTTAGGGTGGTCTTTACTTTCCCCTCATCAATGAGTTGACTAAGGTTCGATAAAAGTTCATGTTGTTTGATCATGTCTGTCGTTTTATACATGGATCTTGTAAACATAAATTCCCAAGCAAATGTTACACTTTTATTTTTTAAAGCGGTAAGGTCAATAGGATTATCCATTTCTACAATAGAACAAATGCGCCCTTGTGGAAGAATAACATCGGCCATGTTCTCCCAGTGCTGTTCTGTTTCATTCAAACATAAAATGTAATGAACTTCCTTTATATGGTGTGCTTCTAATTGAGGGCGGAAGGCTTCGTGATGATTAATGATGTAGTCAGCACCTAGCTGCTTCACCCATTGCTTGCTCTTTTCTCTGGAAGCTGTAGCAATCACCTGTAGACCGGCCAATTTAGCGAGTTGAATAGCGACAGAACCAACACCTCCAGCTCCACCAATAATCAGAATAGTCCTTGATTGATTTTCTAGTTGGTTATTTATATCAATCATTAATCGATCAAATAAACTTTCCCACGCCGTTATAGAAGTCAATGGCAAAGCGGCTGCTTGAGCAAAATTCAAGGATTTTGGTTTTAAGCCAACAATTCTTTCATCGACTAAATGGTATTCACTATACGTACCTGGTCGTGTCAAGTCACCAGAATAATAGACTTCATCCCCTGGTTTAAATAGCGTACAATCTGGTCCGACTTCTTCCACCACACCACTGGCATCCCAGCCTAAAATCCTTGGTTCTTTTTCTTCTTTATCTTTTGGAGCACGGACCTTTACATCTACCGGATTAATTGAGATAGCTTTAATTTTAACAAGGATATCTTGTTTTGTTGGTATAGGTTTTTCAACTTCGACATCCAGCAAACTATCTTCCTGTTCGATCGGTAGATATTTGTATAATCCAATGGCTTTCATTTAAAAAACCCTCCTTTTTTTATTTCATATCTTATTATAAGAAAGAGTAATGGAATGAGGAAGTACGCACATTCTTGTAATCCAGTATCAAGTATGTTACTAATGAATTAAAAAAGGGAAAACAGGAGAAAGGTGTGATATTGATGAGAAATCGAAAGAAAGGCTACGGATGCCCCGAAGGATGTCCCGTTGAGGGTACACTTGATGTGATTGGGGGTAAATGGAAGGGCGTCATTTTGTATTATTTGTTAGATGGAAAGAAGCGATTTAATGAATTCCGTAAATTAATGCCTGGTATTACACAACGCATGTTAACTCTCCAATTAAGAGAATTAGAGGAAGACGGTATTGTTCATCGAGAAGTTTATCCTGAAACTCCTCCAAGAGTGGAATACTCATTAACTGAATTTGGCAGAACGCTAGAGCCCATTATTTCCCTAATGAGTGAATGGGGAGAGCGATATAAGGAATTTTTAAAAGAAAACAAACCAAAAACTAAAGCGAACTGAAAGCAGTTTAGATAAATTATCGCATCCATGAAACAGGAGACTTTCGAAATACCATGAAAGGTCTTCTTCGTTGAACGCCTATCCATACTCACATTAACCTCTTTCTTATATTTCTCCTTATAATAAAGGGCCCTCTTCCATAGCAAAGGGCGAATTAAGAAGGCTCGATTTCCCAATCATCATTAGGGAGTGATGAGATGAGGGGCAATCCTTCAACGCATTTAAAATCTGGGTGAAATCCCCTTCTTATGGATTTTTACAAATCTCAAATGTGATGACCTCTTTTACAAATTGAGGTCCTTTCCCGGTATACTTATATTACTGATAAAATCACAAGAAATGGTGTGCAATTAGGGAGTTTATGGGCAGTTAGTGGGGTACCGCCTTTAATTTTTGAACTTATTGTAGGCATAGAAAAAAGACCCCAAAACTTGGAGAGGCCGCTAAAAAAGTCTCCTCCATTTACGCTGCAGGTCGCTCGCTTTCCTCATGCCCACACGGGTGAGTAGGGTCGGCGTTCGACACAACACCATCGGGGTCCCCGAAAAGTGCTTTTTACTTTTTGGGATGGTATTGCTGTGCTAGCTTCGGTGTTATCACATGGATGTGATGTTTTAGCCGAAGTGCTTAATGACTTGACGCTTTTAGCCGATCGCCCTTAGTGGCCTCAGCTAACTTGGGACCGGCTCTTTATTTCCCAAGTATTTATGACTACAAAACCCCTGTTCCTGCGTCTACTCGTATTGCTTCGTGGTCAGACTTCCTCGGAACAGCTCGAAGTGTACTCGTGGAGTAACGCTGACCCCGTTCCTCCCGAAGAAGTCTCGCGCCTTGCACTTCAATCAACTTACTTGTCGAAGGTGTATTTTATTTTATTCAAAAACCCTTCTTTTAATAAAAACAAGCAACCTGAAACAAAAAAGAGATATTGTTTTTACACAATATCCCTCTTCCTTCCAATCTTACTGGAGAACCTATTGAATTTTATCGTATTCATTAATGACTTCAACTAAATATTTATAGTTTTCTTCTGTAATACCAAAAGTATTTGTAGAATCCTTTTGATAATATTCTTCCGCAAATTTTATCATCTCATCTGATACTTGGTTTGCCTCAAGAATGTTCTCCTTCCAGTATTTTATGCACTTAATCGTTTTTTCATCATTTGAAGACAATTTATTCTTGAAGCAATAATCCAAGTCTTTTATAAACGCATTCCACCCTTTTATATTAAAAGTGAAATTTGTATCTTTATTCTGTGTCATATTTTCAATCTGTAACCTTGAAATGCTAGCTTCATTTGTTATTTGTGAAAAAAACGGAATAATATAAGGGGTTATATCTTGTTTTTCGCTAACTTGTTCTTCAAGACGGGACAATCGCATTAATCGTAATTGTAAATCAGTAATTGCTGTCTCAATCCGGTGTTTTTCTTCTTTAATAAAAAGCCGAATGTCAAAATCATTATTATTTACATACTGATTAATGTTATTTAGACTCATCCCCATATTTTTAAGTGAAATGATTACGAACATTTTTGAAAAAGAATTTGAATCATAAAACCGATGACCGTACTCATTGGTATATGCTGGACTAAGTAGGTTTATTTCATCATAGTATTGTAATGTTCGTACACTTACACCAGTCAATTCAGAAAGCTCTTTGATTTTTATATACCTTTCCATCATATACACTCTATTCTATCTTCTTTTCCGCTATTATATTTGCTAAATGACTATATATATTTGCAGCGTTATTCCAATTTACTTGTTCTAGTTCCTTTGATAAATATACCAATTCATCAACACTTTTAGACACTATTTTGTCATCGGCAAAAGGTAAGGGTTGCATCAAAATTCCCCTAGAAAGATTATTTCCTGCCATTATAAAGTGACTTGGAAGCTGTTCGCTCTGTACTGTAAAATGGGATAAAAGCATATCGATACTATCCATATGCGCTTCAACCGTTCCTGTGTGTAATCCTGTTTTCCAATCTCCTGTTGTTATTGACAGTACAGATTTATTGTCAAATAAATCTGCTATAGCTCCATCAAATTGATTAAGTTTGTCTTTATACTTCATACTGAATTTTGAATCTACAATTTGACAAAATATAGATATTCCCTGTGAAAGACGAAAGGAAAAACTTATTTTTGCATTAAAGTCATTTATAGCGGATAACAGCGTACAATTTGTAATAATACGCTCCAAAAACATGCGTATACAAGGAGAACCTGTAAATTCACATAACTCTCTTTCTGATATTTTATGTGTTTCAGCAATAACCATTCTAAAGTCCTTGTTTACCGAAAGCATTTTTATAATATTATTCATTTTTATCACCTCTAAATGGAATACTACTGTATCACGTAACGTGACATGCAAGTGTTTTGATAAAAATAAACTCAACTGACTTCCAGCAAGACCTTCTCTTTCCCGATATTTGATAAGTTCTGACATGGAGAACCTAATGTAGTGATATGAACAGGTGGTATTTTTGCTACCATCTATTTTTGTAATATCTCCTAGATGTAACATGTTGGGGAAATGCTATTTTGTAATAGAGATAGGTGCTTTCTCTACTTCACTTGCACATGTTGGCGGACTTCCGTAAGGAGAGGCTGCTAATGGAAATAAACCACTGCCATCGAATAGACTTCCTGATTTTAGTTCGATCATATTTCACCTCTAGCTTACATTTTTTGAGCATAAAAAAAGACGCTCATTTAAAGTGAACGTCTAAAAATTATGGAATCTATTTAAGTTAAACTTATTATTCTCTTGTGTTCCCACATCCCAGATCAATTACCACCGAAACAGTAATGCAGTTTTTCAATACCTTATTTCTACTTTTTCCCCCTTCTCCTACAAACACGAAATGCTTGTGAAAGTGTTTAAAATTAAGGAGTTCTATATAGTTTGTCGTTGTAGCAACGATACACACTCCACATGTGTCGTCTGTGGAAACATATCAACTGGCTGAACGACTTCGGTTTTGAATCCGCCGTCTTCTAGGATGCGCAGGTCGCGTGCGAGTGTTGCTGGGTTGCAGGAGACGTAGACCATGCGTTTTGGCTTCATATCAATAATCGTATCGAGCAGGGCCTGATCGCAGCCTTTGCGTGGGGGATCAACGACGATAACGTCGGGCTTGATGCCTTTTTTGGCCCAGGCTGGAATGACGTCTTCCGATTTGCCGACTTCGAAAGTGACGTTGCTTAATTTGTTTAACGCTGCGTTTGCTTTGGCGTCTTCAATGGCCTCTGGGACAATTTCGACGCCATAAACGTGTCCGGCTTTTTGGGCTAGGAAAAGCGAGATAGTACCGATGCCGCAATAAGCGTCGATGACGGTTTCTTTTCCAGTGAGACCGGCGTATTCGAGTGCTTTATCATATAACACCTTGGTTTGCTCTGGGTTCACTTGATAAAAGGAGCGTGCGGAGATCGCGAACTTCACATCTCCAATTTGATCATAGATGACTTCTCTTCCCCAGAGAATGCGGGTCTCATCGCCGAAAATGGTGTTCGTCCGTCTTGGATTAATGTTTTGGGCAATAGATTTGATCTGCGGGAATGTCATTGACAGCTCTTGGATGAATTTTTTTCTAAAAGGAAGATCTTGTCCCTTTGTGACAAGTACAACCATAAGCTCACCGCTCACTCTTCCGACTCTGACCACAATATGACGGAGCGTCCCACGGTGCTTCTCTTCATCATAAGGCTCAATGCCATAGGTCTTAGCAATCCGTTTGACCTCTTGGATGACCTCATCATTGACAGAATCCTGAATGAGGCAGTGATCCATTTCAATGATGTGGTGGCTGCGCTTTTGATAAAATCCAGCAATTAACTCGCCGTTACGACTAGCGACAGGCACCTGTGCTTTATTGCGATAGTTCCAAGGCTCGTCCATGCCTAACACAGGAAGAACAGGAATGTGCTCTAAGCCGCCGATTCGGGCTAGCGCCTCGCTGACCTGCTTGCGCTTATAAGCCAGCTGACCTTTATAGCTCAAATGTTGAAGCTGACACCCTCCACAACGTCCATAGATCTCACAAGGTGGATCAACACGTTCGGGGCTTTCTTTCAAGATTTTAAGTTTTTTCCCGAAGCCATAGGCCTTTTTCACCTTTATGACTCTGACCTCTGCCGTTTCACCTGGAAGAGCGTCGGGGACAAAGAGCGTGTAGCCATTTACCTTGCCAACGCCTGAGCCATCATGAGATAGATCAGAAAACGTAACTTCTACCGTATCATTCTTTTGTACTGGAGGTGTGTCGATCATTATGTTCACTCACTTTAGGTTGTTAGTCAATTCGAGAAGAAGAGCCAAGCATACCAGGTTCACTTTTGGATGGCACACCCCATGGATGAAAGGCCCCAATCCGTTCTCCTTCTTGATCACGTATTTCGTAAGATTAGAAAACTTGGCTTGTCATCAAGCCCTAGATAGCCAAAGGCAAAGTTACACTTATAAGCTCTTCCTTTAAGAGCGTCAGCGAAGTTATAGATTCGGATAGTATAAAGAAAAAATTGGCTTTTATCACTTTTGATGTGATCTTGTCAATCATACATTAAGTGGCCTGCATGCCTCAAGTCGCGAAAATCACAGCCTGAGCGGATGCAGATCTTCCTTTGAGAGCATCGGCGAAGAGTTATCATTTTGATAGTAATAGAAAGACAGACGCTGTGTCTGTCTTTTTATTAGGCATTTTCTTCGATTGTTTCAGCCGTTTGCTCATTCCAGCGATCGGCGGTTTCCTTTGGCACGATAAGCTGAAAATGGTGGGGCAGGCTGTTAAAGACGCCTGGAAGCAGGCCGCCGTATTCTCCGTCTAAGTTTAATTGCATTTTTTCTTCGTTTTCAACCTTAACGTACGCTGCTTTGGTATATAAAATCTTGGGATCATTAATGTGCTCCCCTTTAAGCGCGAGACGGGCCAAGCGAATAAATTCGGCTAAGTTGCATTTTCTTAGCACAACAAGGTCAAACATGCCGTCATTATAAGAAGCGCGTGGCGCAATTTTTTCAAAACCAGCCACAGAGTTCGTATTGGTAACGAAAAACAGCATGATCTCTTCTTCTAATAATTTGCCATCATATTCAATGCGGACACGAGTTGGGCGGATTGAAGGGAGCATTTCTATCCCCTTCATATGATAAGCGAGCTGACCAAGCATGGTCTTAAGCTTGCTTGGGACTTCATAGGTGAGCTCTGTCAGCTTGCCGCCCCCAGCGATATTAATAAAGTATTGATGATTAACTTTACCAATATCCATCGGCACCTCATGACCCTCACACAAAATATCACAAGCTTTTTCAATATCCTTTGGCATGTTGATTGCCCGTGCAAAATCATTGGTTGTTCCCATAGGAATGATGGCGAACTTAGGACGATTTGGCTGCTCAGCCATCCCGTTCACCACTTCGTTAATCGTGCCGTCCCCTCCAGCAGCGATAACCAAGTCAAAACCGCGTTGTACAGCCGCCCGTGCACTTGTTGTCGCATCTCCTACTCCTGTCGTGGCGTGGCATGAGGTTTCATAGCCAGCACCTTCTAACCGTTCAAGAATATAAGGGAGATTGCGCTTCATAAGTTCCCGACCTGAAGTCGGATTATAGATCAATCTAGCTCGTTTCATGTTAATCACCTTCATGTGAAATTGAAAACAAAAGAAGTCTCTCTACCGTCCATATAAAAGGCAGCTCCCTTTATTTGGGAAAGCTGCTCGTCTACTCACATATTATAAAGGAAATACACCCAAAAAGAAAGTATTAGGGAACCTGCCTAATAGTCATACTATGTAATTTTTAAAAAAAGTATACTATTTCCTGTCATGATATGAAATTACCAAGCAAGCTGGGCCCCTTCATATATTGCACGTTTGGCATCAAGCTCTCCAGCATGCTTGGCCCCGCCAATCAGGATGCTTGGAATGCCTCTGACTTGAAATGGAGTGCAATCAAATGGGGTAGACTCCTGGCCCGCAGCGAGAATGACAGAATCCACCTCAACGCACTCTGTCCCCCATTCCCCATTATCCCCGAAATGGTCAATCCAAACCCCCTGTTTATCGATCCTTTGATAGCGAAGTTCACTCATAAAGTGAACACCCTGTTCTCTAAGGTGCTGAATGAGTGCCCAGCGTGTCGTTTTGCCAAGACCTTCCCCCATCTTACCGTGTCGACGCATAAGTGTAATATCACGCGGCTGTTGAGCATTCAAAAAATGAGCCAGATCACAGGCGATACCACCCGCTCCGATGATGGCAACACGCTCGCCAATGCGTTCAGGATGCTGAAAAGCTTCTGCATAGGTCAATACAGGCCCCATTTGAAGACCTTCGATATCCGGAAGACGTGGCGAGACACCTGTTGCGATGATTATCTTTTTAAACGATTGTTTAATGAGCTCATCTGCACTGACCCGATAATTCAATACCGTAGGAACTCCTAAACGGTGCAGTTCTGTGCGATAATAACGCAGGGTTTCATTAAACTCCCGTTTTCCTGGAACCCTTTTGGCGTAATTAATTTGTCCACCGAGCTCAGCCTTCGCTTCAAACAGGATAACCTGATTGCCTATCTCTGCCAATGTCCGGGCAGCCTCCATCCCTGCCACGCCGCCGCCCACAACGGCAATCTTTTCCGGTGTTTGCCCCATCGTTTTGGGATGAGATGTGAGAAGATGCTCCCGCCCCACGCGTGGATTCACCAAGCAACTCGCAGGCTGGCCCATAAAGACATGATCAAGACAAGCCTGGTTACAGGCAATACACGTATTGATGCGGTCAAAGTCTCCTTGAGCTGATTTTTGTAAAATATCTGGATCTGCTAAAAAGGGGCGAGCCATTGAAATCAAGTCACATCGCCCTTCCTCCAACAATTGATTGGCCTCCTGTGGATCATTAATGCGATTGCTACCAATGATGGGAATGCGCACATGCTGCTTTAATTTCTCTGCGATGTGGATAAAGCCTGCCCGTGGCACCTGAGATGAAATCGTCGGCACTTGCGATTCGTGCCAACCAATCCCTACATTTATTGCATCGACACCAAGAACCTCTAAAGCTTGGGCAAATTGAATGGTCTCAGTTTCTGATGTACTCCCTGGAACAAGATCAGCACCAGACATGCGGAAAATTACAGGAATGCTTGGATTAACTGCCTTTCGAACAGCTTCCAAGACAGCTAAAGGAAAGCGCATACGTTTTTCTAAACTCCCGCCCCACTCATCTGTGCGCTTATTCGTCACTGGTGATAAAAACTGATTGAGCAAATAACCTTCTGAACCCATAATCTCAATAGCATCAAACCCAAGGGCTATTGCCTGCTTCGCACGATCCGCAAAAGTATGTATCAGCTGATGAATGTCTTCATCTGTAAGAGCTCGAGGACGTTCACGATGAATCGGGGACCGGATGGCCGATGGTGCCACGGCTGGTTGCCCAGTTAGCTCTGGATAGGCGTATCGACCGGCATGAAAAAGCTGTGCCGCAATATGTCCACCAGCAGCATGGACAGCCTCCGTCACCTCCTGCATGATTATCCGATCCTTGCCACGATAAAAGCCGAGGAAGTTGGCACCTCCTTCACCTTCTAGGGTAATCGCAATCCCACCTGTCACAATTAGGCCCGGTCCGCCTGCTTTTGCTCGTGTTTGATAAAAAGTCGTTAATGCCTCGGCGGCATCTCGACCTCCTTCAAGTCCAACATGCATCGACCCCATAATCACTCGATTACGAAGTGTCAGCCCTGCCAATTGATACGGAGACAATAATAGATCCACCCCACTCATAGTCCCGACCTCCATTAGAATTGTTGATCTTCTTTAACTTAGAGACAAATCCTTTTCAATAGCTTAGACATCTTGATTATTTTTCTATATTTCTATGCTTCTTGTTTCTATAAATGCTCCAGAGAATCCTGCTGCAACTAAGCGACTTGGGGATGGATTTTTTCATTTTATTGGGACACTGCCCCTGCCTTACAGGAGGTTCAACCCATTCTCAGCCAAACCTCAGCGGCATACCTCCCCTTTAGGTTAACTCGCCCCTTGAGGGATAGATGTTTCGTAAAATAAACATAACCGCTCGTATGTTGATGATAGTACCCTTTTATTATTTTAAGCGTGCTTTTTTGTTAATGTGGCCTTAGCCTTTGTTCATTTACACCTCTCTTCTGTTACACTCAGACCGAGTTTTAAAAGCTTGCCGCCATTCGTAATCATACGAATCACATCAATAGAATGGACTGGGCAGGCATGCAGGAAAGTGGGCCTCCTGAAGTGGAAAGGCCCCTCCAATTTCAAAAATGTCTATACTCTCTGGCAGTACTACAAAATCCCCTCTGGCATGAACCAGAGGGGAGGCTTTTATTGCTGTATTATCTTTTAGCCATTTCTTCTAAAATAATTTTGTTCACCATTGGTGGATTGGCTTGGCCTTTAGTCAGCTTCATAACTTGACCGACAAGGAAGCCTAGGGCACGGTCTTTCCCATTTTTATAGTCGATGATAGATTGTTCATTGGCATCGAGTAATGGAATGATAATATCCTTCAGTGCGCCTTCATCTGAGATTTGTACCAAGCCTTTGTCTTTGACGATTTTCTCTGGATCGCCGCCTTTTGTGATCAGCTCTCGGAATACCTTCTTTGCCATCTTAGAGGAAAGTGTACCTTTTTCAATGAGCTCAATCATCTTAGCTAGGGAGGCAGATGTTAACGGCACATCCTCAATTTCTTTATTTTCATTGTTAAGATACGCAGAGACCTCACCCATAAGCCAGTTAGAGGCTTGCTTTGGATCAGCGCCTGCTTGAATCGTATTTTCAAAGAAGTCCGCCATTGATTTGGTTTGGGTTAATACTGCAGCATCATAAGCAGGGAGGCCAAATTCATTGACATAACGCTCTTTACGGGCATCTGGAAGCTCAGGAATCTCGGCGCGAACCTTTTCCTTCCATGCTTCATCAATATGAAGCTTGACGAGATCAGGCTCTGGGAAGTAACGGTAGTCATCCGACCCTTCCTTAACACGCATGAGAATGGTTTCTTTGGTTGCCTCATCAAAGCGACGTGTTTCCTGTTCGATCACGCCACCTGAAATCAAAACGCGTTCCTGACGGGCTTGCTCAAATTCAAGACCTTTTTGTACATAGCTAAAAGAATTGAGGTTCTTGAGCTCCGTCTTTGTCCCGAATGCTTCTTGACCATAAGGACGCAAAGAAAGGTTGGCATCACAGCGCAGGGAGCCTTCTTCCATTTTACAGTCAG
Organism: Pullulanibacillus camelliae; assembly: GCF_014642655.1. GTDB lineage: Bacteria > Bacillota > Bacilli > Bacillales > Sporolactobacillaceae > Pullulanibacillus > Pullulanibacillus camelliae. The sequence continues at coordinate 145,504 of NZ_BMIR01000004.1, forward strand.
ATACGCCTGTGTACTGCATGATTGCCTTCAGCTTTTCAAGATACGCATAAGCCTCCTCCGGCGTGCGAATATCCGGTTCAGAGACGATCTCAATTAGCGGTGTTCCCACACGGTTAAAGTCCACTAAGGACCCACCCTCTGTATGCGTCAGCTTACCTGCATCTTCCTCTAAGTGCAGGCGCGTAATACCAATGCGCTTTTTCTTGCCCTCGACTTCGATTTCAATATAACCGTGTTCACCAATTGGCTTGTCAAACTGCGAAATCTGATAAGCCTTTGGATTATCAGGATAGAAATAGTTTTTGCGATCAAATTTCGTATCTGTAGCAATCTCACAGTTCAATGCCATCGCTGCACGCATAGCAAAATCAACAGCCTGCTCGTTTAAAACGGGTAAGACACCTGGATGACCTAAGCAAATCGGACAAGTATGTGTGTTTGGCGGTGCACCAAATTCAGTGGAACACCCACAAAAGATTTTGGAATTGGTTTTCAACTCCACATGGACTTCGAGTCCAATGATCGTTTCAAAGTTCATTTAAGCATTCACCCCTTCTAAAGACGGTGCAAGCTTGAGATTGGCCGCTTGTTCATAAGCATGAGCGGTGCGATAAACGGTTGCCTCATCAAATGGCTTGCCGATAATCTGCAAGCCGACAGGGAGGCCCTCTGCTAGACCACATGGTACACTGATCGCTGGTACACCCGCAAGGTTGACAGGAATAGTAAGAATATCATTCGCATACATTGTCAGCGGATCATCGATTTTTTCTCCAATTTTGAAAGCCGTGGTCGGCGTTGTCGGTCCAATCACAACATCAAAGTTTTCAAAGACCTTCTCAAAGTCACGTTTGATGAGCGTCCGGACCTTTTGTGCCTTTTTATAGTAAGCATCATAATAGCCTGAGCTAAGCGCGAAGGTACCAAGCATGATACGGCGCTTGACTTCATCACCGAAGCCTTCACTACGTGTCTTTTTGTACATATCAATCAAATTATCGGCTTCCTTACGCACGCCATAGCGCACACCATCAAAACGCGCTAGGTTGGCTGAAGCTTCTGAAGAAGCTAACAAGTAATAAGTAGCAACGGCATATTTTGAATGAGGAAGTGATACTTCTTCAACTGAGGCGCCAAGGGCTTCCAGTTGAGCAATAGCCTTCTTCACTGCCGCTTTCACCCCTGCGCTCACGCCTTCACCGAGATATTCCTTAGGCACAGCAATGCGCAATCCCTTCACTTCTCCAGTTAAGGCTTTGGTGAAGTCTGGAACAGCGACGTCGGCCGATGTTGAATCATAGGCATCGACACCTGAGATCGCTTGTAAAAGATGCGCGTTATTTTCAACCGTTGTGGTGAGCGGGCCGATTTGATCCAGTGAAGAGGCAAAAGCGATCAAACCAAAGCGCGAGACACGGCCGTAGGTTGGCTTCATTCCGACAACACCGCAAAAGGCGGCAGGCTGACGAATCGACCCTCCTGTATCCGAACCAAGGGAAAAGGGGACCATGCCAGCGGCAACAGCGGCTGCTGAACCTCCGCTTGATCCACCTGGTACACGCTCTAAATCCCAAGGATTACGTGTTGTATAAAAGCTGGAATTCTCATTGGATGAGCCCATCGCAAACTCATCCATGTTGAGCTTACCAATGACAATCCCTTGCTGGGCCTGAATGCGTTCAACAACCGTGGCATGATGAAGTGGTTCAAAGTTAGCGAGAAGCTGACTCGCAGCTGTTGTTTTCAATCCTTTGGTAACAATGTTATCCTTTATGCCAATGGGAAGACCAAATAAGGTGGCTTGAGAGTGACCACGTTCAGCATCCAACGCTTGTGCTTGCTGGCGTGCTGCTTCTTCATTTAGCGTTAGAAAGGCATGCACACTGCCATCGGTCTTCTTAATATTTTCATAAGCTTCGTTGACCAATTCAGTAACAGAAAGGTCTTTTTTATGTAGTCGATCCTGTAAAGCTTTATAGCTTTCATCAAATAGGGCCAAACGTTTTCCCTCCTTTTTCCATTAATCGCCGATAACTTTCGGGACTTTGACTTGTCCATTTTGTTGTGCTGGAGCATTCTTAAGTGCCTCCTCGCGATCGAGTGAGTCACGGACGACATCATCACGAAGGACATTGGTAATATCAAGGACATGAGTGGTCTCCTCAATGCCTTCAGTGTCTAATTCATTAAGCTGTTCAGCAAAACCAATGATGTCACCAAGATCCTTTGCAAATGCCTCAACTTCTTCTTCTGTAAAAGTTAAACGTGCCAAATGTGCGACGTGTTTAATTTGTTCCTTTGTAATCTCTGTCATTCTTTCACCTCCACCACACGTACATTAATAGTTAGATGATACCAAAACACGCTAGTGATAAGCAACAAAAGGATTTCCTGCACAAAAAGTTTGCACAGGAAGCTCCCTCATTTCATTTCTCTTTTTATCACATTTTGAATCGTATTGAACACCTCGTCAATCTCAGGATGGAAGACCCAATCGAGCCGATGCTGCTTAGCGAAGCTAACAGGGGCCGTTTTTTTAGCTAACTCCTCAAGCTTTTTCAAAGTGGGGCCGCCCACTGGCTTACGCTGGCTCATCGCCGCCTTGCGAGGCTCCAGCTTTTTCGCTGTTTTCCGTTTCCAATCCATATCAACAGCCCATTTGATAACTGCCGCGATGGTATGCTTGCAAATGACTGCATCGTCTGGACAGGAACAAATGAACAGCGCTTTGTCTAAATGAGGCAGTCCGGCCTTATTCACCCCTTCAAAAAAAGCAGAAACACTGTACCTTTTTGAGCCTTTGACCATAGCTGTAAAGCCAAAAATCTTGTCCTGAAAGTCCAGAACAGCCCGTTGATTGTATAAAGTAAACCCCCGAGACTTTCGCTTCGAATCTGTTGAAGCAAAAAAGCGCTTGAGCCATTCCTTCAGATCACGGTCTGACGTGATATCTGTTACTCCATTAATCAACTGACCACCTGCTTTCTCAGTTGGACAAGTTCTAGAATCTCTTGATCCGACATTTCGGTTACCCAGCCTTCGCCACTGCCTAGAATTTGTCCGGCAAGTCCCTTTTTCTTCTCAATCAGCTCATCTATACGCACTTCAAGCGTGCCCTCAGAAATCAGCTTATAAACATGAACATTGCGCTCTTGACCAATGCGATACGTGCGATCAGTCGCCTGTTCCTCGACTGCCGGATTCCACCAGCGATCATAGTGAATGACATGGTTCGCACTGGTTAAATTAAGCCCAAATCCACCCGCTTTCAACGAAAGAATGAAGATGCCTTTCTGCTTATTATTCTGAAATTGTTGAATCATCTTCTCCCGCTTCGGAGCAGGAACACCGCCATGTAAAAACTGTATTGGCACATCCTTATATTTTTGCTCTAGTAAACGGATGAGCATATGTCCCATTTTCACATATTGTGTAAAAACGAGCACGCTTTGATCTTCCTTCAAAATCATATCGACGATATCAAAAAAGCGAGCCAGCTTCCCTGAGCCCAGTTTTGTGGTATCTTCACCTGCAACAAGACCTGGATGATCACAAATTTGCTTTAGCCTCGTTAAGGTGGATAGTATCAGACCCTTGCGTTGAATTCCCTTTGCCTTGGCCATTTTTGTTTTTAAATCCTCCACAACAGTCTGATAAAGTGAGGCTTGAGTATCTGTTAAATGACACACAATTTTTTCTTCACTTTTTTCAGGGAGGTCTTTAATAATGCGGCGATCCGTCTTTTCACGACGCAAGAGGAACGGTTGAATCAAGCGTTTAAGCAGAGTCGACTTCCCTTCGTCCCCATGTCTTTCAATAGGGGTAATAAATTCCCTGCGAAAGCTGGCAAGCGAGCCTAAATACCCAGGGTTGAGGAAATCCATGATCGACCAGAGCTCCTCTAAACGATTTTCAATCGGCGTTCCCGTCAAGGCAATACGGTGTCTGGCTGTATAGCTGCGCAATGCCTGTGTCTTTTTTGCCGATGGATTTTTGATGGCTTGGGCTTCATCCAGGATAAGCGCAGACCACGTCTGCTCGGCAAGGTATTTACTGTCATTAACAACCAATGTATAACTCGTAATGATGACATCAACAGCTGTTAATTGGCCTTCTAAGTCCTCCGCTTCCAGACGGTTCGGACCATGATGAACATAGACGCTTAAAGCAGGCGCAAAGGCCTTAATCTCGTTCGCCCAGTTGCCAATCACGGAGGTCGGACAAACGATGAGCGCAGGCTCATTTGGATGATCATTGCGATGCTTGAGTAGATAGGTGATGGTTTGAATCGTTTTTCCTAAGCCCATATCATCGGCTAAGCACCCGCCAACCCCGCTTTCCTTTAACTGCGATAGCCAACTATAGCCACGTTTTTGATAAGGACGCAGATCACCATTTAAGCTAAGTGGCACGCGTTTATTTTTTTCGGGTCGGCGCGTGATCATCATGAAATAATCATCAAGCTTGGCATCTAGGTGAATGTCAATTTGATTGGATAGGTCATCCTTTTGGGCTAGTGAAAACTTCAGGGCATCAGCAAAACGTGCACTCTTGTTAAGCTTCGCTCCTGTGGCGCGCAATTGACCATATAGCTTGTTCAGCTGATCTAAAGGCAATTCAATCCATTCATTCCCGCTTCGATGAAAGCGCCGTTGTTCACGAACAAGACTTTCAAATTGTTCGGCGCTTAGCGCAAGATCCCCAACAGAAATGCGCCAATTAAAATCGACAATAGAATCGAGCGTAAAGACAGAAGCATTCGTCCCAATTCCCAGATTGATCTGCACATTTTGCTTGCTTTTATCACGAATTTGCAACCATTCAGGAAACAGCATTTGCACAGCTTCCTCTTTAAAAGCCTCCTGGTGTTTATAAAGATCGAGCACTTCATTTGTACGCAGGGTAATTTCAGGATCAAGCTGGAGCTTCACCAAGCGCTTATTAAATGAAGCCAAATAATCAATGCGTTCGTACACCCATTTCACCAGTCGTTTTTCCTGTCGTTCAAACAATTCATCAATCGAAAAATACTCCACGTGATTTTTAGACCCTTTGAAGGCCTGAATAGCAAGCTCGGTCTGCCATTGTGCACCAGGGGTAAAAGGGTCTGTTCTGTTCTCTGGACTAAAGTGAAGATCAATCTGAACGGGCTCCAGCCATTCTTCAAGATAAGCCTTTTTAAAGGCAACGACTTCCCGCTCTGTCTCCGGCTCATAACCGTTTTGAATCAGTTCGCGTGCATCTTTTTGGAAGGCGAGGTAATTATTGATTTCATGTGGATCTTCAGTCATTTTGTAATAGGGAAGTGGCTGTGTCATCAAGTGATAAAACCATTCCACCGCCTTCTTTTTATAAAAGCCCTCCTCTGGCCAGGTGGCCATATCATGTTGATAGCCTGAAGCACCATGATAGCGAACTAAACGATCTGCCCAGCTATCTAGCACTGCATACAACCAACGTCTTAACGGAAGCTGAGCTACAGAGGTTGGCGATAACGCCTCTTCTGGAATACGATGAAGCCAGCGCGTGAGCATGCCTGACTCTTTTAATAAGACTTTTCGCAGTACCCATTGTGCTGAAAAATAAGCAATGCTATCATTTTGAATCACGGTAACCATTGGGTAAAAATGACCGTTCTCCAGCAATAACGAAACCCCATTAGCCAATTCTCCAAAAAAGCGGCAGGATTCACCTGGCACAATCCATGGTGGCAGCATATTTAATAACCGCTTGGACTGCAGCAATTCAAAGGCGGCCTCCATTGTGAGATAAATGCCCTCGGTGCTCACTTGTTGCTCTTTTTCTAGCTCAATTTTTCCAGATATGGCTTTAGTTTTTTCTAAAAACTCTCGCCAAACTAAGCTAGCAGAAAGTTGTTTCTTCAACGTTTTATTGAGTGTCCGTGCAATGTTCCCATTAGAATGGGTCAGCCAAAGAAAAAAGGCTGTCTTGTTGCCTTTATCTGCTACAAATGCTATGTTTAACTGTTGATCCATGACTAACACCCCATGTTTCCGAACGTGACCTATTCAAGCAACCATTTACAAAACACAGTATCCCCATTTTTTGCCCTTCCCATAAATATAACATATTTCCGCTTAAAAATCTGATCTCCCTGGAAGATTTGATAAGGTATGCTTTCGACAAAGAATACATGGGAATTACCTGGGTCCTTTTCAATTAGAACCGCCGCCTGTATTTTGACTGTAGCCTGTTATTATTTTGCGTGGGGCTTTTGTTAAATTGATCCTAGCTATGTTATTTTGAGAGGGGTTTTGTTAAAATAGTCGAGCCTTTTGTTACTCTGAAGCCGGCTTCTGTTCTCCTGCTCAGGACTTTTGTTACGCTCACACCTGGATTCGGAAACTTGTCCTTCGGATTTGTTCTCCTTTCGGAAGCTTCGAGCTCTATTCGTTATTGTGTGGCTGGCTTTTGTTCTCTTTTTCCTCTCTTTTGTTGCGCTCGACTTCTGATTCGGAAGCTTGCTCCATGGACTTGTTCACTTCGGCTTTGATTTGTTATTTTGTCTCTTGTCATGACCATTTTCCAATAAAAAAGGAGAGAGCTGTCATTAAAAGCCCTGCTTTTGTGACACCCTCTCTGCAAAGGTTCTAGTAACTATTAGATTTATCAGTGTGTGGCTCCATAAACATAAACAAAGGGTTTGTCCATATCAGAGCGATTGACTACTACAGCTTCCGGTTGACCTGTCGTATCGCTAATATTGATTTGAATAGGGACTTCAAAAGGATTGTTGCTCTGCAACAGGCCAGAAATATAGTTAGTGAATGAGACAATTTCCGTTTCATCAAAGAAGTTAATATTGATATTCATCGTTAGATTTTGTAGCTTATTTCCCTTGATGAACCCTTGACCAATGACATCGGTATAGTTAGGGAAATAGCTTTTTATTTTGTCCTTAAATTTATCAAACTTATCATAGTAATCCTTGTATTTACTTTCCGCCTCATTTGATGGAAAGAGTACATTATCCTCGCCCGTATTCTTCCATTTGCTGATGGAGCGCGCCGAGCCATCCGCCGTTCCAACAGCGTAAAAATGCCCAGGAGCATCATATCCGGGAGCTGCTTCGAGATATAAGGCGACAAATACAGGGACATTCTCTAGACCCTTGACCTGGCGAATGCGCTGCAAGACTTTATTAGCATAGCTCTTGCCCTTTTGCATTTGTTCCGTTTTATTTAAGGTCACATCCACAGGGTAGGTTTTCCCTGTCTTTTTGTAATAAATACTCTGGTTGTAGACAGAATTCATAGAAACAGCTAATGAAACCCCGCTTAACTTACCATTCTTCGTCAGGTAATCCTGCTCTAAAACGTAGCTCAGTTCTTTAGGCTCATCGGTTGCACGCTTTCCGATATCGCTCCCTTTTCCATAAGGCGGATTTAACCCTTGTTTATCGACGCCTGGAAGATCAGAGGATTCTCCCTTTACAAGCTTACGCGCTAACATTTCATCGATCAAATCTGTACTGATATAGCGCCCACTTTGGAAATAATATTTTCCGGGGTCAAACACACTTTTAGAAAGGCGCATCAATCCCATTTCCATCTCATTAATATCTAAACGATTATTGACACCATACGTAATATAACCGCGCGAAGGGCTTGTCTTATCTGAATGCCAAATCTGATAATCCTTTTCATTATCCTGAGGCACAATGGTGATTTTTTCATCATTACCCTTTTTTGTGTTTTTTAACGTATGCTGCTTGTCATCCTTAGACCACGGCATCGTACACGCAGTTGTTCCAATCAAGACAAACAACAGGCACAATCCTAAAACCACTCGTTTCAAAACTGTCAACTCCTCATTTACACCACTTGGCTGATGCACTCACTGACTTAGACTTATAAGTAATCTTGTGCGAGCATCGGCAAGTTTAGAGCGAAAGTCAAAGCTTTCGAATCTTATCGCTAACCATCGATACCCAACTTCCCCAAAGAACATTTTACCATTATCATTTTTTTATGCTATAGGAAGTGATTCCCTATTCGTTAACAGCGACTTCCTCTAACGCTGCCATAAATTGTGCCTCATCCCAAACTTCAATATTCAGGCTTTGCGCCTTTTCAAGCTTCGAGCCTGCGTCTTCCCCCGCAATGACCAAATCTGTCTTTTTACTCACACTCGAGGTGACCTTACCACCGAGTGCTTCAATTTTCGCCTTGGCATCAGGCCGGGAAAGCTGCTCCATTTTACCGGTTAATACAATTGTCTTATTAGCAAACGGTGAATCCGCAACATCCTCCTGACGAACGATAGGACCTGTATAGGTCATGTTCACGCCGTAGGATTTTAATTCATCAATTAACACAAGGAAATCTTCATTTTGGAAAAAGGTGACGATAGAGTCGGCCATTTTCTCACCGATCTCATCAACCGCTAATAGCTCATCCTTCGATGCATTCATGAGCGTATCGATATCACGAAAAGCTTCTGCCAATGTGCGCGCTGCCTTTGCTCCAACAAAGCGGATACCGAGACCAAAGAGCAGCTTTTCCAGCGAATTTTGCTTTGAGGCTTCGATCGCCTCTAGCAAATTCATTGAAGACTTTTCCCCCATGCGTTCCATATTGATCAAGTCATCAAAAGTGAGCTGATAGAGATCAGCAACATCCTCAATCAATTTTTTCTCAAAGAGTTGAGTAATCACCTTTTCTCCTAATCCATCAATGTTCATGGCATTTCTGGAGACAAAGTGGATGAGTCCCTCACGAATCTGTGCTGGACACTTAGGATTGATGCAGCGCAAAGCGACTTCCCCTTCTAGACGAACCAAATCACTGCCACATTCTGGACATTGCTCGGGCATGTAAAAAGGCGTTTCCTTCCCAGTCCGTTGCTCAGTTAAGACATTGACGACCTCAGGGATGATGTCTCCTGCCTTTTTGATCACAACATGATCTCCGATGCGAATATCCTTTTCACGGATGAGATCCTCGTTATGGAGAGAGGCCCTCTGGACGGTTGTCCCAGCCACTGAAACCGGGGCAAGAACAGCTGTAGGGGTAATCACACCCGTGCGCCCCACATTTAACTCAATATCTTCAAGTGTTGTCACAACTTCCTCAGCGGGAAATTTATAGGCAATCGCCCATCTCGGACTTTTCGCGGTAAAGCCAAGTGCCCTCTGCTGATCAAGCGCATCGACTTTAATGACAATCCCATCAATATCATAGGTTAAGTCAGGACGCTTTTCCGTCCAGTACTCAATAAATGCGATGATTTCCTCTATGGAGCTGCATTGGCGCCATTCTGGGTTGGTCTTTAGCCCAATGGATTGCAGCCACTCCAATCCTTCACTATGCCTTTCTATCGGCTTATCATGGCTATTAGCAATCTGATAAAGGAAGACATCTAGGTTACGCTCTGCGGCAATTTTTGGATCTAATTGTCTTAAAGAACCTGCTGCGGCATTACGTGGATTGGCAAAGAGAGCCAGTCCCATTTCTTCGCGATGCTTATTAAGACGTTCAAAAGAACGCCTTGGCATATAAGCTTCCCCCCGGACCTCCAAATCAATTGGTTCAGCTAATTTCAGAGGAATCGAACGAATCGTCTTCAAATTTTGTGTGATATCCTCACCTGTTGTCCCATCACCCCGAGTGGCTCCGAGAACAAATTGACCCTGTTCATAGTTAAGGGATACCGCCAAACCATCGATCTTTAATTCACAAACATAGGTTACTTGGTCGCCAACAACCTGTCGCACACGCCGGTCGAAGTCACGGATATCCTGTTCATTAAAGGCGTTCCCAAGGCTCATCATTGGCGTCCTATGTGTCACCTTATTAAAGGCCTCAAGAGGGGCTGCTGCGATTCTCTGTGTAGGTGAATCCGGCGTGATAAGCTCTGGGTGCTCCGTCTCAATAGCTATGAGCTCATTCATCAGGCGATCGTATTCTGAATCTGGGACACTTGGACGGTCTAACACATAATATTCATACCCATATTTATTTAATTGCTCGCGCAGAGCATCAACACGCTTAATAAGCTCTTGATCCAATACAAGCCCTCCTTTTCGCTGCTCGTCTTAATATACCCCATTCTTCACCACACGACGAGATGTTATAATTTATCGATGGGAGCAAAGCTGGCAAGCAGGCGCTTAATCCCTGTTGGATTCGGAAAGGCAATGTCTAGCTCCATAGAATCCCCTTCCCCTTTAATACTTACCACAGTGCCTTCTCCCCACTTTTTATGACTCACACGATCTCCAACAGCCCAATGGCCTTCACTATTCACATTTTTTTTCGGTATCATAGGGCGCCTTTGTATGGGAGCTGCCGATGATGCAGTGGATTGAAAGGAAACGGTAGACCTTGAAGCTGTTCCTCCACCCCAGCCAAAGGAGCGCTCATTCTCTTCTCTTTCAATGAGTTCTTCAGGAATTTCACCGATAAAGCGTGACTCTGGATTGGTATTCATGTGTCCAAACAGTGTCCGCATTTGAGCATTGGTAATGTACAGGCGCTGCTCTGCACGGGTAATCCCTACGTAAGCTAAGCGTCTTTCCTCTTCCATTTCCTCTTCTTCCATGAGTGAACGACTATGTGGGAAGACCCCTTCCTCAAGACCAGCAAGAAAGACGATAGGAAATTCCAATCCTTTAGCAGCATGAAGCGTCATCAAGGTGACACCTTCTCCCTGCTGAGTATCCTCTTCTTCCAATCCCATATCACTGTCCAAAGCCAACTCACTAAGAAAAGCGATCAAAGATTTGTCCTCATTATTTTTTTCAAAATCTTGTGTGACAGATAAAAATTCATCGAGGTTTTCTAAACGACTCTGGGACTCTAGCGTTTTCTCCTCTTTAAGCGCCTCACGATAGCCTGACTTATCCAGCACCTCTTCAACCAAATCCGTCACCGATAAATAATCGAGCATATGTGACCAGTTGATGATTTGATCAGCAAATTCCACAAGTGCTTTGGCTGCCCTCTTTGGAACAGTCGTTTGCTCAATTTCTTGAATCGCTTGGATGAGGGACAAGTCCTCTTGTAGCGCATAGTCTGCCAGCTTATCTAACGATGCTGCCCCAATCCCTCTCTTAGGTACATTCACTACCCTAGCAAAGCTGATATCATCATCAGGATTGGCAATCAAACGCAAGTAAGCAAGTAAATCCTTAATTTCCTTACGCTCATAGAATTTAATGCCTCCCACCATTCGATAAGGAATATTGGCCTTGACAAGCATTTCTTCCACGACACGTGATTGGGCGTTTGTCCGATAGAGCACGGCAATATCATCAAAGTTAAAACCATCCTTGGTCAACTCACTGATCTTTCCCGCAATAAATCGACCTTCATCATGTTCATTATTTGCACGATAATAATGAATGGGATGGCCTTCTGTGTTATTTGTCCAAAGATTTTTGGGCCTGCGGCTATAGTTATTTGCAATCACACGGTTAGCTGCTTCCAGAATTTTTTTCGTCGACCGATAGTTTTGCTCGAGTAGAATGACTTCAGCGTCAGGATAGTCCTTCTCAAAGGATAAAATATTTTTAATATCCGCTCCACGCCATTTATAAATCGATTGATCAGAATCACCGACAACACATAGATTGCGAAAACGCTCAGCCAACAGCTTAACAAGCGTATACTGTGCTTTGTTCGTATCCTGATACTCATCGACGTGAATATATTGAAATTTCTTCTGATAAAAGCTCAAGGATTCTGGGACACGCTTAAAAAGATGAATCGTCGTCATAATCAAATCATCAAAATCAAGAGAATGGTTTTTCAACAGACGCTTCTCATATTCAACGTAAACGTCACGCACAACCTCTTCATATGGACCATTAGCCATTTGACCGTAATCCTTTGCCGTTTGCAGCTCATTTTTTGCCGAGCTGATCGTTCCAAGAATGGCTCTAGGGCTAAATTTCTTAGGATCGATATTCTTTTCCTTTAAAATTTGTTTAATCACCGAGACCTGATCGGTGGTATCCAATATCGAAAAATTACGGTTGATCCCAATCCGATCGGCATCACGGCGCAAAATACGTACACACATTGAGTGAAACGTTGATACCCAAATATCCTCTGCAAGTGGACCCGTTAAGCCTGTCAAGCGCTCCTTCATCTCTTTAGCGGCCTTATTTGTAAAAGTAATTGCTAACACATTCCAAGGAGCGATTTCCTTCTCAATTAACAAATAAGCAATCCGATGCGTCAGGACACGCGTTTTCCCACTTCCTGCACCAGCCATAAGTAACAAAGGGCCCTTCGTATGTTGAACGGCTTTTTTCTGCTGAGGGTTCAATCCCTGAAAGAGGTTGTCCACTAAATCTTGCATCTTTTTTCACTCCTATTTTTACTGTTTCGCTTTATGCATCACTTTTTTAACTGCTTTAACGGTCTTCAATGCGGTCTTCAAATCCTGATAAATGACGTTCCCCACAATCACAGTATCTGCGGCTCGCGCCATTTCCTCTGCTTTCGCGACGGAATCAATCCCACCTCCGTAGAAAAGCTGGGCACACGTCAGTGTCTTTTTCACCGCCTGAACCATCTCCAGTTCACCGTAGATCCCACTATACTCAAGATAAAAAACAGGAAAATGAAACATGCGTTCAGCCATCATTGCATAAGCTGTCACATCTTCAGAATCAAGCGCCGTATCAGCCCCTGTCAAGCTGGCGACCTTTGAAGCAGGATTGAGAACACAATACCCTTCCATCACTACCTCATCCCAATTTAAGGTTTTTCCAAATTCCTTGATTGCCTCATGATGCATCCCAACAATCCAATCTGGGTGATCGGCGTTCAAGACGGTTGGAATAAAGTAGTAGTCAAAGCCAGGGGTTACGGCATCAATAGCCGAAATTTCCAAAGCACAATCCACCGCATATTGGCGAATTCTACTCAATAGCTGCAAGGTATTATCAAGCGTGACACCATCCGTCCCGCCAACAATCACTGCATCCGTTCCAGATTCGCAGAGTTGTTCTAACGCATCGTCATCTATTTTTTTATTCGGATCTAGCTTAAATACATGGCGCCAGGCCTTATATTCATTCACAATTCGTTCCTCCTAAAACTAAAAGACACAGAGTGTAGGTTTACGTTAGACAGTTTTTTAAATCACTAACATAGAAATCACCTGTCTAACTACAATGGGGTTCAAAAAAGGAAGGAGTGAAGGAGAAAAGTTTCCTCATGTTTCGCGCTCTATATACGACTTTTGAAAAAACGCATTGAGCTTTTTAATGACCCAACACTCTTAAGCACCTCCGCAAGACTCTAGCTGGATTATACCATATCCACCTTCAACGACATAGGGCTGACAAAGAATTGAAACATAAGGATTTATTTATATATTCTATAAGAAAAACCGGGCGAAAAGCGTATGCCCGGTCCTTGCTTGGTATAGAGCATCATGAAATATGAAAGAGGCTTCAGTGCCTGGTCAAGTGGAATGGAGCGCAAGGCGCGAGACTCGGAACATTCTAAAATTGTTTGTTCCTCGAGCGCCGCTAACTCATGATGCGATACTAGAGTCCTGCGGGCGGCTTGGAATGGAAACGTGCACGATCTACTCCATTAACACCTAAAATTTTAGACTTTCATTATTTGAGAAAACTTGACCTCTCACCAAGCTTTAATGACGAAAGCCAAAGCCCGAACTTATAAGGTCTTCCGAAAAGTAATGCTTCTTGCGTAAAAAAACAGCCTATATAGAGGCTGTTTTTTAATCATAAATGCTGAAGAACGCTTAACACATCATCAATATCCTGATCAGAAATATCATAGTGGGTGATCAGACGAACAAGGGTTGGGCCAAAGGCATTTGCTAAGACGCCCTTATCCTTTAACTGAGCAACGAACTCATGGGCAGTGATCCCCTTTTTCTCCACATCTACTAACAATATATTGGTTTCTACTTGATTAGCTAGCTGCAAATCTTCAATATTAGCAATACCTATCGCTAGTTTCTCTGCCCTTTTATGATCCTCTGCGAGCCGTTCTACATGTTGCGTTAAAGCAATCAGTCCCGGGGCTGCTAGAATGCCCACCTGACGCAGTCCACCCCCTAAACGCTTGCGCCATTTGCGTGCCTTCTTAATGAAGGCATGACTTCCTGCAATGATCGAACCCACAGGAGCCCCTAACCCTTTGGATAAACAAATTTGCACGGTATCCGTGTACTGAGTGAAGTCCTGAACGGCATGCCCTGATGCTACCACCGCATTGAACAAACGGGCACCATCTAAATGCACAGGAATATGTGCCCCATTTGCAATTGCATAGATTTGCGCCATGTTTTCAACAGGAATAATGGCTCCACCCGCGCGATTATGGGTATTTTCCAAACAAATCAGCCCTGTTTCAGGAACATGAATATCATCATCGCGAATCGCTGCAACTACATCACTTGGTTGTAGGGCTCCACGAATGCCCTTCAATGTTCGAGGCTGAACGCCCGCAAACGCGGAAATCGCCGCGCCTTCATAATAAAAAATATGTGCCTCTTTCTCTAATATAATTTCATTACCTAAGGCACAATGGGATAATACTGCAATCTGATTCCCTTGTGTGCCACTTGTGACAAACAATGCCTCTTCTTTCCCTAAAAGCTCTGCTGCCGTTTCTTCAAGCTTTCTAACCGTTGGGTCCTCACCGTAAACATCATCACCCACCTCAGCTTCATAGGCTGCACGACGCATGGCTTCCGTTGGCTTTGTTACTGTATCACTTCGTAAATCAATCATCGGTTTACTCCTCCTCATCTCTTCTCTATTAAAAAGATCTCATGCTATGAGCGCTGTTCGTCGGCATATAAGAGCATTTCATTTACTTATCGGATGGATCATTGACCGAGCTACTCCTTAACATTATAACTAAATAGCCTCCATTTAGGAAAAATTCAGTTTAATAGTCTAACATACATCTACATCTGTCCTAATGCTCCCTGAGACACGTCTTATAAGAAGCAATTGTTTCCTCCTGTAATAACTTAAAACGATAGTTAAAAAGAGGGTGAGACAAAACGAAAAGAAATCACTCGATTACCGAACGATAAGTAGCCAGGGAAACGGGAAGCGTAGTCAAAATACGGAGACTCCTGCGGGAACGTGACCAGCGTTACTTCACGAATAACGACGCATTGTCCCGAGGAAGTTGACGATAAAGCAAGTCTAGTAAACGCAGGAACAGGGGCTTCTTAGCCTAAGTCTCTTACATTTTCAATGCACTTCGGCTAAGTGTGTCAGATCCTTCAAGGACCTTCGACTAAAAGCATCACATCCATGTGACGACGCCGAAGCTAGCATCTCAGGCCCCCTCCAAAAAGTAAAGAACACTTTTCGGGGACCCGATGATGCGTCGAAACCCAAAGCTAGCGCCTCCTGCGTGCCTCTAGGCCGTGACCGTGGAAAGCGAAGTGTTTTGATGGAGCACTTCATGACTCACTCAAAAATCCGAACGCATCCCTTCAAAATGGTGAATACGTTCGGATTCTCTATGAGCTGAAAACCTCTGCCCCAGCCCTTTTACAGAAATATAGGAAAACTTTTCTTGCTATTCTACAGATATACACCTATTATTGTGAAAGATGAATTCCAAATTGATGGGCTACTTTGTTAATAAATTCATCATCGGTGAGTGCTTCGCGTTCTTTCAGGAGATCAGAACCACTCTGATATCTTAACCGATTGGAAGGGTCAGTAGCTGCTTCATAAATCACATCGGCAGTGAATTCTGGTGAAGAGATCTTATTGGGATCAAATAAGGTTTCATACACTGAGCCAACCTTAGATTCAAATTCACTGTAATCTAGCAAATTTTCATTCTCAAGGAAATCCATGGACTTACCTGCGAATTCCGTTTTTGTCGGTCCTGGTTCCACAATCTTCACCCGAATATTAAGTGGTGCCAGCTCGTAAAGAAGTGCCTCTGTGAACCCGTTCACAGCAAATTTCGTGGCATGGTAAAGCGAAAACAAAGGATAGGTTATTCTTCCTCCCTCAGAAGTAATGTTAATAATGAGACCCTGGCGATTCTTTCTGAAGTGAGGCAAAATGGCTTTCGTTACCCACATCAGTCCAAAAACATTGACATTAAATTGTCTTTGTATTTGTTCTTCTGTTGCAGATTCAAAGAGACCAAATGCACCATACCCCGCATTATTGATAACAACATCAATATTCCCAAATGTTGAGATTCCTTGTTCAATTGCACTGTCGATCGATGCTTTGCTTTCTACATCAAGAGAAGTGACCAAAATGTTTTTGCCTTTAGTAAGCTCGGTTTCCTTTTCAGGAGAGCGCATAGTTGCAACGACATTCCATCCCTTACGCGCAAAATATAAGGCTGTGGTTCTTCCGATTCCTTTTGACGCACCCGTAATCAATACAGTTTTCATTACGCTCTCTCCTATTCTTCTTCTAAAGAGTATAGTTCTATTTTGTGATTGATGACCTCTGTGTAACTCATTAATTGTTCAATTTGAGCCTTGATTCGCCTATTTTGTTGTCGAAGTAACCTTATGCGCTCCTGTTTTGTTTCTTCTCCTTGAATGACGAGCTGCGCGAATTGTTTCATCTCAGCAATCCCCATCCCTGTCTGTCTAAGACAGCGGGCGAATTTAATCCACTCAATATCATCCGTGTCATAAATGCGTATCCCCTTTTCATTACGTTTTACAGGGGGAAGAATCCCTTCCTTTTCATAATAACGAAGGGTGTGAATGGACACGCCTGTTTCCTTGGAAA
This sequence comes from Pullulanibacillus camelliae, assembly GCF_014642655.1. Taxonomy (GTDB): domain Bacteria; phylum Bacillota; class Bacilli; order Bacillales; family Sporolactobacillaceae; genus Pullulanibacillus; species Pullulanibacillus camelliae. The sequence continues at coordinate 162,248 of NZ_BMIR01000004.1, forward strand.
GCTGACTAATTTGCAAACGCATAAATAGCCCACCTACTTATCTTTTCCATGAACTTTTTTCTCCTCTCTTGTTAATTAAATCCTAACAGCTAGAGCGCACTCTATGTCAAGGCGTTCAGTTAAATCCATTCAAAAAGGTTATAAATCACATCCTGAAATACCTTCACAACGTTTCTCACGACAAGAAAAAAGTTAGAAAACTTCGGCTTATACTTGTTCACTTCGTCAAGCGCCTTTGCCCCGCCATTCTAGGCGCCTCATCACAGGAGTCGACGTCCAAATGTTTCAGTTTTTAAAGCGCAAAAAAAATGGGGTCCTAAATTCAGGGTCCCCATTCGTTGCTTCTCACCAGCTATTCCTTATGAGCTTTGATGCGTTCATAGGTCATTTGATAGCCATCATTTCCATAATTAATACAGCGTTTGACACGCGAGATCGTTGCGGCACTGGCTCCCGAGCCCTCTTCGATTTGGTGATACTTAAAGCCGTCGAGGAGCATTCGTGCCACTTGATAGCGCTGTGCAATAGTCTGAATTTCTCCCATCGTGCAAAGGTCATCAAAAAAGCGGTAGCACTCTTCACGGTCCTTAAGAGATAAAATAGCTTCGAAAAGCTGGTCTAATGAATCCCCTCGTAATTTATCAATTTGCACTATTATTACTCCCCTTCTGTTAAGCTAACATTTTTCTCTAAACTAGGTTCCACGATATTGACCCAAGTTTGCCCCGGAATAAATGGAACCTCTTCCCCATCCTTATAAGGTAAAATTCGGCCATTCACATTCTTCCACTCCAGCTTTTGCAGTTTGCCATGTTGAAGTAAATAAGCTTTTCCACCTTTGTCCAGATCAATAACTCGTCGATAATCTTTATTATTATAAAAAGAGTGATCAGCACTGACGATAAACACATTTGCTGCTGTTAAAGGCGCTTTGGACTCACGGTCTTTGGCTTGCTCGCCATTAATATGACGATAATAAAGGCCATCCTCCGCATGATAAACATAACTCACAACGTTATCCTTCGCATACGTAATCGTTGCTGTGTTCACAGCTTGCCCTTTGAGATGCTTGATAGCCTTCTTTGTCATAAAAGATAAAGGCCGGACATCTTCAGTAAGTGCATATCCCTTTGCCTTCGCCCCCTTAATGGCATTCGCATAGGGAATGTAGGAGTTATGCGGCGCCTTCCTGAATGACGCCCGCTGAAACCATGTCCCATCATGATACAGCCCTTGAATATAATCAGTATCCCCTGTAGTCAACATTTTTTTTGCCTGCGGGCTCCAGCCATGAGCAATATAAATGGCGTCATAGCCTTGTGCTAGATTGATGAAATAAGGACGAGCACTGCGCACAGGCCCAATGACATCAGGCTTTTGACTCTGGAAAATCGCTAAAAAGCGTGTGATCCGCCCTTCCGTTAATGCCTCATAAACAATGTCAGCCTTATGAAGGCCAGATTGTGGCCGCGCTAAGGCATGATTATTAACCATCACCGCAAGCACACGGCGATTAATCTCGTCCTTCCCTGCCGGTAGCCCTGTGAGTGGATAAACCTTTACAGGCTCCTTGGAAACGGGGACAGCCTTTTGCTCCTGCATGGATTCTGTGCGATCCTTTTCCTGTGTTCCTGTACAGCCAACAAGTAGAAGCGTAAGCCCTAGTAATAGCAGCACGCTCGCCAGTGTTTTTTTCATCCTCCGTATCACCCTCCTATGAGACAGTTAATTGTTCAACTGGATGAATGACTCGGTTTCTCATAACGTCCACCAAACCAAGCTGTGTGATTCTAATATAAGGTAAATGTGTTGATGAGAAGAATAACAGACTATAAATAGGATCTGCAAATACATAGCCCTTTTCCCGTAAATAAGTTGTGAAGTGTTGTTCCTCTTCAGCGAGCACTTCCATCGGCTGTTCCGATAGCCAACCTCTTATTGGGAGCTTCAATTCCGCCTGGCAAGATGCCTCCTCAACTAGAACAATGCCCCCTTTAATTTCTTTCAGTCGCCTAAAGGCTTCCACAATAGAGGCCTTCTTTCGACCAATAAGAAGGAGGTCGCCCGTCGAGGAAAAACTGCTGGCAAACCCATCCATTTTCGCAAAGCCTTTAACAAAGGTACTCACCTTCCACTTTCCTTGAACATCAATAAGTGTGAGATAAGCTAAGTCTTCAGGAAGCTGATCCTCAGCGGGTAGCGTCTCAAGCTCTAACGGTTGTGTAATGACCGCATTCGTCATGTCTATCCCAATGGTTGTCTTGGGAGTCAGCATCTCTTCCGTTAGCTCCCACCCGATAGCCAAGGCCCCTAGTTCTTTCTTAAAATCTATTGGAGATGCCGGGTAATATGTATGATGTTGCTTTTTCACCCATTCACCTTTTGCTAAAACAGATACCGGTTTTGGGTTCTCTTTTGATTCTAGGATATTGATATGAGCGATTCGTCCAGGTGCGATTGAGCCAACCAAGTGCTGTAAACCATAATGGATGGCAATGTTATGTGAAGCCATAAGATAGGCCTCAATTGCCGGCACACCCTGTTCTAAGGCAATTTCAATGGTGCGATCCATAAGGCCCTGCTGATAAAAATACGGAGTCGAACCGTCTGTTGTCATATATAGAGGGTGATAATTCTCCACCCCTTTTTCTAACAACCCTTTTAAAATAACAGGTAAATCCGGCCGGATCGATGAGTAGCGAAGCGACGTCGTCATACCAATGTTAAGGCGTGTCCATGCTTCCTCTGCCGTCATTGCTTCATGGTCACAATCCACACCTAAAAGCTGCATTTGAATCAACGTTCTCTCAGATGCTCCAGGCAAATGCCCTTCAATCCTTTTGCCGTGCCGTTTTGTCATTTGCATCCATTCCAAAAGCTGATCATCACCATGCAAAACTTGCGGCCAGCTTGTTAATTCCCCTCCTTGAATCACATTGGGATGCTCAAGCCATCTTCTTATTCTGTCCTCAGAGTAGGGCGACGCCTGCAGCTTCGTTTGTGCATCATAGCGACACCACCAAAAAAAGCTCGTTGGTGTTTCATTTAACCGCTCAATGATGTCGAAAGAGTGTTCATCTGACAATAACATATAAAAGATCAAGTTATCGCTGACAAAAGTTGTAGTCCCTCCTGTTGCACCAAAGGCTGCCAATGTGGATGGATTATAAAGCTGAAAGGGATGCGCATGAGGCTCTATATAACCAGGGACTAAGTAGTCTCCACTACAATCAATCAATTCAACCTGATCAAGATCTCTCGGAAGCCTGTCCCCCACATAAATAATGCGATCCTGATATATCCATATATTTCCTTGTTCCCATCTTTTTGTATGCGCATTCAAAATAATTCCCTTACTCAATACTTTTGTCGGTTGTCGGTGACCTTTGGCAACTGCCGCCTGTTCTCTCAGTTGTGATTTACTCCAAGGCTGATAAAAAGCCAACTCCATCGCCTCACTTTTAATGATTGACACCTTTTTATCATACATTAAAGAAGTAATTTACGAAAGTATAAGGTCAGATATCCTGACAGGAGGATTTAGAAAATTTAGCATTTAATGACATACAATCCAAGGCGACACAAAAACTACCACATAGAAAATTAGTATGCGTATTTAAACCGGTTTTTATTCCTCATTCTCCAAATTTATGGGACAAAAAGAAAACCAGACCAATGCCTGGCTATTAAGGGAATTTATTCGCAATTTAGAAGGGGGCTTTTTAAAATTCGAGCCGCTTTTGTTAACTTGTCTCTGTCTTTTGTTACGCTCTCACCCTGATTCGGAAACTTGACCCCCGGATTTGCTCCCTATTTGTTAACTTCGGATTTTATTTGTTATCTTGGGCTGGCTTTTGTTAAACTGGGCGCCGCTTTTGTTTCATTGAAACCGGCTTTTGTTAATTAGCCTCTACCTTTTGTTCCGCTCACACACTGATTCGGAAACTCGCAGCCTTACTCAATTTCTAATAGCGAAAACACACACGGAGCTTTTAACGTCCGTGTGTGTTTTCGCTTAATAAGGCACGATGCCCGATATCCGTCCGATAAAAGGTGTTAGCATTGGTTCGTTTTTCAATAGCGCTTCTGGCTTGTTGAACAGCCTCTGATAAAGTTGGAGCTAAACAGGTCGCGAGCAGCACGCGGCCACCATCAGTCACCCATTGGCCGTCCTTCAACTTTGTACCGGCATGGAAGATGAGGGCTTGGTCTTCTGCAAGCTCGGGATCAATGATCTCTGATCCCTTTTCATAATCTCCCGGATAGCCTTTTGAAGCGAGAACAAAACCGCATGCAGCTTCTTCCGACCATGTCAGCTCTGGCACTTCCCCTTGTACCAGTGACCAAAAGACCGCAAAGAGATCGGATGTTAGTCTTGGCAAGACCACTTGTGTTTCTGGATCACCAAAGCGACAGTTAAATTCAATCACTTTAGGTCCTGCACTCGTCCATATCAACCCTGCATAAAGTATGCCCTGGAAAGGTTTCCCTTCCTTTTGCATTGCCTTGACCGTCGGCACCATGATGCGTTCCATGGCAATATCCAGTGCATTTTCAGGAAGCTGTGGAACGGGAGAATAGGCCCCCATGCCCCCCGTATTTGGACCCTTATCTCCTTCAAAGGCCCGCTTATGGTCCTGCGAAAGGACCATCGGATAGACGTTTTCACCATCTACAAACGCCATCAATGAGAATTCTTCTCCTGTTAAGTATTCCTCAATCACAACAGAAGCTCCCGCCGAACCAAACCGGTGATCATTTAAAGCGTCAGCTAATGCCTGGAGTGCCTCCTTTTCCGTCAACGCAACGGTAACGCCTTTCCCAGCAGCAAGTCCATCCGCTTTAATGACAATAGGTGTACCCATTTGTTGAACATAAGCCACCGCTCTGTCATAATCGGTGAACACGTCATAGGCTGCTGTTGGAATAGCATACTTGCCCATCAGATCCTTGGCAAAGGCTTTGCTGCCTTCCAACATCGCTGCCTCTTGTGAAGGACCGAAAATGGTCAAGCCTGCTTGCTTAAAGCGATTGACAATACCATCAACAAGTGGCTGTTCCGGACCTACTATTGTTAAATCAATCGCATTCGTTTTTACAAAGTTGATCAGCCCTTCAAAGTCCGCTTCGTCAATTGGAACGCGTGTTGCCACCCGATTCATACCATCATTTCCTGGGGCAATAAAGACTTCGTTGACCTGTGCACTTTGTTTGAGCTTCCAAGCGATGGCATGCTCACGGCCCCCTTTACCGACAACAAGAACCTTCATCCGTTCACCCTCCTAGTGTTTAAAATGACGCACGCCTGTAAAGACCATCGCAATGCCATATTCATCAGCCTTATCAATGGAATCCTGGTCTTTAATGGAGCCACCGGGTTGAATAATTGCTGTGACACCGGCTTTAGCCGCTGCCTCTACGGTATCGTTCATTGGAAAGAAAGCATCAGAGGCTAATACTGAGCCGTTTGCCTTATCACCGGCTTGTTCAATCGCAATCTTAGCCGCACCGACGCGATTCATTTGGCCAGCACCCACGCCAATGGTGCAATCATCCTTCGCTAGCACTATCGCATTCGATTTGACATGCTTCACAGCCTTCCAGCCTAACTCAAGAGCTTTCATTTCCGCTTCTGTTGGCTTGCGCTTAGTTGGATAAGTTAGCTCAGCATCCTTAAGACCAAGTTGATCGGCATCTTGGATTAAAAGCCCTCCACGCACAGAGGTTAATTGCCTGTTTTGTGCGGGCGTATCATCAAAAGCAACCGTCAATAAACGAATATTTTTCTTTTTGGATAACAGTTCAAAAGCTTCAGGTGTATACGAGGGGGCAATAATAATTTCAAGGAAAATCTGACACAGATGCTCGGCTGTTTCTGCATCGATTTCTCGGTTAGCAGCAATAATGCCTCCAAAGATCGACACAGGATCCGCTTCATAGGCTTTGAGATAAGCCGCCTCAACGGTTTCTCCAATGCCTATCCCACAAGGATTCATATGCTTTAAGGCAACAATTGCTGGCTTGTCAAACTCTTTAACAATGGCAAGTGCTGCATCGGCATCACGGATGTTATTATAGGAAAGCTCTTTGCCGTGGAGCTGTTTAGCACCCGCAATGGAGGAGGCATCCTGAAAAGGCTCTTCGTAAAAGGCTGCCGCTTGATGTGGATTTTCCCCATAGCGTAGCTCCTGTCTTTTCTCAAAAGTGACTGTGTACGTCTCTGGAAAAACGTCACCGGTTTGCTTTGTTAGATAATCAGCAATCAGGGCATCGTAGGCTGCTGTATGACGAAATACCTTTGCTGCAAGCGCTTGGCGCAGTTCAAAATCGGTCTCACCCTTTGTTCGTAGTGCTTCAACGACCCTGTCATAATCGGCAGCGTCGCATACAACGGTGACCGATGCGTGATTCTTTGCCGCAGCTCTGAGCATTGACGGACCACCAATATCGATATTTTCTATAGCATCGGCATAGGTCACATCAGGGTTAGAAATCGTCTTTTTAAAAGGATAGAGATTGACCGCTACGAGATCGATCGGCTCAATGCCTTGCTCCTCGATCTGTTGAAGATGGCTTGGCTTTGAGCGATCGGCTAAAAAACCACCATGCAATGCAGGATGCAACGTTTTAACACGCCCTTCCAAGATTTCAGGAAAGCCCGTTACTTCTGAAACCGAGACGACAGGCAGCCCTGCTTCTTCAATGGCTCTCTTTGTGCCTCCCGTTGACAAAATCTCATAGTCTAGCTCAATTAAAGATTTAACAAACGGAATTAATCCTTCTTTATCAAAGACGCTTATCAATGCGCGTTTTGTCATTGCCACTCACTCCTCATTTAATAATTGCATCAGTACACTTGGATAAAGGACATGTTCAATTGAATGAATACGCTCAGCCAAACGATCAGCTGTATCTCCTGGCTGAATAGCGACAGACTCCTGTGCAATAATCGGTCCAGTGTCCATCCCGTCATCGACATAATGAATGGTGACACCGGTGACCTTTACCCCTGCCGCTATGGCTTGTTCAATGGCATGCAGTCCTGGAAATGCAGGTAAAAGAGAGGGATGGATATTAATGATGCGTCCCCCATAAGCCCCCAATAAAGTTGAACCAATCAAACGCATATAACCCGCCAACGCAATAAAATCAACCCCATGTTTTTCCATTTCCGTGAGCACTGCCTGTTCATAGCCTGCTTTATTTTCATAGTCTTTGGGCCGCGTGACAAATGTGGGAACCCCTAGGTTTTCTGCTTTACTGATAACAGCGGCTTTCGGCTGATCACAAACTAGCAAAGCCAGCTCAGCTTTAAGCTTTCCTGACTGGACAGCTTCAGCAATGGCTTGAAAGTTACTCCCCGTTCCCGAGGCAAAGATAGCTAAATGTTTCATAAGCGCACGCCGCTTCCTTCTACAACATCACCGATCACATAGGCGCGTTCTCCTTGTGTCTCAAAAAAAGCGAGCAGCTCTTGCTCTTCTGCCTTGGTCGCCGCAACAACCATCCCAATCCCCATGTTAAAAGTGGCATAGAGATCTTCTTGTGTCAGCTTTCCATGCGCTTGTAAAAAAGGAAAAATTTCTGGAATTGGCCAGCTTCCCGATCGTATCACCGCACCTAACCCATTGGGGAGCATCCGCGGGATATTTTCATAGAAGCCCCCACCCGTAATATGGGCCAGCCCATGAATTGAAAAACGTTGTAACGACGCAAGGATGGACTTAACATAAATACGCGTGGGCTTGAGCACCTCTTCCTTTAACAATGTATCCGTTTCTCCAAACGAGCGATTCGGATCTAACTGCTTATCCGCAATAATTTTCCGGACAAGCGAATAGCCATTGCTATGGATACCGTTAGAAGCGAGGCCGATTAACACATCCCCCTCAGCGATCGCTTTACCGGTCAGCTGCTCACTTTTTTCCACGGCCCCGACGGCGAAGCCAGCGATATCATATTCTGTCGGTGTGTACATACCGGGCATTTCGGCCGTTTCACCACCAACAAGTGCACACCCCGCCTGTTCACAGCCATCGGCCACCCCTTTAACGATCTGCTCAATTTTATCGGGATCCAGCTCACCGCAGGCAATATAGTCTAAGAAATAGAGCGGCGCTGCCCCTTGAGTCACAATATCATTCACACACATTGCCACAACATCAATACCGATCGTATCATGCTTATCAAAGGCCTGGGCGAGCATCAGCTTCGTTCCCACGCCATCGGTTCCCGAAATCAAGACAGGCTGCTGCATCTTGAGAGCAGACAGATCAAAGGCGGCCCCAAAGGAACCAATCCCTCCCAAAACTCCTGGCCGAAGGGTTCGAGCGGCATGCCCTTTTATCTTTTCAACGGCTGAATATCCAGCTTCAATATTCACCCCAGATTGTTTATATGCTTCTGCCATGAATGCCCCTCCTCTATACTGGCTGTACTTTTTCGTGTGGGAGTAATGTATCGGGATAGATTTCGGTCGGATACTTTCCTGTAAAGCAGGCTAAGCATTGACCGCAATGACTCCATTCCGGGTTACGTCCAATGGCGTGCATCATCCCTTCAGGACTTAAGTAGATAAGAGAATCTGCACCAATTTGCTCGCGAATTTCTTCTACAGAATAGGATGAAGCAATCAATTCACTTTCTGACGATGTATCAATGCCATAAAAACAAGGGTACTTAATCGGAGGTGAACTGATTCGCACATGCACTTCTGTCGCTCCTGCTTCCCGCAGCATATTCACGATGCGACGGCTTGTTGTTCCACGTACGATCGAGTCATCCACCATGACCACACGTTTCCCTTCAACAATCCCGCGAACCGGAGACAGCTTCATTTTCACCCCTTGCTCGCGCAGCTCTTGAGAAGGTTGGATGAACGTTCTGCCCACATAGCGGTTTTTAATCAGTCCGAGCTCATAAGGGATTCCCGTTGCCTCAGCAAATCCAATAGCAGCTGAAATACTGGAATCAGGTACACCAGTGACCACATCAGCTTCAATAAACGCTTCCTTCGCTAATTCAATGCCCATACGTTTTCTCGCTGAGTGGACATTAATGCCCTCAATATTACTATCAGGTCGGGAAAAATAAATATATTCCATGCTACAAATCGCCCGTTCAACAGATGAAGAAAAGCGCTCTGTTGACAAACCTGTTTCATCAATAATAATCAATTCACCTGGCTGAACGTCACGCTCATATGTGGCACCAATAAGGTCAAATGCACAGGTTTCAGAAGCCACTACATAGGCCTCTCCTAAACGACCGATAGACAGCGGCCGTAACCCATTCGGGTCCAGCGCGATGACTAATTGATCTTCAGTCAGCATGACAAAGGCATAGGCGCCTTTGATCATAGAGAGGGCATTTTTAACACGGTCTTTAAAGCGAAGAGATCCTCCACGCTTGATCAAATGCGCTAGTACCTCTGTATCAGATGTGGTTTGAAAAATGCTTCCCTGAGCTTCAAGCTGATACTTCAAAGCATTAGCATTAACTAAATTCCCATTATGCGCTAAAGCTAGAGAATCAATTTGCGAGCGAAAGACGAGCGGTTGAACATTGGCATAGTCACTATCCCCTTGTGTGGAATAGCGTACATGACCGATTGCAGCATAGCCTGTTAACCCTTCAATTGCCTCCTCTGAGAAAACATCATTGACGAGTCCAGTGCCTTTGTGAAACTTGATACGCTTGCCATCCGTCACACTAATGCCTGCCCCTTCTTGACCACGATGCTGAAGACTGTGCAGCCCGTAATAGGTTAAGTGCGCCGCGTTCTCGTGACCCCAGATGCCAAATACACCACATTCCTCATTTAGTTCACGGTCTTTGATTGCATGTAACACGGTAAGACTCCTTTCCATGCTTCCTCAAGTTGTGAAACAGCGACAGAGATCACTTCTTGATCCTTGTCATGAATTCTTAATACGTCTTCCTCCGTGACTTTACCTAGCTTCACTGCATCCTTAACGAGGTCTTCAAAGGCTTCAGCTACATCCGGCTTTACAGTGACTAAAAAGCGTGATTGCGTCTCAGCAAAAAGCTCAGCATCAATGTCGCCATTCAGGGTGAGTGTGCAGCCAAGCCCTGTATCCATCAAGCTTTCAACTACCGCCACAGCTAACCCACCATCAGAAAGATCATGAGCGCTCATGACAAGCTGCTTACGAATCGCTTGTAATAGTGCGTGCTGTCTTTCAACTTCCACTGCCAAATCCAATTGCGGCGGCTGACCATTAACATCATCCGTTAGCCATTGCTGAATAGCGCTGCCACCGAATTCCTCTGTCGCTGCACCAATGACATAGACCACATCCCCTGCTGCTTTAAAATGGGAAGTCGTGATGTGATCAATATCCTCAACCAGTCCAACCATACCCACTACTGGTGTGGGATCAATGGCCTGACCACGGGACTCATTATATAGAGAGACATTGCCACTAATCACAGGCGTTCCAAGAATCCGACACGCTTCACTCATGCCGTCCACAGCCTTTTCAAGCTGCCAAAAGGCTTCTGGCTTTTCCGGATTGCCAAAATTCAAACAATCAGTGATGGCCAATGGCACGGCACCTGAACTGACAATATTACGCGCTGCTTCCGCAACCGCGATTCGACCGCCAACCTCAGGATCAAGACGAAGGTATTTTCCATTGCAATCCGTCGTCATAGCGAGTGCCTTACGCGTCCCTCTGACACGTACTACTGCAGCATCACTCCCAGGAAGAACGGCGGTGTTCGTTTGCACCATGGAATCGTATTGATTGTACACCCATTCTTTACTGGCAAGCGTAGGTTCTTTCAATAATCCGATCAGTGCCTCTTCATAATTGGTAAGCGTCGGCTTCCAAGGTGCGAGCTGCCCATTCACCCGAAAGCTTTCTGGTTCCTTTGATGGCATATGATAGACAGGCGCATCATCCGCCAATGAGTCTACTGGCACTTCGGCGACGACCTCGCCTTTGTGAATCAAACGAAAGGTCTTTTCTTCGATAACCGTTCCAACGGCAACAGCATGAAGCTCCCATTTCTTAAAAATCTCTTGGATTTCCGCTTCACGACCTTTTTGAACGACAAGGAGCATCCGTTCTTGGGATTCAGAGAGCATCATTTCATAAGGAGTCATGCCCGTCTCACGCTGTGGAACCTTGTCCAAATCCATCTCCATACCCACTCCAGCCTTCGAGGCCATTTCACTGGCAGAAGAGGTTAAACCCGCTGCCCCCATATCCTGCATACCTATCAATGCATCGGATTTGATGACTTCTAAGCATGCTTCCACAAGGAGCTTCTCCATAAAGGGATCTCCCACTTGGACCGCCGAACGCTTTTCGTCAGAAGCATCCGACAATTCATCTGATGCAAAGGTTGCACCATGAATCCCATCACGCCCTGTCGCTGCGCCAACATACATTACGGTATTGCCTACACCGGTTGCTCGACCCACCTGGATATCCTCATGATTAATGAGCCCGACACACATGGCATTGACAAGCGGATTGCCTTCATAGGTTTTATCGAATTGCACTTCTCCACCTACCGTTGGAATGCCAATGCAATTGCCATACCCTGCGATACCAGCAACCACTTCCTCAAATAAATAGCGGACGCGAGCTGAACTCAACGGACCAAAACGCAATGAATTTAATAGGGCGATAGGCCGTGCCCCCATCGAAAATACATCACGAATAATCCCGCCAACACCTGTTGCCGCCCCTTGATAAGGTTCAATGGCTGACGGATGATTATGACTTTCTATTTTAAACACCACCGCCTGCTGGTCACCGATGTCTACAATCCCAGCACCTTCTCCAGGCCCTTGTAACACTCTGGGTCCAGAAGAAGGAAATCTTTTCAACACTGGCTTGGAAGTTTTATAGCTGCAATGCTCTGACCACATGACTGAGAACAGACCTGTTTCCGTATAATTCGGCTGTCTGCCTAACAGACTAACAATATGCTCATATTCAGCATCAGAAAGGCCCATTTCTTTATAAATGTGTTGTTCCTTGATATCCATTGGCGTTGGTTCATGATGTAAGAGTGGCATGAGATTCCCTCCAGTGTTTTAAGATAGATTGAAATAGTCTCAAACCGTGGGCACTTCCAAGCAGTGCTTCGGTCGCCCGCTCAGGATGGGGCATCATCCCAAGGACATTGCCTCTTTCATTAATGATTCCCGCTATATCAGCCGCCGAACCATTAGGATTATTTTTATATTTAAAGACAATGCGATTTTCAGCTTCAAGCTTTGTCAAGGTCTCTGCGTCACAGTAATAGTTGCCTTCACCGTGAGCAACTGGAATGGAAATCGTCTCGCCTTTGTCATACAGAGAAGAGAACAACGTCGTGTTGTTCATCACCTCTAAATCCACATGACGACAAATAAATTTTAATCCTTTATTTCGAAGCATCGCTCCAGGGAGCAACCCTGCTTCTAGTAAGATCTGAAACCCGTTGCACACCCCTAAGATAGGCTTGCCGGCTGCTGCTGCTGCTATCACAGCAGGCATGATATTTGAAAACCGAGCAATCGCTCCTGAGCGAAGGTAATCTCCATAGGAGAAGCCGCCTGGGATCATGATGGCATCATAGCCATCTAAAGAAGTTTCTTGATGCCAGACATAGTCCACCTCTTGCTCAAGACCGTCACGTATGGCATAATACATGTCACTATCACAATTAGAGCCTGGAAAAGCTATCACTGCTGTCTTCACTGAGGAACACCTTCCTCAATTTCATAGCGATAATTTTCGATAACAGTATTGGCCAGCAATTTTTCACAAATGGCTCTGATCTTGTCATCTATCTCTTCTTCACTATCAATCTCTAATTCTATGAATTTGCCGATGCGCACGTCTTTCACCTCTTGATAGCCGAGATGATGCATAGCCCCAGCTACTGCCTGACCTTGTGGATCCAGAACGCTTTCCTTTAATGTGATATATACCTTCACCTTTTTCATTGTGCTGCCCCCAGTCGCTCAAGAAGTTTTTGATAGGTTGTTGATAGATCGCCAAGATCCCGGCGAAATACGTCTTTATCAAGTCTTTCGCCCGTCTCTTTATCCCAAAGCCGACAGGTATCTGGTGACACTTCATCTGCCAGCACGAGCTGTCCATTCTCTTCCTTGTGACCAAATTCAAGCTTAAAGTCAATCAGTTGAATACCGAGCGCATCAAAATAGGTGCTGAGCACATCATTCACCTTCGCCGCACTTTGGCGAATGAGCGCCAATTCACTTTCAGTAGCGAGCTGAAGTTCTCGGATATGATCCTCGGTAACGAGAGGGTCACCGAGATCATCACGCTTATAACAAAACTCTATGATCGGTTGGCTAAGTGGCGTGCCTTCTTCTAGGCCTAAACGTTTTGCCATACTTCCAGCTGCCACATTTCGAACAATCACTTCAAGAGGGACAATGGTCACCGCACTTACCAATTGTTCAGTATCAGACAGCTTACGAATAAAATGATTGTCAACGCCAGCCTCATGCAGCATCGTAAAAAGGATACTGCTAATCGCGTTATTCAGCTGACCCTTTCCTACAAAAACAGCCTTCTTTTCCGCATTATAGGCAGTGGCCTCATCTTTGTAATCGATGAGCAATTCATAAGGATTGTCTGTCCTGTAGACTTTCTTAGCCTTCCCTTCATAGAGCATGGCACGCTTCATTATGCTTTCCCCACCTTCACATTATTGGCGTTATTGAGGTGCAAACGATCAAAAATCGCATCGACATTTTTCAAATGATAGGTTGCATCAAAGCAGTCTTCAATTTCATTTTCTGATAAAAGATCTGTGATCTTGCTGTCACTCGCAACTAGAGATTTAAAGGGCACTTGCTTCTCCCAAGCCTCCATGGCCAGTGGCTGGACACGGTCATAGGCCTCTTCACGGCTTAAGCCTTTGTCAACCAAGCTGAGCAAGACCCGTTGTGAAAAGATAAGGCCCAAGGTCTTATCCATATTACGGCGCATATTTTCCGGGAAAACGGTCAGGTTTTTTACGATATTGCCAAAGCGATTGAGCATATAATTCAAAGCGATGGTCGTATCGGGTAAAATGATGCGTTCCGCAGAAGAATGAGAAATATCACGTTCATGCCATAAAGGAACATTTTCATAAGCCGTTAGCATGTGACCCCGAATGACACGGGCAAGACCCGTCATGTTCTCGGAGCCAATTGGATTTCTTTTATGTGGCATGGCAGAAGAGCCTTTTTGTCCCTTCGCAAAGAATTCTTCAACTTCCCGTGTCTCTGATTTTTGCAACCCGCGTATTTCAACGGCGAATTTTTCAATGGAGGTGGCGATTAATGATAGAACAGACATATAATGTGCATGGCGATCGCGTTGCAGGGTTTGCGTTGAAACAGGTGCAGCGCTCAAGCCCAGTTTTTCACAGACATATTGTTCAACAAAGGGATCGATGTTAGCGTAGGTGCCTACAGCTCCAGAAAGCTTGCCGACTTCAATGGTGGCTGCTGCCGCTTTGAACCGCTCTAAGTTGCGCTTCATTTCTTCATACCAAAGCGCCATTTTCAAGCCGAACGTTGTCGGTTCTGCATGGACACCATGTGTTCTTCCCATCATAATAGTGTGCTTGTGTTCAATCGCCTTTTGCTTAAGAATCTCAATAAAGCTTTCAAGATCTCTCTGCAGAATGGCGTTAGCCTGGCGAATTAAGAAGGATTGTGCTGTGTCAACAACATCTGTCGACGTCAGCCCATAATGAACCCATTTCTTTTCATCTCCAAGCGATTCAGAAACTGTTCGAGTAAATGCCACAACATCATGACGGGTTTCCTTTTCAATTTCATGAATGCGATCAATGTTAAAGCTGGCCTTTTCACGCATCACCTTAACATCTTCCTTCGGGATAACTCCCAGCTCTGACCAAGCCTCGCAGGCTAAGATTTCAACCTCTAACCAGGCTTTATATTTATTCTCTTCAGTCCAAATCGCACCCATTTCCGGTCTTGTATAACGCTCTATCATTTCGTTACCTCCACATTTTCTTGATTCCAAATCTTAAGTTGCTCTGCCCGCTGTAATGCTTCGTCTAAAGTATCTGCTAATAAGGTAATATGCCCCATTTTTCTATTCTGCTTCGCCTCATCTTTCCCATAAAGATGAAAATGACTATTGGCCATCTGTGGAATAGCCGTTAATGCGGCTTCCATATGCTGTCCAAGCAGATTGAGCATTGTTGCTGGCTTTAATTGCTCTGTCGATCCTAAAGGCCATCCACAAATCGCACGAATGTGCTGCTCAAATTGCGAGGTTTCGCAGGCCTCAATGGTATAATGCCCAGAATTATGTGGTCTCGGTGCGAGCTCATTGACATACACTTCTTCATCCGCTGTCATGAACATTTCAACCCCAAGCATGCCTACAAGGTTTAGAGATTCCGAGATTTCAAGCGCCATCTGCTCCGCTTTACTCTTAACACGCTCTGAGATACGTGCTGGAGCAATGGTTTGATGCAAAATATTATGGATATGAATATTTTCTACCACTGGAAAGGTTTTTATTTCTCCCTGAGTGCTGCGAGCAATCATGATCGATAATTCTTTTTGGAAAGGCACCCATTGTTCAAGAACAAAAACCGTCGTCCCATCAACAAGAGCGCGCGCCTGATCCATATCCTCGGCACGTCGAATGACAAGCTGCCCCTTGCCATCATAACCGCCACGTGCCGTTTTCAACACTGAAGGATAACCAATAATCTGGAGCGCTTTTTCTAACTGCTCTTGCGTTTGGATGACTTCATAAGAAGCTATTTTGACGCCTGCTTTAGATAATGCCTTTTTTTCATTCACACGATCCTGGGTGACGGCAAGCAATCCGCTCCCCTGTGGCAATAGATCCTTCGCTTCTAGTTGACGTGCAACAGCCAAATCAACATTTTCAAATTCATAAGTAATGACATCTGAAACATCAGCCAATCGCTCAGCTCCTTCAGGGTCATCATAAGCCGTCTGAATGGCTATATCAGCAACCTGACTTAGCGGATTATCGTGACCTGGGTCTAATACAGCAATGCGATAACCCATAGCTCTCGCGGATAAGGCCATCATCCGCCCTAATTGTCCACCGCCTAAAATGCCGATCGTCTGTCCTGGGATAATCATCGGCTGCTTCATAATTGATCACTACTTTCAAGGACACTGCTTTCCATTTCTTGACGATAACGTATGAGTCTTTCAGCGATGTCTGGTGAAAAAGCTGACAATATTTGTGCGGCTAATAATCCCGCATTCTTGGCTCCTGAAGCGCCGATCGCTACAGTGGCTACCGGCACACCTCCTGGCATTTGTACGATGGATAACAAGGAATCTAGCCCGTTTAATGCCTTGGATTGAATTGGAACACCAATCACCGGCAGCGTTGTTTTTGCCGCAACCATGCCTGGAAGGTGGGCTGCGCCACCCGCTCCCGCTACAATCACTTTTAGTCCACGGTCTCTCGCCTGTTCCGCATAGGTAAACATCATATCTGGTGTGCGATGTGCAGACACAATTTTCTTTTCATAAGAAATGTGGAGCTCTTCTAGTATGTCGCATGTTAATTGCATCGTTGGCCAATCTGATTGGCTCCCCATGATGACACCAACTTCAGGTTGCATCCTTTCACACCTTTCAAGAGATAGAAATTTTTTAGATGAGTAAATGGACACGTCGTCATGTCTCAGGTGGCAAAAGTCATCCTTAGCCTTTATTCCCTCATCGGCTTTAACGACCATTTATACTTTCCTCAAATACAATAGAAAAGCCCGGATATTCGGTTTCTCTACTATCCGAGAAAGCGAACAATCCGGGTCTACAGGCATACGTAAGCCTGTCGAATGCTCAGTGCTTTCCCTCATAGTCCGGTGATTTACGGTCACTGGGTAGAAACTTTTGGGCCATATTCCCAACATTATATGAGGTCTATCAAATGTCAATCTTCCTTCTTCATCATATCAACCTGTTTTCACTTATGTCAACCGAAAATCGAATGTTTTTTCATATAGAAACATTCATCGTTCGGATTTTATCAGTTTCCCTTCAAATATAATCGATTGTCGCGCCACTTCAAGCCCTTTTTCCCCTTCTTTAAAAATAGGCTTTTCCATGCGCCGAACAGGACGGTAGCCTTGTTCTTGCATTTGATTTAAACAATCGTTTAAAGACTCAAAATCACTGACATCAAATTGCTTTTTCTTTGGCTGTAAAGACTTCACGGTCTCATATCCTTCCTAATTGCTTTAACCCAAAAACCACCGTGGAAGGCTTTTGGCTCATGAGAAACGATAAAGGCATAGGGATCAAGCTCTTTGACATAATTAATTAAATTCCATTCATTTTTACGAGGGGTAAGAATTTCCATCATCATGCGTTCACCTTCTTTGCCATGGGCAACCCAATGCGTTACACCATAGCCCTTGCCACGAATACGATCCGCTAAGTTTTCCTTTACTCTGCTCGTGATCACATTAACTGTGACATAGCCCAAAGCAAGCTTTTCCTCTATCTTCATCCCAACCATGACACCAATGCCATATCCTAGAGCATAAGCAATCAGATTCTGGATTTGATCCAAATTATTTAGAACCATGCTCAAGCCAAGGACATATACGAGAATCTCAAAGATGCTGACAAAGGCTGCTAAGTACCTGAACCCTTTGAGTGTTAAAATCATTCTCATTGTTGAAAAAGAGACATATACAATATTAATAACAAGGATGATGATGACCATGACCACAGCATTATGCAACATCAAATTCCCCCAATATCTGCTGGCACTTAGTCTTTGGTGATTCCATTTTAACACTTTTTATTATGTCATCAATAGTTTAAGGAGGATGTTCACAAAGTAGAGAACAAAAAAAGAGAAGAAAAGCTTTATAGCGCCCTTTACCATCAAAAATTCTCCTAGAAAGGAGTGCAGCACGTTGGATGAAAAAGCCAAGTATCATGATTGGAAAAAATCAGTTAATCAATTTCTAGGCCACGACTTTTGGAGTGAGTTTCAGGACATTTTTACAAGAGAATGGCCACAGGTAAATTTATATGAATCAGAGGATGCCATTCTGTGCCTTATTGCCTTGCCTGGCGTTAAAAAGCTTGATGATATCCATATTTATATCCACCACACAACGATCATCATTAAAGGACATATCCACTATTCGTTTCCAGGCTTCAAGACAGTGAATGAAGAATTATTCAAAGGCTCCTTTGAAAGAACCATTGAACTGCCTTCTCCTGTGCACAATCAGCCTGTTGAAGCCACCTTCAATCGCGGTCTAATGTCTGTCACCCTCCGCCGGCTACAGCAACATGAAGTCAGTGAAATCATTATCAAAGACGAGGATTAAATGGCTATAAATCCCAAGGGTACAAAACCGAGGGCAATGATTATCATACCAAGAACGATACACACCGTCCGTATGTAAAACCATGGAACCATATCTAAAGCCGCCTCACCCATGCTATAAGCAAGACTTGCGGAATTATCATCAAACTGCGCATCTTCTGCGTTCTTATCCAACTGCTTTTGTGTTTTTTTCAATTGTCTAACCACCAAGCGTTCGCCAATGATAATGACAAAGCCGACCACCCATATGATCAATGAGCAGATTACTGGAATAACCATTCGACATCACACACCTTTTAATATAAGTACACAAAATATGACTTAATAAAAGTATGCACGTGACATCAACGAATTATTAACTCAGGTCTTTATTCGCCTCGAAAAACACCATGCCTAAGCCAGAGATAAAGTCATTACACATGAAATCTATAAAAACAGGGTAAGAAATGACATTAAGACAACCTCGGCTTATCGCCAAGCCGTTAAAGAGCATCTGTAAAAGGATATAATAAGACAAAAAAACGGCTGTCGAGAAATTCTCGACAGCTCGAACCCATGAAAAGCTATAGTTTTTTACGCTAAGATAAGAACGGAAGGAAGATAATAAAGAGGACAAACAGCACATACATGAGTGGATGCAACTCTTTAATCCGGCCTTTCACCGCCATTGTAATAGGATAAACGACAAAGCCTAGCGCAATTCCGGTTGTAATACTATAAGTCAATGGCATAGCAACCATCGTCAAGAAGGCTGGAATAGCAATCTCGATCTGATTCCATTCGATATTTTTTAATGAAGTCGCCATTAGCACCCCGACGATAATCAGTGCAGGGGCTGTGACCTGATCAGTAATGACATTAAGAAGTGGCGAGAAAAACAATGCAATAATAAACAAAAGTCCTGTAATAATAGAAGCAAAGCCTGTCCGTCCCCCTGCAGCAACCCCTGAAGAAGACTCAACATAGGCAGTTGTTGAAGACGTACCAAGAACACTGCCAATCACGATGGAAGATGAATCTGCAAGCAGCGCCCGTCCAGCTCTTGGCAGCTTATTATCACGCAATAATCCTGCTTGATTGGCAATCGCCATCAATGTTCCAGCTGTATCGAAAAAGCCAACAAACAGGAAGGTTAAAACAACGATAACAAGCTGTAAACTATTGATATCAGGAATATGTGTCACAGCTACACCGAATACAGGTGATAAGCTCTGAATATTAGCTAACACAGCATCTGGCTTATGAATAACACCGAAACATAAGCCCGCTATGGCGGTTAAAATCATGCCATAAAACACAGCCGCTTTTACATTTCTAACAAGTAAAACAATCGTAACAAGAATGCCGAAGAAAGTCAGTAAGACTTTAGGGTCCGTTACATCACCTAAAGCGACGAGTGTACTATCATTTTTAACAACAATTCCCGAGCCTTGTAAGCCGATAAATGCGATGAATAACCCAATACCCGCAGCCGTCGCATGCTTCAAATTGGCAGGGATAGCGTTGATGATTTTTTCACGAATTTTAAAAATAGTAATAATGACAAAGATCACACCAGAAATAAACACACCCGCTAACGCTGTTTCCCAAGGAATACCCAACTTGATGACAACAGAATAAGTAAAAAAGGCATTGAGCCCCATCCCAGGCGCAATCGCTATAGGATACCGAGCAAGAATACCCATGATGAGCGTGCCTATCGCAGCTGACAATGCCGTGGCTGTGTACACAGCTCCTTTATCCATATGAGCATCGCCGAGAACACTTGGATTAACAAACAAAATATACGCCATCGCTAAAAAGGTTGTTAATCCCGCAATCGTTTCTTGAGAAAAAGACGTATTTAACTCTGAAAAACGAAAATAACGCGCGATTACATTGCGATCGTTCATGAATTCTCCCCCTATTTTCCCTAAAATAAATGATTCCAGACTCTCTTTCAAATTCAAAAAGACTCTAGGTAGTATGACCTAGAGTCTCTCAAAACATATATCATCAAACAGGAAACACTGACATAATGTCCAGTTTCTCATCCGATTGTAGTAAAACCATTTACGGTGGTTTTGTAGAGACTCCTGGGCCCTATTCCCAAGGATTATACGGATATGCTATGCAATTCAAAAGATTACTTGGACATTATACCAAGTGAAAGAAACTTGCGTCAACAACAAAACGAACACTTTAGCGCAAAATATTTATCAATGTTCGTTTTTACCAATATTCACATAAATTTATCGCTTCCCCAGCGCCCTCCCATACCCCCTAACTTGCATCAAAGTGCATTTGCGTTGAAACCAGCAAAGATTGATATATAATAGTGGGGTTAAAGGAGGAAAAAGATGAAAAAGAACTATCCACTTCCGCTCTGGACATTAGTAATCGGAGCCTTTGCTATCGGCATGACTGAATTCGTTATAATGGGCCTGCTTCCCAATGTCGCCTCTGACTTGAATGTCTCTGTTTCCACAGCTGGACAATTAATCACTGGCTATGCACTCAGCGTGGCGATCGGCGGTCCTATCATCGTCTTGGCTACCTATAAACTGTCACAAAAAAATGTCCTTATGCTTTTAATGGCTATTTTTGTCTTAGGCAATTTCTTAGGCGCAATCGCCCCTAACTACGGGCTATTAATGACCAGCCGTGTCATTACCGCTTTAGCTCATGGTTCCTTCTTTGGCATGGGCGCGATCATGGCGGCCAGTTTAGTGGCGCCCAATCGTCAAGCAAGCGCCATGGCGCTAATGTTCTCCGGATTAACCGTCAGCAATATCGTCGGCGTTCCTTTTGGCACATTTGTTGGTCAACACTTGGGTTGGAGAGCAAGTTTCTTCATTATAGCTTTGATTGGGATCGTTGCCCTTTTAGGCCTTTATTTTTTGGTGCCTAAAAAAGAGGCTTCAGAAAAAGCCGCACTGGTCAAAGAGCTCGCCGTTCTTAAAAACGGAAGGCTGTGGCTCACCTTGCTGATTTCTCTTTTTAGTATCAGCAGTGTCTTCGCCTTATTTACCTATATTTCACCTATCCTGATGCAGGTCACAGGATTTCACGAATCCGCCGTTTCCTTAATATTAGTCATTTTTGGTGTCGGCGTTACTGTCGGAAATGTCGTTGGCGGCAAGCTAGCGGATTGGCATATAAATAAAGCCATTATCAGTTCACTCATTGTGTTTGAACTTTTCTTTGTTCTCCTCTACTTCATGCAGTTTAATAAACTGTGGATGGTGCTTGGTGTCTTCCTTTTCGGTGTCATTGCTTTTGCGATGTTACCAAGCCTTCAGTATCGCAGCATGCTCGTGTCTAAAGACGCACCTACTCTTTCAAGCACTTTAAACCAGTCAGCAATGAATGTCGGAAATGCGACAGGCGCATTTGTTGGCGGCCTTTCCGTCGCTTACTTGCCCTTAAAACATTTGGTGTTCATCGCACCATTACTATCTCTAATCGGCTTTATCCTATTAATCCTACAGCTTTCGATGACTAGAAAAAAACCTGATCCACTTAGCACCACCGTCTCTAGCGAAATATAAACGAAACGCTTCCTGAAAAAATAAAAGCCCTCCATTATTAGATATTCCTAAAAAAGGGTTAAGGGGCGTAATCGGTTTACGGATCCGGAATGCCTTGTGGCTTCCATTCAAAAGGCTGCAAGGTCTTCCTATCGCCTTTCAAAGTGTGTTGAGGACTCTATCAACATCCTTTTCACTCGTCGTTTTTGATGATGTCGGTCGAGTTTTTTGCAAGTAGTCCGTTCGTGCGCAAGTAATACGCTCATGAATTTTTCAACCTTCATCCGTTGTTTGCACCAACTTGAACCACCTTGGGTACGTCTAGAAAGAATACGTTGTTCCTTCACTACCTTCTCTTCGAGTTCAGAGGTCCATTTCGGATGAGAAAACACTTCTTCTCTTGTACTCAAAATACCAATTGATTGAAATGCGCTCACATTTGCAATGAAGTTGAAAAAGCCGATAGATTCATAGATTCCCCTTCTCATTGTAAATTCGAAACCTAAAAACCTTGTCGCAAAGCTCTATTAAGGGAAGGTGTATGTTAGTATAGAAATAACAATAGATCGGCTTCACATGAGGGATTAGGCGCACTGTAAACCTTCTGTTTGTCTCTTTTGGAGATTTCCCAGGAGGGAGGTGTTGCCAATGGACATACCAACAGCTCTAGGCCTGATGATTTCCTTCGGGCTTTTAGTGGCCTATATTATGTCCGATAAGAATCACAAAAAATAATCCCTCATGTGCTTGGTAGGCGCGAGGGATTATTTCTCGAAAAGTGCCTAGCCCCTCTTGATGGGGTTCGGTCTATTGTGGCCGCCCACGTTCCAGCGTGCGGCGGTCTTTATTATGATATGGCTGAATCCTTTTTCTATGCACATTATACCACGAAAATTACGTTTGTACACCTCACAGCAATTTTCTTAAGAAAACCCCGTGCCTCATTGAATAGGGCAGGTGTTGTTTTATAACGTCAGAATGTAAAACCTTTCGGAAGAGCTTATAAGTTTCTAATTTTTCCTACCCCCAACATTAAGATCTTTGTCATAGTGAGAGGCAGGCTCCTGAGGCTGAGGGACGACCTTTAGAATAATGATACTAATAATAAATAAAAGGATCAGACTGAAGACTCCCATATTCGAGTGACCGGTTAGCTGAGCGGTGACACCAACGAGAAGCGGGCCCATAATGGAGGCAAATTTACCAAAGATATTATAAAAACCAAAGAACTCGTTCGCTTTGTTTTTAGGAATGAGTTTAGCAAAGTAAGAGCGACTTAAGGCTTGGATTCCCCCTTGTGAGGTGGCCACGAGCATGGCTAAAATCCAGAAGTCTAAGGTTGATTTTAAGAAATAAGCATAAATACACACAATGATATAAATACAGATCCCGACATATAGCATCTTTTTTGCAGTGAATGTCTCAGCAAGTCTGCCATAAATAAGGGCAAAAGGGGCAGCGACAACTTGGGTGACAAATAAAATGATCAATAGATGGGTTGAACGAATCCCTAGGTCTGTCCCGTATGCTGTAGACATGGAAATTACAGTACCGACACCATCAATGTAGAAAAAATAAGCCAATAAAAATAAAAATAATGTGCGATAATTTTTAATTGCTTTTAAGGTGTGTCCGAGACGTTTAAAGCTACTTCTAACCGGATGAGGCTGGCGCTCGATGTAAAAGCGCTGTTTAACATGTTTAAATAAGGAGATGGTGAAGAGTCCCCACCATAATGCGGTAATAATAAAAGCGAGCTTGCTGGCGAATGCAGTGGAAAGAGGAAGGATATGACTTTGGGCTAGCACAATAATAGCAATGCTGATTAGAAAGGGAATAGCGCTCCCGATGTAACCCATGCTAAACCCTCGGGCAGAGACGCGATTCATCCGCTCCTCTGTTGTAACATCGACAATAAAGGCATCGTAGAAAACATTGGCGCCGGCAGATCCAACCGTGGCAAGAGTGTAAAACACTAAAAGTAAAAACCATTGATCATCGGGGACAAAGGCAAGACAAGCAGTGAAACCAACGCCAATGGCAAAAAAGAAGCTGAAAAAACGTTTCTTAAAGCCTTGATAATCGGCAATGGTCCCTAAAATAGGTCCCAACATGGCCAAGATAAAGGTCGCAATCGCAATCGTATACCCGAGATAGGCCGTTGAATTCGCTGCACTCACACCCGCTTGGGTAGCAGCTGCTTTATAAAAAATCGGAAAAACAGCCGTTATGATGATAATAGAATAAGCAGAGTTCGCCCAATCATAGAAAATCCAACTTGTCTCTTGCTTTGAGAATTTCCCCATATCTAAACTCCTCCGATCTATTTAAGCGCTTTCCCTTCATTCTACAATAAATTTATATAGAAAAGGTTAAGGGTATTTAATGAATTGTTGTCCAATGATAAAATTTTAAATTTTGGAGGGTAAAGTATGAGTAATTTTGGCAACAAAATATGCGCAGTTTTTTATGCGACACCTGAGACTCAAGGAGAGCTCCAAAAGGAAGATTAAAGTCAAGCTCACGATGCTTAATATCCCTCTTGACAGTAGGAATTACATTCGTCGTTCTTTTCCGGCTGCAGCGCGCCCCGATCCGGCCTTCATGCATCGGTAGAACGTTGGCCTCGTCAGATCGGCTAGCAGATCCATTCGCTCTCCTGAGTGAGCCTAGTTTTCCCTATTTTAAATCGCTCGCATGAATTTCCCAAAAACTGCAATCAATTAAAGGAAACTCCACTTCAAAGCTGCTGATGGCTTAAACGGCGCTTCCGGGATGACAGAATAAAAGCCTAGATCAAGAACCGCCACAATTCTTTCTTTGTCCGGCACACCTAATTTACGGCAATAGTTACGGTCAAACATCCATTCATAGAAAGAAACGCGTACACCCAATTGCTTATCCCATGCAAGCAAGGTCAAATTTTGAATAAGGCAAAAGACAGCGGCTAAATCTTCATTTTGCTTGAGTGTATTGCTGTCATTTCTCATCGTTATTACTAGGTGCGCTGGTGCTTTTTGATTTAGGAAATCCGGCTTCTCTCCACCCGTTATATAGATAAACCGCCAAGGCTCCCTGTTTCTGTGATTAGGCGCCCATACCGCATGATTCAACAATTCCAGTACAAGCTCTTTCAGATCATCACGCATTTCCATGTACTGCTCTTGCAGCGACGTGATACTCATGTCCATCAAATTCATTAGTACGACATCCCCTTTTGTTATTGATATACAGAATCGGTCCAATAGCGATCTGCGGTCGTTCTTGCCCGAGCCTTAGGACTTTTATCGAAGTATCCGATTTCCAGCATGCCAACAAAGCGCTCGCCTTCCTTAAGACCGATTCGTTTGTAGAACAGCTCATTTTGAATGATGGGTTCCGTAATCCATGCCATTCCAAGCTGTTGCTCCCACGAGAGAAGCTGAAAGTTCTGCAAAATCCGGCATATTGTCCCATATATTTCCTCGTTTTTAATAGGATCATGATCGGTATCAGCAATCGCAATAAGATAAGCGGGTATTTTCAAAAAGCGTCGTTGATAGCTCTCGATCACTTTGCTCAAAGTTAGTCTCGCTATTCGACTTTCCAAGACCTTTTCGCTAATGTAACCAGACAGCCGCTCCCTCGCTTCGTCAGTACCCACATAGACATATCGCCATTGCGACTCGCCGTCATGAGGACACAGCTGTTCTGACTTTTGCAATAGCGATTTGACCAAAGCTTCCGAAACCGGTAAGTTGTTAAATTTCCGAACGGTCCGCCGTTCCCTGATTAAAGATTCCAGGCTCATAATGCTCTCCCCCTCTATCTCATTTCTGGATTCGTTTCACTGGGTGTGTATGCATTTAGTTGATCGATCATGATTTGAATAAACTTCAGTGTCGTCTGCAGCTCCAATTCTGAAAATGAGCTTAAGGTACTTATAAATCTTCGTTCTATCATTTCATGCACCGTTTGGTGGACTTTAAAAACATGCTTGCCTTTGGATGAAAGACTAAAATAAACTTCTTTTTTATTGTCGTTTAGTTGGCTTCGTTTGATGTAACCCTCTTCAAGCAACTTGTTGCTGAATTTAGTAATACTTGCTTTCGATAAATTCATCTTATCGGCAATCGATGTATTGTTGATTGGCTCATAACTACCGATACAGTCGATAACGTGAATACTTGTCATATTGTTAGGGAACGTATCAAGCCCAAGCGCGCGCGCTTGAGTTGCGAATTCGGTCAACTCTACTTCCACAGATTGCTCAAATAGTTCCGAAAAATGAAGAAACCGGTTATAAAGCAATCGCTTTAGTCCCTCAGTTGAATTCATTATGCTACACATCCTTATTTGGGATTATTGTTTATATGTTAACAAAATAACACATATCCCAAAGAGAATCAATTATTGTTTCTCCCGGTTGACTTTAGGTCCATCGATACTTGGTTATAGTAATGAGTACAAAAAAGGCGATATATCAATATTTTATATACTTATACCTATTGTCATGATAATTTCAAAAAAGTTAGATTGACAATATTCAAGTTTGTTAATTATAGTTTACATTGAAACAAAAATAAGAAAGCAAGTAGAGTATGGACACTTCACAAAGAATTAAACAAGAACAAGGAACGGAATCCTTCTCCATCAAAAAATTCTTCCCCAGTTGCTCGCTATTGTCTTCGCAATGTTTCTGGTTCTTCTCGATAGCACGGTCATTAACGTAGCCATTCCAAAGCTGGTCGATTACTTTGACACGAATCTAAAGATGATCCAGCCGGCTGTCACCGCTTACACGCTAGTCATGTCCGCAATCATCCCATTGATCGGCTGGTTGACCGACCGTTTTAGATTTAAACGGATTTTCATTTCAATCCTTGCACTGTTTACATTTGCTGATGTATTGTGCGCATCACTTCGTGCAACAGCGCGCCATTATTGAAGACCTTGTGAACAAAGGGTAGAGCAAGACAGCGATTGCCCACCAATTGGGCATCAGCCGAAAACATGTCCATCATATTTTAAGCCGTCAAGACCAAGGGGGAAAGAAAAATGATGTTAAAAGTGAGCCAAGACCAACGCCGACGATTAAGAAACCTAGATTATCGTGAAATCTTAAATTACAATGAGGAAGAAGCAGCATTAATCATTGCTGATCCGCCATATAATCTGGATTTAGAGGATTGGGATAAAGATTTTGATTTCGAAGAACTCATGTGGATTATTTCAACCGCTTTAAAACCAGATGGAAGTGCCCTGATATTTAATATTCTTCCCAACGTCTTAGAGATGTATCGCCACGCAGAAACCTATCGACTATTTGTCCAAGACCTTATGGTGTGGGTCAAGCCTTCCTTTCCACAGCGTTATTTGCGCAAACGGGGGTATGTCAATAAAAACCGAGAGTATATTCTTTGGGTAAGTAAATCAAAGACGCCCCCTTTTCAGCTCAAGCCTGATGAAGCCTATCATAATGGGGTATTTGATTATCCGAGTCTCTCTTCTTCCTCTAAGGAGAAGGTGTTTCCTTATCAGAAGCCCAAAGCCCTCATTGAAGACCTTATTCTCAGACATAGTCAGCCCTTTGATTTAGTGATCGATCTTTTTTCGGGAAGTGGCATTGTCGCAAAATGTTGTAAACAATGGAATCGGCGTTACCTTGGCTATGAAATGGACAAGGAGACCTTTGACCGTATTGAATTAGATTAAATATACTCACGACCTGACTGATCAACATATCGGTCAGGTCTTTTTTGTTGTTTATTTACTTTATAGGGGTAGGTGTAACTTTTTTTGAAAAAACGCTAGTGTTGTTAATCCCCTCAAGAGTTCCCTTCTCTCCTTCTAACCCATGGGCTGATCAGGCATAACCCGTAAAAGGGGTTAATCCCAGTCTATCCACATGGGGAGATATTCAGTTAGAGGAAGGAATTGTTGATGTGACAAAAACTGTAATATATAAGAATGCATATGATTTTCACTTTGGCACACCAAAAACAAAGGCTTCCATAAGAAAGGTAGCACTTGATGGAGGCACAATCAAACTATTAAAAGAGTGGAAAGAGCATCAACAAAAACAAATTAAAACAAAGTACGTTCTCTCTTTTAATGGTATTCCCACCAATAAACATACTTTACGACATATCATTAGACGCCATGCCAAAATCGCCAAAGTGAAGGAAATAGCCGTTCATGGTTTACGCCACAGCCATGCAAGTCTTTTAATCCATATGAAAGAAGATCCTCTTATTCTCAAGGAACGACTTGGTCATAGCGACGTTCAAATTACATTAGGTACATATGGACATCTTTATCCTAATCGAGATTTTGAACTCGCTAGTCGATTAAGTAATGTCATGGAGAGAGATTTTTCTAAAAAGGATCTAACAAGTAATCAAGGGAACCAACATCTTAGTATAGATAATCATTGAAAAAATAATGATGATGACACAAGATGACATAGCCGATGACATAAAAAAGAAAAAAAGCGCTAAGCCTTGGTATATCTAGGCTTAGCGCTTTTCAGTTATTATTCCCACTCAATCGTTGCTGGTGGCTTAGAGGTGATATCATACACGACGCGGTTGATATGGGCAACTTCATTGACAATCCGCGTTGAGATTTTTTCAAGGACATCCCAAGGGATTCTTGCCCAGTCTGAGGTCATGCCGTCAATTGAGGTGACCGCGCGGATGGCTATGCAGTGATCATACGTGCGGGCATCGCCCATGACGCCTACGCTGCGGATATCAGGTAGTACTGTGAAATACTGCCAAATATCCCGATCGAGACCGGCCTTGGCAATTTCATCGCGCAGGACGGCATCTGATTCACGAACGATCTCCAATTTTTCTTCAGTGATGGCTCCTAACACACGAATGCCAAGTCCAGGCCCTGGGAATGGCTGGCGGTGGACAATTTCATCTGGAAGACCGAGCTCGGTTCCTAAGCGGCGGACCTCATCCTTAAACAACGTATTTAATGGCTCGATTAAATCAAAATTCATTTTCTCAGGAAGTCCGCCAACATTATGATGAGACTTAATGGTCTGAGCAGAGTCTGTCCCGCTTTCAACGATATCAGTATATAACGTTCCTTGTACAAGGTAAGAAATGTCCTTCAGCTTACTTGCTTCTTCCTCAAAGACATAGATGAATTCATTCCCGATGATTTTGCGTTTCTTTTCAGGATCATCGACACCTTTTAATTTGCCTAAGAAACGCTCCTCCGCATCGACCTTGATAAAATTCATATGAAAGTTGTCTCTAAATGTCCGGGTAACACTATCTGCTTCCCCTTTTCTGAGCAAGCCATGATCAACAAACACGCAAGTGAGCTGATCCCCAATCGCACGATGCACAAGGGCAGCCGCCACTGAAGAATCGACACCGCCGCTCAGCGCACAAAGCACGTTCTGGTTGCCCACACTTTGGCGAATTTCCTCAACCTTTTCATCAATGAAATGCTCCATCGTCCAATCTGCGGTACATCCACAGACATTAAAGACAAAGTTTTTGAGCAAATCATTGCCATACTCTGAATGGCGCACCTCAGGATGGTACTGGACGCCATAAAGCTTTTTCTCAGCATTGGCCATGGCTGCCACTGGACAGGACGCACTGGTTGCCAATACCTCAAAGCCTTCTGGTGGGGCTTTAACAAGGTCCCCATGACTCATCCACACGGTTTGCTCTTTCGGCTGATTTTGATAAAGTGACGCTTCCTGCTCAACCTTGATAAGTGCTTTGCCATACTCACGATGATTAGCTGCTGAAACCTCCGCGCCAAAATGGGCACTCATCAGTTGCATCCCATAGCAGATGCCTAATACAGGAATTCCCAATTCAAAAATAGCGGGATCACAGGAAGGAGCCCCTTCCCCATACACACTATTAGGTCCTCCAGAGAAAATAAGTCCTTGAGGGAGATCCTTCTTCAATTCTTCCGCAGTCGTCGTGTGCGGCCTAAGCTCACTAAATACACCTAGGTCACGCACACGGCGCGCGATGAGCTGATTATACTGCCCGCCAAAATCTATGACGATAATTTTTTGCTGATCCATAGAGGT
The DNA here is from genome assembly GCF_014642655.1 of Pullulanibacillus camelliae. GTDB lineage: Bacteria > Bacillota > Bacilli > Bacillales > Sporolactobacillaceae > Pullulanibacillus > Pullulanibacillus camelliae. The sequence goes on from NZ_BMIR01000004.1 coordinate 192,175, forward strand.
TCCTCACTTCTCTTAAAAATTTTTCAGGGTGTGACAGCCACTGCTTCTACTTATCCTCACCCTTTTTATAGCATTTGATAACGTGGCTATCGTCAAGCCTTAGGTAGCGATAGCCAAAGCCCAACTTATACTATCTTCCTTTATGAGCGTCAGCGAAGTTATACATTCTAATTCTGATAGTACAAAAAACTGGATACCGCTTCTCAATAAAAAGAAGGCAGATATCCAGTGGGTAATAAACATACGTAAAAATCTTCAAAAACAAGCCTTACCAGTGAAAATCTCTTTTCACAAAGGACATTAACAGGCTGTTTTTCCCGTGGAAATCCACCTTCATAGTCGGATCATTTACGGTGATCTGGTAGAGACACTCGCGCCTTATTCACGAGCATATACGAAGGAGATCATTTATGCTTGATATGAATCCAACTCAGGGGGCAATGAAACCTAAAGCCGCCCTCAGGTAGACCCCTTGTATTCATGAGCCTGAACCTATTCTATCAATCATTTGCTCAAGCATCAACCTGATATTTTTTTGATTATATTTTCCCACGATTCTTTACACTCTGACCAATGCTGGCCTGAAGCATGGTAATAGTGTTTCTCTTCATAATACTTCACAAGCCGCGACATCTCCTTAACACCCAGCTCACGATCTACTTTAACCGCAAACTCTCTTAATGTTTGATCCGACTTTATTGTATAGCCGTGCATCGCCAGTAATTTGAGCAGATGCTTAAAAGCCACATCAAAAGCCGCTTCATCTGTCCTTTGCCTAAACCTGTGCAAGAGGTACTTTGGCCACCAGCTCTTCCGCATCCTATATAAGATAACGGCAGCAATGAGCAGAATGAACAGAATCACCCCACTGACAATCCACGGGATCGCGTTTTCTCCCTTAGCTTTAGTGCCAGAAGTATGCTGGGACGCCTGCTCCTTTTGCGCAGCTGGTTGCTGTTGTTGTTTTTTCTGAGCCTTTTCCTTCTGTTGCTGTTGTTGCTCTTGATTCGCCGAATCGTCTTGGGCGTTCGCAGGCGCCGCCTCACTATCACTTGCATTGGTATCATAATTAAAGCTATAGGGATTATCAAAGCTTTTTGTCGGTTCAAAAGGAACCCAACCTGAATTGGGAAAATAAACCTCAACCCATGAATGCGCATCAGAATTTTTGACCACATATTTATAATGCGTCAGATCAACAGCCTTATCATATGTGCCTTGAGTAAAGCCTTTGACCCAGCGTGCAGGAATGCCGGCCGCTCTTAACAACACCGTCATAGCAGTAGAAAAATTATCACAATACCCGAAGTGCGTTTCAAATAAGAATTGATCGACATAATCGGTTTGACCTGATGGTCTTGGCACGCCATCAATTTGATAGGTGAACGTGTCACTCTGAAGATAATTCAATAAAGCCTGTACCTTGTCATAACGGTTCGATTCATTCTTGGTCAGCTTGATTGCCAGCTTTCTGACTCGGTTAGGAAGCTCCGCTGGCAGCTGTAGATCCTGTTGCTTGATCTCTTTTGGATCCCCTTGATTGCCTATGACCTCACTTAACCTGTTGATAGAAAAACTGGGGTATTGGTAGTTAATCGTATACTTTCTGAGTGTAACATGGCGCCCATGATACATTGGCTCCAGTTTGCCCGTGCTATCATTGAGCTGCAAAGACACACGATTTCGACTCTTCCCTTCGATCGCATTAACTTCACCCCCATAGATAAGCTGCGGGAAATTATTACTCAGTGTTTCCACCTTATCCGTCGCTGAACTGACCTTTGTATTTTGCTCATAAAGGTCAAGTACCGGAGAACGATCAAGGTGATCAGCGTCCACTGTTTGTACCTGTCCCTGAGGACGATTAACCCATCCTTTGCCTGTATAAACATTTTTGGAACCAATGCGCCAATAATGATTGTACTCTCCCTCTGTATAAAAGACAGGCGTGTCATCCATTAAGAATGAACCCCCTAGATGCGTATCATCGTCATCATAACCGATGGTTTGTGGTCCAGTTCCGTTTCCTTGCCCCTTTTCATATTCTGGGTAGCCGTTGGCAGCCTTTTGGATAAAGGGCACAGGGTCTGGCCACTGTGGGCCGAGCTTCGGCGCAACAAAGCCAACAATCGCCGTTAAAACAATAAGAGCGAGTAAAGGGACAAGCCAAGCTAGAGGCAGTCTGCCTTTTTCAAAGGTGACTTTTTCACTTTCTTGAATCTTGAGCAATCGCAGAATGCCCATCAAAATTAAGCCGATGATCATGGTCCTTACAATCGCAAAATCAGCATGATATAACGTGAATGTATCAAGAATCGTCAAGTAGATAACAGTGACAAAGAAAAATAAAAACAGTCTGCGCGTTTGCAAGAGCCAATAGCGCATCAAGTAGCTGACAATCCACAGCAAGATGAAAAACAGAAAGGATTTAAATAAATCGGTAAAATCCACCCAGTTGCCTTGCGAGATGAAGGCTAAATTCTTATGAATATCATCAACAAAATAATCCAACCATAGCCGATCAAATAGTGGCGTATTGTAGAAAAACAAAAGATGAAGCACAAAAAATATCGCAATGAATTTAAGCGGGAAGGCCAGCCAAAAGGGCAAACGCAAGTAGGTTAATAGAAAAGAAAACACCGCGAATCCAACAAAGTCATTCACGTGCTCTGTGTTAGTAATCACCGCCAAAGGGCGGAGCCATTCCCAAAACAAGAGAAAGCCTAAAATAAAAAGGAAAAGCGATAGGAATTGCGCTTTAGCTTGTTGCAAGCGAATCACCTGCCTGTTCAAAGGCTGCATCATGACCATCCGAAACCACATGCGTCACAACACCTATGCTACTAAGGACACCCCTCCAATACTGACTTTCTTGAGAGGCCTTTTTCGATGTAACCAGAAAACATTCGACCGCAAGTCCCCGACTGATGAGTTCGTTGAATTGTAAAACCAAAGCATCCGAGGCGACTGTTGTCACAAAGACAAGGGTGACTTGCTTCGTCATACGCTGAAGATAAGCGGTTAATTTTAAAATATCACGCGGCTGCTTCACCGATTCAATCCGTGCCAAGTGATTGAGAATCTTCCATCTTTGAAAGTCGCCGTCCTCCTCATTAATAGAGGTGATGTGATGTGATATGGACATAAACTGCAGCTTCGCCTCTGTCTTTAGCGCTCTATCCACCAAAGCACTCACAAGCGATACAGCTCTTTCAAAACCCTCCCCCTCGCGATCCTGCTCCTGCTGAGAACAATCTATTGCCATCACCACATCATTATTCAAAGGCAGCTCAAATTCCTTTGTCACCAGTCGATTCGCTCGGGCTGTCGCTTTCCAGTCCAACCAACTGAGCCGATCGCCTGGGGTATAATCACGAATGCTGGAAATCGAGGTAAGATCCCGTTCAAAGCTTTTACGTGATCTATGCTGCCCGCCATAGGACAGATTGAGGGGTTTCCAAGACCGAAGCGGCAGCTTCTGTGGATAAACTATAACCTCGCTACTTACAGCAAAGGCTTTTTCCTTTTGGATAAAACCAAAGATATCACCTGTCCGTACGGAAATAGTATCAAAGTGATAATAGCCCCGCGGCATTGCTTCGATTGAATAGGTCAATGTTGCGTTTAAACGAAAACCCAATGCAAACAATTTCTTGGTTTGTCCGTGCCGCCATGATGCCTGGCGCTTCAAACTGTTTGTCGGCTGCTGATCCTCCACCACGATATAAAAAAGCGGGATCGGCAAGCGGCGCTTAATCCGGATCGACACCTCTAACACTTCATTAGCAAAAAGCTCTTCTTTATTTAACGATCTAGTCATCTGCAAATCTCGTAAAGGATAAAAAACGACGAATAGCGTATAGACTAAAATAGGTAAAAAGCTGTAAAAAACAAACCAGCTAACAAAACCACCTTGAAACATAGCGTAGGAAAAAGCGATGAGGAAAAGCAGAAGTATCCAAGCCACACCTAAAATCGTTTGATAACGCCGGAGCCGCTTGATCATTTCACCGTGTCCTTTTTAAAAATAGGGACTGTGACTTGTTTGAGCACCTCTGAAACAACATCCTCTGAGCCAATTCCTGAATACTTCGCATCCGGCTTCAAGATGAGGCGATGGCCTAAAACAAAAGGAGCCAATCCTTTTATATCATCAGGTACAACATATTTCCGATTGTACATCATGGCCCATGCCTGTGCGGCCTTCAATAATGCCAAAGAGCCACGCGGACTCACACCGAGATACACTTGATGATGATGACGCGTGCGTGTAACAATCTCAATCAAATATTTTTTGATGCTTTCTTCTACATAAACCGTTCTTGCACTGGCTTGTAAGTCAAGCACATCCTCTATTGACAATACCGGCTCAATATCTTCGATCGGATGATAGGATTCCAAACGATTGAGCATTTCCAATTCCTCTGCAGCATTCGGGTATCCCATTTTTAACTTGAGAAGAAAACGATCAAGCTGCGCTTCAGGTAAGGGAAAGGTCCCCTCATATTCAATCGGATTCTGTGTCGCCATAACAAAGAAGGGCTTAGGTAGAACGCGGGTTTGCCCGTCCACAGTGACACCGCCCTCTTCCATTCCTTCCAGCAAAGCAGCCTGGGTTTTGGGAGATGTCCGATTGATCTCATCCGCCAAGACAACATTCCCCATGAGTGGACCTGGCCGAAATTCAAAGACCATATCCTTTTGGTTATATATCGATAATCCCGTTAAATCAGAAGGGAGTAAATCTGGAGTAAACTGTATTCTTTTAAACTCTGTGCCTAGTGACTTAGCAATCACCCGAACAAGCATAGTCTTTCCGACCCCAGGAACATCCTCAAGAAGGACATGCCCCTCTGCCAATAGGGCGGTTAACGCGAGCATGGCTGCCTGGCGCTTGCCAATCATGACCTTTTCAATATTATCCATTACCCGTTCAATAAGCGGGTGCATTCTTTCATCGTTTGCTTCCATGTCAGGCCCCCTAGGTTGTGATTTCATGAAAATTCAGACGTAGTTCTACTGAAATAGCCAATCATGAGCATAACTGGGCTTATTTATCAGTATTAGTAAAGCTTAGGCTCGCACTATTTCACAGTTCTCCTGATATGAACGTCAAGATTTCACTTATACCCTTACCCTAAATAGCGCCAGCGAAGGTTTATACTTTCTGATAGTATAACAAAAACAAAAGCGGCCTGTCTTGTTTCAGCCCTAGGGGAAGCCTTCTTGCTTCATGTTACCAATCGGAATCAAACAAGCCCGTAGAGAACGAGTTAACCCTTCAGGAAATTTATTCTAAAAATAATTTTTAATTATTAGAAAAATATCTTTGCTTCATTCAGAAAAATGCTACAATAAAAGCATGATACTTGTTGCATATAGAGTAAAAGGAGACACTGCTCTATGGAGAACAACGAAGAAGGCATCAGCGCTCTTAAAGACGAAATCGCACATTTAAACAAGCGTTTAAATCATATCGAACAATTGCTCAAGCAGCATAATGCAGCTAAACAAAGCAGTGGACATAATGTTTGGGTGCTTGTTCCTGTTGTTGCCATAATCATGTGGGGATTGACCCAAATTTTTTAAAGCTTATTCCCGTTACAACGCACACTTAGAAAAGCCTTGACTCAAAATACACTTGATTGTAAAAATAAGCCCCATAGAGCGTTTAAATGACGTCTCTACGAGGCTTTTTTGTATACCCTACTTTTTATTCAACTATCAGTGACAGCTATCGGCCTGCATATCACCCCATCACTTCTAGAAGCCAAGAGTTAGAAAACTTGGCTTGCACCACTTCGCTGGTACTCCTGATGTGACTTTTGCAAATCACACACTTAGGGTGCCCGCAAGCTTTAATGGCGAAAGCCAAAGTTACACTTATACTATCTTCCTTTATAAGCGTCAGCGGAGTTATACATTCTGTATAGTATTAGAAAAAAAACCGGGCGAAAAGCATGCCCGGTCCTTGCTTGGTATAGAGCATCATCCAATATGAAAAAGGCTTCGTCGCCTGGTCAAGTGGGATGGAGCGCAAGGCGCGAGATTCGTAACGCTCTAAAATCATGTGTTCCGCGGGCGCCGCTGACTCATGATGCGGAGACTAGAATCCTGCGGGAAGTGGGAGATTGGAAAGACCTTAGCAGTGCGAAGGCGCGAGGAGGCTTATCACTCCCTCGCGGAAAGCGAGCGGTCTGAAGCGGAATCGCGCACCGTCCTCATGACCAGAAATTTTATACTCTCTTATCTTTTAAAAAACCCCCTCTAGAGGCACTGAAAATGCCGCTCTAAAGGGGGCCCTTTAGCTTAATCGTGGCTTCTAATAGGATGTCTTCGGGCCTGTCTTCTTCGCTTGGTTTTATTTGTCCACTGAATAGCCCCTACGCCACTATGAGGATGGGCGGCACCTACAATTTTGTCATAGGCATGCTCTAATTGTTCTAATGATAATTCGAAAAGTTGCTTTTGTTTTATTTTAAACACATTAAATGAGATGAGCTTGTTTACGAGTTCTTCTTTTTTGGATTCCATGGATTCCTGAAGCTGCATTTTCCTCTCTCCCTTCCATGTCAAAGAAAAGCTTACACTGCCATCTTAATATTATTATTCCTATAAGTCAACTTGGAAATGTGCTCTTTATCATTTATATCACTAAGCTTGGCTGTTTTAAGAAGTGGGTTCATCATTTCTATAAAAATGAAAAAAGAAGCTCGTTAACCAATAGGCAATAATGTATTCAATGATGTCTCCGATAAATAAAACCCAATAACTCATCCAGTGATACATTTTCAAAAAACCGATGGCATGAACGATGGGGCCAAATATAAACGACATAACCGCCCCAATGACAACAGCTAATAAATATTGGTTAATCCTACGATTATAGCCCAACTGATAAGTCAGCATAAAAGCAACAGGAATCAATGAGGCATCCAAGGTTAAATGACTCTGCGGCATCGGTAATAACGAATAAGGGTGATACATTAAACCCTTTAAGACAGCAGTAATATCCAAATAATTCATCAAAACATGAATGGTGTAGCCAAAAAAGAGAATTTGAAAAACCCTTCTTCTATCTATATAAATCAGCAAAAATACAAGAGGTATGATAAGCAGCACGGCATTTAACCAAAATTGCCACGTATCGATACCACTATAGGCTTTCCAATAATCCGTTACTAAATTTTCAATATGTTGATTGACTTCTCTAATATGATTTAACATCGCCCTTTGATGTTCACTCAAATAGGATCCCACCTTACTCTCTCGACTAAGTTATGTTATTGAAAGTAAGTTATCCTATCGTTAGAAAAATTATACATTTCAGGTGTAGTTTATAACAATTAGGGCACATAGGACTGGCAATGAGGTTAAGGGATTTCAAGACCTCACCTACCATAAACCTGGTTGCGACTAATACTTTCTCCTTGTTTGAACATTGTCGTATATAAAATGTAAATAGGCTTATGTTTTCACACGAAACGAATTGTTTCTGACACTAAAATTAACATTCTATCCCGTGGATATAAAAAGCCCGTAATATCCTTAATCTGAAGGAAACTACGGGCTTTTTAGAATTCCGCTATTAGAAATTATGCCATTTTAGCTTTATTCTTTATATGATTTTCCCTAATTCATTTTTCAAAGTTGAAGTGATTGGCGTTAAAGGTTAATTCTCGAATATAGGCTACAGTAGTCTTAAGTGCTTCTTCCTTGCTATGAGAACAGCGGTTATTTAATAAAGAAGTAAACATGCCTCGCCAAATGTATATGGTCATCTCATTGATCGGCTCAAGATTTTCTACCTTTATCAACTTCTGAGAAACGGCACTTTCCAAGACCATCCGACTCCGCACCATAAGATTGTGTTCAAGCATAACAGCCTTTATTTCCTCTGGAATATCCAGCAAATCCATATTATACAATTGGTAATAATGTCTCATCAGTTCATCAGGATGTTCACCCAGATCAGCTATGAAAATGGCATGGTAAAGTTTTGGATTCGCAAAAGAATGCTTGCAGAAACACTCCCAGGATAAAACATATTTTTCAAGAGGATCATCACTAAGCTTTAGACATTCAGAGAGATCATTAATATAGTCCTTTAAAAATGTCATCGCTGCAAAAAAGATGAGATGAGAGACTTCCTTAAAATAACTATAGATTGTCGCACTATTATATCCAGCGGTATCAGCTATTTTGCGAATTGTCACATTCTCAATGCCATCCTCCTCAATAATTTTGGAAGTTGCATCAATAAAGTATTTCATCATCCGATTGGCTTGAATTTCCTTTTTTCTCAATGCTCTCACCTACGAATACACTATTTTAAAAGCCGTCTATTCCTTCACTTCAATATTCCATTTTAGCCTATTACACACTTCCATAGTGCTATCCCATTCCAAAGCAATAAAAAGTCATTGGACCTTTTGTGTGCTCAACGTTTTCTTAACCTTTCTCTTTTGAAAATGATAGCCACCAATGAGTGGAAGCTTGGAAAACGCCCATTTTCCAACTATAAAATAAAGTAAACCAGACAGCAGCATGGACGGTAAAGTTGCTGAAATATAGTTAAATAAATAATGTCCAGAAGAAAATGTAAGTATCTTTATATTACTTTGCCAACCTCCTAAATACAACCAAAAGATGATACCAACAATCTGACAACCGACCGCAATCGGATTCCAACCGTGAAAATATTTATAAATACCTTCTGGATCATAACACGCCTTTACATCAATCTGCTGCTTTCTTAAGAAAAAATAGTCGATCATAATGATCCCCCAATACGGACCTGCTAGTAAGCCAACAAAAATAAGTAGAGTATTAAACATTTGCTGCAGAGAATCCATATAAACAAAAATAACCGATGGTAATGTTACTGCCAATGAAACATAGCGGTAATTCCATTTTGGAAATACACTCAATATTCCCATTGTCCCTGCACCGAGAAGATGAGTCACCGAAGTCGCCGTTCCCAAAATGATAATAAACAGCGCAATGACTCCTAAGTGCAGTTGATCTGACCACTGAGCGGGGTCCACTTTCCCTGTTGCTAGGGTTGCCATGCCACCGATAGCGGCAAATAAGATACCCGATGAGCCCAACCCAAAAAAAGTGGCCCAAAAAGATTTTCGTTGTGTTTTAGCGAATCGATTCCATGAACCAAGATAGGGAAACCATGAAATGGCGAAAGCAACAATGATCTCAAAGGCCATCGTCCAATTTGTAGAATGATCAGGCTTGAACTGAACCATTTGCCGCCAATGATCGCCCTTTAGAAGTACGATAAGAATATATAAAGCAAACAACAATAGAATAGGAACGGTGATACGCGATAAAATGAAGGCAGCTTTCTGACTGAACATGAGGATAACAAGTGGGAAAACAATGCCAGCTCCAAGCGCGTAAAGGCTGAAATCACCAGGGAAACTAAAGTCATTTGCAAAACCCTGAACGATGATTTTACATGCTGAACCAGCCATAGAAGCAAGTATACCAACCCAACCAAAATTAATGATAACTAAAACCAGCACGCCAAATATCGAGCCATTATATCCAAATGTTGGTCGAATCGATACCATTTCGTCAATTCCATATTTGCCAGAACGCTGTGTATCCCAAGCACATAAAGCTAAACCAAAGAAATTTGCACAAAGCGTCATAACCAACATAGGAAAAAGGCCTATTCCTTGAGCATAAGAGCTTCCTGACACAAAATTAGTTAATAAAACATTCCCTCCAGACCAAAGCCAGAAAATAGACAGGCTACTAGCATACCTATTTTTTTTAGGAATAGGTAATATACTTTCATTCGTATTCATACAATTCTCCTTTAACTCTACCGTTTTTTGATTAACTCGATAGAAAATACCATATTGTTGCTACGATAATTGGAACAGTGGCTAGAAGCCCCATAATCCATTGGTCTTTTGCAGTTATATCATTACTTTCAATGTCCTGTGCTATGATTTGATCTAATTCCTCCGCAATTTTTTTATCCATCCATTATCCCCCCTAGCCTTTTTTAAGAGAGCTTTGAAAATATTTCACGCATATTTTCTGGAGTGAACTGCATTTGATCAGGTGTAGTACATTCCCAAGCTTCGTAGGTTTCTCCGCGCAGCATCTTGATGATTTCCTCAGTATCAAAAATTTTCAAATCATAGATCCAGTTCGCCATTATCAGCAAGGACGATTGATGTGAACCACTATTGGTTGCCCCACAAATATCTTTGACTATATTCACTTGATAATCTCGCGCATAGGCATCAAACGCAGAGGTCATAAGACAGCAATCCGTGACAAATCCCCCCATTATTAAGTGCTTAATCCCTAGGCTACGTAATATCAGGTCCAGTTCCGTCTGGTAGAATCCACTCCAACGATGCTTATCAATAACAATGTCATTTGACTCAGGCTTTATCTCATCAATAATCTCCTTCGACTCTGCATCTGAACAATAATAAATCGGTTTACCCGAGTGATCCAATACCTCATTATTCGGCAAGCCGATGGCATCCGCTCTACTGATATGACGTGTATAGATAACAGGAATATTTTCCTGTCTACAAGCCGAAAGCAATGTTTTGGCATTTATCACCGCTTCCTCCATACCCTCAATACCATACTTACTCTCCTTTTGCATATCAATCAGGAGCAGTGCTGTTTTCTTAACATCCATATCATTTCCTCCTCTGTTAATTAATCATGATTATTTTATAATCATGATTAATTAACATACTATAGTGAATATGGAAAGCATGTCAAATGACCTGTAATATTTTACGACATGGAAAACCAACAAAAGGACTTATGGGGAATATTTGTATTAATCCGATATTTAATACCCCGATATTTAATGAAATAACGAAAACATAAAAAGGAAGTGGAAGCTGAGACAAGACGAAAAGAAATCACCTTCATACCGAACGATAAGTAGCCTGGGAAACAGGCAGGGTAGTCAAAATACCGAGACTCCTACGGAAAAAGCACGTGTCCGAAGATCCACTTGGAAAAATAAATCGTCTATTCCCAAGTTCACTGAGGCCACTAAGGACGATCGGCTAAAAACATCACCTCCATGTGATAACGAAGTGTGCACCCCAGGACCCAAAAAAAGTAAAAAACCACTTTTTGAGGACCCCGATGTTGCGTCGAACGCCGACCCTACCCACATCGTGTGGGCATGAGGAAAGTAAGTAGTTTGATGGAGCGCTTCATGACTCACTCAGAAGTCCGAACGTATTTCTCCAAAATTACTTCTGTTCCAACTTCATTATATGGAGTGTAGTATCTCGAGAGCTTATACAAATTTTGTGAACTCACTATTTGTATCGATATGAATTTAGATATTTTAGAATAATAAAGCAAGAATTTAAGTAAAGTTATTAAAATATACCTTTTTAAAGGGTTTTATATTGCTTATTAATGCTGATTAATAATGCACTTAAGGGAAACAGCTAGGCTTCCCTTCTACCTCCATGTCACGCATGACATGAAAAAGAAGCTTCTCAAAAATTTGCTGAACTCATGAGAAGCCTCCGTTTAAAACTAGATATTAGCAAAAGGCTAGTTGGACTATGAAGCTATCCCTTTGTCCCACAAAAAGGAGCGCTTTTAAACCCTTCCCATCGATCCCTTCACAAAAGAGCCGTGTTCCTAAAAAAGGCTTCAAGCGGAGGACAGCACTGTCATGAGGGATCAAGCAATTTTTATCAAGAGATGTAACCGCCATAGGCCTGGGATGGGTCATAATGTGTGCATTTCCGTAAATCAGAGTTTAGTACATCTGAATGGTTTTTGAAGTCATTTCGAAAATGTCTTGGCAAAACAGGTAACAGTGCCCATTTTCCCTGTTCTAATTCGTTCTATCATCATTTTTTACAGGTTTCTCTTTTATCTTCCACATTTGCACCGCAGAGTATGCGGTATACAGAATTACAATAATCATACACCCATAAAAAATGAGATTTAACCCCGACCACATTTGACCTTTTTGTCTATCTTGAAGCATTGCTTGAACTAGCCATGCGAGACACGTAATAGAAGTCAAGGCATATAAGCGCATTTTTGCTTTATCGTTCATTCTTCTCCCTCTTTAAACCTAAATTTATTCCTTACAGAATTGTTTCTTAATTTTCACGTAATCGATTGGACCTACACGCATCGTCAATAGTCGTGGTCAATAAATATTTTCTCGCATCTTCTCTATTAACTCACAGCTTAACTAAAGCTCAATTATTGAAGTAATCTATACATTCAAGTCTCATTTGCCAATTTATTAGCGTTTTCTTAGCTTGGGTATTATGTCTACCGCGACTGCTAAGAGCAGCACAAGGCCTTTAATCGTTTGAATTAATGCGGAATCAACCCCCATAATCGACAAGCCCTGGTTAATAACCCCCATTACTAATGCCCCAATAACAACGCCTGGTACAGTTCCAATCCCACCAGTAACAGCTGTACCACCAACAAAGCAGGCTGCAATAGCATCAAGCTCAAAAGAATTACCCGTCGCAGCCGATGCAGAACTCAAACGAGAGAGCATCGCAATAGCAGCAACAGCTGAAAGGAATCCCATGTGAATGAAAAGGGTAAAATCGACACGACGCGTGTTAATACCCGAAAGACTCGCCGCTCGACGATTTCCACCAATCGCATAGACGCGACGGCCAAAAACCGTACGAGTTAAAATAAAGTGGTAAGCTAAAACAAGAACCCCAACAATGACCAATATAATTGGTATACCGCCTTGAGTAGCATTTCCGGAAGATGCAAATTCAAAAGTTAGAGCAGCAATTACAACCGTTGCAATAGCAATCTTGATGTAGGTTGCGGTCATCGGTTCTGGAACCAATCCCACCTTAGCGACTTTGGTACGCTTACGAAGTTGAGTCCACGCAAAAACGATAACAACAAGGATTCCCACAACAATACTCAACCCATCAAATGGTCCCCACCATCCAAAAACATTCGGAAGATAGTTTGCGGCAATAGCATTAAATGATGTATTGTTAACGGGGATAGATGCTTTAATCAATGTGGTTGCAAGACCTCGAAAAATCAACATGCCCCCCAAAGTGGTAATGAAAGCTGGAATTCCAACAAAAGCAACCCAGAAGCCTTGCCACACTCCCACGAGAAGACCAATCAGTAAACCTATAATAATTGCTAAGAACCAATTCATATGCGCATTCTGCATAAGCAAAGCTACACAGCCACCAATAAACCCAACCAAGGAACCGACTGACAAATCAATATGGGTTGCAATGATGATCATAACCATACCCACTGCAAGAATGATGACATAAGCATTCTGCTGAATTAATTGAACAATTGTATTCGGCTGCAGTAAAAGTCCTCCAGTCAAAATTTCAAATACGATAATGATGGCGATGAGTGCCCCAACAATGCCGTATTGGCGAGCATTTGAAGTAAAGGCTTCTAACACTGTCCCCCTTTTTACATTATTTTTATTCTGTGGTGTTAAAGATTCTAAACTCATGATTCTCCTACCTTCTTTAACTTAGTCTTTTCTTGAGTCATACCTTTCATGAGGTACTCCTGAGTAAATCTTGATTTCGGAACATCGTCTGTGACAACACCCTGACTGATCGTATAAATCCGATCACAAATACCAATAAGCTCAGGAAGCTCAGATGAAATAACAATGATTGCTTTGCCTTCATCAGCAAGTTGTTCAATAATTTCATAAATTTCGTATTTAGCACCAACATCGATCCCACGTGTCGGCTCATCAAGAATCAAAATATCTGGATTAGAAATCACCCATTTCGCTAAAAGTACCTTCTGCTGATTTCCACCCGATAGATTGGAGACTTGTTCTTCAATGCTTGGTGTTTTGATATTGAAGTCCTTGCGATACTTTTCAACAGCAACACGTTCAACCCCCTCATCCATGACACCTTGCTTTGAGTACCTAGTAAGGGCTGCCGACGTAGAATTTTCACGAATATTCTGTAAAAGATTAAGACCGTATCCTTTGCGATCTTCAGTTACATAGGCAATGCCTGCTTCAATTGCCTTCCGAACTGTCGATGTGTCAATTTCTTTGCCATGTACATAGACTTTTCCAGATACACCTGAACCATAGGTGCGACCAAAGATGCTCATCGCCATCTCTGTGCGGCCGGCTCCCATGAGTCCGGCCAGCCCAACAATCTCACCTGCACGCGCATAAATATTGGCATGATCCACAATTACACGCTGCTGATCAAGTGGGTGATGGAGTGTCCAATTCTCCACACGAAAGATTTCTTCTCCAATATGAGAAACATGCTCGGGGTACAGATTGGTAAGTTCGCGACCGACCATCTTATGAATCAGTTCATCCTGATCAAGTGGATTCTCTTCCGAATTCGTCATCCACCCCACCGTGGAACCATCGCGGATAATCGTCACGTTGTCGGCAATGGCCGCAATTTCATTCAACTTATGAGAGATAATAACCGATGTAACGCCTTGATGATCACGTAAATCGCGAATGATTTGCAGTAAATGGGCCGAATCTTCATCATTCAAAGCAGCAGTAGGCTCATCTAGTAACAGAAGTTTAACTTTCTTCGATAAAGCTTTCGCAATTTCCACGAGCTGCTGCTTACCTACACCAATATCCATAACCTTAGTGTCGGGATCTTCATGAAGACCCACCTGTTCCATCACCTTAATAGCATCAGCTCGAGTAGCTTCCCAATCAATCACGCCACTCTTCTGACGCTCGTTACCAAGAAATATATTTTCAGCTATCGAAAGGAATGGAGTCAATGCCAACTCCTGCTGAATCACTACAATACCTAATTTCTCAGAATCCTTAATTTTTTTAAATTTGCATTCTTTACCATCATAAATAATAGTGCCTGAGTATGAACCGTAGGAATACACTCCTGAAAGCACATTCATCAGGGTCGACTTTCCAGCACCATTCTCGCCACAAATGGCATGAATTTCACCACGAGCAATCTCCAAATTCACATTTGTAAGGGCCTTAACAGGACCGAAAGTTTTAGTGATGTTTTGCATCTGTAATATCATTTGGGAATTTGACATATTACACTCCTCGTTTGCATGAACGTCTCTTTGCAATTGTTCAAGATTTGAACAAGCAGCTACACGTAATGATTAGAAATTTTATGGCGACTTGCTCCTCCTGTTCGCAAGTCGCCTTAAATTCTCAATATACTACTTAATAATCGGAGCAGCGATATCCTTCTGATATTGTTTTTCAGTGATGAATCCAACCTCAACTTCATAATGTAGACCTTTTTGATCCCCTGTTGGATTCTTAACTAATTCATCTGACTTCAACAACCAAGTTGGAACATCCTTCTTACCATTGCTCATCGGGGCATCGGTTGATTTTGGTTTTTTGTCATCAGCAATCTGAGTTAAAATTGATGTTGTCTTATTGGCGAGTAGGGCAACATTCTTGAAGACAGTCTGTGCCTGTGCCCCAAATTTGATGTTGGTTATCCCGATATCCATACCATCCTGGCCGGTGATAACTGGCCACGCAGACTTATTATCTGGGTTTGAAGCAGAGAAAGGAGTAGATGGAGACATATCAGGACGCGCATTCTTGATTGATTTCATAACGCCAAGTGAGATTGCATCATAGGGAGAAAGGACAGCGGCGAGTGGCTTCTGACTAAGCTTGGTCATAAATGCATCCATTTGCTTTTGAGCTTGATTTTGGTCCCAGGCGTGAACAGAAATTTTCTTCCAATCGGCATCTGTAGTATCCTTGGTCACAAGACCTGATGGATCAACTAATTGCCCTGACTCGAAGTAAGGCTTTAGCAAATCCCAGGCTCCTTTGAAGAAGTATGGGGCATTGTTATCATCATCCGAACCAGCAAAAAGTGCAATGTTCAGAGGTTTAGTCTTACCTCCATTCCCTTTCAAATCAAGCTTGTTGATAATGGTATTTGCCTCGAGGATACCCGTGCGTTCAAGATCAAACGTCACATAATAATCGACGGCCTTGGTATTCATAATTAAGCGATCATACGCAATGACAATGTCGCCTTGTGATTTCGCCTGTTCAACAGCCGGGCCAACAGCAGTGCCATCAACGGCTGCTACTATAATTGCTTTTGCACCGGCAGAAACCAGATTGTTGATATCATTTGATTGTTGTGATGGGCTGTTATTTGCATACTCGATCTTAGTCTTGAATCCCGCCTTTTTGAGATCCTTAACCAAGTTAGCACCATCAACGTTCCACCGCTGATCAGCCTTAGTAGGCATTGAGATCCCAATCAAATCGCCTTTTTTAAGCGAGGGACTTGTTGATTTTGATGCTGAAGAACCACGGGTAGAGCTGCCACAAGCTGACAACAGTGCTACACTGGCAATAATGATAACAGCCATCTTTGCTAACTTTTTAAAATTCATTTTAAATTCCCCCTTTTTATTTACATTTCGGATTTTAAGAAACCAAATAAAAATATATAAATTCCCCAGAATAAACTAAAAGTAACTGTGTTCTGGTGGAAATCAACAAAACAATCAAAGCAATCCACTCGAAAGATTGTTCTATTCCACCCACTTTTTGAAAGAGGTCACAAACTTTTCGTCATAAGTTTTAGTCGTAAAATCAAATGAGCAGCATCCCAAAAGCTTCATCAGCTCCTAGGCCTTTTTCACCAATTAATTTACCAGTAGACACACCAGCCAAAGTCGCCTAATAATCAATCTGTGCCATATGTTCCTCATGGTTTAAAGTTACTTGATACTCCAACGTTGCTGGACATTATAGTGGAAAAACTCAGTCAATTCAGCAGTCACATCCGCTATCATGGCATTTCTCCAAGTCCTGAAGGGAACTGAAAGGTATACGGGCTTATCAAATACCATATAGCCACGCACCATCGCTAAATCCAATCGCGCCAAGCTTTTCAAGCACGATCAATGCTCATAAACCTCGTCGGCTATTGCACGATAACTCACGTGCCCCCCTTTGGAAGTTCTTCTAAAGAATAAGTCCAAAACCATATTCAAGTCATTTCTAACTTCCAGATGCTATAATTTGAAAAGTTGAATCAATCAACATAATAGCTTTGACTCAGGTTAAATCGCATCCAACCCCCAAATATGTACGTATAAATATATATGGATATTTAATAAATCTGGTGTTTCATTGTCCTGATTTTCTCTGTATTTTATCTTCCTCCCTTCTTTTTCAAAAATAACAGCGCTTACAAATGTAAATTTATCACTTTTCAACGTATATTTCAATAAAAAATTGAATTTATTTGTATTTTTTGGTTGTACGTATAAATGATGTTATATTAACTCTATCAAAAAACATATCGGTATGAATTCTAACTAAAGATTCTAATTGTAACAGCCTTGTAAAACTGACCATACGAAAAAGGAAGCCCATCCAACTTTCAAAGGCTGGTATTATGGTAAAAAGACCTTCCACCAAGTTCAATGACTTGATGAAAGGTCTCTCTATCGAAAAATCTCCCCAATCTTTAGAAAGCCGGGGAAAGCCCTTCTAGTGAATCGCCAAATGATGGAGGATTACTTTCCTCCGATACAGGTGAATTCATATTCCGAGAATTCGACGAAAAAGTGGGTTTCTCCCAAACTTTGATTCAACACCTCAAACTAAATGATGAAAGGCATTACTGTTCACTCGAATGAACAGCTGATTCGCCAAAAACTCTATCAAATGATCGCCGGATATTCCGAAGATGATGCGGCTGATCAATCTAGAGGGACAAAAGAATATGCCAATCCAAGCAATACGGACAAAGATCATTAAAGTGGCCAGCAAATGAGTAAAGTCAGGGCGATCATTGTACTTCAAATGTTCTTCCAGTTTCGTGTATCAAACGTTTTTTTGGGACATACTACAGCGCATTCAAAGGCTCAAACTCGAGTGATTGGAGCGGAGGGTGCGAGACTCCTACGGGAACAGCACGTGTCCGAAGACCCCGCAGGAAGTGTCTTTCTTCCGAAGAGGCTGAGGCCATGCCCGTGGAAAGCGAGTGCCAGGAGCGGAAATCACCTGCCCATGCTATACCCAATTTCAACATTTATTTTCGCGCATTACTGCAACTTCTTAAATTCACAACAAATCTGGCCTATATCTGAATTTTTAAGGGGAGATACGTGCAAGCCTTAGTCCATTATAGCGCTCGTTTGCTTAACCTTTTTTGAAAAACAATAAACTTGCAAGGAACAGCTAACATCCGTGCCAACCTTGGGTATGACGCATCAAAAGATTCTTCATAAACCCGATGATAGCCGATACGATGATACCAGTTTTCCAAAAAGACTTTGGACGGGTGAGAAAACTCACAGGGTATTAACAATTCGAGTTGCATCTTGCGAAGATATTCGTTTTGACACTTCTGTTCAGCAAAACGAACTAACTCACGTGCAATACCGTTCCTTTGATAAGCACCGTCCACTGCCAGCATGCCAAATTCTCCTGTTCCCTCATCAATCCGTTGAACACGGACACATCCAACAATTCTCCCCTTGAATCGAGCAACAGCAATCTCTCCAGAATTGGTAAATTCTGCAATTTTCTTTACTGTCGTACGATCTGCCCCGTTCATCCAAATCCCTTCCTCCGATGCCGCAAATGAACGGTTAACGATGTTCGTAATGTGCTCCATATTCACGCTATTTGTACTCGCATTACAAGGTAGCATTTGTATCTCGATTGGTTGCATAACAAGTGACACTTCCTTAATTTCGATTGAGCTTATAAACCTCAGGCTCGATACAACATGGACGGAAAAATTTACTAAAACCCTCCTGATAAATGACGATGTTATTCAGCTAAAGTCCCCCGTTTAAGGAACAAAGAGCTCATCAACCGTTGTTTCTAATCGTTCAGCTAATTTAAAGGCAAGTGACAGGGTCGGATCATATTTATCATTTTCAATTGCATTGATGGTTTGTCTAGAAACCCCGCATAATTTGGCTAATTCCTCTTGAGATAACTTTCTTGCCTTCCGCAACGCTCTTATTTTGTTTTCCATGATCAATCTCCATATTTTTTTCTATTGACAATCAGTGTGATTAAGAAAACAAACGAAACAATAAACAAATAGGCAAATGGATAGAGACTTCCCCCCTGACCTCTGATGACCTGATAAATATCCAGTAGAACATTTACAAATAAAATCACCAATTCACCGCAAAAGCATTTGCCATTGTTTTAACCTTAATATAACTTTTTCTTTCGTCTCCTTTTTTTGTTAAAGAAAGGAGCATCACTCCCACCGAAATGATCAGCGCGAAAATTAGAACCCAATACGCCACAATAATCAATGTAAAAAATACATTTCCATGTTCAAACTCACGAGTTATCCCCTCCATAATGTATAAACATCTTTATATTACAGAATAAAGGCTACCTGTGAATTATGTCAAAACTATTTTACATTTTAGGGGTATAACTTTACTTAGGTTAAATCATTGCGATTAAAAGGGCCACATGAATGAGGCACCTCTGATTTGTGTGACCCTGAGTTTTTATTTAACCCCACTAGTAATACAAGATGAGTGTGTCTCACTCATTCCATGTATAAAATGATAACGTTAGAGTATTTTTAGGTAGTGCTACTGCAAAAATTAAATAAATAAACAAAACTTGCTGGTAATAAGCCAAATATTTTAGAATTAGATTAATTATTGATGAGCCAAATATATGGATATTTATTCTATTGCAGTAAGATTGAATTCATCTACAAATGGGTAAGAATATTAATGAGCTTTCCGAAAGGATCTCTTACATAAAAACGCCGTACTCCCCACGATTCTTCTACAGGACCATACTCGATCGGTATCTCTGCTTCCTTTACACGCGTTAATGCAGTGTCTAGATCATCAACTTCAATGGATAGGTCAGGTACTGGTGTCCCCGAACCTCCCTCTGAAAGAAAACTAATCTGCGTGTCCATTTTCTCATGGGAGCCGTAAGTTGAAATAAACCCCATATCCATCAGTTGATCTAGTCCAAGTATCTCCTTGTAAAAATACGTTGCTTTAGAAACGTCCTGTGTTTCAATATTGGCGACAATTCGTTTAACCTTCATTCTGTACACCCTCCAGCGCTTGAGCAGCGTCACCAGTCATTTTTACATGAAATCCGTCATTCTCCAAAAAGTCCCTTAGTAGCTCAACAATACTTTGATCATCGTCCACAACCAGGATTGTTTATCGTCCACCACAAAAATCTCACCTTTTGATCCGAAGAATCGTCTTTTAAACCCCTCCAGTCGAAATTATTTTAAGTTTATCATTTTTTCAACCGCGATCAAGCCGGGGCGTGCGTTTTGTGATGAGTTATTGATGGTTTTGTGACCTTTTTACACCTTTGTTTGAGACATTCCATTGTTATTCTCTTAATAGCGTGGCGGTCCGAAACCCGGTCCGGCCATGAATGAATTAAAGGAGGTTTAGAAAATCATAGTTTTTCGTTCTTTCCATTCGGTGCTTTGTTTTGTCTCACACGCTTCTGTTTTGTAGCGTTACGCATATTCGCGATTCGCTATCGTTACAGGGATTCCAATCAACAGAACCCGAGACATGATTTCGACCCTTAAAAGGCGAGTCGCCGAAGGAAGAATTGACGAAGCAGAATTTCAAAGACTGAAAGAGCTTCTTACAAAGTAAAGACCCTGCAATCAGAATCGATTATTGTAAGATGACTCCACAACACAGATTCAATCGAAGGGGGGAAATCTTATGTTGGCTCAAATTGTTTTATTCGATGGGTTTGATCTTTTTGACGCTGCGGCACCTTATGAGGTATTGAATGCGGCAAGTACAATCTCAGGGGCGCGTTGGATTTGGATGTCTTAGGCGTAACAGGGACAATCCCCATGACTGCGCGTGTCGAGGACGAAGGAAATCTGATTACTAGTGAGGGGATAACAACAGGCCTTGATATTGCCTTATATGTAGTCGAACGGGAGTTGGGGCCGCGTATTGCCCATGAGGTGGAAAAATTATTCGAGTATGAACGTCGCGGAACCATCTGGTGTGAAAAAGGCCTTGTCCCAATTGATGCAGATTCTCATCCCAATTCAGACACGAGGTCAATAGATGAGGCCCCTTTCGATAAAACATCTAAAGAACGTGTCCCTGTCGGCAGTGCTCTTTTTGATGGAACATGACGATTTCTACCCCCATCGGTAAGCAATTTGTTTTGGCAAAAATCTCTTCTGATAGCGAATCCGTACAAGGTTCTGTCGAACAAGACGGTGAGATCAGCGAGTTTATCGACCCTGTGATCACCGGCAATCAGATGACCTGGACGCAACACATATCAAAATCGATCTCTCTGAAACTTAAATTTGAAACCACAGTGGACGGCAACAAGATGGAGGACATTGTCAAAGCCGGTTCTTCCCTCCTCAAAGTTCACTGGAGAACGTGTCGTAAAAACCGAAGCTGAGTGATTGTGTCTTGTTTAGACGATAAACGGCTTAATAAGGGCTTTTCAGGGGATCATGGGTTCCATTGGGTGAAATCTGTGAGTAATTGGACTCGAATGATCCCCTCAATATTCTTTACAGATCGTTTGAATTCACTAAGAAGGGAAAGTTTTATGAAGCTCATAAAAAATAAGGTTTTGTACGTAACCATGATTGCTATTTCAGTTGCCTACATTGTCTATGTCGTATCTGCTAATTTGTTTTTTGATCCACAGGCTACTCACTTTTTGAGCCATAAAACCAGTCTCAATCATTCCATAAATGTACCTGTCTGGTTAAATGTATTGCATATTCATGTGATTGTCGCCTGTCTGGCGATAGTAACAGGCACGATTAACTTTTTAAACAAGATTCAACGAAAATACCGAAAGTTTCATAGGATGAATGGCTACCTCTATATTCTTGCCGTTTTTGCTGTTTGCGGAACTTCGGGTTATATGGCTCCTTATGCAACAGGCGGAAGAATCAATAGTATGGCGTTTAATCTTATGAATATTATTTGGATACTCATGACCATCACAGCATTGATCCAGATCAAACGAAAACAGGTCAATAAGCACCGGAAATGGATGGTCCGAAGTTATGCCTACTGTTTTACCAACCTGCTTATCAAATTCTTGACATTCGTTCTCTATGATGTGCTTGGTATGCAATATGATATGAGTTACACATCGGCTATCTTGGGAACGATCCTTTTAAATTACAGCCTTGCCGAGATAGTCATCCGAAGGGTTTACAGGATTCCCACCCATTTGGGGCTGAGCAAGAATATCAATTGAAGTTCAATTTCCGATTAAAGATCCGTGCTGCGTTAGGCTTGACCGCAACAGGAAACCGTCACCTAATTTTATTCAATATTCCTTCATTCGCTCGCTGGAAATCATTTGGGTCTTTGATCATATCTAGCTTTCTATGTTTTGTTGCCCATCTTGACATTTTTTCATAACAAATAATGTGCTATCCATTCGTACTACGCGCCAACAAGCGCCTCAGGTTGTCATCAATAAATTTATTATCGACATGGTTGATTCAGCCTCCGGCAAAATGGCCCTAGATCAACTCGATTGGATTAAAAACAGCATAGAGTAATCGCCTTTATCTTTTCGGGATAC
Organism: Pullulanibacillus camelliae; assembly: GCF_014642655.1. Classification (GTDB taxonomy): domain Bacteria; phylum Bacillota; class Bacilli; order Bacillales; family Sporolactobacillaceae; genus Pullulanibacillus; species Pullulanibacillus camelliae. The sequence goes on from NZ_BMIR01000004.1 coordinate 214,778, forward strand.
ATACTTTACAATTATTTTTAGTTTCTTGCCTTGACGAACTTACACCTATTTTGCCCCACTATTATTGTTATTCAATAATATCGCCTGATCGTATTATAAGGCTAACCAGTCATCTGGTTAGCCTATTTAGATTATTCTGGAGGTAGTCGGGGAAGAACGATCTGGCCAGTAGGACTTAATCCCGCCTGTAATACTGCCCACCTCACTCTCGTAAAAACATGTTTGAGGCTGGTTGGGACAGGGATCCTTATAACAAATGAAGCTATGAGATTACAAGATTTGTGTGGAGCCACCTGCGAATACAAAAAAGGAGACGTGATCATACATGGATCCAGTCATTGACATGGATATTATCTGTAGTAAATAGCTAAATGATCTCTCGCAATCATAGTTAGAATGAGTGGTTTCCTTCTCTAGGTAGCCCTTTAAAGTATTCTAAAACTATTTTTCGGAAATCTAGGGCGGCATGTGATAAATAACGACTTCTATGCCATGAGAGACCTATTTCTCGCATAGATTTAAGTTCTTCAACTCGAAGAAATTTTACATGTTCCTCCTGTGATGAGCTCCATGTAGATGTCTCCGGAATAAAGGCAATGCCGATTTCTGCTTCCACAAGTGAACGCAGTCTGGCCGGTTCGTCTCCCTCATATACGTGTTTGGGTGTAAAACCAACGGATTGGCAAACGCGGTCGGTCAAATCACGGGTGGAGTAACCATGTTTTAATCCTACGAATAACTCATCCTTCAGTTCCAAAATCGATACGCTGTTCCGATCTACGAAATGATGCCCTTTTGGAACAGCCAATACAAAGGAATCGAGCGCGATTATTTTACATTCAAGGTCCTCACCATGTATCGGCGGCGATGATAAACAGAAGTCGATCTCACCACGATGGAGAGGTTCAAGCATTTCCTCCGTTTTTAACATTTGGACATGAAAATGCGCATGAGGCCGCCTGACACGGAAGTCTTGTAAGATTTGTGTCAATGAATTAGCTGTGGTAACAGCCAATTCAACTGATCCACTCTCAGAACTGGATAAGTCACTAATCTCCTGCCTCCCCTGTGCCAATTCAAAAAGCGCTTTGTCCACACGGTTAAGAAAGGCACGGCCAAACTTGTTCAGTCGAAGTACTCGCCCAGTCCTGTCAAATAGAGGAACACCTAAGTCCTCCTCCAGACGTTGGATCGTTTTGCTTAGAGAGGACTGCGTGACGTGCAGACTCTTCGCGGCAGCGGTTATATGTTGAAGTCTGGCCACTACTTGAAAATATTGCAATTGCAGAAGCTCCATTCCGCTTCCATTCCTTTCAGTCAATATATCCATGAATTTAAATGCGTTGGACTCCATTATAAAATTGATTTACGGTTACTTCAAGGGCGTTTTAGGGAGGTGTATCATGGAACAACTGAATGATTCATTAAATGACTCATACAAAGGACCGAAAAAAATTATGGATGGGGATTTTGCTTAGCTTGTTGACGGCACTTGGCCCGTTATTCTTGGATAAGCATTTGTCTTCTTTACCATCACTTACTAACGATTTGCACACCGGTGCCTCACTTGCAAAACTAAGTTTGACTGCTTGTCTGTTTGCCTGGCGTTCGGTCAATTGATTGCAGATCCGCTCAGTGATGTACGTGGCAGGCGTAAACCATTAACTATCGTACTCGCGGCCTATAGGCCTATACGATCGCTTCCTTGCTTGCGGCCATCAGTACCTCGATTTGGTCGCTGATTATATTGCGTTTTATTCAAGGAGTTGGAAGTTCGGCGGGCATCGTGTGATATCTCGGGCGATATCACGGGATTTATACTCCGGTAATGAATTGACGAAGTTTTTTCGATATTAATGCTTATTATGGGGGGCACCGATTGCAGGCGGTCAAATACTGCATATAACTTCCTGGCATGGTGTGTTTATTCTACTCGCGATCATTGGCATGATCATGTTTTTCGCTGTGTTTTTCAATTTGCCTGAAACATTGTCAAAGGAACGCCGTGCTACAGGTGGAATCAAAGAAACACTGTCGACGTTACGCGATTTTATTGGTATCGGGTTTTGTCGGTTATGCAGTTGATCCAAGGACTTGTGATGGGCAGAATGTTTGCCTATATATCAGGTTCTCCTTTTGTTCTGCAAAACATTTTCGGTGTTTCGCCACAATGTTTTGCGTGATCTTTGCCATTAACGAACTCGGTATTGTTGTCACCGAAAAGCTCGTAGACAGGGGAGAAGAAGGTCAATTGCTGCTGATTGGTCTTTCTTTAGCCGCTGCAGGTGGCCTCGAATGGTTTGGCATGATTCTTTCGAACACCAGCTTGATTGCCATACTCATCCCTTTGTTTTTTGTTGTGGCCGGTACCGGTATGATCAATAAGACCAGTTTTTCTTTGGCGATGCAGAATCAAGGAACATCCGTAGGCGGTGCTTCGGCACTTCTTGGCGTGCTGCCTTTTGTGTTTTGGGCGGTCGTCGCACCTCTAGTTGGCATCGGTAGCAGTCACACGGCTTGACCCCTGGGGATCATCATTGCGATCGTGGATGTCGGTGCCATCGTGTGTTATATGCTTTTAACGAGGGAGCCATGCACTTGATACTTCTAATCAAACATCACAAGTAGGAGGAATATACATGTCAAACAAAATAAGTTTCATTGGAATCGAGGAACACTGGACCACCCCCGAACTAACTGCAGTGCTCAAGGGGCTGCCAGAGGGAAGACGTGACGAGAGTCTGTCATTCAACGAGATAGGAGACAATCTCACCAGACTGGAGGACATCAGCGACGCACGAATCGCGGCCATGGACGAGCAGGGCATCGAAATGCACATCATCTCCCTTGCTCCGCCAGCGACTATTCCCCTCGCTCCTGCCGAGACGGTCGCGCTCAGCCGGGAGATGAACGACATCGCAGCCGAAGCGGTCCGTCGCTATCCATCACGCCTTCGAGCGATGACCACTCTCCCGATGGCTGAGCCAGCCGCCGTCGCTAGCGAGCTCGAGCGTGCGGCAAGTCTCGGTTTCGTCGGAGCTATGGTTTATGGTCGCATTGGCGAGACGACACTCGACGATCCCTGCTACGATGACCTGTTTGCAACCGCGGTGACTCTCGGTCAGCCAGTCTTCATCCACCCCCAAATCCCCTCGAATGTCGTCCGTAAAGCAGCTTATTCCGGATTGGGTCCGATGACCGACTTGGCGCTGTCGACCTTCTCGTGGGGATGGCATCTTGAGGCGGCAATCGCCGCTTTGCGCCTGATAGCCCGGGGTACCTTCGATCGATACCCCAACCTCAAGATCATTCTCGGCCACTGGGGCGAGCTTCTCTTGTTCTGGCAGGACAGGATAAACAGCCTGTCTCACATCGCCGGCCTGGAGCAAAAGGTGTCGGACTACATCCGCTCGAACTTTTTCATCACGAGTTCCGGCATGTTCAACCCTGCGTTGCTCCATCATGCCCTCGAGGTGACCACGATTGACAAGGTAATGTTCTCAACGGACTATCCCTTCCAACGGCCGACCCAGGATGAGCTTCAGCGGTTTCTGACCGAGTTCGACACCGACGAAGACCGCAACAAGTTCAGCAACGACAATGCCCGCCGTCTCTTCGGTATTGACCAGTAAAGTAAGTGATCGGGAGCGTTCGTACTATGATCAAGGGATGATAATGATTTAGGGATTTCCAGCCTTTTTGTTTAAGCCCAGCTGATAAGATTTTATGGGTTCCCTAAAAGGTTATTGTCATACAAGAATAAATTGTTATGACAAGAGAACTATTATCGGCACAGATGTATTCGGATTGAGAACCTTGACTCTATCAATAAAAACACCGGGAATAGGGCATGAAACTCAATCGATAATCCCTGTTATCGGTTGAGTTTGGCCGAAATGACCATGTATTTTACGTATCGTTGCCATCCCCCTACTTAGTAGCATTGACGAAATAAATCCTAATTAGGTCAATCAAGAGTTAAAAAGCACTGATTCAAGACTTCGGGTCAAATCAGCGCTTACTCGTTTCGGCTATTGCGGTAGAGTCAAATTTCTCTTTTAGGGTATCTAGATGTCGTGGATTTGGTCTGAATATTCAGTTATAAGAGATACAGGAATGCCCTCTGTATGACCGAAATATATTTTATTACAGTTTTTTTATTCGCTCTATTTTTCCTTGAACATGTGTTGAATTCGCGGTTTTGCCATAGCGAAGCCTGTTGAAATGCTTTCAGACCATTCATCATTCCTTTCCATTACCTTAAAGTAGACAATTTTCTCAGCTGCATCCATATGTGTTAGACTATGCATAGGTTTTAGTCTCTTTCGGATTTCCTTATTAGTTCTTTCAATCCAGTTTGTTGTCTAGATGGCATAGCGTATTTCAGATGGATGATCCAAGATTTTTTTAAGAGTATTTAGAGATTCTCCTCCCAAGAGGTTACAATTTTAGGATATCGGCTTGTCCATTCCTTTTTTAAAGGATTCGAACTCTGAAAAAGCAATCTGTTTAGTTGGCGCTTTATAGATTGGTTTTAGGGCTTTGGCTAATTCATATTGGTACTTCTTTCGAGCTTTATTGAGCCAATCTACTTGATATCTGATTGAATTTTATTTTTAAATAATTATCTAAATTCAACATTATCTCACTCTGCATGGGCATCTTTTAGATATTATTCTGGCCCAATTTTCTTTACCATTTAATTGGTCCAAATATCCAAGTAACATTCTTAATTGATTATTTGTATAACCCATTCTTAACCTTACATCTTTTGTTGAATCATTTGGCTTTCTAAGGTGGGAAAAATAAAGGGATGTCACCATATACGGGAACATGACTTAGGGTCCTAGCATCCAGCTTCTTTTGAAGAGCCACACAAGGGGTCACGCTTGTCCCATCCACTAAAGGCTTGGCCAACTCACGCAAAGGTTGGATCACCCCCTCTCCTTCCTGTGAGTTCCCTGCATATTGCCCTAGCACCCTGATAATCTTCCTGTAACAAAAAATTTTAAAAAAGGCTTCTCAAAAGTTTAATCAACCAATGAGAGGCCTCTTTAGATTACTTAGAAATTAGCAAAATGTTACCGTATTACATTCTAGGACAGTGGACCTGACCCCTAGTCCCATTAAATTGTTGTATCAAACAAATCAACCTGATAATTAAGTTCGTATTGGCTTGAGTCTATTCCTGTCGAGAGTGAAAGTCCATTAACAAACCTATTCCAATCATCAACATAATTATCCTCTGCCCAAGTATTATGATAACTCTGATACCGTGAAAGGCCGCTTGTCTTTTGATCTTCTGTTTTGCTTTTATACAATTCGATCAAAACATTTATGTCATTCTTGAATGATTGGTTTATATCTGTTGTTTGTAAATGACTAACCATCTTGTTAATAATGTTTGAAACAAGCTCTTTATCCCAATCCATCGCAAAAGCTTCGTTGTTCCTGACAAAGGGGTCCTCTTGCATATCCTTCACATAATCACTAGCACGCTCATTCTGGTCCTTGATGAAATTATCGAACGCGGTATCTAACTTAGACTTTATGCCATCACTTAAGTGATAGTTTTCGGTAATTAATGTATATTTCATGGCAGTAAGTCCAAGCTTCACACCATATTCTTCTTCTGATTTATTTTTGTTGTAACTTATTTCTGCCCTATGTTTGTTGTGACCTATTTCAAAAGAATTGAAGTCAGCGTTCTTTGTTTCCTTGATCACTGTACCAACCGCTGCCAAATCATCGATACTCATTCCATTTGAGCTTATAAAATTCACATCAGGGTGCTTTGAATCCAATGCATAGCGCAATTGTTCACCCATAAATTGGTTATCATTCAATAGCCATTCATTCTCGGTCCCTTTGATTCCCGCATAGTCTTTATTTTCTTGAATGAAATCCGCGTAAGCGTTTTTACGTTGTTGAAAAAAATCCATGATGCTATCTTTAAACTGGTCTTTATTGATGTTTATACCATTTTCGGAAAAAAAGGTGTCCGCCATTTCTGAAAATTGATCAGCATATTTCTCAACATGTGAATAGATCATATCATCTAATTTTTGAAGCTGTTCCTCTTGTTCTTTACCCGAATAGCGCATGTTAATTTGTGATTGAAATTGTACATATTCAGAGGCAAAATAATCTAAATCATAAGCTACTTGATCAGTGGAAGAGTAGCTGGATTGCTTACTGGCTAATTGTAATTCTAAAGGTGCCCAATTAATGGCTACATTTTTTAAGTCGCCTTCGCGCAGTGACAATACCTCTTCACGCGTCATTTGTTGGCGGTCAAATGTAATTGTACCATCTGCTTGTTTTGACAAATGGACAAGGATGGGTGATGTACTCCTACGAAGGGCCTGTTCCTTGTAGGTATCTTGATTGAGAACATCATCTTCTGTAGTAAATGAACGGTCACTATCTAGTGAGTCCAAAGTGCTGACATTAAAATTGTCTTTATAAATATTTGAATCATAATTTCTTGCTATAAAAGGATTGACTCTCACGCCTTTTCCTCCCTAATAGTTATTCGGTCTTATGATGTTTATTTCATGAATGATAAAAAGTTTTAATTTAGAAATGTAATTGAAGGGAGCGGTTCAACACCACTTGCATAATAATAATTTAGAACACTATAAAAATCGATCGGTTTCTGTTTGTTTAAATCATATACTAAAATATGATCCCCCCAATTAGTGAGGTCATCACTGTCTAATCTTCTAGGTGTTGTCTTTCCAATTGTATCTACAAAAGAGTTAGTATATTGTGTAGGGGGGCCTGATCTGAAAGAAGACTCGTTATACATAAATAAAGTCCCCTCATCCAAATAAATAAGTATTGCATTATCTGAACTCGCATAGTCTGAGTGATAGCTTACGGGACCAGAAATAGATTTAATTTTTACCTCGGATATTTCATGTGTTCGTTGATCATAATTACCATCCCACGTAAAATAATATTCCCTTTTCCAATTTAAATGAGTATTATCCCCTCCTATTGTTGCAACATAAGTACCATTTGAGTATATATCACCATTTGGATAACTTAATACAACGTATAACAATGAATCGGACTCTGATAGAATATTTGCAGCACCGGAAGGATTCGTAGCATTCATTTTAATTGAGTATGAATCTCCATAAGTAGTGCCCGTTGTGTAAACTCTTAATGCCCAGTCTCCACTCGGTAATTGATTATACGCTACCTCATCTCCCGAATATCCTCCAAGAGAAGTAGGATAGGCTGTTCCAGTTTCCCAGTCTATTTGATACAGTTCCACAGCATAATCCGGATTTGTTGATTGAATATTAAAGATAACGCTTCTTTCCGTATCAACACTGAAGAACCAAAAATCATCCGTGTCAGTAGAAGTTAAAGTATCCGTAAAATTCATACGGTCTCCTGAAACATTAAAATTCGATTTAATTGAATACTTTGGACGCTTTATTGAAACACCGTGTCCCTTATCTATCTTTAGGTCGTTGGAAACAAATGATACATCTATTCCTTTATTATTCGTTTCCACTTTGAAGTTACTAATAGACTTTGATATTTCATGAGCACTCGCAGACGAAGTCGTAGCATCAATACCTATTAGAAAAGTCACTAAAAAAATTGCAAGAAATTTCATTGACACCAATTTCTTCATTTTACTATGAACCTCCTAAATAGTATTTTGTGAACTCACTATTTATATCGGTCCATAATTTAAATATTTAAATATTTAAATATTTTAGAGTGGAAAGATGGAAATTATAAAGTAACTGATTTATTCATACTTCGGGACAAAAAAGATCTGGGATCAAAGCTAACTTCTCATGCCACTTTTATGAAAATTATGTTGAATCCGATTTAGGAATTAAAACGGTCGCTCCCCACAAAATGACCTGTTTTTTGGGCATACTGCTCCCTTGGTGCCTAAAATAATTTTAAAAAGCTCTTCTAAAGATTTGTTGATTATTCCTTCTGAAGTCAGTTATGGCATTGGCAGGTGATTTCCGCTCCCTGGCACTCGCTTTACTACAACCAAGGCTTTATCTTTGCGAAGACGGAGCGCCATTACGGCTATCCCATCGTCATTAAAATGGTTCAACTTCGAATGGCGAGGCTCTTATCCATTGCCGACTTAAACCCTGACCTGACACCGCATTCGCTCAGGCACACATCACTGCTCGCCAAAGTAGGTGTGTCACTTGAACAAATCATGGACCGTCTTGGTCATACCGATGATCAAATTACGAAAAATGTGTACCTCCATGTCACGCAAGACATGAAAAAAGAAGCTTCCCACAAGTTTAGTCAACTCATGAGAAGCCTCCGTTAAGTCCTCAAATTAATGTTAGCAAAATGTTAGCATTGCACTCTCACCTTACTAACAAATCCTTATATATCAAGGGGTTTGGGCATTTATTACATCATACCGCCCATAAATCCAGCGGTTGATACATGTTTCACCCAAACTCATGAAATGGCGTCATATCAAGGTTTTTGCATGTTTAGCGAGTAACATTTTCCACCTCTTTTTACGACCTTTTAATGGATGACGTTACCCTTATGTTACCCCTAAACTAACACGATAGGCTTCTATGCATTATATCAAATACGGGGGCCCGAAGACCCCCTGCGTCATTACCAACACAGCTTTACAGCTGTGGATCGCGTAATGTCTATTGGTAAGTAATTAACCATAAAGATTGTTTTTTGGATTGCAACATGATAAACGTGACTAGGAAGGCACGGACATGTAATATCTTTTTACTGTAGCATTCACCTTGCTAATGCCAAATTTATTTTGTTCTCTTCAGTGGGGGTAGGATGATTGTACATGTCCTCCACCAAATGTTCACTACCTTAAGTCCTCAAGTTGTTAAAGTTAGCAACAACTTTTATCTCTGTTGACTGGAATGTCTGAAGTATTCAATATAACAGATGTCCCGATCCTCAGAAAAAGAATAATAAACGATAAATTTATCAACGATTATTTTATAACTGCCTTCCCATTCTCCATTTCCGGCTGGTATGCTTGTTCCTAAGAGAGATACTTTTTCTTTTATATTTTTGAGCAATCGTTTTTTATATTCCTTGGTCTCGGATAAAGTAAAATGGTGGCTATAAATATTACGAAAACCCTCCAACGCTTGATCTGTCCACTCCAACCTCATTTATACTTCTCCCTGGTCGATCATTTCCATCACTTCATCTGAAGTATAAGTTTTTCCATCTAATATGTCCTTTTTTGCTTGGAGTAATTTCTGTTTGAGATCCGGATCGTCTTTCACATCTTCCGCAACTGTTGTTTCAGGTTCTTCACTTAAGGAAAGATAATACTTCTTCCCGTCAATTTCAATAACAGTATCTCCGTCATGAATAATACCCTTCATGACTTCCGCAATTCGGCCTTCGAGCTTCTTCATATAACCACCCTCTGAAGTTTCGTGATCAATCTGGATTAACTTTTATTATACAATATTTATCAAGGATTTTCGATGTGTGTATGGCAAACTGAACATGTAGGGTGTGGATTTGTAAAAATATGTATAAACACCCTCCGTTCATGAACCTTTCCACCCCATTAACTTGGACAAGCCCCCTCTTGAAAGGCGTGGCTTTAAATTATGAGCTTGTTGAAATCTCCCTAGTGGTTTTGTACAAAAAAACTCACCTAAATAACCCAGATAACTGTCAGCCCTTTATTGGCGCGGGTTTTACTTAGGTAGTAGTATTGACTGAATAAATCTAATTAGGTCAATCCAGAGTTGACAAGCACTGATTCCAGACTTCGGGTCAAATCAGTGCTTGCTGCCAAGGTAGTAATATCCGGAACTATTCTTTGCAATAGCCAAAAACCGCGTATATAGTTAAATCCAAGAAATCGTTGATTTGACGGCAGTCCTATTCGTGTTACTTTGTTCCAGTTAGTATAGTTTGAAATCACCTTGTAAGAGTTTATCAACAAACTTATTTCAAAAAACTCAACTCATCAATGAGCTAGTAATTTCGGGTATTCGGACTATCGAATGGAATTGAAAATCGTTTGCATATGTTAAAATAGATTAAAAAATCAACTGGATATTTTTTTGTTCAAAAAAAGGACTATATTGTTTAATAAAAGAAAGACGGTGTCTTTAGTGATTACTCATCTCAAAGATTTTACTATTGGTGTAATAGCTTCATTATTCGCTACATTTTTGACTACATACGTTTTTCAGTTTATACAAATTAGGAAGAATATTAATTTCAAAGATTTTTCAAACATGGTTATTACCTATAGATTTCTTATCTATTGGATGTTATTACTGATCTTTTTAATTGTGATACGTTGGTTTATTAGAAATAGAATTGATAAGTTACAAACACCTTTTCCTATGGTCATTAGCATTGGAAACAACTATGATTTAGAAGCTAAGGCAGAAGGTTATGGTTTTAAATGGAAAGTACATGCAGATATTAAACGTAAAAATCCTCTCACAAATGAGATCCTAGATATTAATGTAGGCATGGTGGACGGACCATATTGTAAGAATGATTATAGAAAGATGAAAGAATCGAGAACATATTTTGGAAGATATAAATATAAATGCCCAAAATGCGGTTATAAAAGAACTCTTTTAAAAAATTGTTGGACATTAGAGTGTGAAATTGAAGATGATATCGAAGCCAAATATAGGTGGACAGAAGCTAATAGTTAGTTGACATAAAGGGCATGGTCCTGAATGTCAGACTTATTCTTGAATTGGACGCATTTCCGGAATAAGAATTGGCGATCAATTTTACATTTATGGCAATTTAATTAATAAAGAAGGGGTTTTGAACAACCAAAAGGAAATACCTGGAAGTTACATATGATAAACTACAGGTGTAAAACTAAAAAGGAAACCATTAAACAGTATGTCTAAGGGCAGAACCAGCAAATGTAGGTTACCCGCAGAGTAACTTACTTTAAAGGGAAATGTGATTTTCCGAGTTATATACCGGAAAATTATCAATAAACCTGATTATAATCTTTTTAAGCTTAATTAGAGATTATGTTAACCAACCGATATTTCAAATAGTAGTTTATTACTGCATCAAAAAGGGAGGAAAAATAAAGGTGGCTGAATTTGTGGGAATAGGGGTGTCAGCTGTTGCTGTGATAATATCAATCCTTTCGTTAAAACAAACTCAACGTTCTATTGAACAGGCGAATAGACCTTATGTTGTCGTTTATAGAGATTATATCCAAGCATTGGATACTATTTGTGAGTACATAATTGTTAAAAACTTTGGTCGAACTGGCGCAATCATTGACTCTTTGGAATTTCACCCAAATTATTTAGGAACTAGAGGCAATAATGTCTTTGAGCACATAGACAATACTTTTATTGCACCAAGTCAATCTATCTCAACTGTTACCTCTTATAATGCTTTTGACAACGACAGGAGCGGGATAACAAAGGTTATCGTAGCTTATCACAATGGGAAAAAGCACTATCAAGATACAATAAAATTAAATGAAGAATTGGATCATGATCTTGCCTTTGCTAAAATCAAGCCTTCAAAAGGCAAATCAGAAGGTGAAATTATTACAAAAACAGTACAGGAGATTTTAAGGAGAGGGTTATAATAATTAAATGCAGTCGTTAAATCGGAGGAAGTTTGAATTAAAGTGGCCATTCTTATACTGACGGAAAGATGGCATTCTTCCTTTTTGATCGGAGAACGTTGGTCAATGCACTCAATTAGATGCGTGTTATCAATCAGTTGTTTGATGACAGGCATGGCTCCAATACAGAGCACTTGCATGGCAGGAATTTCTGGAACGGGATTCTGCATCGTAGCACTCCGTTAGACTTGTCTATCGTCTCCTTTGATAAACGGGGTTGAAATTCCTGCAAAAAAAAGAGTCTACTCTTCAAAATAGGCGCGGAATATGGGATAAACAAACATCAACCTAATTAGTAGGTCAATCAGGAGTTTAAAGAGCTCAGACTCAAGACTTCAGACAGTCCTATTCGTGTTATTTTGTTACAGTTGGTAGTTTGAGGTCACTGTGTAAGACTCAACAAAATTGTTTCAAAAACGCACTCATCAATGAGCTAATAATTGCCCTGACCTCATTTTATAAGTGAATTTTTATGGAACTTCATTTTTTGGAGTTCCATTATTCTGTGCTAGTTTTTGTTGCTCCTCCAGAAATATTTCTTGATGAATGAATGTCATGCATCGAAAAATAATCAAAAATATAAAAAGTGCCCTTCTGCGATTGGGTTTAGCAAGTGCAATGATTGATCAATGCACTTAAGGGGCTGGAAAGGGGAAGGACCCCTGGACTTTGTCACTCAGTCCCATAAACCTCTTCGAATCAGCTTTCACAACAGTTCACATTAACTAAAAAAGATTTAATGAACAGAGGCGCATGATTTATCTAGAGATCATCTTCAAATAAATTGAACCAAAGAGTACTGTCCGAAAGATAAGCTTCTGGGTTTCCAGCACACTCAATAACGAGTAACCATTTTTCAGTATCGAAATCGTTCATTGCATCATGGATCAGTTTCAAGTCCTCTTTCGGGTTTTTGAACAATTTTCCATCGATCCCCTTCACAAAAGAGCCGTGCTCCTTAAAAAAGGCTTCAAGCGAAGGATATAACCTGTCATGTGGGATGAAACAATTTGTGTCAGGAGATGTAATTTCCGTTGCTTTAGGGTGAGCCACAATGTGTGAATATCCGTCAATTAAGGTTCGGCACATCTTTATAATTTTCGGAGTAATTTCTAAAATGTCTTGGCAAAACGGGCATGTGTAGTCTTGTTCAAGTTTAAACAATTCATTCTTTTTATAAGCGGTGGTTGTCGGGAAGGGGATCACGCCATGAGCAAAACGCATTTCTTTATTTTCACGTTCACATTCCCTGCAACCAATGATCACGCTTGGAATTTCACTCATTCGTTCAGCTCCTTTGGCTTAATCTCACACAATGTATTGTGTGGACAGAACTTTTTATTTTAAATAGCACAGCTTATCCAAGATAAAGCATTGTCCACCTGCTATTTAGTTAAGCTCACCATTAACTTAATACCATCGGCAAAACCCTTCTTAAAACTCTCATGCTGCACTATTCCTTGAAATGTTGAAAACTGTTCCTCAATCTTGTTTTCTATTTTTGCGAACTTCATTATACGTGATCTGATCTAACCATCAAGAAGAGATCAAGAAATTTAAAAACTGATTTATCGTTAACAAGAACAAAAAACGAGCCTTAAACCGATCAAATAGCCTACGATGAAATCTTATAATTACTCAAAACGTTCATTTTGTTTTTCGTTTAATTCAGACTCCCACTTACGCTCAGAACGAATTTCTTCCTGGAACGTTCTTTTTTCCTTACTTGCCCACTCGGCAACAATCGGATTACTGTGTTTCTCTAATTTATATATTAAACCCAACCGGTTTTGCATTATATCCGCCCTTGAACCTGACCAAGACATTGGTCTAAATGAAGACTTAAATTCATTTAAAATTAATATTGGATCTGGTGAATAATCCAAAAGGTTTAGAGCGAGTTCAGTCCATTCTAAAGATTTGTCATCTCCTTTTTTAAATGGAGTTATGACGGTTGCAGCTTTTGGATACCTCGTCTTGGGATCAACTTCACACCACTGAATAATAAAATTCTCATTAATTTGGGATATTGGATTGCTAGATGTTCTTACACCATGTATGACTAAATTTTCAAAACGATCGATTACTTCATCATCATCTCCTGCTAAAAATATATCGAGAAATACATTGGGTTGCATTTTTGCAAGAGCATGTAACACATGATCGGAATCTCTATAAATTGAGTAACTTGATAACACCCGTTTTAGATTATTACAAATCTGTACTGCGCTTTCCTTTGCCGATTCACCTCCAAGACAAGCTTTGATAATTTCAGCTATTACATAGTCCAGGTGATCCATATTACGATAATTTTGATCAAACTTGAATTCAGCAAGTAATTTTTGGGCTGTAGAAACAATAATATCACTTAACTTACCCTTGTCAAAACCATGAAGCCTCATATGCAAAATTTCTATTGCAACTACGTTTCCTTCTGGTTTTTGGGATATTAACCTTAACAATTCACATAGGTCATCATCTTCTATAGTTTCGTGAATCCTTCCATATGCTAAATTACTGTATTGCCATATAGAGGCTGAACCATATTCAAGAGACTTCTTAAGTCGTTCTACATCTGAGTTGTTGATTTCACTACTGGTTTGAAGCATTGGGTATACCTCAGCAAATACTTGATCAAATACAGCCTCATCAAGAAACCGCTGATAAAGATCTTTGTTTATATTTGAAACAGCATTTAAAAATCCACGAACCACCTGAAAATTCCTCGCCGCAGAGGCCTGTAGAACGGATAATTGTTGCTTAAGATCCCGCCACACTTTTTCAAGATCGTCAGATCCCTCTGCTAAACCCTGTCCAAAACTAAACAATCTTGCTCCATTACAACTTAAAAGGTCAGGTAATAAATCGTAAAAAATATCTTCATTTTGAACGACCTCTTTCCCAAGTGATCGAGTAATATTTTCTGCTTGTTGAAAAGCAGCTTCCAGTTTTTCATCTTCATATTCCACAGTTTCAACTAAATCAAAGGCATTTTGATGGCTAGTAAGAGCATACAGCCTAGCTTTTTCAGTTAATGTTGTCGGTCTAAGTATTACCTCCAAATTTTTCAAACGAGAGATAACCTCTTGGGTCATATGCTCGCTATCATATCTCTTGGTTGTTTTTACAGCCAGCCAGCCCTCTTTCCAAGTACCATTATCCAATATCTGTTTTGTTGCCTCTTCCAGCTCATTATACATACCTGCTTTTGTCCATAACCCTCTAAATTTGTCAGAAAGAAGCGATTTTGCTTTAAGGGAAACTGAATCCCTTGAGATCGCTTTAGATACAGTAAATTGAATAAACAACTTATACCAATCTTGAATTTCTTTCTTATTCTCTGGAGAATAACCATAATCTCTGGAACGTGCACCGAATTCAAAACTGTAGCTAGAACTAAAATGCCAGGTCTCCAATGAAGCATCTAATAAAGAAATACCTAAATCAACTTGGTCCTCATGATCCGATTCAACCAATTTCTTAATTATTTTGATCCTTTGTTCAGGTGTAGCATGTGTACCAGACAAATAAATATAAAATAAAGATCGGAGTAAACTCCGTATTGAATCATAATTTTCATCTGGACTTTCAGATAATGCAAACTGACATAGCAATTCTGCTGAACGTTCAAATAAGTCTTTGTCATAAGCCAAGGATCTAAGTAGCCTTGTAAATCTAGAAAAATGGTCATTTTCGCGGGAAAAAAACGTTTCCGCACTTTCCCTCATTGAAACTCTTTCTATAGCAGACAATGTCACCTGAGGATTTATAGGGGCAATATTTTCGAGCAAGCTTATACCTAATTCATTTAAGTGGCTGATATCCCCTAATAGGCCACCTTCACTTAGCCACCTTTCA
Source organism: Pullulanibacillus camelliae (assembly GCF_014642655.1). GTDB lineage: Bacteria > Bacillota > Bacilli > Bacillales > Sporolactobacillaceae > Pullulanibacillus > Pullulanibacillus camelliae. The sequence continues at coordinate 230,283 of NZ_BMIR01000004.1, forward strand.
GAAACTTGCACTGAAGCCCCACACTCATGCAAATAGCTTAATCTTCGGGAAAATGATTTCAATAGTCTTTCAGATCCCCCCTTTTCAAAGGTATCCATAATTATATCGATCGGTATTCTTTCTAATGCCTCCTTTGCAAGCCTATTTGCAATTGCATGAGGTAGGACAGCTCTCCATACACTTCTTTGTTGTACAAGATCACGCCGCTTTAGTTCTACAATGTTTTCGTATACCTCGCGGATACTCAAATTGGCTAAAGAACTGAGAAGTTTTAATTCTATATTTGCTCCTTCTTGTGTCCTGCTATCAAATGAATACACAAGAGAGCAAGCCTCTGCAGTCCTTCGTAGGGAATTATTTGGTTCATTTCTCTGTTGAAATAACCTGTTAAAAAGCTGATTATCCTTTAAATCTGATACACTTTCACCACGCCTTATTGTATTACCCAAAGCAATAGCGATACGTGCATTTCCACCTGAAAATTCTGCAATACTACGGGCATCAACTTGGTTGATATAGTCAAACCTATCTAGGATAATTTTTTCAATAATTTCATTGGAGGCTGGTTCTAAACGAAAAACATCAGTTTCTTCAGGCTGATCTTCTCTAACATCGTATTCTACTGTTACTAAACTGACCAAGCTGCCCGAAGCCGAACATACAGAAGTTAACCTTCTATGGAGTTCTGGAGGACAGTTATCAACTGCTAAAATGGACGGTATTCTCATAGCAATCAAACGTTCAGCAAAATTCCGGGGTTCAGGATTAGGACTATCACTAATATCTGTATAAAACACTCGGGACTGATTTAACGGACTCTCTCCGATTCGTTCATCAAATAAAGCTTGAAGTAACCTTGTTTTTCCCACACCTGATAGCCCAACCAATCGAACAGAGGAACCCGGAAGTTTAAGTCGAGTCCGAAGTTCATTAATCCCCTCTATAGCGGAGAATCCTCCTGAACGGGGATTTGTATTATCTTGCAAACGAATATGATCATCAAGCTTGTATTCGTTTTTCGGTCCGTTAGGAGATCCTGTCCAATTTCCGTAAGATCTCCAGCCTTGAATCGGTCTTCCAATTTTGTCCCTGACCCATAGCACCAATGAAGGATGGTTACGAACCCATCCCGCAATGCGTTCACGGTCATAGAAGTCTACTTTGATTTCAGAAGCATCCGGATATTGACTTAAAGCTTCCTGCATCGCCTCTTTTCGATTTTTCAAAGTTGAATCAGCAGTTGAACCTTGACTACTTACAATAATATAAGCTCCTTTAACCTCAATTAAATCTTTAATAGCTTCCCTTAGCTCACCACCAGGACACATTTCATTTAGAATTGCACTTCTAGGCATATCTGGCTTTTTCACTTGAAAAACGGTTACTTTCCTTGGGATGAAACTATCATTATGTATAACAGTTGTTAGCTCCAACCGGACATCAATACCTCCGTCTTTAGCATTTTGATGACCTCCCCAGGTGACACCTGCAGTTGGTAAATCATTGGCCCGAAGTTCTGCCTCACAAAGAAGACCGATAAGTGATCTTAAATCACTATCACTTAACTCACTAATATCTTTACCTTCAATTTCAATCATAAAGACCTCATCCTCCAGTACTATAAAACCTGTTATAGTATACGGTGAATATTTTTAATCGCCAACATTTTCTATTCATTAACAAACTGACTTTTTGGCAGTTAATATAAACGGGAAGATTTCGAAAGAAGAGTTGCCGTACCAGTCTGCATTCTGCATGTCCTTCAACAGGCCCTGGTTGGTAGTTTTCTAGAATTTGGTTCACTAGCTCACTGAATTTCGCATCACGCTTTGATTTCCCCAAATAGACCAACCTCACGATTTGTTTTTATTCTACCAATTAAAAAACTAAACTGCGAAGTAAGAGCCGTACGCGCTCTCTCACTTATACAGTTTAATTTTTACTCCCATTTTATATGTCCAGTTAGTAACATTTCCCATCCTTTTTACGACTTTTTCATGGATTTACCCCAATATTACCCTAAAAGGCTTATTGAGAATACTTGTTGATGGCAATCAATAAATGTAGTGTTTGGCAATTGAGCAATAGAAATTAGGTAAAGCACGGCTTTACCTGGAGTGGCGGATGTGATATCCTGATAGACCATTAAAATCCATTGCTGGTGCCTCTTAATGGAGAATTGCATCCGCAGAGGCTCCATGTCAAACAGCCAATAATAGAATCGAAACTTGGAAAAAAGGCTCAAATATTTAATTGCCACTTGATGCAATTTTTAAATGCCAAATACAAATTACTAAGCCCTTTAAATTGGAAGTTTAATGTTACTACTTTTGAAAATTCACTTGTTGTTAATGTACGTTTATAGCGACTTTAAGATCTTATGATAAATTATATATTTTACTGCAAACAAATTCATACTCTGAATAACTAGTCAGTGCCTTTATATGTTCTCTTGCAGTTGTTCTTCTTTTTTGTAAAGTACTATTCCGGGGATGCAAGTAGTTGCTAAATTCTGGGTTTCTGTTTTTATAATGCCTATATTCATCAAGTAATTTTCTTGTCATCGATACAACTTCCTGATGTAGCGGATTTTCTGGATGATATTTTGGTGTAACCTGATATGGAAGTGAATGAATATGTCTTGCCCCTTGTTGACCTCTAGGTTGGAAAATACTAATTGCAGAGTTTATTGAATCACTATTTAATAGGCCAGTTAAATATAAAGCTTCTTCTTCTGAATTAACATGAACCCAATTTAAAGTTTGATCAACTATCATTTTATTTGTATCAAGTTCATCAGCACTCTCATAAGCACCACAGACATAACTCCCACTTGTTCCTACAAATATATAAAATCCATTGTTAGGAAGGCGAGATTGTCGAACTAACTTATTCCTCTCATTTAACCTCTCCCAATTCCCTTCGTAACCTGGCTTTCTTTCAACAATCTTATCTATGACATATTTAAGATCATCATTTCTTATAGTTACTTCATCATAAGGAATTAGTTCATAAGTATTTTGTATACTCTTCCTTATTGGTAATACAGATTTTATTGGATTAGAAATATCGTATGGTGTTACAAGTTTTGATGTATATACATCAAATATAACATCGTTTTCCAAATAGCATTCTTCAATTCTAAAACCTTTTTCAGTGCCCGCATCAGAAATGATATAAGACTTCTCACTATCTAATGTGATACTTTTAACCTTTGATAAATCTTTCCTAATTGGAGTCACATCGAAGCAATAGAACGTTCTTGGCATTATATCTGCACCTTGTTGGAAGTCAGCGGCGTGTTGTACTACATCAGTGTTTATAATCTTATTTACGTCCCAAGCAGTCCTATCTCCTAATTTATTGTTATAAAGGATTATATCCTCCATTGAATTTGAACCAACTATTTTAGCTGGGAGTTTACTAAAATCTCCTTCTAATTCCCAGTTAGAAGATCCACCTTTTTTACCTATTAAGACAATTGCTTCATTTTTAAAAGTTTGTTTGGATATCTTCCAAATTTCACTCAAATGAAGATCAACTGGATTTTCAGTGTGATTATAGCCCTCTCTACGAAATGGCTCATGATTCATACCATTTAGTACTGAATCTGGTACAATACAAGCTACAATCGCATTATTCGTCAAATATTTTTTTACTCCATGTACCAGAAAAATTGTTGCCATTTCAATGTGTGGGAATGCTGGTCCAGGAGGATTGATTTTAAAATTCCTTGCTTTTGATTTAAGGACTTCTTTATAGGGGTTATTTCCTAATTTACTTAAAGCTAACCATGGCGGATTAGAAATAAGACCATTAAATTGACCTGACAGTAATCCTGGCCTATAGCTGTTTTTAAGAATATAAGACCAAATGCCATTCTTGCCTTCAATATGTAATCTATTAACAACTTCAATGAAGGAGGTCAGAAAGTTTATTACTTTATCTGCTTGCTCTGTTTCTATAGATAGGGATAATCTTTCAGCTTCACGTTTTACAATACTTTTGCTCATGTTTGTTGCATATTCCATTGTCAACTTTTCATCATTCAAGGCAATCTTATATCCCTTATCTATTATTGCATCAAAAAGTGCTGTATTCTCAGGATTTAATATGAATTCGGGGAAAACAATACTATTATCTGCTAATTCTATTTCATAAAAATCAGAATCATCATCAATTTTATTAAGGGGTGTAACTGCGAACAAAGAATCAGCATGATATACAGGGATGGTAACCTTTAAACCCTCCGCAAGACTTATCCATTCCTTTGCAGCTATTATCCAGCTTATTTTCGATAAAATTACAGCTAAAGGATCTATGTCAAATCCAGTTATTGAGTTAGATAATTTCCTTATTTTATCTTCTATTTCAACTGTAGGGAAGAGTTCCTCTATTCGTTTTTTCGATTGTTTAACAGTTTCCACAATCATTACTCCAGAACCACAGCACATATCAACAAATTGAGGTAACTCTCTATCTTCTAATGATTCAACTAGTTTATTTACCATTTTTTCAGCAAGCCAATGGGGGGTCCATTCTTGCCCAAGTAGAATTCTTTGTGTTCTATAAGATAGTTGAGCAAACATTTCCCCAAATAAATCCTCTTTAAAGTCATGCTCAAAGTCATATACTCTTAGGTTTTCTTGTATATCTTTCGCTATTTCTACAAGTCCATCTATGTACGGGGTATTAGTAAGCCACCCAAAATAGTCATACTCAACAAAATTAGTAAACCCTTTTCTTTCAAAATATGTACCTGTAAGGATGGAAATTAATTCTTCAGAAGAGTTTAATAGGGCTTTTTGTCCTATAATATTAGCACAAAGTAATTTACCTAACGTCACCATATACAGTTCATCACTATACGTCTGAATATCAAATTGGTCTTCTGATTGCGTCAATGAAACTACCCTACTCCATAATTTTGCAATAACTTTGGCGTACTCTTCATTGCTATTAACAGCTGTCTGAACTAGACTAGTAATATTCTTTACATAGTCTTGAGAGAATGGGCTTTCGAAGCCAAAATCTTCTGCAAGTGAATTTGCATTTAGAGGTCTAGCACCTACTCTACCTAGATATGTCTGCAGAAAAATAATGAGATTTTTTGCAGACACTTTTGTCGGTTGTACTTCAATTTCATCAATTTTTTCTAATGTAACGTCGTCTGCCCCGATCCTTTTTTTATCAAGGTTTACTTTTGAAACCCTGTATGCATACCAACGAACTGAATCCGAAAGAATACCAATTACAAGATCCTTTGGCTCGCCTTCGTTTATTTTTGCTGCACAGTACTTTTTAACTTGATCAAAGCCTTCATTAAATATTTCAGTTACTCTTAAGTCTTTCTCATATTCTATTACTGTCAAACCAACTAAGTTATCTATAAATCCTCTTCTTTCAACCCCATCCTTTTCGAACTTCGCAAGTGATTCTCCCCCAGAAATGTGTTGGGTGACCCAAAAAGGGGGCTTGGGATGAAATATTCTTGAAAGATAGGAGGTGAAATTGTGGCGAACAACATCCTCCTTCGCATTTTTAAAGTCAATCAAATAAATAGCTCTTTCCACAAAAGATATTACTTCATCCAGATTACATTCACTTAATTCCATTTAAATTTCATTCCCCTCTCGTTCTGTACATTAATTTACTTTTTAGCAAATGACGAATTTTTGTTTTGCCTATGGAACAACCTTTTTCAGTCTTAAAAATGTTCTTAGCGATAAGATTGTTTATTTCTTCCAACTCATTATATCCTTTAATTATCCTCTTACCAAGTTCAGATAATTTTTCTAAATCAAATATACTTAATTTAGGAATAGGGATTTTTCTAAGATGAGTAGCTTCTAATTTTAATGCTCCTGCTCCCATAATAGAGCCTATAAATTCACAACATAACAAAACCCAATCACTATTTAATAATGCTATTAAAGAAAAGTTATTTAGTTTTTTATTATGCTCAAACCAAATTGTAGAAAAGTTAGCATCAACAACAGCTTTAGGATTTGAATTCATATAAAACTTTGGCTTTTTTCCATTTACTCTTGCTACAAAAATATCAGGTAAATGTCTTTTAGTTAATTTCGGAAGCATATACCAAAAACCTGCTGTGTCTAGATCCCCATTTTTCATTGCTTTAATATTGGGGGATACAGCAGATAATTGAGGAAGGTATTTGGGTTTCTCCCTACTTCCTATATTTATTGTTTCTGCATTTGTGATATGATCCGCTAGATTATCAGACATTAACTTTCTTGATGAATTCTGATATTCCCTACCAATTAAATCGCTATTACGTATGTATCTATCTAAAATCAAAACCCTTCCTGACAGCTGCTCTATATCAATACAATAACCTTCTGGTAACTCGCTTTGTTTACGAATAGCTACCCTGAGGGCATCATTAGGTATAGAAATTGAACTGCTAAAAAGGCTTGAATCTGGCAATACTTCACTTATTTCATCAGATTGGGAAATACAATCTACATAGAAGAATTTATTGGCTCCAGTTCTTAATCCTTGGCCAATTCTTACCCCCAATTCCTCTAATGAACAAAAATCCTCACTTGCTGTTAAAATCTCATCTTTTATTGACTTTGGAATAGCAACTGATTTAATGCTAATATCATGTTCTTGTTCAAGAGATTTAAACCATTTTTTTTTACTGGAATTTATACAAAAGTTCTCTAAATCATCTCTAAATCTCATTCTTTTTACAGATAATCCTTTTGTTCCTTGGAAGGCTGCCTTTTTTATTTCATGCACTAATTTTAATTCAGGATTATTAAGGTTAGGAAATATTTTTCCTACTATACTGTTCTTATCCGAATGTTCATTGCTTATACTAATATGGCAATAACTTTTTTGATCATAATAACTCCATAAATCCATTATTCTTGGTATTCTTTTTGCAATAATTAAGTTTGTTTTTACTTGAGCATCCTCTTTAAACCAAACTCTGTCAACGTCTTCTATCACATATTCAATATTGAAAAGTTTTAATAATATATAATGTATAGGGTAAGCATAATCTCGATTCAACCATGATTCCGGCACTATTATTGCAATTTTGCCTCCGATTTTTGTTAGCATAGAACTCAAAATCCAAGAAGGAACAGCCAAGTCTGCCAAACCAGAATAGGCTCTAGTCACTAATTTAAAAATTTCCTTATCCTTATCTTCGAGATGGTTAAATAACGGAATTAATTCTAAAAGACTGTTTCTTATTTCTTCAGAAGTAGGTAAATCTTCTACTCTTTTACTTAAAGATTGATACCTTACATAAGGAGGGTTAGTGATTACTAAATCATACTGATGGTTAGGTAGTTGGTTAATTATTTCTTTTGAAAAAGCACTACCCTTGAATAATTTAATTTTATTATTTTCTTTTAAGTCTTCCTCTATTAGGGTTATTACTTTAGGGTCAATATCAATCCCGACCAAATCAGCTGAAGGATTTAGTTTGCACGCTGCCTTCAATAAATCACCCACGCCACACATTGGGTCGATAATAGATCTAACATCCTTATCTTTTTCAAAAGCAAAAGCGGCTAACAGATTTCCTAGCTTCTTGCCTGAAAAAAATTGTCCTAATATCTTTTTCCTGTGTTGTTCTTCAACATTCACTAGTTACACCATCCTATGGACAATTTGGTAAAACTCCGAAGCATTTAAAGGTACTTCAAGATTGTTTTCAAGGCAGAAGTTTATAAAACGTGAAAAAACCCTTTCCTTTTTTATTGCTTCATTCTTTACTTTCATTTTCTTAATTATATTTTCAATTTGTTCTTCCACACTAATATTGATTGAATTAAATTCTTTTACCCCAGTGTCTTTTTTTTCAAGTAATAATAAAGGATCTCCTTGTACAGTTATATTAGATGTAACTTGTTTAAAGCTCCCTTGTAATTTATCCAACACACTCGATAATTTAACTTTTAATCCAGCTTTCTGATAAGCACGTTGGAGTGCCCTCCATATGTCGGCTCTTGAAGAATGAAAGACTACTGTAGCATTTCCTTTATTAGTAAGCACCCTTGCTATTTCACGAAAAACCTTCTCCATCATAGATTGGTAGGAGTAAACATTCTTTTTCTGTGCCTCGCTCACAATGGCTTCATCTTCTTTATTAGTGACTTGCCCTAACCATACTTCATTAAGATAATTTATCTCAGAATAGGGAATATAATCACCAAATGGTGGATCTGTAAAAACATAGTTTACTGAATGATTATTAAGATCAATCATATTTGTACTACTTCGATTGATTACATTAACTGTACTCCTACTCTCAGAAGTAGTTTTAAATGCCTTGTAGATGGTCTTTATTTTCCTTTTAAGACCTAACAAGATATTTTTCTCTACAGGCAAATTGCTAATATATAAGACTCCAGATTGTGCTCCAGTTATAACAAAATCCTTTTGATTTGATTTGACTACCACTCTAGTCATTAAAGTACTATGTGATGAATTATAACTTAGAACAAGAAACCTAAGTGCATCACGTACACTTTCGGGAGCGTACTTAATCATTTCCCAGAGATTTGATATTATATGAAGGTTTCTATTGGTATAAAAGTGGTGAATATGCGATATCCCAGAATGATATCCAGACCGATACAAGTCGCCCCATTCTATTTTCTCTACAGGTACAAAAGAAGTATAGGGCACATCCTCAATTTTTGATAATAATTGATAATCCTCATCAACCGGATCTCTAAACCATTTTTTATTTCCCGTTTGACCGTATATTCTTTTTATAATCCTCTTCTTTCTCACAGTCTTTTTATTTAGGATCTGATCATAATATTCTTCTACTGACCTTTTTATAGCATTTGTCTTTCCTGTGTATCCGCATCTGTCACATACAAACTTAGATGAAATCACTAATGGATCAAAACCAACAGAATTATCCCAGTAACTAACTTCATGACCACAGTTGTTACATTTAAGAATTTCACTCCATATAATATGCCTGATAACACCTTCATTTCCTTCAGGATCTATAGTTTTATACATCCAACCAATTTTTTTCTCTACTCTTTTTATTAATTTTTCAGCTTCAGAAAGGAATAAGTCTTCGTCAATAGGTGTGCACATTGTTTTAGAGACAAAGGAACCTAAAGTACTCACTTCATATAATACAGCCTTTCTTGGTCCCCATTTTACTGGTGCGTTCATCTTTTTTGCTAGATCAATAACTTCTTCAGGAGGATTAGAACATAATAATGTTGCTAATCCAGTTGTCCCACTACCTGCAAAGGTATCTAAAACAACATCTCCAGGATTAGTGTGGGAAGCTATAAAAACAGCTATTACTTCAGGTGATATTTTGGTTGGATAAGAAAACGCAGAATATAAATTGCCACTTCTTTTTGATGGAAAGGCTTCAGAATACAAATTCTCAATTGGCATGATTTTTACACCTTTCTAGAAACGAACTTTTGTTCTCTGTTTTAGTATACTAAAAATATATTGTTATGTTTAGAACAAAAAATAAAATTTTTGAATCGGTTTTTCGCGATAGATACACAATTTTATATCGACACCTAAACTTTCGAGGATAAATATATGATTGCATGTTATAAAAAATAACAAATTCTAGAACTAATTATCTAGTCGCTTTTGCATTTCCTTTTAACTCTCTTATTAATGTGCTCTTACTTATACTGGTAATTTATATGAGTTTATCTTTAATTAGTCTAATGCATGTTTTATTTGCTGTCTCTGTATTCATTACGTATTCTAGCAATCGCTTTCCCTTCTGTGCACGCTCGACAATTATATCTCTTTCAAACTCAGCGAATCCACTAATAATAGTTAAAATAAGTTTATCAGTTGCAGTATTCTCGACTAATCTCTTGTTAAAGATATGTACCTTTATACCTCTGTCAAATAAATTTTTAATGATTGCATTGCTTCTATTGACCGGATCTTACGATCGCAACATCAATTAATCTCACAGTGTTGCATCTTAGCTAACCGTTCAATTAGGTGAGTTAACGATTCAAATTCATCTTCCTTCTTCCTTCACTTTTATAGTAAACGGCTTAAACAACATCCATAAGTTCATTTTTAATGGTATATATTGTACTTCGAGCTACACCTGTCTCTCTATAAATATCCATAATGCTTGTTCCTTCCTTCAATTCTTTAACAATCTTATCATAAATAATTTTATCTTTTCCTACAGCATTCACATGATATTTTCTTTTTCTCCCTTTATATTTACCTTGCTGTTTGGCAATTATAATACCTTCCCGTTGGGCTGAGCGGATTCGTTCTCGTTCTTCTTCAACCATCCAGGATAATAACGAAAGAACAATTTCAGATACCAACTGCCCGACACCTTCAAGGTCTTTATACTTCCTAGTATCAAGAATTGGCATTTTCAAGACAACTATATCCACTTCTTCTTTCATTAAGGCTGCCCATTCATTTTTAATCTCTTCTTTATTTCTGCCAAATCGGCTGAGATCGTGTACAACTAAAACGTCTCCAAAACGCAATTTATTTCGCATTTCATTATAAACAGGGCGCTCTTTAAAATTTTTCCCTGATTGTTTTTCTTCAAAAATCTTCTCGCAACCAAATTCCCTTAAATCATGAACTTGCCTCTCAAGATTCTGACTTTTGGAACTCACCCTCGCGTAACCTATGATCATTAAAAAACACCTCTATATGTTGTTTAATTATCATACAACCCTAATCATACACTTAAGACGCCATCCAATCAACGTTTATTCGTGTATCGTTTGTGTCAAACTTTTCTCGGTACCCTATTCATCCCAGTATTTCTGGCACTCTAAATTTGTACGCTTTTCCAGCTACCGCGCGAATGTCTTCGCTTGGTTCC
>NZ_BMIR01000005.1 GCF_014642655.1 Pullulanibacillus camelliae
CAGGAGCCTTTTAACAAATCCCAAGCCCAACGGAACAAATAACCCCCGAAGTTTCCAAAAAGGGAACAAATCCGAGGCTTAAGCCTCCGAATCCAGGAGTGAGCGCAACAAAAGTCAGAGGTAAGTTAACAAATGCGGGTTCTAAATTAACAAAAGACAGGAGCCTTTTAACAAATCCCAAGCCCAAAGGAACAAATAACCCCCGAAGTTTCCAAAAAGGGGAACAAACCCGAGGCTTAAGCCTCCGAATCCAGGAGTGAGCGCAACAAAAGTCAGGGGTAAGTTAACAAATGCTGTTCAAAGGATCAAAACATGCTAGCAGTTTTAACAAAAGCTAAGCCATTTTAACAAAATAGAAAAAAATGAAGGATTATTAATAAATTTGTAGAAATTTTATTTATATTGCTTATAGGAAGGAGTAATGCTATTGATCAAAAAGCAGCGTTTTAAATCTCAAAAGGTTCAAGCTTTGGATGCTTTACTTAGATGTCTTCCGGAAAACCATAGAAAACGCTTCCTTATCCAATCAGACTATAGTAAATATTGGAAGGGATTGCAGGGAGAGAGGAGTATTGATTATGAATTAGCAGATTTACCTACAGATGGTTATGATATTTATCGTGATGTTCGTTTAGTTTCTGATAGTTATACTTTTCAAATTGATTTATTAATATTAACTCCATATTTTCTTCTCATTATAGAATCCAAAAATTTAAATGGGATTGTCCATATCGATAAAACCAATCAATTTTTTCAGATTATTGAAGGAAAAGAAACTAAAATAAGTAGTCCTCTTCATCAAGTTCACCGGCAAGTTTTCAGACTTCAGAAATGGATATTGTCACACGGAATTCCCCATATCCCCATTAAATGGTTTATTGCTTTTACCAACCCAACAATGACTATTAGAAATGAATCTAATGATTATGAGATTGTTCATAATATTCTTCATGCAGAATCATTAACTGATACTATTCGTTCCCTCGCTTCTACTTTTCAAAAAAAATCACTCTCCAAAAATGAGCTCAACAAAATGCACCAGTTTATATTATCAGAGCACAAACCACCAACAACAGATATTCTTAACGATTATAATATTTCAATTCAAGACTTCGAAAAAGGTGTACGTTGTCCCAAATGTAAGAAGTCGCTCATGAGAATAAGCAGATTAATTTGGTATTGTGATCATTGTGGGCACAAATCAAAAAATGCGCATGTTCAAAAAATAAACGATTACTTCAGCATAGTTAATTCACAGATTTCAATTCAAGATGGGGGAGAATGGTTAAATATTTCTTCAAGGCATGTTATAAGAAAACTATTCTATTCAATGAAATTAGTAGCAAAAGGGAATACAAGAAATAGGGTATATGTTCCTCCTGCTTCAATGAATGTGAAGTAAATAGATGTGAGATGTTGGCAATCGTGCAATGATTTTAGTAAAAAATTCCTATGTGAATTTAAAATACGAGTTTCTTAATTAAAGTATGAGCGTAACAAAAAACCCTTACAAAATACAAAAGCCAGTTTCAAAGGAACAAATGGCACGAACATTTTAACAAAAACCACGAGCGAAATAACAAATAACCCCCGAAGTTTCCAAAAAGGGAACGAATCCGAGGCTTAAGCCTCCGAATCCAGGAGTGAGCGTAACAAAAGTCAGGGGTAAGTTAGCAAATGCTGGTTCTAAATTAACAAAAGACAGGAGCCTTTTAACAAATCCCAAGCCCAACGGAACAAATAACCCCCGAAGTTTCCAAAAAGGGAACAAATCCGAGGCTTAAGCCTCCGAATCCAGGAGTGGGCGCAACAAAAGTCAGAGGTAAGTTAGCAAATGCTGGTTCTAAATTAACAAAAGACAGGAGCCTTTTAACAAATCCCAAGCCCAACGGAACAAATAACCCCCGAAGTTTCCAAAAAGGGAACAAATCCGAGGCTTAAGCTTCCGAATTCAGGAGTGAGCGCAACAAAAGTCAGGGGTAAGTTAACAAATGCCGGTCGCAAAGTAACAAAAAAGCGCGACCATTTTAATAAAAGCGAGTACCCAGGCCCCCTTTTGATATGATTTTCTAAATCACACACTAAGGTTACACACTGTAACGCTTAGCCCTCCTAATATGAATTTTAAAACCACCCATTAAGATGCGCGCCCCGGCGTTAGCTCCCTGACATGATCCTTCAAATCACGCATTAGGTGCATCCACTCCCGCAAGTTGAAAGTCAGAATTGTCTTTATACTATTATCCCCTCGCTAGAGAGTGGCAGTGAAAAGCTGTATAAGCTGACAGTACAAGATAGTAATGCATCTGTCCGCTACTTCATGTAGAATAGAAGAAAGTGACGAAAGGAGTTTAATGATGGCTAAAATAGCGTTAGCATGCGATAGTGCGGCTGACATACCGAAAGAAGCGGTTGCTGCCCACAATATTCATGTCCTTCCTCTTACGGTGATTTTTGGTGAGGAAGCGTTGAAGGAAGGGGTGGATATCAGTGTTGAAGCCTTTTACGAAAGAGTGCAAGCAGAAGAAACGCTGCCGACAACCTCGCAACCACCGCTTGGAGAATTTGTCGCTTTGTATGAACAGTTAGCTGAAGAAGGCTATGAAGATGTCATCTTCGTTACTCTTGCTGCAACCATTAGTGGAACCAATCAGACAGCACAGACTGCTGCAACAATGGTTGACGGCATCCGCGTGCATGTTTTTGATTCACAAATTGCTACATATCCAGAAGGGTTTTATGTTCTAGAAGCGGCGCAAATGATTGAGCAAGGACAGGATGTGCCGGCGATATTGGAGCGGTTAGAGTCGATTCGCACTCGAGGTATTGAGGCGTATTTTATGGTCGATGATTTAAATCATTTGCATCGTGGCGGTCGTCTCACTGGTGCCCAAGCCTTTATCGGCAGCCTTTTAAGAATGAAGCCCCTTTTAAGCTTTGAGAATAGTGGGATACATCCGAAGGAAAAAATTCGTACAAAGAAAAAGGCGATTCAGCGCCTTAAGGAAATCTTTGCTGAAAAATATACAAAAGATAAACCGATTCGAATGGCGGCGTTACATGCCCATTCCCCAGAGGATGCTGAGGCCTTTAAAGCATGGGTGAATGACGTTTACCCAGAAGTGGATATTATAACGACTTCAATTGGACCGGTCATTGGTACACATGTGGGGACCGGGACAGTGGCCATTGTTTGGTACGAAAAATGAACCTACAAAAGTTAAAATGGAGAGTCTGGGAGAAAGGACGTGCCCTTTTTCCCAAGCTTCCTTTTCCTCCTACAGCTCCTCCTCCAATCCCCTCAGCCTTTTCCTTTACTCAACCTTTTCAGAACACCACCGCTAGCTACTATCATCCACTAAATTCTAAGTATAGATTTGATGTCAATCTACAGGCCTTTTTATCAGGACGGCGTTTGCGATTAGAAGCATTAAAAGACTTTCCGCCTGCTTTGTTAGATGATCATTTCCAGCACGGGTATTTAACCGTTGAATCCGCCTTTTTCCAAAAGCAAGGAGCCTGGGTATGTAGACGCTGTGGACAACCTGTAACTAAGGAGCTGTCTAGCTACAAATGTGGGCGTTGTGGCGAATGGTGCTATTATTGTCGGTACTGTTTAACACTTGGTATCTTGAAACAGTGCTCGCCCCTTGTATCATGGAGTGGGCCTCCGGTTCCAATAAAAGGTAAAGTGATACGTCCGCAATGGAAGGGGGAACTGACGTCACTCCAACAGCATGCAGCAGAGCAATTGGTTGCCGCTGTTCGCAAAAAAGAAAACTTTTTACTTTGGGCAGTTTGCGGATCCGGGAAAACAGAAGTGCTCTATCCAGCAATTACGGAAGCAATAAGAGAAGGCTTGAGGATCGCCATCGTCGCCCCTCGTACCGACGTTGTCATTGAATTATCCAAACGGTTAAAGCGTGTCTTCGCTGAGGTTCCCATCAATCTTTTATATGGAGAGAGTCCCGAACATTTCCACCCTGCTCCCATCACATTAGCCACAACCCATCAGCTCCTCCATTTCTACGATTATTTTGATTGTGTGTTTATTGATGAAGTGGATGCTTTTCCTTTTCATAATAATGACATGCTTCACTATGCCTTGCATCAGGCAGCCAAGACCCCTGCCCCTCACTTTTATTTAACAGCCACACCTTCAAAAACGTTAAAAAGCGATTATCGTCATGGAAAAATAAAGGGGGTGAGGATTCCGATTCGCTTTCATGGTCATCCATTGCCAACGCTTCGCTTCAAGTGGATTGGCTCTTGGAAAAAGCAGCTTAATAGTAAACGCCTTCCCAAGAGATTAAAGGATTGGATGAACCAACAGCTCAAAAGCGGACGCCAAGCGTTTTTATTTGTACCTTCTATTGAAACATTAGAGCAGCTTGATCCTCTGGTCAGTAAAATGAATCACTTGATCGTCTCCGTTCACGCCGATGATCCTGAACGTCATCAGAAGGTAGAAGCGTTTCGTCAAGGAGAGATACGCCTCCTTGTGACTACGACGATCTTAGAAAGAGGGGTGACCATTCCAGCCTTAGATGTTGCTATTCTTGGTGCAGATGCTGTTATCTTTGATGAACGTGCGCTCGTACAGATTGCTGGGCGGGTGGGACGAGCCGCCGATTATCCGGATGGATCGGTCATTCTTTTTCATCACGGGATCACTCGCCAGATGCAACGCGCTAAGCAGCATATTGAGAACATGAACCGTTTAGCATTCGACAAAAATAGCGTGAAAGCATCAAAAAACAAGAAATTTCCCTAAACAATATAAAAAATATAGTAAAGGAGTCCGATAAATATAGTACTAGAGATAACTGAACTTTTGTCAAACGAACCAGTAGGGATGACAAGGGAGAGGTGTAAAGGAGACTAACGCATGTCAGTAAAAGAATCTACACATATTACAGAATTGCTCAACGCGACTATTAAGTCCATTAATAATGTCATCACAATGGGCAATACCATCTCAAAGCCGGCAATAGTAGAACACACTCTTCATTTGAATTATGGTGTGCTCATTGGCTTTGTTGGAGAAATAAAAGGAAAATTGATTATTACCGGAGAGCTAGAGGTCTTTTCAATGATTGGCGAAAAGCTGTTTGGCATGCCACTTGAAGGGGAAATGCTCAAATCCTTTACTGGAGAACTTGGAAACATGATTGCGGGAGGGATTTCAACAGATATTGGGAATCAAGGTGTTGAGATTGATATTACTTCTCCAACAATCATCGAAGGAGATTCAGTCCTTTCTGGTTATAAAAAAGGGATTCAGCTTCAAGTCCAATTAGATGAAGCGCATCACTTTGAGCTGAGCTTGCTTATCGATGATTAAAAATCATAAATAGGAGGCGAGGAGATGGCACAGTGTCTTTGGTGTAATAGGACTTACAGCCCTTCCTTGAACTGGGAACGGCTCTTTGACTTAGAAGCACCAAAAAATCTTTGTCGTCGCTGTTGGAATAAAATAGAGAGGCTAGAGGCACATCCTCCACTTTGTTCTCTCTGTGGAAGAGCTTTGGCAGGTCTTGAGGCGCATTTTATCGTCAAGGATTACTGCCTGGATTGTTATCGCTGGGAGAAAGGAAGCTTTCAAGGCCTCTTACGTCGAAATTACTCGCTTTATCACTACAATCCTTTTATGAAGGCTTATATTACTCGGCTGAAATTTCAGGGAGATGCGGTCTTAGTTATGCCGTTTAAGAGAGCCTTTCGCAAGGCTTATCAGCAGCATTTTAACCATTATCTCCCTGTTCCTATACCTATTAGTCCTCAGCGCATGCAAGAACGGGCCTTTAATCAAGCGGAACTCCTAGCCCAGCTTCTCCCCAAATCCCCGTTAGAGCTATTGAAGCGTGTAAGTCAATATCGAAAACAAAGTCAAAAGACACGACGGGAACGCACGCTTTTCCAAGAAAATCCTTTTGAGCTTATCCAACCACTTCCCACAGCGTTGTTAAACCCCTCCATTGTACTCATCGATGATATTTATACAACTGGTGCGACCCTGCGTCAAGCCGCTCTAGCTTTACAGCCACTCAAGCCCGCCAATATCACTTCACTTACACTTCTTAGATAAAATTTCAGAGAACAAACTATAACCTAGACTATTCATAGAAGTTCCCAAAACACAGTAAAAAGGCTTATCTATCAAGTGATTTATTCTGAATTTCAACGCATCAACTAAATGAAAAAGTCCGTTTCTGATAAGGTTAAAACGACGAAGAAATAACCATCAGAAAGGATTCTTATAATGGCTCCTTTACCGCAAATAACGCTTGATTTCAATCGCCAAATTAAATTGTTAAATGATCGCCGGGTATTCCGAAGATGATGCGGCTGATCATTTGACGAATGATCCTGTTTTTACACAAGTTATTGGAACAGAGGCGTTGGCCTCTCAACCGAGTTTACCTCGCTTCTTTCGGCGATTTGATGACCAATCAATTGAAGGGTTAAATCAAGCCAATCAAGAGCTTTTAGACAAAGTCCATCAACATAGAGCGCCAGAGGCACTCATTTTGATTTGGATTCCACCCATGCTGATACAGAAGAGGCCACTTACAATAGCCATTACGGTACGGTTGGCTTTCACCCTTTGGTAGCCTTTGACGGCATGACAGGTGATTTTCTAAAGGCTCAGCTGCGTCCGGGGAATGTCTACAGCGTATTCAAAGGCTCAAACTCGAGTGATTGGAGCGTATGGCGGGAGACTCCTACGGGAACAGCACGTGTCCGAAGACCCCGCAGGAAGTGTCTTTCTTCCGAGGAGGCTGAGGCCGTGCCCGTGGAAAGCGAGCATCCTGGAGCGGAAATCACCTGCCCGTGCTATACCCAATTTCAACATTTATTTTGGCATCAAGGGAGAAGTATGCCCAAAAACAGATAACTTTTTAGTGCACGATCATTTTATTGCTTCATCGCAGTGACTTTCTCAATATTATTCCTAATATAGTTTGGTCTTGAACTGAAATCTCGTTTTTCTTTGAAGGATGAATAAATCAGGTATAAAAGAATGTCACAATCTCGCCGATAAATACCATAGAGTTATTGCTCATTTTAAGAATAGAGGAGTCAATACGAATGGCTGAATTAGCAAATTGTAAAAATTGTGGGAAGTTGTTTGTCCGAACAACCTCAGATATATGTCCTGCTTGTCATAAAGAAGATGAAAAGAAGTTTCAGAAAGTCTATAAATTTATTAGCAAACGTGAGAATAGAGAAGCGACGGTTCAAGAGCTCCACGATACGACTGGTGTTGAGGAAAAGTTAATTTTCAGATGGATTGAAGAAGGGCGTCTTTTAGTGAAAAACTTTCCGAACCTCTTTTATCCTTGTAGCTCATGTGGCGAGCCGATCCAAAGTGGAAGATTATGTGAAAATTGTGCCAGCAAAATAAAAAGGGACCTCGAAACCTATGAAGCAGATGCTTCAAAAAACCAAGACGATCATGACCACTACAAAACATATAAATTAGATCGTTAAAAAGTCCTATTAAAGTTAACGCGCACCCAGCCGATATATAGTGTAGAAGCACATATATTCGGGACATGCTATACTAGAGATAGTATCTAGAATTACAGGTCTTTTTGCCTATATTTTTATGAATAGAGTGTTTAAGGACGCTGTAATGTGAGGTGAAGAGCAGTGAAAATTGACCATACGAATAGAGTACAGGCGATGAATCCATATAAGATGCAGCAGGAGCGTTACCAAAAACAAACGGAACAACAACCTGCCAAAGCAAAGGATCGTGTTGATATTTCCAAAGCAGCGAAACAGATGCAAGTTGAGAGCCCAGTGACAGCAGCTCGGACGGAAAAGGTAGAGGCACTGCGCAAACAGGTGGAAGCTGGAGAATATCAGGTTAACCACAAAGCAGTGGCGGAAAAATTTCTTTCTTACTGGCAAAGCTTAGGGAGCATAAATAAGCATGATTAACACACTCATTCCAATCATCGAAAATATGATTGCTCTCCATCGGCAATTTAATCAACTCGCCATTGAGAAGACTGACGTCATTAAAGATGGCAATATCAAACGATTAGATAAAATCATTAATAAAGAAGAAGGACTCGCAAGACAGCTGGAACAGTTGGAGAAACAACGCTTGCAGATCATTTCAGACTTTCAAGGCTCTGAGCAAACCGATGTTGGTTTTTCTGCACTTATTGAGCAGGCTCCTGAAGATGTTCAACCCACATTGCAAGCACTCCAAGAGCAGCTGACCAAGGAAGTTTTTTTATTGAAGCAGCAGAATGATCTCAATCAAGAGCTGTTAAAGCAGTCGCTCGCTTGGGTCAATATGAACCTTAATCTACTAGATCCTGGCTCAAAGCCGGCGACCTATGGACATCCTGGAACAACAGCAAAACCACAACAACCTACTGCACGTTCACGCTTTGACTCTAAGGCATAGGATATCGATGAAGAAATGAGGCGCTAAACCATGACATCCACTTTTTCAAGTTTAGAAACCGTTCGGCGGGCTTTATTTGCAACACAGGCGGCCATTCAAACGACTGGACACAATATATCGAATGCAGACACCGACGGGTATTCCCGGCAACGTGTTAACCTGCAAGCATCGACGCCTTTCCCATCGGTGGGAATGAATAGTCCTGTTATCCCTGGTCAAATTGGAACGGGTGTTGAAGTCGGATCTGTTGAACGCATTCGTGATCAATTTATTGATAATCAAGTTCGGCAGCAAGCTACCGCGACAGGGTATTGGCAGGCTAAAAGCGATGCGTTGTCACAGATGGAAGACATCATGAATGAACCAACGGACCAAGGACTATCCTCGGCCATCGATAACTTTTGGCAATCTCTTCAAGATCTAGCGGATAACCCGACCGATTCTGGAGCGCGTTCCGTTGTAAAACAGGATGCGCAAACGTTAAATGATACCTTCCATTATCTATCTAGCTCACTACAAACTGTACAGAGTAATTTGAAGGATCAAATCAATGTCAACGCAACACAGATCAATTCATTGGCGTCGCAGATCAATGAGTTGAATAAGCAAATTGCGAAAGTTGAGCCGAGTGGTTATGTGGCCAACGATTTGTATGATCAGCGTGATAAACTCGTCGATCAATTGTCACAACTCGCCAATGTTCAGGTGACGAAAACATCATCAGGCGGCGATGCCAATTCCTCGGCAGATGGTATTTATACCGTTAAGATCGTCGGTAGTGATAATAAATCCTACACATTAGTTGACGGGCAAAACTTTAAAACGAATCAGTTCTCAGCCTCTGTAGATGATGAGACAAATACGGCAACGGTTACCGTTGGCGGACAAAAAGTCAATGGTGTGGGCGGGAAAATACAAGGCTTGATCGAAAGTGCGACAGTAGACTTCCCAAATATGATGGATTCTCTCGATCAAATGGCCTATAATCTTGCCAATGCTTTTAATGCTCAACATGAGCAGGGCTATGGCTTAAAGCCAGATGATCCAGATGCGGATACACCGCATGGGCAAGACTTCTTTGGTTGGACAGACCCTGAGACGGGTGAATCCATTGAGCTAGATAGTGCTAAAGGGGCTGCGCAAGCTATCGATATTAGCGACGCCATCAAAAAGTCCATTGATAATATTGCAGCTGCGGGTTCAGATGGTGATGATGGTGGTTCTTTAGGAGATGGCGATAACACCAATGCCAATGCTTTATCCGATGTGTTAACAGATTTAAAGATGAACTTTACCACTTCTGATGGTGAAACAACAAATACAACGTTAAAGGGCTACCTGCAAAGCACTATTGGTGAGATGGGTGTGAATGCGAATAAAGCAAACACCATGACAAAAAATAGTCAAACGCTTCAAGATAATGCGGCTGATCAGCGCCAATCTGTTAGCGGTGTGTCCATAGATGAAGAAATGACGAATTTAATTCAATATCAGCAAGGCTATAATGCAGCAGCGAAGATGATTTCAGTGATCAATGATATGCTTGATACCATCGTCAATAGTATGGGTAGATAATAATAATTGAAAAAAGATGAGGTGAACGTGTCATGCGTGTGACTCAAGGCATGATCTCACAGGATTTTTTGAGACAGCTAAATAATAGTTCTAGTAGTTTAGCCACCCTGCAACAACAGCTCATGACAGGAAATAAAATTTCCAAGCCTTCTCAGGACCCTGTTGTTGCCACACTAGGCATTGCTTATCGGAGTGATGTGGCTCATGTTGATCAATTCTCACGAAATATGGATACAGTCCACCAATGGATGGATGCCTCTGATTCAGCCTTAGACGAAACCAACCAAGTGTTGACCCGTTTGAATGAATTAACAACAGAAGCAAGTAGTGATTCTTATACATCAGATCAGCGTGCGGATATAGAGAAGGAAGTCGAACAACTCAAACAGCAGCTGGTTACTGTGGCGAACACTCAAGTGGCTGGGAAATATATTTTTAACGGAACACAAACTTCTAAGAAGCCCGTCAATGATGACTATACATTGAATTATGATCCTGATAACGTGAAAGATGTGAATATCACGGTGAATAATGGTATTCAAATCAAGGCAAATGTCAATCCTAATGATGTCTTTTCTCAAAGTCTTTTTGATGATATTGGCAAATTACAGGATGCTCTGAAGGACAGCGATTCTAAAGGAGCAGACATTAGTAAATACATTTCGGTGATCCAAGGGCATATGGATGACGTGACAGCCGCTCAAGCCGACTTAGGGGCTCGTGAAAATCGCGTCGATTTAATTGACAATCGCCTCTCGAATCAGAAGCAAACCACGGAAACCATTATGACGAATAATGAGGGTGCGGATTTTGAATCGACCTTAGTGAATTATCAGACACAACAAACGATCCACAATGCTGCATTAGCCGTAGGATCGAAAATCATGCAGCCAACATTAGTAGACTTTCTAAGATAGAGCGATCTCATTTGCAGATCGCTTTTTCTCTAAGAAGAGAAAGCGAATTAAAACAGTTTAGGTGCATAGAGCGATTTTGAATAAGAGGTGAGTGTTGTATGCAAATCCCCTCGTTGACGATACATTCAACAATGGGACAAATCCATGTTCAGTCGACACCCCCTGAGGTGGAAATTCAGCAGCATCCCGCTGATCAGACTATTGAACAGCCAAAGGCTGAAATGTCGACGTCAAGAACCCCCTCGAAACTGACTATTGATCAAAAAGAGGCTTGGAATAATCTTAATTTAAAATCAGCCTTTGTGCGCATCAGTGAAGCGGCAGAGAATGGACGACAGGCAGTTTTGGAAGGCATTGCTCGACGTGCGGAAGAGGGCGACGACCTATTGCATATAGAAAGAGGCGGCAATCCAATCAAAGATCATGCTGTTCAAAACGCGAAGCCTGATTATACGTATGATACAGGGCACACGCCACCTTTTTTAGCAGTAAAGGAAAGCTATACGCCTTCGCAGTTAAGCGTTAACTGGCAAACAAAAGATCCAGTAGTAGATGTTCAAAGTCATGCGCCGACCTTTCAGCCTGTACATGGTCACGTCGATATTTCCATGGCACAATACCCCTCTGTTACAATGTCAGTAGCAGGGAAGCAAATTAATGAAGTGATCTAACGGAGTTGAATGTGATGCAAATACAGACAAAATATTTTGGCCCGCTCGATGTTGATCAGGAGAATGTCATTCGCTTTGCCAATGGGGTGCCTGGTTTTCCTGAAGAAAAGGCATTTATTTTCTTACCACTTGAAGCAGATTCTGTTTATCAAATCATGCAATCGACACAGACACCTGCTCTTGCCTTTGTAACGGTCTCGCCTTTTATGTTCTTTAAAGATTACAGCGTTGAATTGAGTGAGACAGTCATCGAAGCCTTAAATATTGAAAAGGAACAAGATGTTTATATTTCAGTGATTTTAACGCTAAAAAAGCCATTCAAAGCATCTACTGCTAACCTTGTGGCCCCGGTGATTGTCAATCTTCGTGAGAAACAGGGAAAACAGGTGGTCCTTGATGGTACGTCTTATCATACAAAGCATCCGATTTTCCAACCATCTGATGTGGAAGAGGAGGATCGCCATGCTTATTCTAAAAAGAAAGCCAAATGAAGCAATAACCATTGGTGATGACATTGAAATCCATATCCTCAGCGTGGATGGAGATCAAGTTAAAGTAGGAATAGAGGCCCCAAAGCAGGTTGAAATCCATCGTAAGGAAATCTATTTGAGCATCCAAGAGGCTAATAACGAAGCCGCCTCTGTGGACGTTTTAGACGAAACATTGGCTTTCTTGAAAAACTTAAAGCATCAGTAAAACCAATCAAGGAAAGACCTTGGTTGGTTTTTTCTTTATACTATAAAAAACAAAGTAAATAGGCTATTCCAATGGAGAGTAAATGGAAATTTTTTCATGACGGAATTTAATAAAAAAACTATTAAACAATCTGTTAAAGCGTCCGATATATAGAGTGTAAGGTTAATGATAAGTGGCCACTTACATAACCATCGACCACAAGGATGTGGGACGACATTTCAAGGAGGAAAACATAATGATTATCAATCACAACCTAGCTGCGTTAAACACGATTAACCAGTTGAACAAAAACAGCAATGCAACAAACAAAGCACTAGAACAATTATCTTCAGGTCTTCGTATCAACAGCGCGGCTGACGATGCTGCTGGTCTTGCTATTTCTGAAAAAATGAAAGGTCAAATCAGTGGTTTGGAACAAGCTAGCCGTAACGCTCAAGACGGCATTTCTTTAATTCAAACAGGTGAAGGTGCACTTAATGAAACAACAAGCATTCTTCAACGTATGCGTGAATTGGCTGTGCAATCTTCTAACGATACGAATACGGATGATGACCGTGATCAACTCCAAAAAGAAATGGACCAATTAGCACAAGAAGTTAGCCGTATCGCTGGTGATACACAGTTCAACGGTAAAAACCTATTAGATGGATCATTTTCAGGTACATTCCAAATTGGTGCGAATGCTGGTCAAAGTATCTCATTAAACATTGGTAAAATGGATGCCGTTACTTTAGGTGTTGGTGAAAATATCACGGTTAGTGGTGTTGAGGACGCTGATGACGCTTTTAATGGAGAAAATGTATTAGAGACTAATGGCTTAGCTAGCGGATCGCATACTATTAGTGTGACCTATGATTCAGGTGCAGGCTCTTATACAGCTAAGTTAGATGGTGGCTCAGGTGTAACTGTTTCTAGTAACGGTGGAAAGGTTACATTAAGTAATGGTAGCGGTTCGGTAAGTGTAGATCTAGGTGCATTTGATTTTGCTGCATCTGGAGATGGCGCTTCACATGATATAACTTTCAGTGAGATTACTCCTAGTGCTTCGGGGATCGATTCAACACGTGTTAAAGGTCTTGATATTTCATCTCAAGGCTCTGCTAGCAGTGCGATTACAAAAATCGACGATGCGATTAACACTGTGTCAACTGAACGTGCAAAACTTGGTGCTTACCAAAACCGTTTAGATCACACGATCAATAACCTTTCTACTTCTGACCAAAATCTAACAGCAGCGAATTCACGTATTACTGATGTTGATATGGCTTCAGAAATGGCTGAATTCACGAAGAACAATATTCTTAACCAAGCAGCTCAAGCTATGTTAGCTCAAGCTAACCAGCTTCCACAAGGTGTTCTTCAATTACTCCGTTAATCTATAGACAATTAATTTTTACGGGCATGGTGATTATATAATCACCATGCCTTTTTGCTTTTAATTGGATGGATTTAGCAGTCGAACACTATTAAAATATGATGAAACCTGTCGATATAATAGGTAGAATGTAAGAATGAATTGCAAATGGGGTGCACATCTTGTTTTTTATTATAAATGATAAGGAATATGCTTTAGACAACGATTATTTTTCTGTAGATAAAATTATGACAATTATAGATGAGGCAAAGGCACTGAAAGATAAAGTATTTAGTCATTTAGTTATTGATGATATTGAAGTTTATAATGAGTTTGAAGATTATCTCAAGGAGCATGTGACAACTGTTGAGAAAATTGAAGCAGTGATTTATACCATTAAAGAACATGTGCATCAGCTATTACTTTCGACTGAAAATTATCTCATGAGTATGATTCCTGAATTAGAAAAGATTGTTGAGCAATTTTATCAAGGCTCAACTCAGGAAACTTGGAATAGCTTTAATTTGTTTTTACAAGGGTTGCAATGGATCAATCAAATGATAGAAAATGTGGAGCGCTGCTCATACCAACCAGAAAATTGGAATGATTTTATTTTTCAACGAGCTGCGATGGAATCTAAATTGAAGGATTTAGAAGAGGCAGTCGTTGCAAATGATACTGTATTAATAGCCGATATTCTTCAGTATGAATTTATTGAGAGTATCGGGCAGATTAAAGAGAGTGTAGCTTTCTCTATCGATAATGAAGGAGTTCGTTCAGATGTTAATTGATAATATTAATTTTCTACGAAAGAACTACCGCCCTTTAAGAGAATATTTTAAGGATCATGAAGAAGAATTAGAAAATGAACCTGTTTCAGTTGTTGAATCAAAAAGCGGGCACCCAACTTTAAAAATAGAAAATGCTGATGGAGAATTTTTTATTCACAGCAAATACGACCCTGTTAGAGAAGCGGAAAGTTTGGTTCGAAAATATGCCGATAAAATGAATCAATACCAACATGTTATTTTCTACGGGATTGGTTTAGGATACCATCTTCACGCGCTTTTTGAACAACATAAACATCTCACGTTTACAATATATGAGCCAATACCAGCTGCGTTTAATTATTTTCTTAAAAAGAGAAGATTAGAAGATTTCCCAGTTGGTAGATTGAAGCATTTATTAGTAGAAACATCGACAGCGGTGAGATCGGAATTTTTAAGAGGATTTGCTAATCAATTTAATGTGGAAAAAGTTCTTCTTGTCATATTACCAAGCTATGAAAGGATTTTTAAGGAAGAATGCAAGGTTTTTGTAAAGGAGTTTAAGGAGAAAGTAAATGGAAAAAGATCGTCCTTCCATACTAATTTATCCTTTGAAAAGCGTTGGACTTTAAATAGTTTAATGAACTTTCCAGAAGTACTCAAGACGCCCAATATATTGAATCAAATTGAGTCTAATCCATTCAAGGATAAACCAGCTATTATCGTTTCAGCTGGTCCCTCTCTTAATGATGAGATAGAGAATCTACGTTTTATAAAGGAAAATAAATTAGCCTATATTTTAGCTGTTGGTTCGGCAAATAAAGCATTGATTAATAATCATATAGTACCAGATGCCGTTTGTTCGTATGATCCACAGGGGCATAATACACTGGTTTATAAAGAAATTATTGAAAGTAATAATAAAGAGGTCCCACTTATTTTTGGAAGCAGTGTAGGTTATGAAACAGTCAAACAATTTCCAGGTGACAAATTTCATTTTATAACCAGTCAAGATACTATTGCAAGATACTATTTAAAAGGTGGTAAATCTTTTAATTCATTAGTTGTTAATGATGCACCATCTATTGCAGTAATGACACTGCAACTTTTATTTAAATTAGGAGCCAATCCTATTATATTAGTTGGGCAAAATTTAGGATTCAAGGAAGATAAATTTTATGCAAGTGGAATTGAATATAAGAGAAGGAAAAATCAATTATCGGAAAAAGATTTACAAAGTGCAATAATGACTATTGATAATGATGGTGAAAAAATTTATACCAATCAATCCTTCTTAAGGATGAAAGAGGATATGGAAAGATATATATCTTTGGCAAATGGTACTAAGATAATTAATACTACTATAGGTGGGGCACGGATAAAAGGTACGGATTACCAAAGATTAAAAGATGTCATAAATGCTTATCTTCATGGTCAAAAGATTTCAGATTGGTCTCTTAAAGAAAACAAATATAATTTAAGTGAGATAAAGAATAGGCAACAAACAATGGATGCAAGTCTTATTCAATATCAACAGCTAAGGGAACAACTTATAAAAACGTTAAAAAAAATTGAATTATATCGATTAAACATAGAAAAGGATCAGGCTGAACAACTCTATGTGAATTTAGATAAGACCTTCAAAAATATTAAAAATAACGATTTTTTTTCAACTTTTATACAGCCAATGGTAAGAGTTTATATGGAAATCAATAGTAAAAAAATCCAAAGTGTAAGATTTAATAAAAATTTAAAACAAAAAAATAATACTGTCGTTAAAAGTTTTAGCAAGTTCTTGAGTGAATGTGATAATTGTTTTATGAGTATTATGAAATATTATATCCAAATGAGAGAACAAATAAGACAAATTTGTGAGTGTTAAAACTTAAGTAAGATAAGTTAATAGCTTAAAAACGGTCTAAAGGAGAAATTTTTATAATGTTTGATTTTACTAATAAAACGATTTTAATTACAGGTGGAACGGGTTCTTTTGGAAAAAAGTTTATAAACAAAATTTTAAACTACAAAATAAAAAAAGTCATTGTATTTAGTCGCGATGAGTTAAAACAGTATGAAATGGCACAGGAATTTACAGATGAACGCATTCGCTTTTTTATTGGTGATGTTCGTGATAAAGACCGTTTATATCGCGCATTTGAAGGTGTAGATGTGGTTATCCATGCGGCTGCATTAAAACATGTTGGTGCTTGTGAATATAATCCTTTTGAAGCAGTTAAAACTAATATTCACGGTGCTCAGAATATTATTGAAGCAGCAATTGATAAAGGGGTCAAACGAGTGATTGCTTTAAGTACGGATAAAGCTGCAAGCCCCATTAACTTATATGGCGCAACAAAACTCGCTTCTGATAAATTATTTGTTGCCGCGAATTCTTATGTAGGTGATAAAGAGACAAGATTTGCAGTTGTAAGATATGGAAATGTAGTGGGGAGTAGGGGAAGTGTGGTACCTTTCTTTAAAAAAATTAAGAAGACAGGTACTATTCCTATTACTGATGAGAGAATGACTAGATTTTGGATTACTCTAGATCAAGGTGTACAGTTTGTTATTGATAACTTAGACAGAATGCATGGGGGAGAAATTTTTGTTCCAAAAATTCCAAGCATGAAGGTAACCGATTTGGCTAAGGCCATTGCTCCTGAATGCAAAATGAAATTTGTCGGGATTAGACCAGGAGAAAAATTACATGAGGCCATGATTACTGAAGACGATGCCAGAAGGACATTAGAATATGAGTCTTATTATGTTATACAGCCAGAATTTTCATGGTGGAAAAGGGACGGGTTAAATAAGGGCAAATCCTTACCTGAGGGCTTTAAGTATACAAGCGATACTAACAGTGAATGGTTATCTGTTAGTGATTTACTGGAATTAGTTGGGGATAAAACAACTGTAAATATATAATTAAGATGGAAAGTGGTTTTAAAGTGAGCAAATTTCGAGTTGACCTGCCTGTACGCGATACTTATCTACCTTATGGAAAGCAGTATCTTGATGATGAAGATATTCAAGCTGTAATTAGCGTATTAAAAAGTGATTTTCTTACTACAGGACCAAAAATAAAAGAATTTGAAAAAAAGATGGCAGAATATGTTGGAGTCAAATATGCTGTTGCCTTTTCAAATGGAACTGCCGCTTTACATGGAGCTTGCTTTGCTGCAAATATTGGTCAAGGTGACGAAGTCATTACAACACCACTTACTTTTGCTGCAAGTGCAAATTGCATACTATATCAAGGTGGAAAACCTGTTTTTGCTGATATAAATGAAAAAACTTATAATGTTGATCCAAATTCTATTGAAAAGTTGGTTACTAGTAAAACAAAAGCTATTATTCCTGTTGATTACACAGGGCAGCCGGCTGATTTGGATGCAATAATGGCGATTGCTAATAAATATAATCTTATCGTAATTGAAGATGCAGCCCATGCCTTGGGTTCAACTTTTAAAGATAAGAAGATTGGTTCTATCAGTGATATGACTATGTTTAGTTTTCATCCAGTCAAACATATTACTACGGGTGAAGGTGGAATTATTACAACTAATAATGCGAAGTATTATGAGAAGTTACTTCTTTTTAGGTCACACGGAATCACTCGTGATCAGAACCAATTGGAGCAGTATGAAGGGCCTTGGTATTATGAAATGAAAGACTTAGGCTTTAATTATCGAATGACAGATATACAAGCCGCTTTAGGGTCAAGCCAATTATTAAAAATAGATAAATTTGTAAAAAGAAGAAGAGAGATAGCAAATATCTACAATAAAGCGTTTCAGGATATCAAACAACTAACAATTCCTTATCAAAGTAAGCAAAGTGAGTCTTCTTGGCATCTCTATGTTTTAAAGTTAAATGCGGAACAATTAACTGGAAATAGAAGAGAAATATTTGAGACATTACAAGCTGAAAATATAGGCGTTAATGTGCATTATATTCCTGTTTATTTAATGCCTTACTACCGAAATCTAGGCTATAAAAAGGGAACCTGTCCTTTAGCTGAGAAATTATATGAAGACATTATCACCATTCCCCTCTTTCCAACAATGTCAGATTCAGATGTAAATGATGTTATCAAAGGCGTTTATAAAGTAATTGACTTTTATAAGAGGGAGGCAATCTGATGAAAACTACAGCAATTATTCAAGCACGGATGAACTCGACTCGGCTGCCTGGTAAAGTGCTGAAAAAAGTTTTAAATAAGACGTTACTTGAATATCAGATTGAAAGGGTAAAAAGGGCAACTAATATTGATGAAATCATAATTGCAACAACTAGAAATACTAGCGACGATCCGATAGTAGAATTATGTAATTCTTTATCTATTCCTTTTTATCGTGGATCAGAAGATGATGTTCTCTCTAGGTATTATGAGGCTGCAAAACAATTTAATGCTGATATTGTTGTTCGTCTAACATCAGATTGTCCTGTTATTGATCCTGAAGTTATTGATAAGGTTATAAACTTTTATTTAAATAATTATATAGATTATGACTATGTATCCAATACTATGAAACGAACATATCCAAGAGGTTTGGATACTGAAGTATTCTCAATTCAAGCTTTAAAAAAAGTATATGAATCAGCTGCTGAGAGATTTTATAGAGAACATGTTACAACATATATTTATAGAACAACAAATGAGTTCAAATTAGGAAATGTTGAAAATAATATAAATTTGAGTCAATATCGTTTAACTGTTGATACAATTGAAGACTTTGAATTAATCAAATTAATAATTGAAAGATTATATCCTATTAACCAAGGATTTAAACTAATAGATATAATTAATATTTTGAAGGAATATCCGAGATGGCTAAAGATTAACTCTCATATTGAACAAAAAAGTTGAATGAGTGATAAAAAGTGGAAATTTTTATTAGAGTGGATGCTTCAGTAAATATAGGGACAGGACATGTGATGCGTTGTTTAACCTTGGCGGGGCTATTAAAAAAATGTGGCCATTCCATTTTGTTTATTTGTAGAAAGGGACCAGGAGATTTATGTGAAATAATAAAAAAACAGGGATATATTGTTCATAGTCTACCATATAACAAAAATGAACCGCTTAAATTCTCTCAACTTGAGGACGCTATTGCTACGAAAATAATCATTGAAGAACATTATAAAGAAGTCGATTGTTTGATTGTAGATCATTATTATTTAGATGCAAAATGGGAAAAAGTTTTAAAGCCTAAGGTTAAAGTTCTAATGGTTATTGATGACTTAGCAAATAGACAGCATATGTGTGATATTATTTTAGATCAGAATTTAAGTTCTAATTATCAAAAACGCTATGACTCTTTAATACCTTTTAATAGCAAAAAGTTATTGGGACCTGATTATGTACTTTTAAGAGATGAGTTTTTTTTACAGGATCAGTATGTTAGAGATGGAAATATAAAAAATATATTGATCTTTTTTGGAGGATCAGATCCTACCAATGAAACTAAAAAGGCTATGGAAGCAATATTAAAATTTAGACACATTAATTTCTCAGTCAATGTAGTTGTAGGGGCTTCAAACCTGAATAAACAAATGATACATAGGATGTGTGAAAAATACTCTTTTTTTAATTATTATTATCAGGTTGATAATATAGCTTCTTTAATGAATTATGCTGATTTATCGATTGGAGCAGGAGGAATAACTACTTGGGAGAGATGTTATTTGGGACTCCCTACGATTGTTATTTCAATTGCATCAAATCAAGAGAAAATAGCACACGCTCTGGATAAACTAGGAGTAATTAAATATCTTGGTCCAAAAGAAAAAATCACATCAAATCAAATTTATTTTGAGTTAAAAAATTTC
Organism: Pullulanibacillus camelliae; assembly: GCF_014642655.1. GTDB lineage: Bacteria > Bacillota > Bacilli > Bacillales > Sporolactobacillaceae > Pullulanibacillus > Pullulanibacillus camelliae. Next base: position 20,241 of record NZ_BMIR01000005.1, read on the forward strand.
TTACTAAATCGGGAGAAAGTAAAGTGCTTGAGTCAATCCTCTATAAGATTAATAGGAAAAAATAGGCGTAAAGATATAATAAAGGAAATAGAAAATAGGAGTGTATAAATTGATATGCTACTTAAAACCTATAGAAGAAAAGTATTTAACAACGATATTAGAGTGGCGTAATTCTTTAAGAATCAGAAGGGCTATGTTTACAGAAGATATTATATCTATGGATGAACACAAGAAATGGTTTGAAACGGTTAATTTAAAATCGGATTTTTCCATTTTTTTGTTTTTTTGTGATCAAATGCCTTTAGGTGTTATGTCATTTAATCAGACCAGTTATGTAAATGCTTTTACATTTTGGGGTTTTTACATTGGGACACAGTCTTCAAAAGGTTTTGGTAAAATACTGGGATATTTGGGGCTCGAATATGCATTTAATCAATTAAAACTAAATAAAGTTTACGGTGAAGTTTTAACAGGTAACGAGAAAAGTATAAAATTTCATGAGAGCTTTGGGTTTAATCAAGAAGGATATTTTAAAAATCATATAAATAAACAAGGGGAATTTTGTGATGTTATTAGATATGCATTATTTAATGAAGAATGGCGTCATAAAAGGAAGGATTTTTTAGAATTATTCACTTCAAAGGGAATACAAATACATTCATCTTTTGAAATATGATCTTTAATAAGTGGATTGGATAATATAGTCTATTTAAAAGGTTATAATCTTCAAATATAAATTGTGGATTTTGGAAAACTAAAATTTTTTATAAAAGGGTTGAATTAATTTTGAAAGAAATAAAAGTTACAGATCGATATATTGGAAATACCTATTCTCCATTTATAATAGCAGAAATGTCTGGAAACCATAACCAATCATTAGAAAGAGCATTGAAAATTGTAGAGGAGGCTGCGAAATCAGGAGTCCATGCGTTAAAATTGCAGACTTATACAGCTGATACAATGACAGTTAATGTAGATAATCCGGATTTTATGATTTCTGATGATGAGAACTTATGGAGAGGACGGAATCTATATGATCTATACAATGAAGCGTATACCCCTTGGGAATGGCATAAGCCTATCTTTGATCGAGCAAGAGAGTTAGGGATGATAGCATTTAGCACACCATTTGATGCTACTGCTGTTGATTTTCTAGAAGAATTAAATGTGCCAATGTATAAAATTGCTTCGTTTGAAAATAATGATATCCCTCTCATTAAGAAAGTTGCTTCTACTGGAAAGCCAATGATAATTTCGACGGGAATGGCATCCATTGCTGAACTAGATGATGCTGTTTCGGCAGCAAGGAAAGCTGGGTGTAAAGATATTATTTTATTAAAGTGTACAAGTACTTATCCAGCTTCTCCGGAAAATACGAATGTTTCCACAATCCCACATATGAAGGAATTGTTTAATGTACAAGTTGGCCTGTCGGATCATACAATGGGAACAGGTGTAGCTGTAGCAAGTGTAGCCCTTGGAGCAACGGTAATTGAAAAACATTTTACTTTAAGAAGAACAGATGGAGGTGTTGATTCTGCATTCTCTATGGAACCAGAGGAGATGAAAAATCTTGTTCAAGAGACTGAAAGAGCTTGGTTATCACTAGGAAAAGTGACCTATGGCCCATCTTCAGCAGAATTGAATTCCTTGAAATTTAAAAGGTCATTATATATCGCAGAGGATATGAATGAAGGAGATACATTTACAGAAAGAAATTTAAAGGTGATAAGGCCAGGATATGGAATGCCTCCTAAATATAAAGAATTTATTTTAGGTAAAAAGGTAAAAAAGGCTGTGGAAAAAGGAACACCTCTAACTCCTGATCTATTGTAATATTGAGTTTTTAAAGAGGAAATAACAAAACATTTTAAGATTGAATTCATTATTAAAAATCAAAAGGGTCTTTATAGCCTAAACAAATGTCGTTATTCCGTCGATAAATAGAATAAAGACAACTTAATAACGGAGGCGGACGATAATGAGTATGGAGTTAACTGTGGCTTCAGGCGCTCTAGTTCAGTCATCATCTAGTAATCTGGAATATGTGGGTGGTCATCACCAAGCTGCTGGATTACAAGAGACGGATCATACACAGGGACAGCAACAGAAGCATCTGTTGGGGAAAGCTGTCGATCAATTAAATCAAATGATCCAAATACATCATACAGAGCTGCATTTTGTTTTGCATGACAAATTAGATACTTATTATGTACAAGTGGTCGATGAGGATTCGCAACAGGTGTTAAGAGAAATTCCACCTAAAAAAATATTAGATATTTATGCATCAATGCTTCAACACATGGGGTTGTTGGTTGATGATAAAATTTAGTCGCATCTCAATTTTTGTAAGAGGAGGCTTTTACAATGGTTGATCCATTAAGCAGTAGTGGCAGTAGTGGAGGTTCAAGTTCAAATAGCTTTTTAATCAATGATGGCTCCAACCGTATGTTTGGTTTAGCGAGTGGTTTGGATATCGATTCCATGGTCAATAAACTCATGGAAGCTGAGCAAGTCCCGTTAACACAATTAGAACAGCAAAAGCAGCTTTTAGAATGGCAGCAGGATGATTATCGTGATATGAATAGCAAACTGCTAGATTTGAGTAGTCTGACGCAAACGATGGCGTTACAGGGAACTTATCTTGCTCGAACGGCAACGTCCTCTGATGAATCAGCAATCACGGCGACGGCCTCTTCTAATGCGGCAAAAGCTTCATATACAATTACTGGGGCTACCACTGCAAAAGCGGCCAGTGCAAAAAGCACTGATAGTATTGCCAAATCAGGTGTTGACGGTTCTGAAATTGATCCAACAAAAAGCTTATGGGCGAACAGGGATTACCTCGCTGGGTTTGACTATCAAACCACTGCTATAGATTCAAGCAATGCAGACAACGTGAAGATCAATTCGGACGGTAAGACAGCGAGTTTGAGTCATAAGCTGATCGATGACAAATCTGCCATATCGATCACCGCAACTACGGACTCTGGCGATACCGTGACCTATGACTCCAGCAATATCTTTTTTGACCAAAAAAGCTTTGACAATTCTAAAGCGGAAAATAAAGTGCTCGTTAATCCTGATACAGGGCAGCTGACTTTTAATAAGACAGTCAAAAGTGCATCGGCAACCTATTCGTACGGTACCGTAGATAAGGATCTATTATCTGGAACCATCAAAACGCCTGACGCCGATGGAAATATGAAGAGCTACTCTTTTAGTTTTGATGCTACTCAAAGTATTAATACTATTATGAGTAAAATTAGTGCCTCTAAAGCCAATGTCTCGGCATTCTATGGGAATGGAAGTCAAGAGGTTTCAATATCTGGAACGCAAACGGGGCATTTAGCTTCAGGCAGTGATAATGATTTAGAAATGAGCGGAGAGCTTTTTTCTTCTTTATTTGGCATGCCCGATAGCGCTTCAGGAACAGATGCTAGTATGACGATTAATGGCACGACGGTAACCAGTCATTCGAATACGGTAACGCTTAATGGTGTGACCTTTAACATTAAAAAAGATATTACGTCAGATGTGAGCGTCAATATTGATGACGATGATAATCAAATTTTTGATAAAATTACAAGCTGGATCGATAAATACAATGATACGATCAAAGCTATAAATGATAAAGTTAGCGAGAAGCGCAACCGTGATTATGCACCACTCACTGACCAACAGCAGCAACAGATGACGGATAATCAAATCCAGCTTTGGAACGAAAAAGCTCAGAGCGGGATGCTATCAGAAGATACCATTTTACCCGAGGGGCTCACTCAGATGCGCACAGCGCTCTATACAAAGGTTGATGGCGTGGATAGTGACTTCGATCAATTGTCAGAGATCGGGATTACAACATCCTCTGATTATACCGATAATGGGAAGCTTGTTGTTGATGAAACGAAGCTAAAGCAAGCCATTGCTGCGAATCCAGAAGCTGTCATGAAGCTCTTTACACAATCGGGTGATGATTATAACAGTGAAGGGATCATGAAGCGTCTCAATGATACAATTTCTAATACGATGAGTAAGGTGACTCAAAAAGCGGGGTCAGCTGGCAGCTCAAATGATCAGTTTTTCTTAGGAAAAAATATTCAGGATTACGATGACCAAATCGATGCGATGAAGGATCATTTAGCAGACGTCCAGCAACGCTATTATTCACAGTTTACTGCAATGGAGCAAGCGATTGAACAAGCGAATACTCAATCCTCAGCATTGACCAATATGCTGAGTGGTGGATGATGACTATAAGCGGTAACTAAGATTTAAAAAGGAGGCCATTTTTATGGCAAATCCCTATCAGGCCTATCAGCAGAACTCGGTGACGACGGCAAGCCCTGGTGAATTAACGTTGATGTTATATAACGGCTGTTTAAAATTCATCAAACAGGGAAAAGCTGCCATCATGTCTAAAAACATTCAAGACAAAAATACCAATCTACAAAAGGCGCAAAAAATCATCATGGAATTGATGACAACCTTGAATATGGACATTGAGTTGTCCAAACAATTGCTGCCTCTTTATGACTATATCAATCGCCGACTGATTGAAGCGAATATCAAACAAAGTGTGGAAATGCTTGATGAAGTCGAAGAGATGCTGTCGGGGATACGCGATTCCTGGAAGCAAGCGCTACAAATCACTCGGCAGAATAATAACACGCAAAAACAAGCTGTTGGGCGTGTATAGATCATGAATACGCCGACGAACTGTATGCAAGATTTACAGGCCTTATCGCGTCTGTCTCAAGCACTATTGGCTCTTCTGGAAGCTTATGATGGCAAAACGAGTGAGCGGGAGGATTTGATTGCCGAGCTTCAAAGGCACTTAGATGAGCGGGAGGGGCTGATTCAGCAGCTTCAGCATTATTCAGAGGCTGAGCTGAAAAGCCATCCTACGCTCAACGCTGAGATTCTGGCCATGGAACCAAAAATAAAGGTCTGCTTGCAAAAGATTTTTGCAGATATAAAAGCGAGCCGACAATTAATTAAAAGTAAAATTTATTCTCGAGAAAAATATCGAAATCCTTATGCTTCAATGCCTTTTGATGGCGCCTTTTTAGACAAGCGTAAGTGATAAAACATCGATTAAAATATCAAGGTCGAAAAATGTCAAAACAACTCATCATTTAAGGTGGGTTGTTATTTTTTGGACACATTCCTTCCTCTTTTTATGTTTAACTTTTGCCTAAAATGTGCAATAATAGAGTAAGAGAAATAATAGTTAATAGAGCTATTAATTATTATATTCTCAAGGGTTTGGCGCTTTCTACGGTATTCCCTTTTAAATTTTTTAAAAATTTAGTTTGTATAAAAGGGATATGTACGTGATGTGTCGAATACTATTATTTATAAACTGTAAATAGTGTGTAGACCCTGCAAATGCATAAGGAGGAGTTCCAATGAATTTTAACATTCGTGGTGAAAACTTGACGGTGACGACTTCTTTACGAGAGTACATCGAACGGAAGATCTCCAAGCTTGAACGGTACTTTGATTCACAAATTGATTCAGAGGTGCACGTCAATTTACATGTTCACAACAATGAACAGGTCATTGAGGTGACGGTACCGATGCAAGAACTTCTCTTAAGAGCAGAAGAATCTCACTCTGACATGTATGCAGCAATTGACCTTGTCATTGAAAAGCTAGAACGGCAAATTCGCAAGTATAAGACAAAGGTAAATCGCAAGAATAGGCAGGTAAGTGAAGTCAAACGAATGGCTCATTCTACAACAGTACAAGGCAACACGGTCACGTATACAGATGTCGATGAAGAGGAAAGTGAATTCGACATTGTAAGAACCAAACGCTTTAATTTAAAACCTATGGATGCAGAAGAAGCCATTTTACAAATGGATATGCTCGGGCATAACTTCTTCGTCTTCTCAGACTCAGAAACCGGCTCAACTAACGTCGTTTATAAACGAAAGGATGGGAAGTACGGTCTCATTGAGCAAGAAAGCTAGTCACACATAAAAATCATTCTACCGGTCAGCATGAGGCGCTGACCGGTTTTTACAATGATGTTAAGGCGCTCGCTGCTTTTAAGCCTCTGTGCGCCAATTCAATCCATTTCCCCTGCAGGCTAAGGGATTTGCTGGTAGGCAAGCTATAGAGAAAATGATTTTTAGATGAAAGTGAGTGCTGTGAGATTGGGCTTTCCCGAACAAAGGACGTAGAATTTTTTATAAAGGAGTAATGCTTCAATGATTTATCAGTTTAAAATAACCTTAATGCATGCTGAACCGCCGATTTGGCGAACCGTTCAAATAGATAGTCGTGCTTCTTTTGAAGAATTACATGAAGTGATACAGATCGCTTTTCAATGGATGGATGTACATCTCCATGACTTTCGCATCCGTGTCCACGTGAAAAATCGCGATGTGTATAAGAAGATAATGAAAGAGGCTGCGCAGCCTTTTAGGCTTTCAATCTGCTACAAGCGAGCAATTTGTCATAGGTCCTATTATTGAAGAAACTGAGTTGATGTCCAATGACGCCATAATTGATGAATCCGAAGTGCGATTGGACCAGTTCTTCTTTGCTGAAAAGGACAGTGCAGTTTATACATATGATTTTGGAGATGATTGGCGCCATCGTATCGTGCTTGAGAAAATCCTTCCTTATGACGGAACACTTGTCCCGCACTGTTTAGAAGGAGTAAGAGGCGTGTGGGATGAATCAGAAATTCCTGTTGACTCACAGGCACTAATCGCTGAGATTAATGCACAATTTGAGGAGATCTGGGGCGCTACGCTTTCTAAGGTGGATTTTACACTAGAAGATGATCAGAGAAATCGTCTATTGGAAGATCAAACCCTTTGGGAAGAGCTTTTCAATGCGATTAATACATACAAGAAGATAAAACCATGGGAGGTACTCGCTGACGATCAAATCCTTGTGATTCAGCTTCCCGATATTCTGGGCACAGCCTATTGCTCAGTTCTCGGTGCTGCCGGTGAGGACTTTGGCCTCGGGATATATTTAGGGAATAGTGGTTTGCGTCTGCTTCAGCAACTTTTACATGGAACAGACATCAATCGTGATCTTATAACAACCTATCACGGGCTGCATCTCTCCTTTGTCGATCGAGAAGAGCTTGCGGATGACGATTACCAACTTATTAAGGGTCTTGGATTTCGCTATCATGGCAGAAATCAATGGCCCATGCTTCGGAGCTTCAAACCAGGCTATGTGCCATGGCTTTTGGATCAGGAAGACATTAAACCACTTACTCTCATTTTAAAACAAGTTATAGAGGCGGTGAATCAAGTGAAGGCGAAGGCCCTAGAGATACCTGTGGCCTCTGCGGAAAAATGGTATACTCGCTCTTCTGTGAAAGTAGGGAAGCGGCTGAAGTGGGAGAATGACTTTATGAGCCCTGAGATGACAGAGCAAAAAAATACAAGCGCCCAGCAAGCTCCACTGGTTATCTCAGAATTAGAATTGCGGCAGGCTAAAAAGACCTTATCTCATTTTAATATCCCTGTTGAATTTTCAGCAAAATTCCTACCTGTGCCTACACAAGATCAGACATATGAGCGTCCCTATTTCCCAAGAATGCTTCTTGCTATTGAGCAAAAGCAAGGCATGATTCTTTATAATGATCTGATAAAACCCGATGCTCTTGAAGCTGAGCTGCAGAAGGCTTTTTTAACCATGATCAATAGGCTAGAGCAAATCCCTCGTGAGGTGATTGTAGAGAGTGAAGAGGTCGAACACATTATGCGGCCTGTATGCCAAGCCCTATCCATTAAAATACAAAGGGGTGAAGAACTCACCATGACAGAACATGTGCTGGATGAAATGTTAGAAGATGCCTTTTAACATAAGCTTCTGACCCACCGCGTAGTCCTGCTCTGTGTACAAAGAAGAAGCTGCTAAATTGAGGGCGAGCAGAGCAAATGGCAGAGGTGGATTCATGCATCCGAGGCTGAGCCAATGCTGGTAGAAAAGTAATAAAGGGGATCGATAGTTTAGCGAATGCAACTAGAAAAAAATACCGTCCTTTAGTCATACAAGCATTATCCGCCTACTGAAGACCTATAGCCATAGCACTATACATCTTATTGAACGCTTTTTAGGTCATGCGCTATGATGATGGATTAGAGTGATGTCAAAGGGGAGACTTGATGCTCAATGAATGCACTCAATGGGAATGGGGAAAATAAAAAAGGTCTGTTCACTATTTCCTAGGAAATGTCTGCAAATATAAATTTACATAATTAGGAAAATGGCCCATTGCTTAAATAAAAGCTTGCGATTTTGACGCGTTTTGCCAGCAGGCGTTAGAGACACAAAAAGCTTCTCGAAAGGACGGGAATGGGGACTTGATTGCGGCGGTTTCATAATTTTGTTAAAATAGTAGGGAAAGTATTTTTGGCGAAGTGATGTGCGTAGGAGCTCACTTTAATCATAGCCCTCAGGACTTAACAACAATGAAATTGCTCTAAGCGCTTGACGGTTTTTGATGTGTTGCATTGCTTTGAATGAAGCAAATGCTTTTTCTTTTATCATAAATGAGGTGTTTAGAATATGATGGGAATACTGAAGAAAATTGTAGGTGACCCTAGCCAACGCCAACTGAGCAAGATGGAAAAAGTGGCTAAGGAAATTGATGCACTTGCAGATGATTTTAAATCATTGAGTGATGCAGAGCTGAGGGAAAAGACAGATGCCTTTAAAAAGCGCCTGAGTGAAGGGGAAACTTTAGATGATATCCTTCCTGAAGCGTTTGCTGTCGTTCGCGAAGCCTCAACACGTGTCTTAGGAATGACACCGTATTATGTGCAGCTTCTTGGTGCAATTGCTCTTCACGAGGGCAATATTGCAGAAATGAAAACGGGTGAAGGTAAAACCCTTGTGGCAACAATGCCGCTTTATTTAAATGCACTTGAAGGCAAGGGCGTTCATCTTGTAACGGTCAACGAATACTTGGCTGCTCGTGATGCTGAGACAATGGGCGAATTATTCAATTTTCTCGGTCTTTCTGTCGGCTTGAATGTGGCAGGTATGTCTCATGATGAGAAGCAAGAAGCTTATCGCGCAGATATTACTTATGGAACGAATAATGAATTTGGTTTCGATTATCTTCGTGATAACATGGTGCTTTATGAGGAAGAAATGGTGCAGCGTGGTCTTAACTTTGCGATCATCGATGAAGTTGACTCTGTGCTCATTGATGAAGCACGAACTCCTTTGATTATTTCTGGTTCAGCTGAAAAATCAACCATTCTCTATACGCAAGCCAATCAGTTTGCCCGCTTGTTGAAGGAAGAAGAAGATTATACCATTGATTTGAAGACAAAGTCAGCCCAATTGACTGAAGAAGGAATTACAAAGGCTGAGAACTTCTTTAAAATAGACAATCTCTTTGATAATAAAAATGTCCAGCTCAATCACCATGTCCATCAAGCTTTAAAGGCTCATGCAATCATGCATCTTGATACGGATTATGTCGTAAAGGATGGCGAGATTGTCATCGTCGATCAATTTACGGGGCGTTTGATGGCTGGACGTCGTTATAGTGAAGGCTTGCACCAAGCGATTGAGGCGAAAGAAGGTCTTCAAATTCAGCGTGAGTCCAAAACGTTAGCGACGATCACCTTTCAAAACTATTTTCGGATGTATAACAAGCTTTCCGGTATGACAGGGACGGCGAAGACGGAGGAAGAGGAATTCCAAAGCATTTACAACATGGATGTTATTGTGATTCCGACAAACCGTCCTGTTGTGCGTGACGATAAGCCCGATCTCATTTATAAAACCATGAATGGTAAGTTTAATGCTGTTGTGAATGAGATCAGCCGTGCTCATCAAACGGGTCAGCCTGTGCTAGTAGGGACAGTTGCCGTTGAAACTTCTGAGCTAATCTCAAAACTGCTTAAGAAAAAAGGGATTCCACACAACGTATTAAATGCTAAAAACCATGCGCGTGAAGCGGAAATCATTGAAAATGCTGGCCAATATGGCGCTGTGACGATCGCAACGAACATGGCTGGACGTGGTACGGATATTAAACTTGGTGAAGGCGTCAAGGAATTAGGTGGATTATATATCATCGGAACGGAACGTCATGAATCAAGGCGGATAGATAATCAGCTGCGTGGACGGTCTGGGCGTCAGGGGGATCCTGGGGTATCACAGTTCTACCTTTCAATGGAGGACGAGCTGATGCGTCGTTTCGGCTCCGAACGCATGCAATCCATGATGGAACGCCTCGGGATGGCGGATGATCAACCGATTGAAAGCAAGCTCGTTTCACGTTCTGTAGAGTCTGCTCAAAAACGGGTAGAGGGCAATAACTTTGATGCCCGTAAACAGCTCCTACAATTTGATGACGTCATGCGTCAGCAACGGGAAATCATTTATAAACAGCGCTCTGAAGTATTAAAATCTGAAAACCTTCACGACGAAATCAAAGAGATGATGAAAACAGTCATTGAACGTCATGTTCAGGCGCATACACCGGATGATGAGGTCGAAGAGGACTGGGATCTTAAAGCTATTACGGACTATGTGAATAATACGTTGTTCGATAAGCCAGCGGTATCGGAGAATGAGCTTAAAGGAAAAGATCCTGAGGAAATGGTTGAGCTGATTCATGAAAAAGCGGTGGCGGCTTTAGATGCCAAAGAGCAGGAATTTACTCCAGAGCAAATGAGTGAGTTTGAACGGGTGATCATGCTGCGCGCGGTGGATATGAAGTGGATGGATCACATTGATGCGATGGAACAATTGCGCGAAGGTATTCATCTTCGTGCCTATGGTCAAGTTGATCCTTTCCGTGAATATCAGCTGGAAGGCTTCCAAATGTTTGAGGAAATGGTCGCCTCCATTGAAGAAGAAGTTGTGACCTATATTATGAGGGCACAAGTGGAACAAAACATGGAGCGTGAAAAAGTAGCAGAAGGTGAAGCTGTTCATCCTGGAGGCAGTGATGAAGAACAACCAAAGAAAAAACAACCCATCCGCAAAGGAGAAAAGGTAGGACGTAATGATCCCTGTCCATGCGGCAGCGGTAAAAAATATAAAAATTGTCACGGCAAAAATGAATAGCTTATTTTGGTGACAAGCGGGCTAGGATGACATGAACAAACGATAAGAAGAGATTAGAAGACGTGCAGCGTCTCTAAAATACGGAGATCTTCAAGGAATAGCACTGATCCGAAGCCTCCACTAGGAAGCTACAAAAGAAACGTCGATTAAAACCGTCACCTCCATGAGATAACACCGCCGAAGCTAGCATATCTTGCGCGGCGGGTTGTGTGAGAAGCGAAAAATTTTGATGGAGCGTTTTGTTGCTCCTTTATGTAACATGGAAATCCGAATGATTCAAATAGAATTTGAATCAATTTCGGATTTCTCTATGAGAAAAACGCAACCCTAAGGCTCGTGGCACGTATAAGTATAAAACAAACACTTGTGATGAAAGTAGGAATGAAGCAATGGATTTAACAGAAATTAAATCAGGACTTGAATACATGGTTGAAAAACTAGATGAATATAGGGGGTCTCTTTGACTTAGCTTCCAAAGAGGAACGCATTCAAGTTTTAGAAGAACAAATGGCGATGCCAGGATTTTGGGATAACCAAGAGAAAGCTCAGACGGTCATCAATGAAGTCAATGCTTTAAAAGACAAGGTGAATGGTTTTAAGAGTATGGAAGAGGGGTATGAGAGTCTTTCGCTCTCCTATGAACTTTTAAAAGAAGAAGACGACGACGATCTAAGGAAGGATTTAGAAACTAGTTTCGTTGAAGTCCGTAAACAGTTTGAAGAATTTGAATTGGAAATGCTATTGAATGATCCTTTGGATAAAAACAATGCAATTCTGGAGCTTCATCCTGGTGCGGGTGGCACGGAATCTCAGGACTGGGCTTCAATGCTCTTGCGCATGTATACGCGCTGGGCTGAGGATAAGGGCTATTCCGTTGAAACCTTAGATTATTTAGCAGGTGATGAGGCCGGCGTTAAAAGTGTTACTTTATTAATCAAGGGACATAATGCCTATGGCTATTTAAAAACGGAAAAAGGTGTGCATCGTTTAGTGCGAATATCGCCTTTTGATGCTTCGGGACGGCGCCACACGTCCTTCGTCTCTTGTGAAGTTGTACCAGAAATGGACGACGATGTCGATATTGAGATCCGTTCAGAGGATTTAAAAATTGATACGTATCGCTCAAGCGGTGCAGGCGGACAGCATGTCAACACAACCGATTCAGCGGTTCGGATCACCCATTTACCAACCAATACAGTTGTTACTTGTCAGTCAGAGCGTTCCCAAATCAAAAATCGTGAACAAGCGATGAAAATGCTCAAGGCCAAGCTTTATCAATTAGAATTAGAAAAACAGCAAGCCGAGCTCGATGAAATTCGCGGGGAGCAAAAAGAAATCGGCTGGGGCAGTCAAATTCGCTCCTATGTCTTCCATCCTTATTCCATGGTGAAAGACCACCGCACGAATGTCGAAACAGGCAATGTACAAAGCGTGATGGACGGCGATATCGACTCCTTTATTGACGCCTACCTCCGCCTACAACTTACACACTAATAAACTGACCCCTAACTTACAAATAGTGAGCTAGGGGTTTTTAGTATAATGGTCGCAAATAGGTCAATACCCTTCAATATCCAAGTTCTCCTTATTTGAAAAGAGCAATATAAAGGAAGCCCCCGAATCAAGGTGCGACCGCACGCAACAAATGTCGATGCAAGCGCAACAAATAGAGTGGTCATTTTAACAAATACATGTCGCAACGGAACAAAACTAAGCCGAAGTTTCCAAAAAGAGAACAAAACCAAGGGGGAAGTTTCCGAATCCGAGGGTGAGCGCAACAAAAGGCGGAGGTAAGAGAACAAAAGCCGGTTGCAAAGGAACAAAAGGCCTGGCCATTTTAACAAAAGCCAGCCACAAAATAACAAATAGAGCTTGGAATTAATAAAAGGAGAACATAGATGCATGTCGCTTTAACGTATTAACTTGATATTCATTTAATGTCGTTTTGCTTTGAAGGGATGCTGTTGTCGAATGGAGCCATCATCCTTATAATAAGTAGGGGATTTTGGAAAAGTAATGATAGGTGTTGAATGGCAGGATTTTTTTACTAGAAAGCTGGTGTTAAGTTGGTTAGAAAACGACGGAGTACTCCGTATTACTTAAAATCACATCTTATTCTTGATTACCTCTATGTCCTCATTGGGTCCAGTATTGTGGGGATTACTTTTAATGTGTTTTTATTGCCGAATAAAATCGCTTCTGGTGGTGTCAGTGGCATAAGCACCATTCTTCACTGGACTATTGGGATAGAGCCTTCTTATGTCCAATGGGCACTTAACATCCCTTTATTTATTGCAGGGGTGCTCTTTTTAGGTTCCAGTCTTGGTTACTTACAATATGCTCTCAAGACATTAGTTGGAACAATATTTTTGCCATTTGTTGTATTTTTGACAAACGACTGGTCGCCGGCAACCACTAATCCATTGCTGGCAGCGCTATTTGGTGGAATAGGTGTTGGTTTGGGCTTGGGTATTGTTTTTAGAGGGAATGCTTCAACGGGAGGAACAGACCTGGCTGCTCAAATTATACATAAGTATACCGGGGCATCGTTAGGGACATGCGTTGCCATTATTGATGGATTGATTGTCCTTAGCTCAGCTGTAGCCCTCTCCTTAGAAAGTGCTTTGTATGCGTTAATTGGTATGTATCTAACGGGTAAGATGATCGATGTCGTTCAAATGGGATTTAGTAATTCTAAAATGGCGATTATTATCTCGAATGAACAAGAAAAACTGCGGACAACGATTTTAAAAGAAGTTGATCGAGGTGTCACCCGATTAGAAGCCAAGGGCGGATACACAGATGACAACCGACCGACGCTATTATGCGTCGTTTCACAAAATGAAATAACGAAATTGAAGCAACTCGTAAAAGTGATTGACCCCACAGCCTTTGTGATCGTAACGAATGCAACAGAAGTATTAGGAGAAGGCTTTAAACATAACCGTTAAAAAGCTACTGCCTCATTAATAACGTCTTGAGTCAATGAACATGATTTGACTTAAGGCGTTTTTTAGTCCTAAGCTTAACATATCTTGAGGTTAGTTGATGTCATATAAAAGCGAAGAAGATAAAATTCAAATGAGGCTGTAAGGGGAACAAAAAGCAGAAAACTAACAAAAGTGGGTCACAAAATAACAATGTCGTGACCATTTTATAAAAAGCCAGCTCTAAAATAACAAAAGGCTGGCCACTATTAATAAAACGGTCACCCAATTTAAAAAGGGATGAGAGGGCTACCCTTTTTGGTGTTTAGAGAATAGGTGTTAGGGCCCAAAGCGATAGGCAAAATCGCTGAATCAGCCTAAAAATGCACTGAAATTTCAGCTTTAATCTGTATTATACGGTTGATTGAGAAGCGGCATTTCTTTTACGCTCGCTTAGTTTGATGTCCCTATCAGTTGTTTAAGTAAGTGACTCTTCATCTGGCGTGACTTCGTTAGTGATTGATTTTATGTCTTGGTCCTCAGAAATAGGGGGAAGGTTGATGAACGTGCTGGCTGGGTTGAGGGCGGTATCAAAGGGCAGTTCCGCCTCTATATGTCCGTAAGTCTTTCGGTTGGGTTTTTTCATAGTATCCCTCCATTATTCACAGTATTGTACAGTTTCCCTATTTTTAGTATATTCTCACCCGCTTGAATATGTGCCCATGATTTTAAGAACGTTCTTTCGTGTGACTTTGTTTTCTTTCTAATGCCTTGTCTTCCTTTTTCCAAGGTGGATCTCCTTTTTGATGAAGAATCTCATTGATTCTCCATAGCGTTAGAGGCGTTAAAAAGGAAATAACAGTACAATAGATCACCAGTGAAGAAGTGATCCCACCAAATACTTGTGTGTGCTCCATATCATCAACTCCGCTTTAATTTGCTTAGTTTTGCTTTTTTGTTCGATTAATTGTGCCCGTATTGCGGATGAAGAGATGGGTTTCTAATTGAATATCCGCATTTTTAAAATATGTCCCCCCACTATCCCAGTGGTTTTGAATCTTTTGCCATAAGTCCCAGTTGTGGATCCGTAAATAATCGGATAGACCGATGACATCGGCGTTGAGATCCTGCTGCAAAACATGGAGGGTTCTTCTATTATTAGCATCTACGGTTCGTTCCAGACGCCTTTGAATATTGTCTCGCGAATGACCGTTGATAAAATTTAAAGATGTTCCCGTCTCAAGTAAAAGACCATCAATGTTCATGGTAATTTTAAATGACATGTGAGTGGGATCCTTTGCATCCAATAATTGGATTTTTCTTTCTGAATTCTTTACGAGTAAAGAAACCTCGTGTCCCTGATATTTACTAGAAATCGTTCCCCCACGTGCCTCACCTTTTAGATAATTTATTCCAGCGGTTTGTCTGGGTGTTAAAAGGCTGGCTAGCTCTGTGGTGTTTCCATGAAATACGGCGGCGCCTTCGATATTTAAAATATTTTGATCGGCGCTGATATATTGAATCATAAAACTATTTTCACGGTAGAGTGATTCATTCACATCGCCGATCCGAGTTGCTGGGATGACACGTTCATTCCGATAAGGATTTTGAGTGATTTGGTCAATATATAAGCCAGGGATGGTGGCTCCCGGAGGTGTATTGTTGAGAATTTTTCCAGCAATTTTATTCGTAATCATCACTTTAGTCCCACGACGCATTTCCGGGGAGCGGATGAAATAATCAATAGAATCATCAAATGCAGGAGATTGAGCGACCTTTTTGGAGACAATGATGACCTTCACGTGTTCATAATAAGGGGTGCGACTTGTTTTAGCTGTCGATTCCCGAATGATATCCATGATGGAATGTCCTTTACCGACCACATTAAAGAAGGCCTCATTTTGAGAGCCGCCACCAGTATTCCCGTTTCCACTTGTCGATTGACTGCCTGGAATGGCGATTTGTTCAGTGAGTACATATCTTCCATTCTCATCCATATCGATTGCCATGGCAATGACAAAGCCGCGATCCTCAATATCAACGCGATCCCAGCAACCGGTCAAGGTAAATAAAGCGCAAAGACTGAGAAGGGCAAGCTTAAGCTTCTTTTGGTAGCGTCTTATCTTTCTTATTTTCACCTTTAATCCTCCTTACAATAGAGGTAAAGAGAAGGACAGTAGGAATGATGGATTCAAAGACGAGACATGAAATGTTCAAAACCCTTCCATACTTTTCAATGGCATCATAGCTTTGGGGAATCATGGCAACCAAATAAATGAGCGGAGTAAAGATGAGGACATAGTGCATCTTTTTCAGCTTAGGATAAATGCTTTTTGTCGCGATTACCGCTACATCAAAGGCCATGGCAGCCGTATTGTAAATCGTCATAATCCAAATGGTAAAAAAGACTGCTTCAATGCGTTCGAAGAAGCCAATATCTGCAAAGATTTCCTTAGCCATTTCGATGGTGGGGTAGAGAATTTCCCGAGTTGTCACGGAAAAGACAGCGATTGAAAAGATAAAAATTAACAGTGCTAAAACAATAGGGAAAAGCATACCGATCACCACTGCACGAGGGGCTTTGTCCGGTTTATTCATGAAGCTTATATAGAACAGCACAATCTCAAACCCAGCAAAGGATAAATAGGCCTTTTGCGCGCCTTTAAGAAGGTTAAGGGGGGGCGTGACAAAAAACGGTAATAAGTTATTGATATCGAATGTATTGACACTTAATGTGTAGACAAAGAGCACAATGAATAAGATGATCGGCAGAAACATCATGTTCAGGCGTAGAATACCCACACTTTGTCCTCTAACGGCATATACCACCACAAGTAAAAAAATCAATGAAATGATTTCAACAGGTGTTTTAAAAAAAATATAGAGCTTGGCGACATCGGAGATCACGCGAACTTCATAGATACAAATAAATAGAAAATGACAGATAAGAATGACGGTAATCCCTAAGGCAATAGGCTTAGGGACAAGTCGTGAGGCATACGTATAAAAGGTTTGCTTAGGAAAACGCGAGGCTAACTTCGCACAAATATAGGCAAATAGGGCTGCAGCAGCGCCACCAATTAAGATCGAGATCCAGCCATCAGCGACATAGGTCACCAAATCAACGTCGCGAGGCAAGCTTAACAGGCCGACTCCAATCACCATGGCACTTACAGCGAAGCCTATTTCTTTTAATCCAATTTCCCAGTCTCCATATTCAAATGATTTCATTGATTATTGGCTCCCTTTGCGTTTTGGATTACCCATGCGTTTTTTATCACCTGGTTGGAACATATGCGGGCGATATTTCATAAAGGTCATTGGCACTTTAAGCACGAGATCCTTCATGTCTTTAGGAATCAATGGGCCATAAGGTGTTGAATAAGGCACACCGAAGCTTTTGAGATTGACAAAGTGGACATTAATCATGATGTACACCATGATCAGCCCGTAGATGCCAAATAAGGAGGCAGCAAACATATTAGCAAAACGAAGGATGCGTAAGGAAATTGCAATACTGTACGAAGGAAGCGCAAAAGAAGCGATAGCCGTCAAGGCGATGACAATCACCATGATCGGACTAACAATGCCAGCGGCGACAGCAGCATCACCGATAACAAGACCACCAACAACGCCTACTGTTTGTCCAATGGGCTTAGGGAGACGTAATCCAGCCTCTTGCAGGATTTCCATCGTCATCCCCATGAGAATGGCTTCTAATGTAGCCGGAAAGGGTACGCCTTCGCGACTCCCAGCAATCGACAGGGCAAGGGCGGTTGGGATCATGCCAGGTTGATAGGAGACAAGTGCAACATAGAGTCCTGGCAAAAATACAGAAATAAATGCAGCAACGTATCTCAAAACACGGACGAGAGTAGATAAGAGCCAGCGCTCATAGTAGTCTTCAGGCGTATGAAAGTGCTGTCCGATGGTTACCGGCACAATTAAAACGAAAGGCGTGTTATCCAATAGAATGGCTACACGGCCTTGGATAAGAGCAGCACGCACGCGGTCCGGCCTTTCTGTATGTTGAACCTGTGGAAAAGGGGAAAGAAAGCTGTCTTCTATCCATTGTTCGATAAATCCTGTTTCTGGCACATCATCCGTATCAATGGATTCCAGACGGCGAACCACTTCTTTAACAAGCTCAGTATTGGCGATTCCTTCTATGTACATAATGGCAGCATCTGATTTTGAACGTCTTCCTAGCTTTAATGATTTGATTCTTAAATTGGGATCGCGTATGCCGCGGCGGACGAGTGTGGTATTTGTCCGAATATCCTCGATAAACCCGATGCGTGGGCCGCGAATCAACGCCTCGGTAATGGGCTCTTCCAGGCTGCGTTGATTGACTTCTTTAGAACTGATAACAAGAGCTTGATCAGAGCCATCGATGAATATGGCGGTATTGCCACTTAAGACATCGAGGGAAACTTCATCCAAACTTGCTTTGACACTGATGTCATCCGCCGTAGGCAATACCTTGTACTGAAGCTCGGTAAGGATCTGCTGAGGGCTAGGGTTAATTTGATTGCTTTTTAAATCAAAGGTTAAGATAGTGTTGATCACCTGTTCAGCGATGTATTGCCCGTTGGAGAGTCCATCAATAAACACTATCGCACAATGAGAGGATGTCCCCCCGACTTGTATTTCTTTACAAACAAGATCCGCAGGAGAATCCATCATTTTTTTGAAATTTTTAATGTTTTTATCGAGCGTCTTAAAAATTTCAAGCTCAAAATCTGTCGGTTTTTCTGGAATTGAAATGGTATCTTTTTTGCCGTTTTGATTTTGCTTGGACTTTGCTTTTTTTGGCAATGTTATACATTCCTTATCGCTCTTATTGGTACTATTACCTTTAATGTGCACAACTGGAAAGTTTCTATTCAACTCAGTTTTTGCATTGGATAATGATAAAACATAGTTTAAGGAAAAGGAATGAGGCTTGATTGTGTCCATTGTCAATTTCAAAAATTTACCTTTGAAATGAAATTGTAATAAAAATGTGTCTTAACTTGTCGGATTCAGGTGTTATAATAGCACTAGTAATGTTTTAGTAGATAAAAATCTCTCAGTTAGTGCGTGAATTTGATAGCCTTCTTGTCGAATGGTGTCAAACTCCTCTAATTTTCCACAGTGACATTGACGGATGATTCTTCGTTTAGGTAAAGACTGCTTAATATATACAGAAAGCTGGGAAGACTTCTGTGCCACAATCATCCAAAACTTTCAGCGGTAGTGTAGTGTGTGTGCTATTGGTTAGATTTGAATGTATAAAATCAAATCGAAGAGAGTCAAGTTGAAGAATCACTCGACTTTCCAAATTTTGTAGTTTAAATGTGTACTTACAGCAAAATGACGAGCTTGAGGTAGGATGTGATCTTTTGTGATCGAAATGCAGGATGTATGGAAATCTTATGCCAATGGCGTAATGGCTGTTAATGGTATAAGCGTGAAGATAGAAAAAGGTGAGTTTGTCTATGTGGTTGGCCAAAGTGGTTCTGGAAAATCAACCTTTATCAAACTCATGTATCGTGAAGAAAGACCTACAAGAGGTAAAATATTAGTAGATGGTACGAATATTGCTGATTTGAAAAATAAAGAAATTCCCTTTTTAAGACGGAAAATGGGCGTGGTGTTCCAGGACTTCAAACTATTACCGAAGCTTACAGTCTATGAAAATGTGGCCTTTGCGCTGGAAGTTATTGAGGAATCACCAAGGCAGATCCGCAAAAAAGTCATGCAGGTATTGGATCTTGTTAAGCTCAAACACAGAGCACGGTTTTTACCATCGGAGCTATCTGGGGGAGAACAGCAACGCGTTTCTATTGCCCGATCCATTGTGAATAATCCCAGTGTTGTGGTTGCTGATGAACCAACAGGGAACCTCGATCCTGAAAATGCTTGGGGGATTATGGAGGTTTTTGAACGCATTAATGATAATGGGACAACCGTTGTCATGGCGACACATAACAAAGATATTGTGGATCGCATGAAAAGGCGGGTCATTGCCATTGAAAGTGGCATGATTGTCCGTGACGACAAGAGGGGTGACTTTGGATATGAAGGCTAGAACACTTTTCCGTCATTTTAAGGAAAGCATCAAGAATCTCGGACGGAATGGTTGGATGACCGTTGCCTCTATCAGTGCCGTCGCAGTGGCTTTGATGATCGTTGGGCTGTTTTTAACCGTCATGCTTAACTTGAATCAAATTGCGAATCACATTGAAAATGATGTTGAGGTTCGCGTTTATATTGATCGCACAGCTAACAGCCAGGAACAGGATGCCTTGAAGAAGCAAATTCAACAAATTAAAGATGTGAAAAGCATCAAGTATATTTCGCGAGCAGAGGGCTTAAAAGAGCTCATGAAGGATTTTGGTAAGGATGCGGATGTTATCAAGCCTTACCAAGGGGATCAGAATCCGCTGAATGATGCCTTCGAGATCAAAACGCAAAAACCAAAGCAGACCGAGGCGGTCGCTAACAAAGTTTCCAAGCTTGATAATGTATCAGATGTCAGCTATGGAAAGGGTTATGTTAAAAAGCTCTTCAAGGTTGTTGACATTGCACGCAATGTAGGTATTGTGCTCATCTTAGGCTTGTTGTTTACCGCCATTTTCTTAATTGCGAACACGATTAAATTAACAATTGTTGCACGAAGTACGGAAATTGAGATCATGAAGCTTGTTGGGGCCACCAATTCGTTTGTTCGATGGCCATATTTTCTCGAGGGTCTCTTCTTAGGTGTGATTGGTGCTTTAATACCTGTGATATTATTGCTCACCGCCTATCATGAATTGTATAACTACTTTATTCGCAATAGTTATCAAACTTATTTATTTATCCGGCTCATTCCATTTAGCAAAATGTCGCTTTATCTCAGTGCGCTTCTAATCATTATTGGCGCTGTGATTGGCGTATGGGGAAGTTTGACTTCTATTCGCAAGTATTTGAGAGTCTAATAGACTTTTTACGGACGCTCATTGGTTCCGAACATGTTGACTTTGGCTAGCATCATTTCATTATATGATCCTAGCCAAGTTTCTTATTAGGGGGAGGAAAATGAAGGGAAGAAAAACCTATTCTATAGTGGCTATAGGTTTAAGCGGTGCGATTGCTTTGTCATTCGGTTTCTCAAGCAGTGCACTGGCGGCGTCTGGGAATGAATTGAAGGACAAGATTAATCATATTGAAGAGAAGCAAAAAAATAATAAGAATGATCTGAACAAGACTCAAGGTCAACTTGACCAGAACAAAGATCAGCAAGAGGATCTTTCCAAACAGATTGAGCAAGTGGATTCGGAAATCAAGACGTTGACAACAAAAATAAACAGTAAGCAAAAGCAAGTGGATCAGACCCATGCGGAAATTGACAAGCTAAAAGCATCGATTGCTGATACATTAAAACGCATCAAGGCCCGAGATGAGGTTCTGAAAAAACGGATTCAAACGATGTATCTTCACGGAGGATCGATCGATTACATAGAGGTTCTGCTAGGCTCAAAAAGCTTTGGTAACTTTATCAATCGTGTTGTCGCCTTGAAGACGCTAGCAGACCATGATACCGATATTCTTAACGAACAAAAGGCCGATAAGGTGAAGCTTGATCAAGAAAAGGCTGAACAAAATCAAAAGCTTGACGAGGTCAAGGCGAATCTTTCAGATTTACAAACGTTGAAACAGCAATTAAGCGACAAAAAGGCGAAGCAAAAAAGCATGATGGCTGAGCTCGAAAAGCAAGGTGCTGAGCTTGAGGACAAAGTCATGGATAAAAAAGAGCAAGCAGAAGTCTTAACTGCTCAGAAGCAGGCGGCGGAAAAAGCCTACCAACTTTGGCAGGAAGAAGAAAAGAAACGTAAAGAGGAAGAAGCGGCAAGAAAAGCGGCTGAGAAAAAGGCACAACAGCAAAGCTCATCATCCTCAAGCGCTTCAGGCACTCCATCACACTATTCACAACAAACTAGCTCTGGTGGTAGTGGTGTCATTGGCTGGCCTGTAGAAGGTGGCTATGTGACGTCGGGATATGGTTGGAGAAACCTTGGTGGCAGTCAGGAATTTCACGATGGCATAGATATTGGCAAGGGGGCAGGGACACCCATTCATGCCGTTGCAGATGGTGTCATCGCGCGGGCCTATCATTCTACAAGCTATGGAAACTGTGTTTTTCTGACAAGCTATGTCAATGGTAAAATGATGACAAGCGTCTATGCACATATGGCACAATATATCGTGTCACAAAATCAAGTGGTGCATCGCGGTGATGTCATTGGTTATATGGGAGCGTCAGGCGAAGCTGAAGGTGTGCATCTGCATTTTGAACTTTATAATGGTCCATGGCAGCCTGATGATGGCAGCACACGTCATCCAGGGTCTGTAAATCCATTAAACTATCTTAATTAATCTCAAGGTTATAAGGTGAGAGAGTTTCAGGCATATGCTTGGACACTGTAACATATAGTATAATAATCCGTAGAGACCTAAGGGGCTTGAGGATGATGTGGTTACAAAGCATCGCATCGATTTGGTGTGATGCTTTTTCAACGATTTGAGAGGGCTCGTGACTCAAGGATTAAAGGTGAGAAGAAGAGGCGCTTTTATTAGGCGTTCGAAAGAGGCGAAGGACAGAAAAATGTTGACAGTAGGCATTTTAGCAAGTCTAATTTCTTGCGAGCGGCCTAAAATAATGTGACTATAAAGAGCAGCAAAGAGGTTTAAGAAGTCCTTTCTCATGAGACACAGATTGATTAGAAGAGGTGGGTATGAATGAAGTTTAGCGGTAAAATGGTGGCGCTTCTTGTCATCGCGGCCTTAATTGTAGGCGCAGCGGGAACCTATGGAGCAACAGCGGTATTTGGTTCAAAGGAGCAGGCGCTTCCCTTAAGTTCAGGAAATGGCAATCTCAGCAATAGCAATTATGAAAAGATTGAGTCTGTCTATCAATTTATTGAGAAAAATTATTTTCAGAAGGTAAGCGATGATAAATTGACGAATGGGGCGATACAGGGCATGATTGAATCGCTAAACGATCCGTTCTCCTCATATATGGATCCAAATACGGCGAAGCAATTTACACAGTCTTTATCCTCTTCCTTCCAAGGCATTGGCGCTGAGGTCCAGCTAGAGAATAACATCGTCACAGTTGTATCTCCAATCAAAGGCTCTCCAGCAGAAAAGGCTGGCTTGCGCCCACACGATCAAATTTTAGAAGTGAATGGAACGTCTCTAGAGGGCATGGGACTTGATGAAGCTGTTGCGAAAATCAAAGGAAAAGAAGGGACCGTTGCACATCTTACCGTCAAAAGAAAAGGCGTGGGCAGTCCTTTGAAATTTAATATTACACGAAAAGAAATTCCTCTTAAAACAGTCGATTCGAAAACCTATCAACAAGATGGCCATACCATCGGTTATATTGATATTAAGTCGTTTAATGAAAATACGAGTAAAGAATTCACTGATGCTATGAGTAAGGTGGAAGGTAAAAATATTGCTGGCTTGGTGATTGACGTGCGTGGGAATCCAGGTGGTTTCTTGGATCAAGTAGAAAAGATGGCAGATGCCATTATTTCAAGTAAAAAACCACTTGTCCAGATTCAAGATCGCAACGGCAAGGTCGTTGAAGCCTTCCATTCGGATTTGAAAAAGAAAAAACCTTATCCTATTGTTGGTTTAATTGATAGTGGAAGTGCCTCTGCTGCGGAAATCTTATCCGGCGCTTTGAAGGAAGCGGGCGGCTACCCATTGGTTGGTGTTAAATCCTTCGGTAAAGGCACCGTCCAACAGGCTGTTGATATCAAAGGTAAGGAAGGTAAAAGTGAGTTAAAATTAACAATGTATAAATGGTTGACACCTGATGGACATTGGATTCACAAAAAAGGAATTCAGCCCACCGTTAAAGTTGAACAACCGGATTATTTCTTTACATCACCTATGACTGTAGAGAAGAATAAACCATTAAAATTTGATATGAACAATGAGCAAATTGCCAATGCTCAGAAGATGCTTCAAGGTATTGGCTACAATCCGGGCCGCACCGATGGGTACTTTGACCAAGATACTCAGACTGCTGTTCGCGCCTTCCAAAAGGCAAACAAGTTGGAAGTTAATGGTGAGATTGATGCCCCAACCGCAGCAAAGATTGAAGACAAAGTCGTTGCAGCAGTAGAAAATCCTAAAAATGACCTTCAATTGCAAGCGGCATTCCATCTCATCGATAAGAAATTAGATAAATAAAAAGAGAAAATCCGCACGTTTAAAGAAGCCACAGCCCTATGAAAAATCAGGTTGTGGCTTTTTACATTAAAATTGGCTTTTATATAAAATAAGAGGATGCATAAAACTCCAAGATTGCTATACGTTCCAAATCAAAGGACGAGCGTAACAAATGACGAAGTCACTTTAACAAAAGGCTCGTCCAAAATAACAAGTAAAGCTCGAAGTTTCCGAAAAGAGAACAAATCCGCGAGGGGAGTTTCCGAATCCGTGGGTGAGCGCGACAAAAGGGAGAGTCAAAAGAACAAAAGCCGGCTTCAAAGCAACAAAAGGCAAGTCCATGTTAACAAAAGCTCCAGCCAAAATAACAAATCAACCGCGAAGTTTCCGAAAAGAGAACAAATCCACGAGGGGAGTTTCCGAATCCGCGGGTGAGGGCGACAAAAGGGAGAGTCAAAATAACAAAAGCCGATTTCAAAATAACAAGAGGCCTGCCCATTTTAACAAAAAACAACCATAAAATAACAAAAGGTCTAAGGCAGCTAAAAGGAGGCCTATCCATCACGCCAATGCTTTAGCTGCCTAATTATATAAATATAAAATGAATTTATTGTTTTGAAAGCAGGAAGATTTTTAGGGCTTGTCGAAACTAGAACTTTAAGCGTAAACTAAAGAGTACGAGGTTTTACGAAACGTTATAAATAGAGGCGATATCCATATACCTTGGTAAACAAGTTGGTAGTTTTGGAGGATAAGTGATGGTACACGATAGTATAATAGTTATTTTAAAGGGGATACTCTACTTTTTTTGTAACCCTGTTCTTTATTTTTTAATTGCTGGCTTTTTTTTATTTGGTTGGCAGCGTGTGCGCCGAGAACGCCGTTCATTTGGTTTGAAGGTGTACGGTGTTTTTAATAGTGTCATGGCGATGGTTGTGCCAAGTTTACTCATGGGTTTGATTGGCACCATCATTTTGGTTGGAGTGGGTATCGCGTTGCCCATTGGTATCATTGCTTTGATTACTATCTGTTATTTTCTTACCTTTTGTACGGTGCAATTGCGGTTTCTTTCTCCGATTATTGCCGTTGGACTCACCTTGATTATTGCTTATTTTCTACCTGATTTTTCAACGCCAATTGGCTTTTTAAATCAATGGCTGGCGGATATAAGAAATGCGTCTTTGCGGGACATTGGAATCGTTCTAACATTAGTCACCTTATTGGAGGCTGTCAGTGTTCTTATTTGGGGTGGGCGCCAAACGTCACCGAGGTTGATTAATAGTAATAGAGGTAAAAAAGTAGGTGCTCATGAAGCCTACCAGCTTTGGATAGCTCCGATCTTTCTGTTAATCCCGGCTACAAATGGATTCGACGCTATCAGTTGGTGGCCCTTTTCATCAGGTCAGAGTTTTGGCCTCTATTTGTTGCCGATGGGCATTGGTTTTCAGCAGCTCATTAGCCATTCTCTCCCACTTCCCGCAATACGCCAATCGGGGAGATGGTTATTAGGAACCGCCATATTGGTAGGAATACTAACAGGGGTTAGCTTTTTCTACTTTACGAATGGGTGCTTGTTGGCCGCTGCAGCTATTGCCGTCCTTAGTCGGCTTGCACTTATTTTACGACACTATAGAGCACACCATGTTTATCCGTTCTTTTTTACCAATAAGGGGAATGGGCTGATGGTTGTTGGTATTATACCGAACTCACCAGCCGATCATATGAACATAAAAATCGGTGAAATTGTTGATAAAGCCAATGGACGTCAGGTGCGTTCGGAGGAAGAATTCTATCAGGCGCTACAAATTAATGCGGCCTATTGCAAGCTGGATATTCTTAATTATGAAGAAGAGGTCCGTTTTGTCAAAGGTCCTGTTTATGAAAATGACTTTCATAATATTGGCTTCCTTTTTTTAGAGCCCTCAAGGCGTGTTATGGAAAAGGCAAAATAATAAAGCATTAAGAGCGGTTCGTAAAGATGAAACCCACATTTTTGTGGGTTTTTCACTTTTATAGGGGGGAGAGAGACTCTTGCGCGTTATAAAGGGGCAGTGGTCTTTTAAAGGATTAGATAAGAGATAATGATAGAATGGACTTCTCATTAGTGGTAAATGTGTCAATACTATGAATAGGCGACAGATAAGGGAGCTTGGTCATCAAGGGGTGATGGCCAAGCTCGGAGAAATAGAGGGGCCTGATCCATTTGATGGGGAATCAAATGGATCAAGAAAGTGTTGGAGGTCCATGATGATGAGGAATCAATCATGACCTAAGGATGAGGGGACCTCACAAATGGAGAATCGCAAGGTCCATTAAAATAGCTATGAACATAAACGAATATTTGTTTGCATTTTTGCTGTTATTCCTCTGCTCATATGCTATAATGTTTACTATAAATAAAGTCAAAGTCTCATGCATTTGTAGAAATTCGAAAATCTGAGATGTTTTTTACCAATATTTAGGGTAAAAATGTCGGGATTGAGCAGAAATTAGCGATTTTGACTTGCGAAATTCAGAAATTCAATGCATTTTAAAATTTATCGAGCAGCGGTAGGAGGGACTATCGATGGCGTTTAAGCTCGTTTCAAAATATCAACCTGCTGGCGATCAACCACAGGCTATCAAAGAGATTGTTGCCGGCCTGAATCAAGGGAAAAAGCATCAGACCCTATTGGGAGCAACCGGTACAGGAAAGACCTTTACGATGTCCAATGTCATTCAACAGGTCAATAAGCCAACATTGATCATCGCCCATAATAAAACACTTGCTGGACAGTTATACAGTGAATTCAAGGAATTTTTTCCAAACAATGCCGTGGAATACTTTGTGAGTTATTACGATTATTATCAACCTGAAGCGTATATTCCACAAACTGACACCTTCATTGAAAAGGATGCCAGTATTAATGATGAGATCGATAAGCTAAGACATTCGGCAACAAGTTCCTTGTTTGAGCGTGATGATGTAATTATCGTTGCCAGTGTTTCTTGCATTTATGGATTGGGTTCACCAGAGGAATATGGTGCCCATGTTATTTCCTTACGTACAGGCATGGAAAAGGATAGAGACCAATTGCTTCACGAGCTTGTTGACAACCAATATGAACGCAATGATATTAACTTTGTACGTGGTAAATTTCGCGTGCATGGCGATATTGTTGAAATCTTTCCAGCCTCTCGCGATGAGCATTGCTTACGTGTTGAATTTTTTGGCGATGAAATTGATCGTATTACGGAGATCGATGCTTTAACAGGAGAAATCATTGGAACGCGTGAACATGTCGCCATTTTTCCAGCTTCTCACTTTGTCACAGGTGAAGAAAAGATGAAGATAGCGATCAAACGGATTCAGGAAGAACTAGAAGAACGGTTAAAGGAATTGCGCGCTCAAGACAAACTGCTTGAAGCTCAACGTTTAGAGCAACGGACACGCTATGATTTGGAAATGATGGAAGAGATGGGGTTTTGCTCTGGTATCGAGAACTATTCACGGCACTTGACATTGAGAGAGGCAGGGGCAACACCTTATACTCTATTAGATTATTTTCCAAAGGATTTTCTTATCATAGTGGATGAATCTCATGTCACCGTGCCACAAATTCGTGCGATGTATAATGGGGATCAAGCACGTAAAAATGTGCTTGTTGAGCATGGTTTTCGTTTACCATCGGCCAAGGATAATCGGCCATTACAATTCGAGGAATTTGAAAAGCATATCAACCAGATTCTTTACGTTTCTGCGACCCCAGGTCCCTACGAAGAAGAGCACTGTCCTGAGGCTATTGAGCAAATCATTCGACCAACCGGGCTGTTGGACCCAACCATTGATGTTCGTCCAACCAAAGGACAAATCGATGATCTACTTGAAGAAATCCATGACCGTGTCGAAAAGAAAGAACGCGTGCTTGTCACAACTTTGACGAAGAAAATGGCAGAGGATTTGACGGACTATTTGGAAGAAGCAGGGGTAAAAGTGCGCTATTTACACTCTGAAATTAAGACACTTGAACGCATTGAAATCATTCGCGACCTGCGCAGAGGCGTATTCGATGTTCTGGTGGGGATTAACCTACTGAGGGAAGGCCTGGACATTCCAGAGGTTTCACTTGTCACAATATTAGATGCGGATAAGGAAGGCTTTCTGCGTTCAGAGCGCTCGCTCATTCAGACGATTGGTCGGGCTGCACGGAATGCCAATGGTCATGTGATTATGTATGCTGATCGCATCACAGCATCAATGGAGCTCGCCATTGATGAGACAAAACGACGCCGTGAAATTCAGGAAGCATATAACAAAAAGCATGGGATTACACCTCAGACGATTCAAAAGGATATTTATGACATCATCAAGGCAACGCATGCGGCAGAAGAGGTTGAAGAGTATACAGAGACCCAACCGGTCTTTAATCAAATGAGCAAGAAGGAACGCGAACAAACCATTGCAAATATGGAAAAAGAAATGAAGCAGGCTGCCAAGGATCTTGATTTCGAAAGAGCGGCGGAATTACGCGATATTATTTTGGAACTCAAAGCGGAAGGATGACGGTGCATGGCTCTTGAAAATATAGTTGTAAAAGGTGCTCGAGAACATAATCTTAAAAATGTTGATGTAACCATACCAAGAGATAAACTCATTGTATTGACGGGCTTATCTGGCTCCGGGAAATCATCGTTAGCCTTTGATACGATCTATGCTGAAGGCCAGCGGCGCTACGTAGAGTCTTTATCGGCTTACGCGAGACAATTTCTTGGACAGATGGATAAGCCAGATGTCGATATGATAGAAGGCTTATCCCCTGCCATTTCAATTGACCAGAAGACGACGAGTCGCAATCCGCGTTCAACCGTTGGAACGGTTACAGAGATCTATGATTATCTTCGGCTGTTGTTTGCCCGTATTGGTCGTCCTGTATGCCCTATCCATGGTGTGGAAATTACTTCGCAAACGATTGAGGAAATGGTCGACCGTCTTTTGGCGTATCCAGAGCGGACAAAAATGCAGATCCTCTCTCCTATCGTTTCAGGGCGTAAAGGCGAGCACGTTAAAACACTTGAAAGCATCAAAAAGCAGGGCTACGTCCGTGTCCGTATCAATGGCGAGATGCGTGAGGTTTCTGAGGAGATAAAATTAGAGAAAAATAAAAAGCATACGATCGAAGTGGTGATTGATCGTGTTGTCATCAAGGATGGCATTCGTTCACGACTAGCAGATTCGATGGAAACGGCTGCCCGCCTTTCTGATGGTCGTGTCCTTGTCGATGTGATTGATGGGGAAGAATTGTTGTTTAGCGAGCATCATGCCTGTCCATATTGCGGGTTTTCCATTGATGAATTGGAACCGAGATTATTTTCCTTCAATAGTCCATTTGGCGCTTGTCCAGCGTGTGACGGAATTGGTTCAAAGCTGGAAGTCGATGTGGATCTCGTTATTCCCGATTGGGACCGCACTTTGCGTGATAATGCTATCGCCGCCTGGGAACCGACGAGCTCACAGTATTATCCTCAGCTCCTGCAAAGCGTTTGTGAGCATTATGGTATTGATATGGATGTTCCAGTTAAAAATATCCCTAAAGCACAGATGGACAAGATTTTATATGGCAGTGGCAAGGAGCGCATTTTATTCAGATATGCCACTGACAATGGCGTCATGAAAGAAAACATGATCTATTTCGAAGGGGTTATCAATAATATCTCGCGTCGTTATAAAGAAACGGGATCGGACTTCATACGTGAGCAAATGGAAGAGTACATGATCCAAAAGGCCTGTCCAACCTGTGAGGGGAAACGTCTTAAAAAGGAAGCATTAGCCGTTCTAATCAATGGGAAAAACATCGGTGACGTGACCGCTTATTCGATACGTGAGGCGCGGAAATTTTTTGATCATCTGGAGCTGACAGAGAAGGAACAAACCATCGCAAGGCTGATTCTCCGAGAGATTATTGAGCGAACGGGCTTTCTTGTCAATGTTGGCTTGGATTATTTAACCTTAAGTCGCGCTGCGGGAACATTATCCGGTGGTGAAGCCCAGCGCATTCGTCTGGCTACGCAAGTAGGCTCGCGTTTAATGGGTGTTTTGTATATATTAGATGAACCATCAATCGGCCTACATCAGCGTGATAATGATCGCTTAATTGAAACGCTATTAAGCATGCGTGATTTGGGCAATACGCTTCTTGTTGTTGAACACGATGAGGATACCATGCTGGCAGCGGATCGCATTATCGATATTGGTCCAGGAGCCGGCGCCCATGGGGGAACCATTACGGCTCAAGGAACGCCTGAGGAGTTAATGAAGGACCCTAACTCTTTAACTGGACAGTATTTATCTGGGAAGAAGTTCATTCCTATTCCTGTGGAACGGCGTCAACCTGACAATCGCTTCATTACCATTAAGGGCGCATCAGAGAATAATTTAAAAAATGTGACAGTCAAATTCCCATTAGGAACGCTAACCTGTGTGACAGGGGTCTCCGGATCAGGAAAAAGTACGCTAGTAAATGAGATTCTCTTCAAGGCGCTTTCACAAAAATTACATGGGCGTAAGGAAAAGCCCGGGCAATTTAAGTCGATTCAGGGCATCGAAGAGCTCGACCGTGTCATTGATATTGATCAATCTCCTATTGGAAGAACGCCGCGCTCTAACCCGGCAACCTATACAGGGGTATTTGATATGATTCGTGAGGTCTATGCACAAACCAATGAGGCCAAGATGCGTGGTTACAAAAAGGGACGTTTCAGCTTTAATGTAAAGGGTGGCCGCTGTGAAGCATGTCGTGGAGATGGGATTATTAAAATTGAAATGCATTTTTTACCTGATGTTTATGTCCCTTGTGAAGTGTGTCACGGCAAGCGGTACAATCGTGAAACATTAGAGGTTACCTATAAAGGCAAAACCATCGCTGATGTCTTAGAGATGACTGTTGAAGAAGCATTGAAGTTCTTTGAAAATATTCCAAGGATAAAACGGAGACTGGAGCCTTTACATTCAGTCGGCTTGAGCTATATCAAATTAGGTCAGCCCGCAACGACGTTATCCGGTGGTGAAGCCCAGCGTGTGAAGCTCGCTTCGCAGCTTTACCGGCGAACAAAAGGGAGAGCCCTTTACATTCTAGATGAGCCAACGACAGGCTTACATGTGGATGATATCGCTCGGCTCCTTGATGTTCTTCAGCAGCTTGTAGATAATGGGGATTCTGTCCTCGTCATCGAGCACAATTTGGATGTGATTAAGACTGCGGATTATATGATTGATCTTGGGCCTGAAGGAGGCAATGGTGGGGGAACAATTGTCGCGACCGGAACGCCAGAAGAGATCTGTGAGGTAAAGACGTCTTATACTGGCAAGTATCTCAAGCCAATTTTGGAAAGAGATAAAAAACGAATGGAAAGTCGGATTCAAAAACAAGCAGAGACCGTCTCTTAATCATAGAAAGCCTCTTATGGGAGCAGGATTGCATACATAGGGGGCTTTTTCTCTTTTTGAGTAAGGAGAATGCTATGCTCATGCTTTGATCTAGTGTTTAAGGATGCGTTGATACTCTTAATGTATGATTTATATGTTACGCGTTAGGCGGACTCAACGAATCGTGCAGGCCAGGACCTTCTAGTAATAACTAACAGAAGGAAAGCTGGTATGGAGATTGGAATAACAAGATGAATTCCACTAACCATTCATACTTGCGAGTGACTTAAAATAGGCATTTAAAAAAGGACGAATAGGATGGGGAATGAAGTGATGCCCCGTCATCTTTTTCTTCCTTTACCCAGTATAAACCGTAGTGTATGATGGAAGTATTGATTAATGGTGAACTTTAAAAGTCATGTTTTTAATGAATGTATTGGGGAAACTAGCATACTAAGCACTTAAACAGTCTTCTAATACGCATTAAAAGCTTTATTCATGGAGGTGACGTAGTGAAACGTCTCTATCGTTCACGAAAGAATAGAATGCTGGCCGGCATCCTTGGTGGCATTGCGGAAATGTTAAATATTGATGCGACGATCATTCGCGTAATCTATGTTGTATTACTTGTGATCAGTGCCTTTTTTCCATTGGTATTACTCTATTTCATTCTATATTTCATCATTCCGGGAGAAGATAACTATTGAGTTCTGTTTTAAAAAATTGGATTATTAATATTGTGGTTATTACGATTGTTTTAATGACAGTTGCAGGCTATATAGATAGCTTTCAGCTGGCAGGAGTTGGAGCGGCCATCGAAGCCAGCATCATCCTGTCCTTATTGAATGCTATTGTGAAACCCATACTTATCATTTTGACATTGCCGGTTACGGTATTGACCCTTGGCTTTTTTTTAGTCGTGATCAATGCGATGACCTTGTCGTTGACTGCGCAATTTATGGGTGATGCCTTCAATATTTCAAACTTCGGAACAGCGCTATTTGCATCACTGATCATATCCATTTTAAATATGCTGATCCAAAACTTTATCGTAAGACCATTGACAAAAAAATAATCATCTGTTGATGGTTATTTTTAAAATAATAAGAAGTATAAAAGTTTGGGTACTAATGGAGTGGAAAGTGCACGTTTCCGCTCCAGGCTGCTTGCTTTTGCGGGGTTTTACCCATCTCCCATTTCCCGTAGGAGTCACGATGTGATATGAGAGTCCTGCAGGAACAGGGAACTGGGCACACGCATCATTCATTCCAAACTGAGCAGAGACCCAGACCCCTAAAGACGAGTGGCTAAAACCGTCACATCTTCGAGGGGCTTCGGTTAAAGCTGTCACATCCATTAAGGCACTTCGGCTCTAAGTCCGTCACATTCATATGACAACGCCGAAGCTAGTGCCTTCTGCGCGTCAAAGGACGTGGCCGCGGAAAGTGGCCACCTGCAACGAATTTCAATGCAATAGTATTCGGATTAAGCCTCACAATTTTCTATTGTGAAATGGATTTATATGAAAAATGTTTTGATATTTCAGTGTTTCTAAGTCTCCTAGGTCGTCAAAACTATAGAGAGATAAGTGAAGGTTTGTTAAAGAAAAAGGTAGGTGCAGTACATTGGTACAAGTAACCGTAAGACAATTGATTAAACAATTTAATTTAGAGCTCGTTGCTGGCGAGGCGTTCATTGATCGAGGCATTACGACGAGTGACATCTCACGACCGGGGCTTGAAATGGCCGGCTTTTTTACATATTATCCAGCGGAACGCTTGCAGTTATTAGGACGTACAGAGCTTTCGTTTTTTCATTCGTTACCCAAAGAGGAACGCATGATTCGTATGGAGAAGCTTTGTTCAGTTGAAACCCCTTGTGTCTTGGTATCTCGTGGTTTAGAAGTACCAGAGGAATTGATTGATGCCGCGATGAAGAGCGGTATTCCTGTTCTCAAGACCCCTTTAAAAACCACACATGCAAGCAGTAAAATTACAAATTTTTTAGAAACGCTATTAGCCAGAATGATTTCAGTCCATGGTGTTTTGGTTGATATTTATGGTATCGGTGTGCTGTTAACAGGTGACAGTGGTGTCGGTAAGAGCGAAACGGCGCTGGAGCTCGTCAAGCGGGGGCATCGTCTCGTTGCCGATGATTCGGTCGAGATTCGTCAAACTGGTGAAGATGAGCTTGTTGGCAACCCGCCTGAGCTTATCCAGCATCTTTTAGAAATTCGCGGATTAGGGATTATTGATGTCATGACACTATTTGGAGCTGGTGCGGTGCGCAATTATAAAAAGATCTCCTTTACCATTCATCTTGAGTCATGGGATCCCAAAAAAATGTATGATCGCTTGGGCCTAGACGAGGATCGCACACAGCTTCTTGGTACAACGATCCCCAAGCTCACGATTCCTGTCAGACCAGGAAGAAACCTGGCCGTTATTGTTGAGGTTGCTGCGATGAATTTCAGACTTAAACGCATGGGGATTAATGCAGCTCAAGAATTTTCTAAGCGATTAGATGACAACTTGAAAAGCTGAGTGAGAGTTTCGTTTTCTTTGAATGACCGCGCAATGGAGGTTCTGGCATGTTGACAACGTTAAGGAAGGGCTTTATAAATGGCTTAAGTACGACGTGGTCATTAGGCAAAGTTATTTTTCCTGTTACCTTAATCGTAACTGTATTGAGCTACACGACTGTTTTCGATACGTTGATCCACTGGATTGCTCCTGTTATGGGGTGGCTCGGCTTGCCAGGAGAGGCAGCAGTTCCCCTTGTCTTTGGTAATCTTCTCAACTTATATGCTGGGATTGGGGCTATCCTATCCATGGATTTAACTGTGAAAAGTGTCTTTATCTTGGCTGTCATGATGTCCTTTTCTCATAATCTCCTGATTGAATGTGGTGTCGCTTCGCGAGTCGGTGTGAAAGTATGGGTGATGATCGTTGTTCGACTCGGATTAGCATTGCTTTCAGCAGTGGCCATTGGCCACTTGTGGCACGGAGGGGATGCACAGGCGGTGTACGGCTTTTTACAGGCACAAACCTCTCAGCCTCATTCATGGCTCGGCATTGTAGAAGATGGGTTTGAAAAAGCTTTGCTAGGTATTGGTCAATTGGCAATTATCGTTATTCCTCTCATGGTCATTATCCAAGTTCTTAAGGATCTTCAATGGATGGCTGTCTTTGCAAAATGGATGACACCCGTGACCCGTTTTCTAGGCATCAGTCCCAAGGGCTCAACGACTTTAGCATCTGGATTAATATTAGGGTTAACTTATGGTGCAGGGGTTATGATTCAGGCTGTTAAAGATGATGATCTTGATCGTCGCAGCCTTTACCTTGCTTTTATTTTTTTAGTCGGATGCCATGCGGTTGTTGAAGATACCATTATCTTTGCTCCATTGGGCATCTCACTTTGGCCCCTATTATGTCTGCGTCTATGTGTTGCCATTTTTATGACTTGGCTGGTGGGCATGGTTTGGCGAATAGCCGTACGAAAAACTATAGAAAGAAAGAGGCAAACAACACTGTGATTAATACATTATTATTTGATTTGGATGGAACCTTGATCAATACCAATGAACTTATTATTGCATCCTTTTTACATACGCTTGAACATTACTATCCTAATAAATACACCCGTGCGGATATCATTGATTTTATAGGGGAGCCTTTAGAGATCAGCTTTTCTAAGGTCGACTCTGAGCGTGTAGAGGATATGGTGAAGCGGTATCGAGAATACAATGTCCGTATGCATGATCAGCTTGTCACTGAATTTCCAAACGTCTATACAACGATAGAAGCCCTGCATCGCGATGGATACAAATTGGCCATTGTGACTTCGAAACGCTGGAAAACGGTTAAAATGGGTTTAAAGCTATCTAGGCTGGATGCTTTTTTTGACGTGGTGGTTGCTATTGATGATATTGAAAAACCGAAGCCAGATGCGGAGCCTGTCTTGAGAGCGCTCAAGGCGTTACATGCCAAGCCTTCAGAAGCGGTGATGGTTGGAGATAGTGTTTCAGATATTGAAGCAGGAAAAAATGCCGAAACAAAAACTGCTGGGGTGGCATGGAGTCTTAAAGGTGTGGAATTGTTAAAGCAGGCACAGCCTGATTTTATTCTAGAGGATATCAGAGATATTTTAACCATTTGCAAGTGAGAAGGGTTTGAAAAAGGAAGGGGCAGCAGGCATGGCCAGGCGAACGACGAGGTATCGTGTAGAAGGTGCAAATGCTCTTTGGCATGTGTATAAAACCGTGCCTTTTCTTAAAGTTGTCAAGAATTTTGTAGTCATTCAAGCTGCGCGTTACATGCCCTTTTTAAGTGTTAAAAATATGCTGTATAGACGCTGCCTTAAAATGAAGGTCGGGGAGAATACGTCGTTTGCACTCATGGTGATGCTGGATATTATGTTTCCTGAGAAAATCTCGGTTGGCCGAAACTGTGTGATTGGTTATAATACGACGTTGTTAGCACATGAATATTTGGTTGATGAATACCGTCTGGGAGACATCAGCATTGCCGATGAGGTGATGATCGGGGCCAATTGCA
Source organism: Pullulanibacillus camelliae (assembly GCF_014642655.1). Taxonomy (GTDB): domain Bacteria; phylum Bacillota; class Bacilli; order Bacillales; family Sporolactobacillaceae; genus Pullulanibacillus; species Pullulanibacillus camelliae. Next base: position 56,408 of record NZ_BMIR01000005.1, read on the forward strand.
CCATTTTACCTGGTGTGAGTATTGGAAAACGGGCGGTGGTCTCAGCGGGAACGCTCGTGCATAAGGATGTTCCAGAAGGCAGTTTTGTTGGTGGGAACCCCATGCGTATTATCTACACAAAAGAGGAAATGGCGCGAAGAATGGAAGATAGGGAGAAATGAGGGTAAGCCGAGGTGAAAGCAAGGATGGAAAGTTTCAGAGAAATTGTCGAGCATTATCATCATTGTGCAACATGTCAGCATTTCGCCTTTCGTGAAGAACAAGAAAAAAAGATACCCATATGCAAGCGTCTGGGCTTTGATACTCACCCTTCCTATCAATTTGATTGTTGGAATCCAAAATCGAGAGTAAGGCAGAAGCTTCATGAGCGTCTGCTTGCAGAAAGTGTTGGAAGGTAATGGGGAGTAGGCGTGTAGGGGCTTCCTCATTTAGTGTCCATAGACAAGTCGAGTTATCAGCAATGTCTTTCCGGTTAAGTAAGATTTTATTGGGAATTAGGTCATTGTCCATTTCAGACATTAGGGATATATCATAGGATATTTACGAAAGTATAGTTAAATAGTTGAGGAGGTATCCTTTAGATGTCTGATATGGTTAATAATATGAATAACATGAATGCGATGAACCCTATGAACATGATGAACAGTATGAATAACATGAACACCATGAACAAGGAGAACAAGCCACATAAAATGCATCATATGCATCACGATCCCTTTAAACATCATCCAATGCATCATGAGCATTTTAAACATCATCCTATGCCCTGCCCACCAACAGTGGTTTGTGCCGATCCACCTGTAAACAAAACCATGCCGGCTATGTATGATCCTGCTCAGGAATGGCAAAAAAATTATTATGAAAACATTGTTATTCCTCATGTTCATCGCTCACACACAACACATGTCAAGCATACGCATTATACTCATGAGCACTATTATCCACACACAGAATCTTTTGTTGAAACATCAAGCTGTTCTGATGTCAATTGTACCCCTATTCCTTGCCCGCCCTGTCCGCCCTGTCCACCACATCGCCCTTTTTAAGGGATGACAGGGAAGAGCCAAAGAGCCATAAAAGCGGTTTGCTTTTATGGCTCCTTTTTTAAAAAGAAAAGAAAATATAAAATTTCTGGTCATGAGGACGGTGCGCGATTTCGCTCCAGTCCGCTCGCTTTCCGCGGGGGAGTGGTAAGCCTCCTCGCGCCTTCGCACTGCTAAGGTCTTACCGATCTCCCATTTCCCGCAGGAGTCTAGTCTCCGCATCATGAGTCAGCGGCGCCCGAGGAACACACGATTTTAGAGTGTTCCGAGTCTCGCGCCTTGCGCTCCCATCCACTTGACCAGGCAATGAAGCCTCTTTCATATTGGATGATGCTCTATTCGCTCCAGAGCAGAGCGCTCGCTTTCCACGGGCATGGACTCAGGCGTACAATCAGGTCCCCTGAAAAGTCTTCTTTACTTTTTGCGGGTGGTATTGATGACCTAACTTCGGCGCTGTCATATGGATGTGACGCACTTAGCCGGAGTGCTTGAAAATGTAAGAAGCCCCTGTTCCTGCATCTGCTAGACTTGCTTCGTCGTCACCTTCCTCGGAACAACGCCTCGTTTATTCGTGAAGTCACCCTCGCCCTATTTCCTTGGAGTCTCGCACCTTCTGCTCCACTCCACTTGTTGCCTCTCGAAATGACCCCTATTTTTGGAAAAAAGTAATAATAGGTAATTATTTCCTGTCATTTTCTGTTTTAATCTTTTTGATAAAAAATTGTCCCATGTCTGAATGCTATAATAAATAAAAACCAAACCCCATAATAACATAAGCCGCTAGGAGCATCGCGCCTTCGAACCAATTGGTGTCTCCATCTGTTGTAATGCTCATTGTTAAAAAGGTAGCGAGCACCATAGCTGTCAGTTCCTTTATAGGGAAAACAAGAGGCATAAAGGATTCAAGTGCCCAGGAAACCAAGATAAGAATTGGAGCAACAAACATCGAGATTTGTAAGGTAGAACCGATGGCAATTTCAATTGCCACGTTCATGCGATTTTTATAAGCCATTAAGATCGCGGAGGCGTGTTCAGCAGCATTGCCAACAATGGCGACGATGATCACCCCGATAAAGGTTTCGCTCCAGCCAAATGACTCCCCAACAGGTTTAATCGTATCGACCAGATGCTCACTGATATAGGCAACTATTAGCGTTGTTACCGCAAGGACGATAACAGCTTTTAAGCCGCTCCACTCAGGAGTTTCAGCCTGTTCATCTTCCTTTACCTCTTCCTTAGAAACATAGACACCGCGATGCGTGACTAAGCGGAAAAGCAATGAAAAGAGATAAATAAAAATCATGACAATAGCGATAACAGTACTCAGCAATTGAATATTGTGACTCGGCATTTTCATTGAGAAAATAAAAGGAAAAACAAAAGCGACGATAATGGCAAACATCATAATCCCCGTATTATGTCTGGCATCATGAACATTGAAGGTCTGGCGCTTGTATTTTAATCCGCCAACAACGATAGAAAGCCCGCCAACAAGTAAGAGATTGCCGATAACCGACCCAGTGATCGACGCCATGACGACCGCAAATAAGCCTTGTTTTAAAGCGAAAAAAGAGATGATCAACTCAACAGCGTTGCCAAATGTGGCATTGAGCAAGCCCCCCACGCTTGGGCCGGTAATAATCGCTAAGCTTTCCGTCGAACGCCCCATAAAACTAGCTAATCCAATGATTGTTATACAGTAAATTAAAAACATCAATAGATCAGACCAGTGCAGAAAGCTCCCGACTATGGATAATGGGACACCTATGATAGATACGATGAAAAAAAGACGATTCATTCTTTACAATCCTCCACTATATATGTAAAATGTACGTTTGGTCAAAGAACCAAAACGTAAGATACGTTTAGTATAGCTAAGTGTTTTTCACAATGGAATCCACAATAGAGCTCAATTTATATAAAAAGCTTTATTCCAATATTTACGTATTGAGGCCCAAGCAGGATTCTTCTATTTTTCGTCATTATATGTCACTATTTATGATATAATTCTATAGAGATTAAAGGATACCGGGGGACATTATGAAAACAGAGCATTCATCAAAGAAAAGTCAGGTTATTTCGTTTATACCCAACGGTGATTATTATTTTCAAAAAGGGATAACCGCTTATCAAAAAGGTGATCTTGCACGTGCGAAAAAATTCGTTAATCGTGCGATTGCCTTCAATCCGAATGAAACGGAATATCTTTGCCAGCAAGCGGCAATATTAGCTGAGCTTGAGGAATATAATGAATCCAATACATTGTTAAAAAAAGTCATTTATGAACTTGATGAAAATATGACAGAATGCTATTTCTTCCTTGCCAACAACTTTGCGCATTTAGGCAATTATGAAGAAGCGTTAAAGGAAGTTAAACAATATATTGCAAGTGAACCAAATGGAGGCTTTATTGAAGAGGCCCATGAATTATATAAAATCTTAATATTAGAATCAGATGAAGCTTTCTTCGGTGAGGATAGTCACGTTGTCGATCATGAAAAAGGTAGACAAGCTTTAGAACGCGGTGAATTTTGGGAGGCCATTGCCTTTTTTAAAAAAGTTATCGATCAACGTTCAACGTATTGGGCAGCCTATAATAATCTCGCAATTGCTTATTATTCGTTAGGAAAAACAAAGGTTGCCTTTGATATATTAGAAGAAGTGCTGCAAAAGGATCCAGGGAATATCCATGCGTTGTGTAATCGGATGACCTTCTACTTCCAATTGAAGCAGTTTGATCGTGTAGAAAGCTTATATACAGGACTTCTTAATCTTTATCCATTATACCCTGAGCATCGCAGTAAGCTTGGATCGACGTTTTTCTTCTTGGGTGAATATGAGTTTGCTTATCGTTGGTTGAAGTCAGCAGAGCCTTTAGGCGCGTGGGATCAAACCTTCTATTATTGGCTTGCCGTTTCGGCATATCGTGTGGGCAAAAAACAGGAAGCCTTAAAGGCATGGAAACGCGTTGACTTTTTTAGTGATTCCCCATTTGCTCCGTTCGAATACGGAAAAATTCAAGAGCTGCTCAAGGCAGAGGATGCCGAGGACAATCCACTTGTCCATTCCTTGCTCGAGCAGCAGTTAGAAGCAGGGCAGGAGAAGGATAAAGTGTTTGCCTTATTCATGCTCAGCTCTTGGGAAAATCCTGCCTCACAAGCGATCCTAGATGCCTTTAGTCAGCGGGATTCGGCAGAGGAGTCCCTTAGAACGCTTGCGCACTTACTCAAAGATCGTCAAGCTGCTTCACAGGACTGCAAATTACAAGTCATGTTTGGCATAGAAAAGAAGCTTGGGGCAGGAAAACCGCTTGTAGATTATTATGGTATCTATCTGTGGTGGTATAAATTTTATACGTTGGATGTTCATGTAAAAGAGGATATAGATGTTTCTACATGGGCGGCTGTCATTGCTTATTACTGGCAAAAAGCTGAAGGGATAACGGTGTCGCAATTAGAAGTTGCTGAAATGTATGGTACAACGCTGTATCGCGTGCGTAAGCTGTTAAACGTCTTTAAACAGCATTAAGTGTGCACAGGGATAGCATCGAAATTCAATTTCTTGAAAAAGGTGGCCTATTTCTTTTAATATTAAGTGGATAAAGTGAAGTCAGCAGATAAAAGATATAAAACACAAGACAATTATTGTAAGGGGTGACCAAGAATGGCGGATACAGAAAAAATTTATGATGTTATTATTGCAGGCGCAGGACCAGCGGGAATGACAGCGGCCGTTTACGCATCACGCGCCAATTTAGATACACTTATGATTGAACGCGGTATACCTGGTGGACAAATGGCGAATACAGAAGAGGTTGAAAACTACCCAGGCTTTGAAAGCATTTTAGGCCCTGATTTATCAAACAAAATGTTTGATCACGCAAAGAAATTTGGGGCGGAATATGCCTATGGGGATATTACGGAAATCCGCGATGGAGAAGAGCTCAAAACAGTTGTCGCTGGCAATAAGGAGTATAAAGCCAGAGCAGTCATCGTGACAACCGGTGCAGAATATAAAAAGCTTGGCGTGCCAGGTGAAGATGAACTTGGTGGACGTGGTGTCTCTTATTGTGCGGTTTGTGATGGCGCCTTTTTCAAGGAAAAAGAGCTTGTCGTAGTCGGTGGCGGGGACTCAGCCGTTGAAGAAGGGGTGTACTTAACACGCTTTGCTTCAAAGGTGACTATTGTGCATCGCCGCGATAAGCTTCGCGCTCAAAAAATTCTTCAAGATCGCGCGTTTAATAATGAAAAGGTTGATTTTATTTGGAACCATACTGTTAAAGAAATTCATGAAAAGGACGGTAAGGTTGGCAAAGTCACCCTTGTTAATACGCAGGATGGAAGTGAGCAAGAATTTAAAGCAGATGGCGTCTTCATTTATATTGGCTTACTGCCATTAAATAATGCTGTAAAACACTTAGGCATTACGAATGAAGAAGGGTACATTAAGACCAATGAGAACATGGAGACAGCCATTCCAGGGATTTTTGCAGCCGGTGATATCCGGGACAAAGAGCTGAGACAAATTGCAACGGCAACCGGTGATGGAGCAATCGCTGCTCAAGCGGCTCAGGCTTATATTGAAGAGAAAAAAACAGCGGTAAAATAACCATACAAAATTTACTTTAATTCATTAAAGCTTTTAACAACGTTACTCTATTTTAACTCCGCTGTAACATCGATGAAATAAATAAGGTGTATGATTAGAATTAAGAAATTGACCCCCTTTTATATAGTTTGGCACGGGCAAAGCAAGACGCCCGTGCTTTTTTTTTAAAAGGAAAAGAAAGTATAAAATTTCTGATCATGAGGACGGTGCAGATTTCCGTTCCAATCCACTTGATACTGACGAAGCATTTTGGTAAAAAAGCTTTTTAATGCCCAACTGAATAAGGTCCGGGCATGTTTTTCACCCTGCTTTTTTTAGGAAATTTAAAATAATCGCCTTGTGGAAAACTGTTCATAAAAAACTTAAGAAGAAATAGCGCCTCCCCTGCACTTCTTCGAACAGTGAGCGGAGCAGGAAGGCAAAAGGTGTCTGAAGTTTGACTTAAAAAGGGAAATGCGACAGTTCTCCCTTCAGATTCATGCCCTATTTGGAAACCTCGGCTTGAATTTGTTCCGTTGAGTTAAGGATTTGTTATAAGGCATCCGTCTTATGTTCAATTAGGATCGGCTTTTGTTGCGCTCACACCTGGATTCGAAAAACGAGACTCGCGGATTGGTTTTTCACTTCATAAGGCAGGGCATACACTCGAAAAGTGCGGGATGATAAGTTTTTATATATGATGATATTATTTAATCATTTTTATTGTTGCTTTGTAAGTACAGGGACCTGTTTTTACATATGAAATAGGATAAGGCTTTTAAATGTGAGAGAGCGGTGCGATTTGAGTTTGATACGTTTATTGGTTTGCCACGGTATTTTGGATTTTAAATTTTGAGCAGCAAATAAAACAGTGTATACTTAACATAAGATGATATGATTACTAACGTTTAAGTATGAATATAAATGTGATGAAAGGCCAATGTGCTAGAGGTGAATGTGGATGCAAAGAGTAACTAATTGTCTTTTACTCCAAGAAAATAAGGTCCTTCTGCTTCAAAAGCCACGCCGAAATTGGTGGGTGGCTCCAGGAGGAAAAATGGAGACTGGTGAATCGGTTAAAGATTCGGTTGTCCGTGAATTCCGAGAAGAGACAGGATTATATCTAGAAAACCCTACATTAAAAGGTGTATTTACGTTTGTAATTAAGAATGGTGATGTCACCGAGTCTGAGTGGATGATGTTTACCTTCTTTGCTGACCACTATCAAGGACAGTTATTCAGAGAAAGCGCAGAAGGAAAATTGGCTTGGCAGCCAGCTGATGCTATAAAAGAATTACCGATGGCAGAGGGTGACCGCCATCTTCTTGATTACGTCATTCATGGAAGCGGCATGATTTTCGGAACCTTTTATTATTCGCCTGATTTTGAATTATTAAGTTATCGCCTAGATCCAAACTGAGGAGAATAAGGACGATACTGTAGGAATAGTGGAGGTGCTCAGGTCATGAATCAGAAGTTACAAATCATCATTATTACAGGTATGTCGGGAGCTGGAAAGACGGTAGCGATTCAAAGCCTGGAGGACATGGGCTTTTTTTGCATCGATAACTTACCGCCAACTCTTTTGCCAAAATTCTTAGACATGGTAGATGAAGCCGGGGATAAATTAAATAAGCTCGCTCTTGTTATGGACTTACGTGGTCGCGAGTTTTTCGATTCCCTCTTTGGAGCGATTGACTCCTTGAGCAATAAAGAACATATTCAACCGCAAATTCTCTTCTTAGACTCCGAGGATGAAGCGCTTGTCAGAAGATATAAGGAAACCCGGCGAGCACATCCATTAGCGCCTCATGGGACGCCTCTTGAGGGGATTCAAGCGGAACGGAAAGTACTCGAGGATATCAAAGGCCATGCTCAATATTACATTGATACCACTGGGCTAAAACCAAAGCAGTTAAAGGAAAAAATGATTGAGTTATTTACAGAGGAAAAAACCTCAACCTTTAACGTTAATGTCCTGTCCTTCGGATTTAAATATGGGATTCCAATCGATGCCGATCTTGTTTTTGATGTGCGTTTTCTTCCCAATCCTTATTACATCGAACATATGCGTGAACGAACAGGGCTGGAAAAGGATGTCTCTGATTATGTCTTTAAGTGGACGGAAACGAAACAATTTTTACAAAAGCTGACGGATTTGCTGATTTTTATGCTCCCGCATTATAAACGCGAAGGCAAAAGCCAACTCGTCATTGCCATTGGCTGTACGGGAGGAAAGCATCGTTCCGTTGCGTTAGCTGAATATTTGGGTCAAGCTTTAAAAGCCTATTCTGTGACCAACGTTTACCATCGGGATATAGAAAAAGGAAAAGAGAAGACACATGACAAATAAACGACCAAAAGTGGTAGCCATTGGTGGAGGAACCGGTCTATCTGTTCTACTAAGAGGTTTAAAATACCATGATATAGATATTACTGCGATCGTAACCGTTGCCGATGATGGCGGCAGTTCTGGGCGCCTTCGCAATGAATTGCAGATTCCTCCTCCGGGCGACATTCGTAATGTTTTAGTTGCTTTATCAGAAACGGAGCCAATTTTTGAAAAACTGCTGCAGCACCGCTTTATTAACGGGAATGGATTAAGCGGGCATTCCATAGGAAATCTATTGTTGGCGGCAATGACCGATATCACTGGTGACTTTGCTCAAGGCATCAGAGAATTAAGTGCGGTGTTAAATGTTAAGGGGCGCGTTCTGCCTGCTGCCAATCACAGCATTGTTTTAAATGCTGTGATGATGGATGGCACACTGGTGGAGGGGGAGTCCAATATACCGAAGCGCCAGGATAAAATTGATCGTGTCTTTTTGACACCAGAGAATATCGAACCTTTGCCTGAAAGTGTTCAAGCCATTCAAGAGGCCGATCTCATTATCCTAGGTCCAGGAAGCCTTTATACAAGCGTTCTCCCTAATTTACTTGTGCCACGTCTAGGGGAAGAGATCGCCAAAGCCTCAGCCCGAAAGGTGTATGTCTGTAATGTGATGACGCAAAAAGGCGAGACGGATAATTTTACAGCCAGTGATCACCTTAAGGTGTTACTTGATCATATTAAACCTTCAACGATTGATGTCATCATTGTTAATAAGCGTTCTGTTCCACAGCATGTTTTGGATAGATATGCCTTGGAAGGGGCGATTCCTGTTATTTATGATAAACAAAAACTAGAAGATTATGGAATTGATGTGATCAGTGATGATATAATTAAATTAGATCATAATGTCATTCGCCATAATGAACAAATCGTTGCCAATTTGTTAATGGGATTATTAAAATAATTTATAAAGGCAGGAGGTGAAAGGCATGTCGTTTGCGGCGGAAACAAAAAAAGAGTTAACACAATTAGAGGTTGATGGGTGCTGTGCAAAGGCCGAACTGGCGGCATTGATCAGGATGAATGGGTCTATATCCATTATTAATAAGCGCTTGAGCTTGGATATGTCCACGGAAAACGCTGCGATTGCCCGCAGGGTTTATACATTGATTAAATCTGTCTATCATTATGTTGCAGAGGTGCTTGTACGCAAGAAAATGCGATTGAAAAAGAATAATGTCTATATTGTGCGGTTGAATGAGCATGCTCAAGAGATGCTGGAGGATTTAAAAATCGTCAATCATCAATTGATGTTTACTCGTGAGATCTCACCGGAGATCATTAAAGATGAATGCTGCCAAAGGGCTTACCTGCGCGGAGCGTTCTTAGCTGGAGGATCTCTTAATCATCCAGAATCCTCTTATCACCTCGAGATTTTTTCTAGCTATGAAGAGCATATTCGCTCATTATCCCAGCTTATGAATCGGTATCATTTAAAAGCAAAGGTTCTCCCGAGAAAGAATGGTTTTGTTCTTTATATGAAGGAAGGGGAGCGCATCACCGAGTTTTTAAATATCATTGGTGCCCATCAAGCCCTGCTTTATTTCGAGGATATTCGCATTGTTAAGGATATGCGTAACTCTGTCAATCGTCTTGTCAATTGTGAAACAGCCAATCTCAACAAAACGGTCACAGCAGCTATGAAGCAGGTAGAAAATATCCGGCTGATTGATAAGGAAATTGGCATTGATCAACTCCCTAAGAAGCTCAGAGAAATCGCAGAATTGCGGATTAAAAACCCGGATGTTACCTTGAAAGAGCTTGGGGAACTAACAGATGAGGTGATCAGCAAGTCCGGGATCAACCACCGCTTTAGAAAAATCAGTAATATAGCAGATAAAATTCGTCAAGGGGCTTTTGATGTAAAAGATTTGAAGGTTTAGGTGGAAAATAGGAGAAGAATAGGGAGAAAGTGTTACGCTTCATTGAAATCACTTGATTTTCGACACTATTTCATGTGTACTTAAATATGATAATCATTTTTTATCAAACTTTTAGCACATCCGCTCGCGGATTGAAATAATTTAATTGTGAACGTGAAAGAGAGGGAAAAAAATGGTACAGGAAAATGTGGTTGTCCAATTAAAATCGGGGCTTCAAGCTCGACCAGCGGCCTTGTTTGTTCAAGAAGCCAATCACTATAGCAGTAAAATTGAAATCCAAAAGTCAAATAAAAAAGTGAATGCCAAAAGCATCATGGGGATGATGAGCATCGCCATTCGCCCAGGTGAGGAAATTACTTTAATCGTCTCTGGACCAGATGAAAACGAAGCACTGAAAGCAATGAAAGCCTTTGTATCAAAAGATGATATTTAAATAAAACGATATAAAGACCTGTCACAATGAACAAGCACATGCCTCATTTGAGACATGTGCTTGTTCATGTTTTCACATACAATAGCTGTTTGCAGAGTTGAACAGCAGACAAAGAGTCAGCGTCGTTATAGTGAGTTATAAAAAAGAGCTGAGACAAAAATAAAGAGATGGCCCCATATCGAACGATAAGACTTTAAAAGGAAATACGGAAAACGGAAGCCCAGTCAAAATACGGAGACTCCTGCGAGAAGCGGGAGATCGGTAAGACCTCATAGCGCGCGGCGCGAGGAGGCTTATCACTCCCCACGCGGAAAGCGAAGTATTTTGACCGTAGCATTTCATGATTCACTCAAAAAGCCGAACGCATAGAATTTATGAATGCGTTCGGCTCACTCTATGAGCTGAATACTTCTATCTCAGCTCCTTAAGGTTCACTATTATTTTTTTGCGCTTTTTGGATAAAGCACTTCATCAACAAGACCATATTCCTTGGCAACTTCAGCAGGCATGAAGTTATCACGATCTGTATCACGTTCAATCACTTCGAGTGGCTGTCCTGTGCGTTCAGAAAGAATTTTGTTGAGCTGTTCACGCATTTTAATGATGCGGCGTGCATGAATCTCAATATCTGTCGCTTGACCTTGTGTCCCGCCAAGAGGCTGGTGAATCATAACTTCACTATTAGGAAGTGCAAAGCGTTTACCAGGCTCACCCGCTGCGAGCAAGAATGCGCCCATGGAAGCGGCCATACCAATACAAATCGTTGAGACCTTAGCGTTAATATGCTGCATAGTATCGTAGATGGCCATCCCTGCACTGATGGAGCCACCAGGACTATTTATGTAGAGTGAGATCTCTTTTTCTGGATTTTCAGCTTCTAGAAATAGAAGTTGGGCGACGATCGTATTAGCGACATTATCGTCAATGGCAGTCCCGAGCATAATAATACGATCCTTTAATAAACGGGAATAAATATCATAAGCTCTTTCACCACGGTTGGTTTGTTCAATAACTGTTGGAATTAACGGCATAGGTTTCTTCCTCCTTTTAATAGTCACCGCCTACAAGAGTAGTGGTGGAATGAATGAAATTCAAGAAGAGATAGCTCTTCTTGAGAAGCTGTCCATACCTCTAGATACCTAGAGGCAGAAGACACTCTTCTTCTATATGACTTGTTTGTGAGTTCATCATACCCCAAAGGTCAATAAAGGTCAAATATTTTGCTGTGCTATGTAAAGGGTGTAAAAACTCAATACTCATATTACCCATCTTTGCCTACTTTCAAACGACATCTACTATGAAACCACACCTTTTCTCATTTATCTTATGAGAAAGTCGAGAATAAAGACTATAAGCAGGCTTAAAAATTTTCAAAGAGGGCGAATTATAAATTACCTAATCAAAGCGGGGGGCGCCAAAAACAAATGGAGGATAAATCCGAGGGGCAAGCCTCCGAATCCAGAAGTGAGCGCAACAAAAGCCAGGAGTAAGTTAACAAAAGCCAGTTGCAAAGTAACAAAAGGCGTTGGCATTTTAACAAAAGCCTCAGCCAAAATAACAAATAAAACGCGAAATTTCCAAATAGAGAACAAAACCGAGGGGTAAGCCTCCGAATCCAGAAGTGAGCGCAACAAAAGCCAGGAGTAAGTTAACAAAAACCAGCTACAAAGGAACAAAAGACCTGGCCATTTTAACAAAAACCAGCTACACAATAACAAATAGAGCTCGGAATTAACAAAAAGAGAACGAATCCGTAGGGTAAATTTCCAAATCCAGTTGAGCGCAACAAAAGCCAGATACATTTTAACAAAAGCCCCTAACTTTTTAACAAAAGTGCTGGCAAAACAAATACAGGTTTCAAATTAACAATCAGACCGCACTAAGAAAATGCGGGTCGCCAATGGCCATATAATGAAAACCAGCTCCTATAATAAGAGAGCTGGTTATGCTTCACAGAAACTCACCTTTTGTATAAATCACGCTATGGGTGTTTTGAAGCGATTTTCTGAGTTTAGGGTGCGATGTCTGTTGCTTGGAAGCCGGCGGCTTCTAATGATTTTTCAATCCAGTCTGCCTTCATCACTTTTGGATCAAAAGAGACAGTAATGGTTTGTTTTTTAGGAGAGAGTGTGTAATGCTCAATGCCGATGATATTGCTGAGTGCTTGCTCTGCCTTCGCCTGACAGTTAGCGCAGCTTAAGTTCACCCCTTCAAAAGTCGCATGGTTTCCAGAAGCCTTTGACCTGTCAGGGTGATTGTCGAGAACAAAAACACCAGTAAGTATGAGAGCAAGACAAGCCATACCCGTGACTATCCATTTTGTCATAAAAAGATTCCTCCTTGCTTGTTGTCATTTTAGAGATGAGGCTAAAAAAGCCAAGAAAGCCTTCATGAGACGCCCCAAGCTCACGTGCTGTTTATTGGTTAAGGTGTGAAACGGTTTTTCTAACACACTTTTGCACGCATTGATTTGAGTCTTTAATGTTAAAATTTGTTGTTTATTACGGTTTTATTCATGACTTGAAAAGTTCCTTGATATCCTGTATACTTGTACTTGTCTTTTGAATTAGACTATTGCCTAGCGCCCGTAGCTCAGCTGGATAGAGCGATGGTTTCCGGTACCATGTCTGCCGGGGGTTCGAATCCCTCCGGGCGCGCCATATTATCTTGATATTAATAAAATGACAAGGATTAGCCGTATGCCCAGCTAATCCTTTTTCTTTAGTTTTGGTGGGGCGTAGGGATGGGCGCGTGTTCTTGTCAAAAGCCGTTACGATCACCGTGAACGTTAACCGGACCACTGATAGGTATAGCCGTGGGAAACAAACAAAGTGTCAGTTTTTCATGCTTAAAAGGAATTTGTTTGTACAATCCCGTGATACCATGTAAGATAAGAATGCATAGGCTATTAAAAAAAGGATGAAAGGGGTTGGTAGCGCAATGCAAAGTGAAGAGGGCAGTCGTCCTGATTCTGAGTATTTAAGGTGGAGGGCGAGCACCAATTATTGTAGGTCACATAACGATTGTCGTTATCAACCTCTTTATCTCTAGGTGATACGACCTCCAGAAACTAGTGGAGGTGACACGCATGTTAAACATCTATTTAACATCAGTAGATGGGCAGTTTCGAGAAATTGATCAGATTAGGAAGGGCTGTTGGATCAATCTTATTGCGCCAACTCAAGAAGAAATCACAAGGGTCGTTGAGCATACACAAATTCCTCAAGACTTTATTAAAGACCCTTTGGATGACGATGAAAGATCGCGTATCGAAAAAGAAGAAAATGATGTGCTTACGATCGTTGATATTCCCATCCATGTCAAGGATGATAGTGATTCTGCGCTCTATGATACCATTCCGCTTGGTATTATTGTGACCAAGGATTGCTTTATCACCGTTTGTTTGGATGATAATCCGATCATTAATGAGTTTACCCAAAATCGTATCAAGGGCTTTTTTACTTATAAAAAAACCCGTTTTACATTGCAATTATTATATGTGATGGCGACATATTATTTAAAATATCTCCGCCAGATCAATCGGAAGACTAATGAAATTGAACGTGAATTGCATGAATCGATGAAGAATAAAGAGCTGTTTTCATTGCTCAGTCTTGAAAAAACACTCGTTTATTTTATGACATCATTAAAAGCGAATAATATTGTTATGGAAAAGATTCTTAGATTGAATTATTTCAAAATGTATGAGGATGACAAGGATCTGCTTGAGGATGTCATGATTGAGGTCAAGCAGGCGCTTGAGATGGCTGAGGTTTACAGCAATATTTTAAATGGCTTAATGGATACCTTCGCCTCGGTTATATCGAATAATGTTAATATCGTCATGAAATTTTTAACAGCCATCACGATCGTGCTTTCTTTACCAACGATGGTGGCGAGTTTTTTCGGCATGAACTTTGTAAAGCTGCCCTTGGAGCATAATCCTTTAGGCTTTATCATCGCGATATTAATCTCAGCGACACTTTCTGTTATTACTGCACTGATCTTTTGGAAAAAGAAATACTTTTGAAGGGTTGCCTTAAATCATTTTTATATTTAAGGGGTTTATCCGATGAACATGATTCAGCCGAAGATCATTTTATATAGTAAGGAACGCTGTCCGCTTTGTGACGAAGTGAAGGCTTGGCTTGATCTGCTGTGTGAGGCGCATGACCTGTCTTATAAAGAGATTGATATCTATTCGGACGATGCGTTACTTGAACAGTATCAATTGATGATCCCAGTTGTGGCCGTTGATGGAGAAGTTGCAGCAGCTGGTCGGATAAGTTATCAAGAGATAGAGAAAACGCTTATGCCGTATATAAAAAAATAATATTACAAAATCCTGACACTTTTCACTTGAAAAGTGTTTTTTTTATCGCTAAAATAATAAATGTAATGACGGGACATTATATGACTATGCGGGACAATTTAAGTCCAGGGGGAAGGCATATTGGATGATTTAATCAATATACAAAAAAAGCTCGTCCCCGATGTCATCACTATTATGTCTAACCGCTATCGCATATTGCAATCCATTCATTTTTTGCAACCCATTGGCCGGAGAGTGTTATCCACTCATTTAGGTATGACTGAAAGAGTCCTACGAGGTGAGGTGGTCTTTCTCAGTCAGCAAGGTCTTGTTCATTCACAAAGCACGGGGATGCGTTTGACCGATGAAGGAGAGCGTGTTCTCCATCGTCTTGAGAATGTGATGAAGCATGTATCAGGAATCCCGCAATTGGAGAAACAATTAAAGAACATCCTTCATTTATCTCGCGTCGTTATTGTACCCGGTAATAGTGATGAACAACCATGGGTCAAGAATGAAATGGGGTTGACCTGTGTCAAAGTGATGGAATCCTTGATCACGGATAACACGGTCATTGCTATCATGGGAGGAACCACATTAGCTGCTGTGGCAGAAATGATGCATCCTTTCAAGCAATCACAGAAGAAGCCGTTATTTGTATCCGCACGTGGAGGACTTGGGGAGCAAGTGGAAAATCAGGCCAACACGATTTGTGCCAAAATGGCAGAAAAGGCCGATGGTCACTATCGCATGCTTCATGTCCCTGATCAGTTGAGCGAGGAGTCTTATCATTCTTTGAGCATGGAGCCTTCCATAAGAGAATCACTTCTTCTGATACAGTCAGCAGGAATGGTTATCCATGGCATTGGTGACGCTATGACTATGGCTAAACGGCGGCGTTCGAGTCAAGAACTTTTGGATAAAATTCGTAAAGAACACGCAGTGGCCGAGGCGTTTGGTTATTATTTTGATCAAAACGGGAAAGTCATCCATAAGGTCAAGACAATTGGATTGCAGTTAGAGGAACTTAATGACGAGCGTCCAGTAATTACGGTTGCTGGAGGAAAGTCAAAGGCAAATGCTATTGAAGCCTTTTTTAAGAAGGGCCCTGATTCAGTTCTCGTAACCGACGAAGGGGCTGCGCAACAAATCTTACAAAACAATCATTTTTAGGAGGAATTAAAATGGCAGTAAAAGTTGGAATTAATGGTTTTGGTCGTATTGGACGTAACGTTTTCCGTGCAGCTTTAAAAAACCCAGATGTTGAAGTGGTAGCAGTTAACGATTTGACAGATGCTAACATGCTTGCACATCTCTTACAATATGATACAGTGCATGGCAAATTAGATGCTGAGGTTTCTGTTAATGGCAACAATCTTGTTGTTGATGGCAAAGAAATCAAAGTCCTTTCCGAACGTGACCCAGCACAGCTTGGTTGGGGAGATCTTGGTGTAGAAGTGGCTGTTGAATCAACAGGCCGTTTTACAAAACGTGCTGATGCAGCGAAACACCTTGAAGCAGGTGCGAAAAAAGTAGTGATCTCTGCTCCAGCTTCTGATGAAGACATCACGATCGTTATGGGTGTTAATGAAGATAAATATGATCCAGCTAACCACCATGTGCTTTCCAATGCATCATGTACAACAAACTGCTTAGCGCCTATGGCTAAAGTATTAAACGACAAATTCGGCATCAAACGTGGCTTGATGACAACTGTTCACTCTTATACCAACGACCAACAAATCTTAGACTTACCACATAAAGATTACCGTCGGGCACGTGCAGCAGCTGAAAACATCATTCCTACAACAACTGGTGCTGCAAAAGCTGTATCCCTTGTTTTACCTGAATTAAAAGGAAAATTAAATGGTATGGCCATGCGTGTGCCAACACCAAACGTTTCCTTGGTTGATTTAGTAGCAGAGCTTGATCAAAATGTTACTGTTGATGAAATCAATGCAGCATTAAAAGCTGAAGCTGAAGGTGCCTTGAAAGGTATTCTTGCTTACAGCGAAGAACCACTTGTTTCAAAAGACTACAATGGTGCGACAGTTTCCTCTACTATTGACGCGCTTTCCACCATGGTCCTTGAAGATAATCTTGTAAAAGTTATCTCTTGGTATGACAACGAATCCGGTTACTCAAACCGTGTTGTTGACCTCGTAAATTATATTGCTAAAAAAGGCCTATAATATAGTACAGGGATAGTCAGGGCGAAGAGGAGACTTTATGCCTCCTCTTTTGACTTTGTCTACCGCTACATATTATTTATAGCTTGGCGAAGGAGGAGTTTTGACATGGCAAAACAATCGATTCGTGATATCGAACTCAAAGGAAAAACGGTCTTTTGTCGAGTTGATTTTAATGTCCCTTTAGAGGGCAATAAGATTACGGACGACACTCGGATTCGTGCGGCTATTCCTACCATTCAATACCTCATTGAACAAGGTGCAAAGGTGATCTTAGCCTCACACTTAGGCCGTCCTGATGGACAAGTGAAAGAAGAGCTTCGCCTGAACCCGGTTGCGCAGCGCTTGAGCGATCTACTCGGCAAGCCAGTGGTAAAAACCGATCAGGTCATTGGTGAGGAAGTCAATAAAGCTGTCAACGACGCTCAATTTGGCGACGTCATTTTAATTGAAAATGTTCGTTTTGAGCCAGGTGAAAAGAAAAATGATCCTGAATTAGCCAAGGCATTTGCAGCTCTTGCTGATGTTTATGTCAATGATGCATTTGGGGCTGCTCATAGAGCACATGCCTCGACAGAAGGGGTTGCCCAATATCTCAAACCGGCGGTTGCGGGCTTTTTATTAGAAAAAGAGCTTGAGGTCATTGGGAAGGCACTCGATAATCCAAGCCGTCCTTTCACTGCGATCATCGGTGGTGCAAAGGTCAAGGACAAGATCGGCGTTATTGAAAATCTGTTAGATAAAGTGGATAATTTAATTGTTGGTGGTGGACTGGCTTATACCTTCATCAAGTCACAAGGGTATGAAGTGGGAAAATCACTTTTAGATGAAGAAAAAATTGATCTTGCGCGTTCATTCATTGAAACAGCCAAAGCTAAGGGTGTTCATTTTTACATGCCTGAGGATGTGATTGTAGCGGATGATTTTTCCGAATCTGCAAACACAAAAGTGGTGGCCATCAGTGACATTCCTGCCGATTGGGAAGCATTGGATATTGGTCCAAAAACGGTTGAAACGTATAGCAAGGTCATCAAAGAATCTAAACTTGTGATTTGGAATGGACCAATGGGTGTCTTTGAACTGGATACCTTCGCTAAAGGAACTAAAGGCGTGGCTGAAGCGCTGGCTGCATCCGATGCTTATTCTATCATTGGTGGTGGCGATTCTGCTGCGGCAGCTGAAAAATTCCATTTGGCTGAGAAAATGGATCATATTTCTACAGGTGGAGGTGCTTCTCTCGAATTAATGGAGGGCAAGACACTTCCAGGTGTAGCGGTTTTAAACGACAAGGAATAGGAGGGGTCTCTGTTGCGAAAACCGATTATTGCAGGGAACTGGAAAATGAACAAAACACTTGGTGAAGCAACACAATTCATCCAAGAGATAAAAGGTTCTATTCCAGCAAATGACGTTGTCGATGCAGTGGTTTGTGCACCTGCATTGTTTTTAGACGCACTGGTTAAAGAAACAAAGGGGACGGCTATCGCTATTGGTGCCCAAAACATGTACTTCGAAGAAAGCGGTGCGTTCACAGGAGAAGTCAGTCCTGTCATGCTGAAAGATCTTGGTGTTCAATATGTTATTTTAGGTCATTCAGAACGCCGAGCACTTTTTGCTGAAACCGATGAAACGGTCAATAAGAAGACACATGCTGCCTTTAACCATGGGCTAGTACCTATTGTTTGTGTAGGTGAAACCTTGGAAGAGCGTGAAGCTGGACAAACCAATCGTTTAGTTGAAGCTCAGGTGACTGAAGCGTTGAAAGGTCTTAGTACTGAACAAGTTAAGGCAACGGTCATTGCCTATGAGCCTATTTGGGCGATTGGCACAGGAAAATCAGCTTCTTCTGATCAAGCCAATGAAGTCTGCGGCGTTGTCCGTCAAACAGTGGCTAAATTATATGACCAAGCGACTGCTGATGCTGTCCGCATTCAATACGGCGGTAGCGTAAAGCCTGCTAATATTGCTGAGCTTCTTGGCAAGGAACATATCGACGGTGCACTCGTTGGAGGAGCAAGCCTCGAATCGGATGCCTTCCTCCAACTACTGGAGGCGGCTAATCATGAGTAAAACACCACATGCCCTTATCATCTTAGACGGTTTTGGTTGTCGCAAGGAAACGATGGGGAATGCTGTTGCTCAAGCAAAGAAACCGAACTTTGATAAATACTGGGGAAAGTATCCCCATGCAACATTGCGTGCTGACGGTGAATTTGTTGGTTTGCCTGAAGGACAAATGGGAAACTCTGAGGTTGGTCACCTCAATATTGGGGCTGGTCGCGTCGTTTATCAAAGCTTGACTCGTGTGAACCTTTCAATAAAGGAAGGTGAATTTTATAATAATGAAACCTTCTTAGAGGCTATGGAAATCGTCAAGAAAAAGGGTAAAAAGCTTCATATCATGGGGCTATTATCTGACGGCGGTGTTCACAGCCATATTGATCATATGTTTGCTTTATTAAAGCTAGCGGCTAAAGAAAATATCAAGGATGTTTTCATCCACGGCTTTCTTGATGGCCGTGATGTTGGCCAGCAGTCTGCTAAAACATATATCAAGGAAACACAAGAAAAAATAAATGAAATCGGTGTTGGCGCCATTGCGACTTTATCTGGACGTTATTATGCAATGGACCGCGATAATCGCTGGGAGCGGATTGAAAAGGCCTATCGTGCGATGGTTTATGCTGAAGGTCCTGATTATACCGATCCAATCGCTCTTGTCGATGATTCCTATAAAAATGAAATCTATGATGAATTTGTGCTTCCGTCTGTTATCAAGCAGGAAGATGGGGCGCCAGTAGCCACGGTAGAAGATGGTGATGCCATCATTTTCTTCAACTTCCGTCCAGACCGTGCTATTCAAATTTCTCAGGTCTTCACGAATGATGATTTCCGTGGCTTTGACCGTGGGGACAAGTATCCTAAAGATGTTCATTTTGTTTGTCTCACACATTTCAGTGAAACAGTTAATGGAACAGTCGCATTCAAGCCAACGAATTTGGATAACACGTTAGGTGAAGTTGTTTCACAAGCGGGAATGACCCAGCTTAGAATTGCAGAAACTGAAAAGTATCCACACGTAACCTTTTTCTTTAGCGGGGGCCGTGAGCAGGAATTCCCAGGTGAAGAGCGCATTTTAATCAATTCACCAAAGGTTGCCACCTATGATTTGAAGCCTGAGATGAGTGCTTATGAAGTGACTGATGCGCTTGTCAAAGCAATTGAGGCAGAAAAATTCGACGCTATTATTCTGAACTTCGCCAATCCAGATATGGTGGGCCATTCTGGTATGCTGGAGCCAACGATTAAAGCCATCGAAGCGGTGGATGAATGTCTTGGTCGTGTCATTGAAGCGCTCCTTGCTAAAGGTGGCGATGCAATTATCACAGCTGACCATGGGAACTCAGATGAGGTTGTTACCTTGGATGGCAAGCCGCAAACTGCCCATACGACAAATCCAGTTCCTGTCATCGTCACCAAAGAAGGTGTGACCCTTCGTGAGGATGGCAAGCTTGCTGATCTTTCACCAACCCTGCTTGATTTGTTAGGTGTTCAGCAACCTAAGGAAATGACGGGTGCAACATTAATACAAAAATAAATTTAAATGTGATTGAAATGGAGAGTGACAGTTCATGTCTATGATCGTTGATATCTATGGCCGCGAAGTCTTAGATTCTCGTGGTAATCCTACTGTTGAAGTAGAAGTTGTTTTAGAATCTGGTGCTGTTGGTCGCGCCCTTGTTCCAAGTGGTGCTTCAACGGGTGAATATGAAGCCGTTGAACTTCGTGACGGTGACAAAAATCGTTATTTAGGTAAAGGTGTGCTTAAAGCCGTTGAAAATGTGAACACTGTGATCGCTCCAGCTCTTGCTGGCTACGATGCACTCGATCAAGTGGCTATTGACCGCGCGTTAATCGCCCTTGATGGTACTGAAAACAAAGGGAAGCTAGGCGCTAACGCTATTCTAGGTGTTTCCATGGCCGTTGCTCATGCTGCAGCCGCTTATCTTGAAATTCCATTATATCGTTATCTTGGTGGCTTCAGCGGTGTGACACTTCCAACACCAATGATGAACATTTTAAATGGTGGAGAGCATGCTGATAATAACGTGGACTTCCAAGAGTTTATGGTTATGCCTGTTGGGGCTGAAAGCTTCCCAGAAGCACTTCGCATGGGGGCTGAAATTTTCCATAACTTGAAAAAGGTATTAGGAAGCAAAGGGTTGAATACAGCTGTTGGCGATGAAGGTGGCTTTGCTCCTAACCTTGGTTCTAATGAAGAAGCCATCCAAACCATCATTGAGGCGATTGAAAAAGCTGGTTATAAGCCAGGTGAGCAAGTTAAAATTGCTATGGACGTGGCCTCATCAGAGCTTTATGAAGATGGCAAGTATGTTCTTAAAGGCGAAGGTGTAACAAAAACATCAGAAGAAATGATCGAGCTTTATCGTGATCTGCTTGATAAGTATCCTATCGTTTCTATCGAAGACGGCTTGGACGAAAACGACTGGGAAGGCTGGAAGAAGCTTACCGCTGAACTTGGCGATCGTGTACAGCTTGTGGGCGATGATCTTTTCGTTACGAATACTAAAAAGCTTTCCGAGGGGATTGAAAAGGGTATCGGTAATGCGATCCTCATCAAAGTGAACCAAATCGGTACACTCACTGAAACCTTTGAAGCCATTGAAATGGCCAAACGTGCAGGTTATACGGCAATTATTTCACACCGCTCTGGTGAAACCGAGGATACAACAATTGCTGACATTGCTGTTGCAACCAACGCAGGTCAAATCAAAACAGGTGCACCTTCTCGTACCGACCGCGTTGCGAAATACAACCAATTACTTCGCATTGCTGACGAATTAGAAGAACAAGGTCACTATGCAGGTAAAACGGCATTCTATAACTTGAAAAACATCTAATTTTATTTAATAGAGAAACCTCTCAATGAAAGTTGAGGGGTTTTTTTCAAAAGAAAAGCAAGTATAAAATTTCTGATCATGAGGACGGTGCAGATTTCCGCTTCAGGCCGCTCGCTTTCTGCGGGGGAGTGGTAAGCCTCCTCGTGCCTTCGCACTGTTAAGGTCTTACCGATCTCCCGCTCCCGCAGGACTCTAGTCTCCGCATCATGAGTCAGCGGCGCCCAAGGAACACACGGTTTTAGAGTGTTCCGAATCTCGCACATTGCGCTCTCATCCACTTGACCAGGCAGCGAAGCCTCTTTCATATTGGATGATGCTCTATACCAAGTAAGGACCGGGCATGCTTTTCGCCCGGTTTTTTTCATACTATCAGAATGTATAACTTCGCTGACGCTTATAAAAGAAGAGAGTATAAGTGTAGCTTTGACTTTCGCCACCTGAGGCTTGTGGGCAACCTAAGTGTGTGATTTGCAAAAATCCCATCAGGAGTACCAGCGAAGTGGTGCAAGCCAAGTTTTCTAATGTAAAGCAGCGAAGGGGCTGAAGCAGAGAATCGAGCGGCAAAATTCTTACTGTATTGTCAAACCATTATGGAAGGCTCTGTTTGTCTCTTCCCACTATGCCTGTTGGGGATTAGACTTCTATAGATTTGTTTGGTGTGCTACAGCCCGAGCTCCGATATGAAAAGGCATTTCCCTTTTTGAGCAAACTATGTTAAATTAAAAGTAATGTTTGTGATTCGTTTGAGGAGGAGTCATATGGAAGCCTTATTAATTACGCTGATTGTCATAGCGGCGCTTTGCATCATTGCCATCGTGCTTTTACAGCCAGGAAAGAGCGAAGGCCTGTCGGGGTCCATTACCGGTGGTGCAGAACAACTTTTTGGAAAACAAAAAGCGCGTGGTTTAGATAAATTTTTACATCGGACAACAATTATCTGTGCAATTGTCTTTTTTGTTGCAGCGTTTATTCTTGGCTTTTACTATTAATTGATAGCAAGCAAGAAATGATGGCGTCAGCACCTGAATCCTGGTGCTGTTTTATTTTTAATTCCATTTATTGGTATATTGTGGTATTTTTATATTGATATAAATGGTTTTATGCAAGAGAATTAGGGGAAAGTAAGGACAAGGCGTTTTCCCAACTTCTCGTAGCAAATGATGATAAGATGAAATAGAAGTGTTCCCTAGTGGATGGAATAGGGGACGGCATGGAATATGAGTAAGGAGTGTTGGCAACATGAAAGTATTACCACCAAAACCATTTACATTTGAAGCGGGAAAGCGTGCGGTTTTATTATTACATGGCTTTACAGGAAATTCTGCTGATGTCCGCATGTTAGGGCGCTTTTTACAGGATAGAGGCTATACCTCACATGCTCCACATTATAAGGGTCATGGTGTACCACCAGAGGAGCTTCTGAAGACGGACCCTGAGGACTGGTGGGAGGACGTCACAAATGGCTATAAACATCTCAAAAATCTTGGCTATGACGAAATTGCGGTGGCAGGATTGTCACTAGGAGGCGTATTTTCTCTAAAAGTTGGTTATACTTTCCCAGTAAAAGGGATTGTTCCAATGTGTACACCGATGTCTACAAAAACGGAAGAAAAAATTCGGCAGGGTGTGATTGAATATGCCCAAGAGTGGAAGCAGCTTGAAGGCAAATCGAAAGAACAAATTGAAAGGGAAATGAAGCCTTTTAAAGATGCACCAATGAAAACACTGGCTAAGCTCAGTGAATTAATTGAAGAGGTTCGCGCTCATATCGATTTAATTTATAATCCTATTTTTGTCGTACAGGGGCGCTTAGATAAAATGATTGATACCAACAGTGCCAACATTATTTATGAAACAGTTGAGTCCGAAGATAAACAGATCAAATGGTATAAGCAATCGGGACATGTCATCACCTTGGGAGATGAAAAGGCCCAGCTTCATCAGGATATTTATGATTTTCTCGAGGGATTGGATTGGTCGGACTCCTAATATTAACGGAGGAGAATTATTTTGAACGAACAATTAAAAGAACGCATTCTAACTTTTATGAATGAAGAGATGAGCAAGCCTTTAACCCTTGAAGATTTAGAGGAAACCTTTGGCTTAACCGCCTCGGATGATTTTAAAGATTTAGTTAAAACGCTCAATGCCATGGAGGAACGAGGGCTTATTGTAAGAACACGCTCTAACCGTTATGGGCTGCCTGAAAAAATGAATCTTGTGCGCGGAAAGGTGCAGGGGCATGCTAAAGGCTTTGCCTTTATATTACCTATAGAGTCGGATGATCAAGATGTCTATGTCGCTCAAGGCGATTTAAATGGCGCCATGAACAACGACATCGTTTTAGTGCGCTTGTCCGAAAAATCATCAGGGGATCGTCCCGAAGGTGTCGTCGTTCGCATTATTGAAAGAGGAACACAGACCGTTGTAGGGACCTATCAAGATAGTCGGCATTTTGGCTTTGTCATTCCCGATGATTCACGTATTGCCAATGATATTTTTATTCCAAAAGAAGCAACAGGCGGGGCGGCTGAGGGTCATAAGGTTGTTGTGAAAATCACCCAGTATCCAGAGGAGAAGAAAAGCGCTGAAGGCGAAATCATTGCGATTCTTGGGCATAAAAATGATCCTGGGGTAGATATTCTCTCTATCATTCATAAACATGGAATTCCGACTGAATTTCCAGAAGAAGTCATTGCTGAGGCCAATGCGGCTCCAGATGAGATTGATTCTGAAGAAATCAAAGGGCGCCGCGACCTGCGTCAGGAAACGATCGTTACAATTGATGGTGAGGATGCCAAAGACCTTGATGATGCCGTGACCGTCACGAAGCTTGATAATGGCAATTATAAATTAGGCGTACATATCGCTGATGTCAGTTATTATGTCAAGGAAGAGAGTGCTTTAGATAAAGAGGCTTTTGAACGGGGAACAAGTGTCTACCTTGTTGATCGTGTGATCCCAATGATTCCCCATCGCCTGTCAAATGGCATCTGTAGCTTAAATCCACAGGTTGATCGTTTGACCATCTCGTGTGAAATGGAAATTACGCCTTCAGGTAAGGTCGTTAATCATGAGATTTTCCCAAGTGTCATACGCACAACTGAGCGAATGACCTACACCAACGTTCGGAAAATCCTCTTGAAGGAGGATGAAGAGGTCCTTGAGCGGTATAAAGACCTGATTCCATTTTTTGAACAAATGGGTGAATTAGCGGCCATCTTAACGGAAAAACGACGCCAGCGCGGTGCGATTGATTTTGATTTTACCGAGGCAAAAATTTTAGTTGATGAAGACGGGCATCCGACAGATGTGGTCATTCGCGAACGCTCAGTAGCTGAACGGTTAATTGAAGAATTTATGCTGGCTGCAAACGAAACGATTGCTGAGCATTTTCACTGGATGGAGTTGCCCTTTATCTACAGAATTCATGAAGATCCAGATCCCGAAAAATTAGTGCGGTTTTATAATTTTGCTGTGAATTTTGGGTATGTCATTAAAGGGACAGTAGATGAAATTCATCCAAGAACCCTGCAGTCCTTGCTTGAGGAGATTAAGGGAGAGCCAGAAGAAGCCGTTATTAGTACAATGATGCTGCGCTCAATGCAACAGGCGAAATACAGCGATCAGAGCTTGGGCCATTTTGGTCTCTCAACAGACTTTTATACGCATTTCACATCACCGATTCGCCGCTATCCCGATCTTATTGTTCATCGCTTAATTCGCAAATATCTTTTTGAACAACAGATTGATCTGAAAACGAAGCAGTATTGGGATGGGAAAGTCTATGATATCGCTAAGCATTCCTCAGAGATGGAACGTCGTGCGGTTGACGCGGAGCGGGAAACCGATGATCTTAAAAAGGCAGAATTCATGCAGGATAAAATCGGTGAGACTTATGAAGGTGTGGTCAGTAGTGTCACTAGCTTTGGTCTCTTTGTCGAACTCCCCAATACGATTGAAGGGCTCGTGCATATCAGCTATTTGGTCGATGACTATTACCACTATAATCAGGATCACATGGCCTTGATTGGAGAGCGCACAGGGAAGGTATTCAGAATTGGTGATGAAATCACGGTTAAGGTAATCAATGTTAATGTCGATGAACGAGCGATTGATTTTGAAGTCGTCGGCTTAAAAGAAAATCGACCTAGCCGCCGTAAGGAACGTCCCAAAGTGATTACAGGTCCAGGGGAACCAAGACAGCAGCGCTCTGGCAAAAAGAAAACATCTGGTTATCGAAACAGCGGTGCCCACAAAAACAGCGGAAATGGCGGACCAAAAGGAAAGAAAAATGGTAAAAGCAGATCAAACCGCCGCAAGAAAAATAAATGATACACATGGCGCCTGATCCTTTACATAAGGGTCAGGCTTTTTAAAAGGCAAGAGGGTAAAGCTTCGTGGCCCCTTCTTGCTATGATTCGCATTGGCAGAATGCAAATCTGGGGTGCAGGTTTCCGAATCCGGATGTGAGCGTAACAAAAGACAGAGGCAAGAGAACAAAAGCCGGGTTCAAAATAACAAATGGCCTTCCCCATTTTAACAAAAGTTACGCTCTTGACTCGGATCAGGAGAGGCTTCTATTTTTCTCTTTTATATGTTTGAGAATGGGGTGACTCACCTATTGAAAAATTCCTAATGCTTCGATACGCTTGACTGCTTCTAAAAGTTGCTGTTCTTCAGTAAGTAAGCCAACGCGGACATAGCCCTCTCCATGGGTGCCAAAACCAATTCCAGGTGCAACAGCGACATGGGCTTGGTTTAAAAGGAGTTCAGCAAAGCCTTCCGAGTCGAAGGGGGCAGGAACAGGAAGCCAGGCAAAAAAGGCCCCCTTTGGTGGTTGGACTGACCAGCCAATTTCATTGAGGGCTGTTATTAAGGCATTACGTCGTGATTCATATGTATGGGCCAGGGCACTTACACTGTCTTGTGGTCCCAATAATGCTTGAGCTGCTGCGTCTTGAATCCCGCCAAATAAACTCACATAAAAATGATCTTGAATGAGATCGATCATAGCAATCAGGTCAGGGTTTCCCACGGCAAAGCCAATCCGCCATCCCGCCATGTTATAGGTTTTGGACATTGTATAGATTTCGATGCCCACTCCCTTTGCCCCAGGCGTTTGTAAAAAGCTGATTGGTTTGTGCTGATCAAAGCCAATGGCGCTATAGGCGAAATCATGCACGATGGCAATTTGATGGGCTTCAGCAAGGGAAACCGTTTCTTTGAAAAAGGAAGTGTCAGCGATAGCACCGGTAGGATTATTCGGATAATTAAGAAACATTAATTTGGCTTGTTTCAGCGTCTCAGACGATACCGCTGAAAAATCAGGGAGAAAGCCGTGAGCTTCTTCAAGTGGCATGGTGGCCATCTCAGCTCCCGCCATAGAAATTCCCGACCAGTAATCAGGGTATCCAGGATCGGGAACGAGTGCAATATCTCCAGCATTAAGCAAGCATTGACTGATTTCAACTAAGCCTGCCTTTCCCCCAAACAAGACTGCAACTTCGGAGGTGGGATCTACGGTGACTTGATATTCCCTTTGATAATAGGTCGCAATCGCTTCTTTTAAAAAATGGTGTCCAGTGAAGGGAGAGTATTTGTGGTAAAGAGGGTTTTCCGCTGCGTGCTGTAAGGCCTGAACAATATGAGCAGGTGTCGGTTGATCAGGATTTCCTTGCCCTAAATTAATGACATCTACTCCTGATTCCACAAGCGCATTGACTTTTTGGGATAAAGCGGCAAAGAATTGTTTGGGCAAGCGCTGTAAGGCCTGTGAGGCTTCAAAATGTAGCATCAGTGTCACGTCCTAGCTTGATTAAAGGTTTATGTATTAAAGGGTAGCCTGTGAACAGGGATTTGTAAATAGAAAAGTTTTTATTTTCAAAGAATATCTGTTGCATCAGTCAAGAGATACTGACATAATGGGAGCAAACTTTTAGAAATGAGAGGATAGGATGACATTAAAAGTTGCTCTGTTGCAAATCGATATCGCCTTTGGAGATCCACAAGCCAATATTAAAAAGGCTGAGAAATGGATCGAGAAAGCTGCCAATCAGAAGGTTGATCTTATCATGCTTCCTGAGATGTGGACGACAGGCTATGATTTGGCGCGTCTACATAATATGACAGAGAACACTGTCCAATCACTAATGTCTAGGCTTGCTAAGGTGAATCAGGTCAATATTATGGCAGGCTCGGTAGCTAAGCGAGAGGGTGCTCATATTTACAATACCTCATTCGTTTATGATCGCAAGGGAACCCTTATTTCGGAATATAAAAAAGTGCATTTATTTCGGCTGATGGAGGAAGAAAAGTATTTAGCGGCAGGCCATACGAAGGGAGAGTTTCAATTAGAGGGCATTCCTGCAGCTACAGTAATATGTTATGATATCCGATTTCCAGAGTGGATACGTGCCCACACACTTTCTGGCGCAAGGCTGTTGTTTGTCCCCGCTGAGTGGCCTGCTCCACGTTTGGACCATTGGCGCACATTGCTTCAAAGTCGTGCCATAGAAAATCAATGCTTCGTCATTGCCTGCAATAGAGTGGGAGAGGATCCGAAAAATGTTTTTGCTGGTCATTCGCTCATTATTGATCCTTGGGGGAATATTATTGCTGAAGGGAGTGACCAAGAAGAGCTGATCATTGAGGATATTGACCCCATGCAGGTTGAGGAAGTAAGAAAAATGATTCCAATATATGAGGATCGTCGTCCCGAACTCTATTTCTAAAAGTTGAATAGAATAAAATCAGACAGCGTGTGTCTCTAACACGTTGTTTTGCTTTTTGTTAAGAGACTTAAAAACGGATAAGAGAATTCAAAAAAAATAAAACCAACTTGACTCATCGGAATAATGTATATATAATGACTACCAATTAAATGAAAATTCATTTTGCTCATTGCTGTTACATCATCACGTCGCTGAATTTAAAAATAGGTGGAATGGCTTAGGAAGCTCCCTTGTAGGCCTATAACTTTATAAAGATGAAGGTGATAAGTTGCCGCGTTTTAGCTATATTTCTCATCTCCAATGTCCAAAGTGTAAAAAAATTTACGCACATACAGAAAAACAGCATTTGTGTTCTTGCGGGGCCCCATTATTAGTAGACTATGATATAGATAGTCTCAGAGCGCAATGGCATCCTGAGGATTTACAAATTCGTGGTACGAGTCTGTGGCGCTATCATGAACTGCTGCCCGTGCAATCAGCACATCACGTGGTTTCATTAAGTGAAGGCATGACGCCGCTTAATTCCATGCCAAAAATGGCAGAGTCCATGGGCATCAAACACTTATTGATGAAGGATGAAGGGAGCATTCCAACGGGGACGTTCAAAGCACGTGGTGCAGCTGTCGGCATATCCAAAGCCTTAGAATTAGGTGTCAAGAGTATCATCATGCCCACGAATGGAAATGCAGGGGCAGCATGGTCCCTGTATGCGTCTCGAGCGGGTATCCAAGCAACCATTGTCATGCCTGTAGAGGCACCGGAGATCACTCGAAAAGAATGTACGATTGCGGGTGCTAATTTGTATCTAGTTGATGGGCTCATTAGTGATGCTGGCAAGATGGTTGCTGCAGAGCTTAAGGAAGCTCCAGACCTTTACGATGCTTCCACGTTAAAGGAGCCTTATCGTATTGAGGGAAAGAAGACCATGGGCCTTGAAATCTTAGAGCAATTAGATTGGCAAGTTCCTGATGTCATTCTTTATCCATGTGGCGGGGGTGTCGGGCTCATTGGGATTTATAAGGCTCTGCGTGAATTACAGCGCTTAGGATGGATTGGAGATAGGCTGCCACGTCTTGTTGCGGTTCAAGCAGAGGGCTGTGCCCCAATTGTTAAAGCATGGGAAGAAGGGCGAGCAGAATCTGAGTTTTGGCCTCATTCTAAGACCGTGGCCTTCGGGATCAATGTGCCAAAAGCTTTAGGTGATTTTTTGATTTTAGAGGCGCTAAAAGCGACCGAGGGTTATGCCATTGCTATCGACGATGAAACAGTCTTACAGGAGCAACAAAGAGTGGCACGGCTAGAGGGAGCTTTTATCTGTCCAGAAGGAGCGGCCACCTTTGCTGCTGCCAGACAATTGAGAGATAAAGGGTGGATTAAGGCGGAGGAGACAGTTGTCACGTTAAATACGGGCAATGGGTTAAAGTACCCAAATACCGTCCAAAGTGACGCACCACTGTTAAAACCAGGTACAAAACTTAATGATAATAGGCATAAAACCAAGTAAAAAGATGCGGATTAAATAGATTGGGATGCCCTCTTGAGGTAAAAATTCAGGGTTCCTTTTACTCCCTAAAATAAACTAAAGGATGTTTGAGATGAACAAATTAATCGTCTTTGTCATTGTTGGCTTTTTTGCACAATTGATTGATGGTTCTTTGGGAATGGCTTACGGCTTGACCTCTTCTTCATTGTTACTGGCGTTTGGTATTGCACCAGCTATTGCTTCAGCCTCAATTCATTTAGCCGAGATTGCGACGACAGGAGCTTCAGGGATTTCTCATATTCGTTTAGGGAATGTTGATAAGAAAATTGTATATCGTATGATGCTGCCAGGCGCTATTGGTGCCTTTGTTGGTGCCTGTTTTTTAAGCAACCTCCCAGGTGATAAGATTGAGCCCTATATCTCCTTCTTTTTGTTAATTTTAGGACTTTATATTGTGTTTCGCTTTCTGTTTAATTTCGATCCTAAAGAACACACGAAAGAGTTCTCAAAAAAACAATTAGTGCCGTTAGGGTTAATTGCCGGTTTCTGTGATTCTGTTGGCGGCGGCGGTTGGGGGCCCATTGCCACCCCTGTATTGCTTTCGCAAAAGGGGATTGCTGCCCGTAAGGTGATAGGCTCTGTAGATACCAGCGAGTTTGTAGTCACTGTTGCAGGCACATTAGGTTTTCTCATTACCCTCGGTTTTCAGGATATCAATTGGTTATACGTGGCTGCTTTCGCTGCCAGTGGTTTGGTGGCGGCTCCCATTGCAGCTTGGTTTATTAAAATTCTTCCGGCTTATCTTCTAGGTGTAGCCGTCGGTGGCATGATTGTGTTCGTCAACGCAAGGACCATTTTATATGCTATTGGGCTGTCACCCGGTGTCATTTCCATTATTTATATTGTTTTTGGCTTAGCGTGGGCCCTAGCGATCATTAATGCCATCAGAAGACATCGACGGAGCAAGGAAGAGACCCTATACGAGGCGAAATAATGTTTTATAAAACAATTTGGGATTCAAGGATAACATAGCTAGAATCCCATTTTTATTTTTGCCAAATTTCCGTCATACCATGCTCTATTGCTTTTGTACTGTGATCGCATGCCTTGTGTATTGTTAATGACTGAATTATATTAAAAGGGAAGGCTATTTTTAGGCAGAGAAGGAGTGGTTGATGTGATTGAACATATTGTCCTTTTTAAATTCAAACCAGAAACAACAAAGGCGCAAAAGGAAGAAGCGTTAAAACGGCTTCGGGAGTTGAAAAATAAATTACCAGGGATTTTGGATCTACAAACGAATTTTAATTTTACCGATCGCAGCAAAGGTTATGAAATAGGCTTAACCGTGCGTTTTGAATCGATGGCTGCTTTTGAGCATTATGGCCCATCACCAGAGCATCAAGCCTTTGTCGCCTTTTTAGATGAAATCGGTGTAGAAGATAAGCTGGCACTTGATTTTGAAATCTAAAGCATCAAGCCAGCGGTTGCTTTCCTCTTGATTTTCATTTTATACTATAACAAGACTTAAAAGTGATCATTGGCTCCTACGCGATGACTTATAGAGGGCGCATTCAAAAATAAGAAACGCAAAGTTTTGCCAATGGTGGACTTGATAGAACGTTTGGATAGAAAGAAGGGGAACGCTATGGCTGAGCAACAAGGACGACAGCTTGCGCAAAATCGCCGCGCACATCACGATTATTTTATAGAAGATACTTATGAAGCGGGCATTGTTCTTAAAGGAACTGAGATTAAATCCCTTAGAAAAGGATCAGCAAACTTTAAGGATGCGTTTGCTCGCGTGGAAAACGGCGAGGTCTTCCTTCACAACATGCATATTGCACCATATGAGCAAGGCAATCGTTACAATCATGATCCCTTGCGCACACGGAAACTTCTTTTACATAAAAAGGAAATCAATAAGTTGATCGGCATTTCCAAAGAATCAGGCTATACAATCGTTCCTTTAAAGATGTACTTGAAAAATGGCTATGCTAAAGTATTGCTTGGTGTTGGTAAAGGGAAGAAGAATTATGATAAGCGTGATACCCTGAGGAAGAAAACAGCTGAACGACAAATGCAAAAAGCGCTCCGTCGTGCTGAAAAGGGGGAATAAACGCGGGACATGAGGTGCCAGCCTTTTAAGCCTGGCACCTCTGGGCAATCTATGAAAGAATTGGCAACGCATGGATCCATTGATATAGTGCGTCATTCGTGCTATACTACTAGATGTAGTTCATTGATAATTGACTTATCCTCCGGGATAACGTTCTTCCTTTGTGTTCAAGGCTCTTAAAGTAGCCTTTAGAACCTTTTCATGGGGACGTTCCGGATTCGACAGGGGTAGGTCGGATATAAGCTGCGAGTCGAGGGGGTCGGCCTCGTTAAAACGCCAAAGCCAATAACTGGCAAAACTAATAATAACTACGCTTTAGCTGCCTAAGTAGCTTAGCGGTTCCCCCCTCCATCGCCCACGTGGTAGGGTAAGGAACTCACTTTAGTGGGATACGCTTCGCGCTCGCCGTCTGAGGGCAGAAGAAGAGAACAATCAGACTAGCGACACCGGTGCCTGTCGACAGGCCGACGTGCTCGCGAACCGCTAATATGTCGACTATACTCGTAGATGCTTATATTACGATGCCTTTGGACGTGGGTTCGACTCCCACCGTCTCCACCATACATATTTATGGTGGTTTTTTATTTTGATTTGTGATAGGAATCATAAAATTTCCGTTTGGAACTTTATGGTTCTTTTTATTTGGCTCCATTATATATGTGACGCTGGCAAACACTTCGTGTAAAAGCACGTAAGCTCTGCGCCTTTTGAAATAATATTGCTGCTTTTTTCCTTTATCCTCTTAATTAAAAAATTAATCCTCATGACGTTACCTATGTAAGTGAAATTACGTAGGCCTTGCATACTTCCTGTTAAAATGGAAAGCTTATTTAGAAAAAGGGGTGACATGTTTGGATATCGACGCACTTGGACTTCCGACTGCAATGCAAACCCTACTCAAAGATCAGTTACATAATCTAAAAGCGGAGATTGATGAGATTCTCGAAACTATTGGGCATAATGATTGTTGTATATTAAACGATTTTGAAGAGATGAATACACTCTTTAGGACGCTTCACTCCACAGCGGCTTCTTATTACTTGAGAGCGTATCTTGCCCCTTATACCGATCACTATGAAGCGTTAGCAGCTACGGTACAGCATTTGTCTGAGCATAGACATGGGGCGTTAATTGCGATTAAGCGAAGGGATGAAATCCATTCTTACGTCCATTCAGGCATTCCCATAAATGCTTTACTCTCTTATGCCCTTTTAGAGGCTATTTTTTATCCAGGAAATCCTCTGCATGATGGCGGCGTACTCATCGATAAAAACATGATTATTTCAGCAGGGAATATCTTTCCTAGTGCTGAGCATTATAATGGAGAAGAAAATCTTGGAACGAGGCATCGGGCCGCCATAGGTTTATCTGAAAAGGCCGACTGTCTCGTCTTAGTTGTGTCTGAAGAGACAGGACGGATTTCCTTTGCAATTCAGGGTAGGCTCTATCCTGTTCAACCGAGCGGGATGTTTTAACGCGGCCTAAGTGATAGACGAGAACCCCACTTCCCTTTAAAAAATGCATGACTCTTAAAAGGAAATGTTAAAATAAAAAATTTTATCCTTCGTTGATCTAGTGAAGCTTGCCCTTTTAATCAGCACTTGTTCTCATAAATTCCCTGCAAATTGTCATGTTAAAGCTAAAGTATTAAAAGCGAACATACCACAAAAAGCAGTATGCTGCGATACAAGCTTAACGTCAAAAAGCTTCTTGACATAAAAAATGAATTGGATCTTAATTAAATTTGGTGAAAATATTTTTAAAGATAAATCACACTTACCACAGACCAACACTGTTGATTGCCAAGTTTTAATTTTCAATAAAAACACATTAGGGCCCAAACCTTCTCATTTAATCCCTAATGCGTTATATTTTTTCGTTGTTGTTTTAATGTTACGGAAAGGCTGATATTTGTTGCAGCGGCAGTCTTCCAAAGATATCAGTTGAATTCGAACAAATTTTAACAAAAATGACATTCGCATTCAGTAAAGACTTTGATAAAATAGTCACTGTATATCAAGTCAGGGGGAAGCTCTCTTTCATAGACATTTTCTTACTATGATACTATTTATGGTATGAATGGTAATAAACATCAGCTTTAATGGAAGGGTCTCCACCGTCGCTTGTAGCATTGCTCTCCTTTTTGAAAGCGATCTAAGGGGATTGAACTGAGAAAAGATATCTGTAATGATGACTTTAGCAGTCTAAGTAGAGTATAATATGTTTTCTAATCCGTTCCTTTGCTTATTCGTCAGCAGGGAAATGAGGTTTGCAACATACATATGGAGCATTGGGCTCCTTACTGAACTATGAAACTATAAGCCTTTTAAAGTAGTATTTTCCTAAATAATGGCTCTTGTTGAGGCGTTTTTAGAAATGCTGTAATCAGTTGATTCATAGACGACTTATTAGTTAATGAGGTGGCTTGAAAGATGATTTCAGGTTCAATTTTTATGTTCATTGGCTTGCTTTTGGCCATAGGATCCTACATATACATTAGGAAATTCAACATCTTTGATTATAAAAATAGCAGTAAAGGCAGAATAAAGATCAAATATTGGATTATACACTTTTTTGAACTTGAAATATTACTCCTATATTTAGGAATCATTGTCTTCCTTTTAGGGATTGCCCTAGCTTTAGGAGAGATATAGCTTCCCAACCTTTCATGTAGGAAGGCTGATGTATGTAGATCATGGAATGAGAAGAGATGAAGAACAGGGGAATGTTCTAGCTGTTTCTAGCGTTAAGGGAATGCAGGGTGAGAGCGTTCCTTTTTTTGTATTATCAGCATCTATAGTTTTGCAGAAGCCCTTATAAGTTCTAGCTTTGGCTTTCGCCACCCGAGACTTGGGGGGTACCCTTAGTGTGTGAGTGCGAAAGCATGAACATCAAGCTGTGCTTAACGAAGAGGTGAAGAATAAGACAAGCTTTTTAATATAAGGTGTATCCAGGTTCTCATTTTATAAAGTGCTAGTGATTTTTAAAATATGTGATTACAAAGGGGGAGATGGATTGATCCAGTTCATTGAAGCATTATCTCTCAACGCTTGGCAATCATTACAAACGCTTGTCTATGATGGTTGGCTTATCCGACTATCCAATGGCTTTACTAAGCGGGCTAATTCGATTCAACCGTTATATGGCTCCTCGGAAGATTTGAGAGAAAAGCTATGCTATGTTGAAGCATTATATAGAGAAAAACGGTTGCCAACTGTGTTCAAAATGACTGAAACCGCCAGTCCTGGTCATTTGGATAGACAATTAGGGGAAAGCGGATATCGTATCGTCGATCCAACGAGTGTTCAGACGTTAGACTTGGTAAATGTCATGGCGCCTGTCATACATACTGTGAAATGGGATGACCATTTCAGTGATGAGTGGCTACAGCAGGTGTGCACTTTCAATCAACAGGATGAGGATAGCCTAGAGATAATGAAAAATATGCTGTCGCTCATTATCCCTAAGGCCTGTTTCATGTCTCTATATCATGGAAAAACGGCCGTTGCCTGTGGATTAGGCGTGTTAGAACGAGGCTATCTGGGAATCTTTGATATTATCACTGACAGGTATTATCGAAGGAAAGGCTTTGCTGAGCAGTTAATATTAAACCTATTAAAATGGGGAAAAGCAAATGGTGCTGAAACGGCTTATCTTCAAGTCCTTCTGGATAATGCTCCTGCCTTAAGGCTCTATTCTAAGTTAGGCTTTAAAGAAGGCTATCAATACTGGTACCGAGTTAAGGCATGACTGTTGTTATTAGAACATTCGGTGCTAGAATAGAAGTAATTCTTTGTAAGAAGCATAGAGCAGAAGGGAAGAAAGGCTTTGAAAACAGCACTTATCTTTGATTTTGATGGCACGTTGGAGATTCCTCGCAATGTGGTGTAAAAGCAACCCAAGAAGCTTTTTTAGATGTAGGACTCCGACTTCCGGAAGAGGCTGACATCCATCGTTATATGGGCATTCCTATCGAAGTATCTTTAAAAAAAATGGCTGTGGAGGCGTTAACGGAGGATGCTTTTGCAGACCTTCTAGCTTCGTTCCGGACACTGTATAAACAATATGAAAGTGAGTGGGTCAAGCCGTTTAACGGTATTTCGGAAGTGCTTGACAGTTTAAAGCGTAGGGGCAAAAGATTATTTGTGCTTTCCAGTAAGCATTCGGAAGTGTTGAAGCGCAATCTCGTAGCCTTAGGTATTTTTAGTTATTTTGAGGGTTATGTGGTTCAGATAACGTCGCTCAATACAAACCGCATCCGTATGGGATTGACTATATTATGAAGACCTTTCAGCTGCAATCAGAAGAAGTCATGATGATTGGAGATGCAGTCTTTGATATCCAAATGGCAAATGCGGCCCATGTCGACTCTTGTGCAGTAACATGGGGGAGCCATCAAGAGAATCAGCTGAAGGCTGAATCACCTACTATGCTCATTAGGCATGTTGCTGATCTTGAGCAGCTATAACGTTCAAGGGAGATACCCTTGTGACGAGGGTATCCTTTTTATACTATAGAATATATAACTTCTCTGATGCTCTCAAAGGAAGAGAGTATAAGGTGGGCTTTGGCTTTCGCCACCCGAGACTTGCGAGGTACCCTTAGTGTGTGATTTGAAAATCCAATCAGAAGTATCCAAAGTGCTACAAGCTAAGTTTTTTAATCGATTGGAAAATTACGAAATTATCAAATGATCGACGTGCGCTAACTGTTCCCTATACTACTTATAGAAAGATAGTCCTACTCCTACAGATCCTCAGAGGAAGCTTCTTTCCTGCTTAGCTTCAGACAATTTTTACATTCCCTACTCATCATTTTTATTACGGCGTGTGAAGTCAAAAAACCAGAAGGGAGATGGGGAGTTTATCCCTATGGGTGTGCTTTTTAAATAAGAAAATAGGCTTTGTGTTTGAATCGCCATTTTTTAAGTTTATTTTGCTGTTCATTGTTGTATAATGTAGAAAAATGGAGAATAACTTTGATAAGGGGGCAATTTTCGACAAAGGGTTGACAGTATGATATATTACGAGAACATAACGTGAGTCTTTTACTAATGAAAACTTCTAAAAGTATAGTCATAGAATCCGGTTTTGATAATGTCTATTTTGTTGCAGTAATCATTTATAATACGAGGAAATCGGGAGACACTCATATGATCAGGGGGGATTTGGGTGAATTTAATTAAAGGATTATCGAGTAAGAAGAAGGTCGAACAAGCGGTTCAAACAGAGGAATCCGTTGAAGCACAAGTGGAAGAGTCTAAGCAAGAGGAATCAACGGTGGAGGATCAGCCTATTATTATGGACTCATTAACGACGAAATTACATAATGTTGTGCATGAAATCGTTGAATCACGGGAAGCACTTAAGCACCAAGTAGAGGAACGTAATGATCAAATCAATGATCTCGAAGCAAAAATAAAAGAGATTTTACATGAAAAGAATTTTCTTGAAGGGAAGATTAATAATCTTTCCAAAGAGATTCTTAAAATGGAAGATCATGCGGGTGATCTGAAGGTGCAAAATGAGCAGCTTCAAAATGAATTCAATGCCTTTAGAGTTCAGCATGAAAAAGAAATCCAAGAGTTACAGGATACTTTGACGGAACGAGAAGTGACAAATCGCCAATTAATGTTAGATCTTAATAGAAGTCAGCAAGAAAAGGAGCATAAGATTCGTGAATTAGAGTCGGATGCCCGTGATCAGCAAATCAAATACAAACATCTAGATGAAAAATACAACAAATTGTTTGCGGAGAAGGAACGCTTATTAAAGGTGATCAACAACTTTGCATCAGAGGCCACCGCCTTTGCGAGCAGCAATCAAAGTATGGAAAGTAAGTAACACACAATATTTCTGTCGCTATACATTTTTCGTTAAAGCAACATCCAATGTGGCCGTTTAGGTCATTTAAATATAGAGTCATTTTATATAGCATAGAATAAGCAGCTCGGAAATCCCAAGGATGTCTAATCAAGAAAGCCTTTTTCCTGAATAGACCAAAGCAAATACACTATTGCAAGAATGATCTAGATTTCAAAGCCAACCCTACCTTGAGCGATTAAACTCACAAAGTGATTAGGGCAAGATTATGGAAATGGCTAGAAAAATTGTGAGTGGTGTTTAATCCTGTTTGCAGAATTGAATCCACAAGATGACGTAGGTATCTGTGGCACAACAAGCATGATGGAGAGCATGTGAGCTACAACGCACCATTGTTGATTTGTGTCTGCAAACAAAAGGATGAGATAAGGTGAAGAAGGGGGGGTTTTATGCGGGCTTTAGAATTAGTAAAGCTTCAGGAAAGCGGTGTGATTGACTGTAAGCTTCAAGATGGGGAAAAGACCCATGACATAAAACTGATAGTAGAAGAACATACATATCATCAATTGCGTGCTATTGTGAGGAATTATCCAGATAGTCGTTTTCGATTTTCTTCAGTTTATGGGGGAATAGAAGGGTCCTCTGAGATGAGAGGGCAGGTTTCTATTATCCATCCACAATGGATTCAACGGATTCCTTTTGTGGCTCCTCCTTCCTTTTTCAAGCAAGTCGAGCAGGTGCTTCAGGCCCCCCAGGACACTCTCGCCTTGTACAAAGAAATGCCAGCCTTTGAAAAGGAGGCTCACGCCTCTGAACTGGAAGAGGATCAAACAAGCTCTGTTCCCCAGCGGCGATATATGCCTGGATTAGATGGATTGCGTGCCATTGCTATCCTTGCGGTGATTGCTTATCATCTCCATTTTAGTTTTATGCCGGGGGGATTTTTAGGCGTTACCGTCTTTTTTGTGCTATCGGGTTATTTAATTACCGATCTTTTATTTTTTGAGTGGGACAGTCAAGGACGCATTAACCTGAGGGCTTTTTGGATGCGACGAGTCAAGCGATTACTCCCGGCAATGCTACTGGTCATGAGTGTTGTATTGATTTGGGTCTCTATAAGCCATCAAAACGAGTTATTTGAATCCAAAGGCTTGGTTCTAGCAACCTTGCTTTATGTGAGTAATTGGTGGCTCGTTTTTCACAAAGTCTCTTATTTTGATCAATTCGGTCTAAGCAATCCGTTAGGACATTTCTGGTCACTTGGTATTGAAGAACAGTTTTATTTATTATGGCCGTTTTTTCTTATCATTGGGCTAAGATGGGTGAGACGGCGAAGTGTGCTCCTCGCTCTGATGGGGCTAGGTGTGGCTTTTTCAGCTTTAATGATGGTGCTTCTGTATCAGGAAGGGCATGATCCAAGCAGAGTGTATTATGGAACGGACACGCGCGCCTTTTCTTTACTCTTAGGTGCGGGTGTTGCCGTTATTTTACCGAGTCATAAGGTGATAGCTCATCGCGCTCTTAAGGCAAAACGCTGGCTAAACTACATAGCAACCGGGGCTTTCCTCGCGCTTTTGTCCATGATGGGGATATGGAATGCCTATAGCAGTTATTTATACCATGGTGGAATGCTATTTATCTCTGTTCTAACAGCACTTGTTATAGGTGCCCTTGTGTATCCAAAGAGTTGGATGAGCACGCTTCTGAGTTTTCCACTCCTTCGTTGGATAGGCAAGCGTTCGTATGGCATCTATTTGTGGCATTATCCTATCATTGTCTTGACGAGTCCTGTAGTCAATACAGGTGGTATTAATTGGGGACGGTCACTCTTGCAAGTGGCAGCTTGTTTTCTCATTGCTGATCTTTCATGGCGCTTTGTAGAAAAACCCATCCTGCAAGGCAGAATTTTGATACCCGTTAAGGGTCTTGCTCAAGGGCGTTTGACGAAACGGCTATCGTTAATTGCCGGCGCAATATTTATTGTCACCTTAACCTATTTAAGCGTGACTGTTGCAGCAACTAATGACGATGATGCGCCTTCAGCAGACAGTGAGGCTCATAGTGCAGTGAGTAGGGCTGCAGTGGAGATGTCTAAAAAAGCTGTTCCTTCTGTTAGCGACGTCCATGATGGACAAGAGAGGAAGCAAGGGGGAACTAACAGTACGGCGGATGAACAGGAGGCGGTGACACTTATCGGTGATTCGCTGACAAAAGATGTTGAACCGTATTTAAAACAGCTTATACCCTCGGCCATCATCAATGGTAAGGTTGGTCGGCAGATGCATGAAGCCCCAGCCTTATTACACCAGCTTAAAAATAAAGAGCAATTGACTGGAAAAGTCGTCATTGAATTAGGAACAAACGGGGCCTTTTCGAAATCCCAGCTCACGGCATTGATTCAGGTATTGGATAAAAAGCAGCAAATTTATTTAATAAATATTCGTGTTCCGCGCCCCTGGCAGGATGTTGTTAATAAGGCTTTAAGTCAAGCGGCACAGCGTTATCCTAATGTCCACTTGATTAACTGGCTTTCTGCCAGCAGAGGAAAGGCT
Organism: Pullulanibacillus camelliae; assembly: GCF_014642655.1. Taxonomy (GTDB): domain Bacteria; phylum Bacillota; class Bacilli; order Bacillales; family Sporolactobacillaceae; genus Pullulanibacillus; species Pullulanibacillus camelliae. The sequence continues at coordinate 96,879 of NZ_BMIR01000005.1, forward strand.
TCATATTTTTCGGAGGATGGCGTGCATTTAACACCTATTGGTGCTAAAAGCTATGCTCAGCTGATTAAAAAGACAGTAGAGAAATAGAATAAAGCCCTAAATGTAAATAATGGATGACGATTCGAGAGAGAAGGTTTAATGATGGTTCGTAAGCTGTCATTAGCCCTTCTATTTTTGAATATAGGCATGTGCATGACATTTGTAGAAAAATGTTCTTAAAGTCACGTGCAAATCGTCTTGGGTTTTCGTATTATAAGGAAGTGTGAAAAAAACTTAAGGAGATAGAGAGATGAGACTACGAAGAGACGAGGCTTTTCGATTTGAATTTGATTCGCCGATAGCCGCTCTTTTTACTATAGAAAGAATTAATGATCAGGTAACACACAGTCATGAAGGGGAAGGGCATATCCTTGATTTAAGTCCAAGGGGTATGAAGCTGTTAACACCCTTTGATATACCAATTTCAGATGAACAGCAAGTCAACATCTCTGTTCGTTTTAAATTAATCGAGAATGAATATACGGTTCAGGGGAACATTATTTGGCAAGAAGTCGCTGGAGAGGATTATCATTATGGCTTGCATCTTACTGTCGATGAGTATGTGCAAGAAGCCTTGATTGATGAGCTGAAACACTTAGCAGCATCTACTGTAAATGGAGAATAATCGACCTAATCATCTTTAAAAATCATAGAAGTAAAACAGCCAACCTTATCATGAGGTTGGCTGTTTTAGTATTACTTACCAATAGAGAGATCTCGATTTCTTCGAAGCGGAGGTAAGATTTTTGTTCCGAATTTGGTTAGGGGTTCAGTGATAAAGGTACATTTGCTGGCGATGAATGTGGCGATTAACCCGACTATGATGCCCGCCAATAGATCGGATGGCCAGTGAACACCAACATACAACCTAGAAATAGTAACAATGCTAGCGATGATGGTGATCGTCCAGCGTAGCCAACGTTTTTGGCTGAACCATATGGTTGAAGCAAGTGCCCAACTCATTGCTGCATGATCACTTGGAAACGAGGCGTTAGCGTCATGTGATACTAATAGATGATAGCTCCCTGCTGGTAATGTCGTAAACGGTCGATGACGGAACCAGATGTGAGCAATGACCATGTTAATGATCAGTGCAAACACAATGGCAAACACAGCTGTTACGAGCGTTTGTCTTTCCTTGAGATGGGATTTTCGAATTAAAAACCAAGAGACGACTAGAAACGCAGCGTAGAGCTCTGGAGAATATTTAGTAAAAAAGATCATGATGTCATCAACAATGGTACTATGGTTAGCCATATTATTGAAAAAATGATAAATGGGTAAGTCAAAATGCATAGACACAATAACTCCTTTTAAAATGTGATTCATAGATAACGAGAATAACTTTTAAATAATATCATAAAACAGGACGTATGTGGATAAGGATGTTAAACATTTTAAAAAAGTTATGTAAAATAAATCAAAAATACATATTCAAAAATAAACAAAAGTATTGTATAATTAAAACAGACATAAACAGAATATATGATTTTGACTAGATTTTATTATTGGAGGCGCTTAAACATGGTTAAACAGTTATGGGAGGATACAGTGGCTAAACAATTAACCCCAGGGGTTGATGAGCTGGTGTATCGTTCGAATTTGATTGGCAGTGATCGCTCAGTGTGTAACTGGGGCGGTGGAAATACCTCAATGAAGACAATGGAAAAGGATTTCCGGGGACGCACTATTGAAGTGATGTGGGTGAAAGGGAGCGGCTCTGATTTAGCAACGATGACGCGTGCTAATTTTACAGGTTTAAATCTTGACGATATTCGCCCCTTGATGGAGCGGGAAGCAATGTCTGATGAAGAGATGGTTGAATACTTATCCCATTGCATGATTGATAGCAAACATCCAAGGGCGTCTATTGAAACGCTATTACATGCTTTTTTGCCCTTCCGCCATGTTGATCACACGCATCCGGATGCGATCATTAGCCTTTGCTGCGCAGATAATGGCAAGGAAATCGCAAAAGAAATTTATGGCGATCGTTTTGTTTGGGTGCCTTACGTTCGACCTGGATTCACCCTTTCTAAAATGATTGCTGAAGGTGTGAAAAGCAATCCAAACGCAGAGCTTGTTCTAATGGAGAAGCATGGACTAGTGACTTGGGGAGAGACGGCTAAGGAAAGCTATGACAAAACCATCGCGATGATCAACGAAGCCGAAGAGTATATTAATAGTAAATTAGATGACACCACCGCTTTTGGTGGAGCAAAATATACGGCGCTTTCAGAGGCTGAAGCGGAAGCCATTCTGGCTAAAGTGCTTCCAGTCATTCGCGGGGAAGTAAGCGATAATAAAAAGATGCTCTTAACCTATGATCGCAGTGAGGATGTCTTACAATTTGTGAACAGTCATGAAGCTCCCACATTATCACAGATTGGCGCGGCCTGTCCTGACCATCTTGTCCATACGAAGCGCATCCCTCTTTATATAGATTGGGATCCTCAAAAAGAAGAGATAGAAAGCTTGATTCATAAATTAAGAGCGGGTATATCAGACTTCAAGGTAAGTTATCAGGAATATTTTGCTCGGAATAAGCATGAAGGAGACGTCATGTTTGAACCTGCACCGAGAGTGGTGCTCATTCCAGGCATCGGCATGGTGAATACGGGTAAGGATGTGAAAAATGCACGGATCAGCGGAGCACTTTATCATCGAGCGATTGCTGTGATGAAAGGGGCAACAACGCTTGGCCGCTTTGTCTCCCTAAGTGAAAATGAATCGTATAACGTTGAATATTGGCCATTGGAGCTCTACAAGCTCTCCCTTGCCCCCGCTGAAGCCGAATTTTCTCGCCATGTTGCCTTTATCACAGGAGGAGCTGGTGGGATTGGCAGTGCGAGCTGTCGTCGCTTCGTTTCTGAAGGCGCTCATGTGGTGATTGCCGACCTTAATGTTGATGGTGCGGAAAAGTTAGCTTCAGAGATGAATAGTGAATATGGTGAGGGGCGTGCGATTGCTGTTAAAATGGATGTCACGAAGGAGGAAGAGGTGCAGGCGGCCTTTACGAAAACAGCGCTCACTTTTGGGGGTGTGGATATCATCGTCAACAACGCAGGTTTGGCGACATCCAGCCCGATTGAAGAGACGACTTTAAAAGAGTGGAATCTAAATATCAACGTTTTAGGCACGGGATATTTCTTGGTTGCACGTGAAGCTTTTAAACAAATGAAAGAGCAAGCACTTGGTGGCAGCATGGTCTTTATCGGCTCAAAGAATTCGGTTTATGCAGGAAAAAATGCGGCAGCCTACAGCTCAGTTAAGGCGCTTGAAACCCATCTCGCAAGATGCATTGCTGCAGAAGGGGGACAGTATGGTATTCGCGTCAATTCCGTTCTTCCAGATGCGGTTTTACAAGGCTCAGCGATTTGGAATTCGTCGTGGCGCAATGAGAGAGCAGCCGCATACGGTATTGCCCCTGATCAGCTTGAGGAGCACTACCGCAAGCGCACGACATTACTTGTAAATATTTATCCGCAAGATATCGCTGATGCGATTGCTTTTTTTGCCTCTTCGAAAGCAGAAAAAACAACAGGCTGTATGCTGACTGTCGATGGCGGTGTCCCGGCAGCCTTCACGAGATAATTGAAAATAATTTAATAAAACTAGAGGTGCAGTCAATGATTCATACTTTCGTTGGCTGCATTTTTTAATACTATCAGAATGTATAACTTTGCTGACGCGCATAAGGGAAGAGAGTATAAGTCGGGCTTTGACTATCGCCACCTGGGGCTTGCCGGCACCCTAAGTGTGTGATTTGCAAAAATCACATCAGGAGTACCAGCGAAGTGGTGCAAGCCAAGTTTTCTAATAGTAAATTGGCTAAGAAATGCGCCAATTTATATAATAAAGTAAAAGCTCATAGGGTAAAGGATGACAGGTATGAGAGAAGTGCTATTAAAAGAGCTCTTGGTATTAACCGATGAGGAACAAGCGATTGTGCAAACCGATAAAGCGGTAAGAAAAGAGCTATACACAAGTCAGCAACATTTTGTAATTGAAAGTGAGAAGTTCCTTAATCCTGATAAAATGATCATGATCCGCAAGCATACACGGTTCGTTGATTTTCCGAAGCATCGTCATAATTACATTGAATTGAATTATGTTTTTAATGGCCAGCTGCGACAAAAGGTTGGCAACAAGGCTTTGACCCTTAGGAAAGGTGAGTTATTGTTTCTCAATCAACATATTGAACATGAGATTGCGGCTAGTCAAACAGAAGACATCATCATTAACTTTATTATCCAGCCGGAATTCTTTGAATTCATCTTTTCGTTTCTAACCTCTGAAAATATGGTCACTGATTTTTTAATCAATAGTTTGTATAACACCTCGCAGAATGGCCAATTTCTCTTTTTCAAAGTGGCACATGTCAAGGAGATTCAGGCGCTTATTCAAAAAATTATATGGGAAATGATGCGGCCCACCGCCTTGTCGGAACCAACAATTAAATTGTATATGGGATTATTGATGCTTGAATTGACTAAGCATCTAGAGAAAATTGAGCATGATGAAGCATACACTCATCAGCATCAGCTTTTAATTGAAGTATTGAATTATATTGAGAGTCATTTTAAAGACGGTTCTTTACAGGCTCTGGCAGAGCAATTGAATCAAACCCACTATGGACTGAGTAAAGTTATCAAAAAAGAAACCGGGGCTACATTTAAAGCACTCTTGCAGAAAAAGAGACTTAGCAAAGCCAGGGAATTATTAGAGACGACGCAGACACCAATTGCTATGATTGTTGAGCAAGTGGGCTATGATAATATGAGTTATTTTTATCGAATCTTTAAAAAGAAATATGGCGTGACACCCAATCAATATCGTCAGCAACGGATGACATAATCCGTTGCTGTTTTTTCAATGGTGCTCTTCCCAGCAGGTTAAAAGGAGGCCAGTGGAAAACTACTAAAAGTGTGAAGTCACGAGAAACTCGGAACACTTTAAAATCGTGTGTTCTTCGGGCGCCGCTGACTCATGATATGGGAGATCGGTCAGCCCCACAGGGCGCAGCTCGAGAAGTCTTACCACTCCCCTGTGGAAAGCGAGGACCCTCCATTGCAATCAGCTTCCGAACCTTTCTTGTGTATGATAAAAATAAGAACAGGGAACTTTTTCATTGGTTTTGGTTAAAAGAAGAGGGGAGTTATCAAGAAGTACTCATCTATAACTGGCAAATAAGGACAATAAAAAGATAACTCAGGTCATGTATTTTCGCTTTTTTGGAGCGTAAAATAGATGTAAAGCAAGCGTTTACAAAGAGGGCTGGTGTGTATGACAACGTATAGTTTAGCCATAGATATTGGCGCGTCGAGTGGGAGATGTATACTCGGGCATATCGAGGCAGGGAGACTTGTGCTTCAGGAGGTTTATCGCTTTGAGAATAGGTTGGTAAAAAAGGACAGTCATGTGTGCTGGGAGGTTGAGCGCCTCTTTGCTGAAATTTGTAAGGGGATTCAAAAATGTAAAGCTATCGGTATCCAACCGGCAAGTATCGGTATTGATACATGGGCAGTCGATTTTGTCCTTCTTGATGAAGCGGACGAGCGCCTCACGGATGCTGTTGCGTATCGCGATGCAAGAACCGATGGGATGATGGAGGAAGTCTTTCAAATCATCATGAAAGAGAGACTGTATTTGGAGACTGGGATTCAATTTCAAAAATTTAATACGCTCTATCAGCTCTATGCCCTAAAAAAACAGCATCCGAAGGTCCTTGAGAAGGCGAAGACCTTTCTAATGATTCCCGACTATTTTAACTTTCTACTAACAGGGCGAAAAGCGAATGAGTATACAAATGCAACATCGACTCAATTGGTAAATGCCTTCACGAAGCGTTGGGATCATGGATTGCTTAAAGCCTTAGGGCTTAATGAGGAGATGTTTCAGGAGATCCATAGGCCAAAAACCGTTTTAGGCCCAGTAAAAAAGGAACTGACCGATTGCTTTGGCTGGGAGATGCAGGTGATACTCCCAGCGACGCATGACACTGGCTCGGCGGTGCTTTCTATGCCGGAGCAAGCCGATTCAATTTATATTAGCTCTGGAACATGGTCACTTATTGGTGTGGAGAACCACTTTCCAATCTGTGTGACAAAAGCCCTTGACTATAACTTTACAAATGAAGGGGGACTCGACTACCGCTTCCGATTCTTAAAAAATATCATGGGGCTTTGGATGATCCAGGAAGTCAAGCGGCTTTATGATCATGCTTACTCATTTAGTGAGCTTGTGGAGCTTGCCAAGGAAGCAACGCATTTTCATTCGCTGATTGATGTTAATGCTGATCGTTTTCTTAACCCTGATCATATGATAGACGAGGTTCAGGCAGCTTGTCGTGAGGCGGGGCAACCGGTTCCACAGACACCTGGCGAACTGGCAAAATGCATTTATGAAAGCTTAGCGCTGAGTTATAAAAAGGCGGTTCAGGAAATTGAAGATATTTTTGAAAGACCCTTTCAGACGATCAATGTAATTGGCGGCGGCTGTCAAAACGAATATCTTAATCAACTGCTGGCGAATGCCACTCAAAAACGGGTCAATGCGGGTCCAGTTGAAGCAACAGCGATAGGCAATTTGAGTGCACAGCTCATGGCGCTTGGTGAGATTACTGATTTACAAGAGGCGCGTATGTTAATCAGACAGTCTTTTGACGTGAAAACCTATCTACCAGCCGAACATTTTGTTCAATAATGAGGAGGATGATGGACATGACGATTAGAGAAAATTATGCGTACGCTAAGGCTGCTTATGAAAAATGGGGAATTTCGGTTGATGAGGTGCTGGAGAAGCTTAAGATGATTCCCATTTCTATTCATTGCTGGCAAGGGGATGATATTGGTGGCTTTGAAGTGAATCGTAATGAATTATCTGGAGGGATTGACGTTACTGGGAATTATCCTGGTAAAGCATCGACACCTGAAGAATTACGAAGTGATCTGGAAAAAGCGTTGTCCTTAATTCCAGGCAAGCACCGTGTCAACCTTCACAGCATTTATGCGGAAACGGCTGGGGAGGCTGTAGAAAGGGATCAGCTTGAACCTAAGCATTTTGAGCAATGGGTAAGCTGGGCGAAAGAAAATGGTCTAGGCCTAGACTTTAACCCCACTTTATTCGCCCATCCAAAGGCTGATGACGGGCTGACACTCGCACATCCTGATCGGGAAATAAGGGAGTTTTGGATCCGGCATTGTATTGCTAGCCGGCGGATTGCTGAATACTTTGGTAAGGAGCTTGGAACTCCTGCTCTCACAAATATTTGGATTCCAGATGGCTATAAGGATATTCCGAGTGATCGTTTAACACCAAGACAACGCTTAAAAGAGTCCTTAGATAAAATTTTTGCTGTCGCTATTGATGAAGCCTACAATTTGGATGCAATTGAAAGCAAGCTATTTGGCATTGGCTCTGAGGCCTATGTCGTTGGCTCTCATGAATTTTACCTTGGTTATGCCTTGAAAAACAATAAGTTATGTTTGTTAGACACGGGGCATTTTCATCCCACAGAAGCAGTCTCAAATAAGATTTCATCAATGCTGTTGTACAGTGATAAATTAGCTTTACATGTTTCTAGACCCGTGCGCTGGGATAGCGATCATGTGGTCATTTTAGATGATGAGCTTCGTGAAATTGCTCATGAGATTGTCCGAAATGATGCGTTAGATAAAGTGATGATTGGTCTAGACTTTTTTGATGCAAGTATCAACCGGGTTGCTGCCTGGGTGATTGGGACACGGAACATGCTCAAGGCTCTGCTCTATGCTCTACTCACACCTGCAAAACAGCTTAAAGCGCTGCAGGAAGAGGGGAATTTTACAGAACGGCTGGCATTGATGGAGGAGTTTAAAACCTATCCCTTTGGAGCGGTATGGGATTATTATTGTGAGACCATGGGTGTTCCAACAAGAGAGGCGTGGTTGGACGACATCAAAACCTATGAAAAGGCTGTTCTCTCCCTTCGCTCTTAAACGTATTTAGAGAAAAGACGAGACATCCCTCTCCTCATATTATGGTATAGTGGTATGAGAACAGACAAAAACAAAAAAAACAACATAGAACAAAAATAAAGAGATGGGATGGATAAAGGTGCTTGTTGCTGAGAGACAGAAAAAAATTGTTGAACTTGTAAATGAACGCTTAAGTATTCGCGTCACAGAGCTAAGCAAAATATTCTCTGTAACTGAGGAGACGATTCGCAGAGATCTGGAAAAGCTCGAAAAAGAGAAGCTGTTATTAAGAAGTCACGGCGGGGCGATCAGCATTGCTGATGAACAGTCAGAGATTTCTTATACGGAAAGAGAGATTACGAACGCGGCTGAGAAGCGAGCGATTGCTGTTGAAGCGGTCAAACGCATACAGCCAGGTGAATATATTGTTTTGGATGCGAGTACTACGGCATGGTACATGGCGAAGGAATTGCCAGACCAGCCACTTACGGTGATCACTAATTCTATCAAAGTATGTCTGGAACTTAGCAAAAAAGAACACATTAAGGTCATTTCAACAGGAGGCATGCTATCACCAAAATCACTCTCTTATGTAGGCCCGCTGGCAGAACGCTCATTGACGATGTACCATGTGCACAAAGCCTTTTTATCCTGCAAAGGCGTGGACTTGAAAGGCGGATTAACAGACTCTAACGAATGGCAGGCTTTATTGAAAAGACAGATGATGGCCATTGCGGACGAGACGATATTGATGGTCGATTCCACAAAGTTTGATAGTCAGACCTTTGTTCAAATTGCGCCCTTGGCTGATGTAGATTGTGTAATGACAGATCACTTAGATGAGACCTATCGTGCGACTTTGCTCGAGCATGCTATTGAATACGAGGTTGTTCCTGTTTTAAAGTAATGCCTTTTATTAAACTGATTCAATGAAAAGAGGGGAATCTATGCTGAGAAAAGCGTCGATCATGTACGTCAACAAAGCTGCCTTCGACGAATACCAACGCCGCCATGATGAACTTTGGCCGGATATGGCTGCCGAATTAAAAAAACATGGTGTTCATCATTACTCCATTTTCCTCCATCGTCCAACTGGACAGCTATTTGCTTACTTAGAAATTGAAAGTGAAGAAAGATGGGCAGAGATGGCCAATACTGAGGTTTGTCGAAGATGGTGGGCATATATGGAGCCACTAATGACGACTAATCCTGATGCAAGTCCAGTCAGCGAGGATTTAGATGAAGTTTTTTATTTAGAATAACTCCAAGTCTAGTGAAAACTAGGCTTTTTCTATTGTCATTAATGAGCCGGTGCCATTTTTAAGGCTTCATAATGCTGATGTGAACAAAATGGAGAACAACTCAGGGGGCAAAATTCCGAATCAGAGGGTGAGCGTAACAAATGACAGGGACAAGTTAACAAAAGCGGCTCCAAAGGAACAAAAGGCAGGCGCCTTTTAACAAATCTCCAGCCCAACGGAACAAATCAAGGCTGAAGAGAACAAATAAAGAACAAATCCGAGGTATAAGTTTCCGAATCAGGATGCGGGTGTAACAAATAGCATGATTATTATAACAAAAGTCACGTGCAATCTAACAAATTCAAGGACAGGTTTCCAAATGAGAGGAGGGCATAATCAATCTATGGGGGAAATAACAAAACGATAAATAAAAATCCTTAATTAAAAGGTATAATCCTTTTTGCCACTTTTTCTTAAATACGGACAAGCAAGCATGTTATACTAGGATTATAAAAGGCAAAAACTTAGGTGCGAATGTGAAGCGAACATAAAATACTAGGGAGATTCGCACCACATATACGTCTAATTTTATTATTTTCATTTCCTTTAATGGGTTTTTATTGTAAAATAAAAGCGGTTTTTTAGTAAAAATGTAATTTTATTAGGAGATTTTTACTAGATTTCGCAGTCGCACTCTTCATGAGTGCGTGGATTGAAATAGAGTAGTAAAACAGAAGAATCAAAGAAAGTTAAGTCGCACTCTTCATGAGTGCGTGGATTGAAATGTAGGGACTACGTCGTTTAACGCCGTCAACCGTGGCTGTCGCACTCTTCATGAGTGCGTGGATTGAAATATCTATACTGTAGTGTAACTATACTTTAAAAACGTCGCACTCTTCATGAGTGCGTGGATTGAAATGCCTTTTCGCAGCGACCGCACGCCGAGCTTTTACGTGTCGCACTCTTCATGAGTGCGTGGATTGAAATGTAGTACGAACGAATCATGCAAAGCTGTAGAATATGTCGCACTCTTCATGAGTGCGTGGATTGAAATGTTGATAACCCAACACCTCAGAACTTTTATGAAGCGTCGCACTCTTCATGAGTGCGTGGATTGAAATCTCCTGTACTATCATCATCCCCCAAGACTGCAACGACGTCGCACTCTTCATGAGTGCGTGGATTGAAATGATGATTGCCGTCATCGTTGCGTCGCGATCACTGTCGCACTCTTCATGAGTGCGTGGATTGAAATCGAAGCAAGTTACGGTAACTAAATACGTACCGAAGTCGCACTCTTCATGAGTGCGTGGATTGAAATGATACCCTCAATCTCCCGATTACCTTGATCGTCGGCGTCGCACTCTTCATGAGTGCTTGGATGAAAGAAAATGCATTGAATATATAGAAAACTAAAATTTTAACACGATTGGGCTGCTCCTTATGCATGGCATAAGGAGAATTTTTTTATACTAGCACAATTTATAATTTCGCTGGCGCTTTCAAAGGAAGATAGTATAAGTGTAACTTTGATTTTCGCTGTTAAAGGCATAGTGATAACTTAATTTTTCTGATTATGTTAACAAAAAAAATATAACCAAAACTAGACATTCGTAAAATCAGAATTAGCGGTGATGTATCGAAAGGTTAAAAACTCTGGTGTTTTTGAGTTAGCCGCAATATATATAGACAAAAAGGCCTATTTAAGTATGGTTTTTAAGCAGTGATATTTTTAAACCAAATAAAAATAAATAAACAAAATTAAACAATCTGTAATATGTTTGTTTTATGTTGACTTATAAGGATAAAAGCGCTATCATTTTAATAACAGCTTTGGAATATTTTATATTCAAAAGAAAATCCAAATGATTAGAACTTGTCATTTGTCACTTAGGTCCATTTTTGAATACGCTTCACTTCAAGTGAGTATTTGATCAACATTAAGATCCGTTGTCTACGTATAGGCAACAATCGCAAGGGGGAATACCGATGGTTAAAATTGGTAGTCGATCAACGACAGGTTGGAAGGCAACGATATCAGTAGCGATGGCCAATTACATTGAAGCGGGATCCATTATCGCAGCTGCAAGTAGTTTATCATTGTGGCAGGCCTACCTCCATCTCAATAGTGTAGCAATTGGCTTGTTGAGCGCGTTAAGTGCCAACGCATTTGGAGCGGCAGTTGGTGCGTTATTGGGAGGTTATTTATGCGATAAATACGGTCGTAAATTTATTTATGCCTATGATTTGCTGCTCTATATGCTCGGGGTTTTACTAATTGCTTTTTCATTTAACCTGCCGATGCTTCTCATTGGTACTATTATTACAGGTATCGCTGTTGGTGCAGGCGTTCCGGCCTCATGGACTTATATTGCTGAAGAAGCGCCTCATGAAAAACGGGCGGCACATGTTGGGACAGCACAATTAGCTTGGTCAACCGGCCCTGCCCTTACCTTTTTATTAGCTGTATTACTTGCGCCACTCGGACTTTTAGGTAGCCGCATTATTTTTATTCATTTACTGATTATCGCATTTATAACATGGTATATTCGCCAAGGGTTATCGGAATCGACACTTTGGAAGGAAGAACAAGAAAAAGCTGAAAATAATAAAGGAGCACAGGTCGTATCGAAGCGTTCCTTTAAAGAACTATTTAGCTTAAAGATGAATCGTCAAGCCCTGTTTTTGTTAGTCGGGATCTATCTTTTTTGGAATCTGACCGCTGGTGCCATGGGGTATTTTATGCCGTATATTTATGAGCATGTCGGCGGGCTGTCAAACGTCCAAGCTAACCTGCTTCAAGTGCTTCTATGGGGACTTACTGTGGCCACTACATTCTTTGTTTTTATGAAGCTTGGTGATAAGTATAGTCGGCGTTTTCTCTTTGGGCTAGGAGCAGTGATGGGCATTGTGGCATGGCTGTTGCTAACCTTTGCTGCAATGAACTGGTTTACTCTCTTTGCCTTTGTTATTTTATGGGGAAGTGCCGCTGGATTTGGTGCTCAAGCCTTTTATGGCCTGTGGGCGAGTGAATTATTCCCGACCAAGTATCGTGCTGGAGCTCAAGGCTTTATGTACTTTGTGGTGCGCACGGGGATCGCGATTTGGTCATTTTTACTGCCAACAATTATGGATACGCTTGGCTTTCAAGTCGCTGGAATTGTCATGATCATCTTCTTGGTCATTCACTTTATTATCGGAGTAATCTTGGCTCCAGATACTCAGGGAAAATCGCTGAGGGATATTGAAAGAGAACGTTTCGGGGAAGAGCTTTCTGACCTCTCGAAAAAGCAAGCCTAAGATTACTAAGGCAATGTGATTTGCGCATAATCAAAAACTATATTACGATAGAAACGGACTTGCCGATGGTAGGTTCGTTTTTTTGTTCCACTATCGCAAAAAGTTTAAAAGTCCAAGTAGTAGACCACGCGCTTGTCGCACGTTATCTTTTGATTTGTTGGAGGCTATGATGAGCAATAAAAATAAAGGCATTTTATTACTGTTAGCTTCAGCCTTTGGCTTTGCGATGATGGCTGTTTTTGTGAAGCTATCAGGGGATTTGCCAACCGTACAAAAAACCTTATTTAGAAATCTTGTGTCGGCGGTTGTCGCCTTTGGTTTTGTTCTTTATCACAAGGAACGTGTTTTTGGACGAAAAGAAAATCAGGTGATTTTAATATTACGGTCGACCTTTGGAACATTGGGCATCCTGCTCAATTTTTATGCGATTGATCATTTGATTTTATCAGACTCAGAAATGCTGAATAAACTCAGTCCATTCCTACTCATTATCTTTTCGGCGCTCTTTTTGAAGGAGAAGGTTAAACCTTATCAATGGCTGTGTGTCATCGTTGCTTTGGTCGGAGCGCTCTTTATTATCAAACCAGAGTTTTCGGCAGCGACTATTCCTTATGCCTTTGGGTTTCTAGGTTCTGTTTTTGCAGCGGGAGCTTATACTTTTTTGCGTGTCTTAGGAAACAAAGAAAAATATTATACCGTTGTTTTTTATTTTTCATTTTTTGCAACGGTTGTTTTGCTGCCGTTTACGATTTATTATTATGAGCCGATGTCACTTAAACAGCTCGTCTATCTCTTACTTGCGGGGGTTTTTGCGACCATTGGGCAATTTGGCATTACCTTGGCTTATAAATTTGCTCCAGCAAGTGAAATTTCAGTTTTTTTCTATTCAACTGTTCTTTATTCGACGATTCTAAGCATTGTTATTTTCAAGCAATGGCCAGACGGATATAGCCTCATCGGTTATGCTTGCATACTCGCTGCGCTAATCTATATGTTCATTCGCAACAATCAAAGGAGCAAAGAGGCGGCATCATAATAAACTTAATGCTGCGCCTCTCTTTTGCTTACAAGATCATAAAGGAATGTCCAACACTTGTCTTGGAGTGAAAACAATTAAATACCTTAATAAAAACCAGAAAAAACTATGGGGCCTTTTTAAGTAAAAAGAAGTAGTCCCCTGTATGTGTAGCAGGCTTTTGTTATTTGAGGAAGCCTTTTTTTACGCTCCCCCCTGGATTTGTCAACATGCCGCAGCCTTTTGTTACGCTTACCCATGGATTTGGAAACTGACCTTGCGGATTTGTTCTCTTTTTGGAAACTTCGGGGGTTATTCGTTATTTTGTGGCAGGCTTTTGTTAAAAAGGGTCTGCCTTTTGTTGCGCTCCCCCCTGGATTTGTCAACATGCCGCAACCATTAGTTATGCATCCCCCTAAATTCGGAAGCTTACACCGCGGATTTGCTCTTTATTGATTAGATTTCTTCCACTGTCTTATATTTTCGATTCTAGTCCTCTGTCTTTGTTTCAGTTGGTTTTTCAGCAATAGCTTCGCTGCTGTTGCTGCTTGACCAAATCCCGCCTTCGTTCATTTGCTTTTCCGCTATATCTTTAATATCTTGTGGAGCTCTCTTCTTGTTGCTGGTCTCTGTCAATGTTTTACACCTCCTGATGTCTAGTTTTTCCTTAAAGAGACGGACTATTCGTTAGGGATGAATGGCTTCAATGTTTTTTCAATATCGCTCTTTGTCATACCGGGGTGAATGAGGGGGCTATAAAGCAGTTGAATGATTGTTTTATCCAAAGATGAATAAGCCTGGACATAGGAAGCCGGCTGATAGAAAATGCTATCACTATAGCGCATCGAATCCTTAGCTAAGCCAAAGCTTTGAGTGATCTCTTCTCGAATTAAGTGATTCCGGATTCTTTGAGTTATGGTTTGACTGTCAACTACCACATCGGCATGGGTGATCACGTTCTTATCATTAGACCGATAATTGAAATAACCGAGGTTTCCGGCATGATAGCTTGGAATGTAGTGAGGAAAGTCATATTCGGGAACGAAATAAACATTAATATTGGCTTTACCCTGAGAAATGACTTTCACTTTGACTGTTGTGAGAAGGGGATTGAGATCCTGAGCCACTTGTTTTATGGTGTGAAGATCCTCAGTGGTTGGTGTACCAAAAGGACGGATACTAATGGTGGCGTGCTGCCACTTACGAATCACGGGTGCACCTCCATATTCTGCCCCTAAAGCGATAGCTTCAAAATAATCAACAGCTTGTCGACTATAAGCACGTTGAGATAGGGAGACTTTGGCTTTTTCAGTAGACGGGTGAGAAGGGGTACAAGAAGCTAGTGTGATAAAGCATAGGACTAGACATAGCAAGCGTATCACAGTCATGGTCACACTCCCTAGAAAATATTCCTTTTAAAAGAAATATTGACAATTTTCTGTTCATATATTCAGATTATCATGTTTTGTCAAAGAGGTCATATTTTCTCAATCAGTGTGGCAGGGGACATTTAAAAGCTAGCAGCCTATTAAGCATGATAAAATTATGGTCATATACTATCAGTTCATGGGGGAATAAGAATGAAGAAGCATGTATTGGTTGTTGGAGGAACAGGAATGTTGAAGAAGGTGAGTATCTGGCTTGCTCAGCAAGGCTATGCTGTGTCTGTAATGGGAAGAAATCAGGAGCGTTTACAGGCGGTTGTGGAGGCAGCTGATGGAGAAGGGGATATCCATCCGGTTGCGATTGATTATCGCCAAACGGATCTCTTCAATACAATGCTAGAGACTATACAAGTGCAGCGGGGGGCGATTCACTTAGTCGTCAGTTGGATTCATTCTGATGCGCCTGAAGCTTTCGATACTTTAATAAAGGGTGTGAATGGTTCAGAGACTAACGTCTGGCGCCTTTTCAGAGTTAGGGGAAGTGCCGCGTATCTTTCGAAGCCCCTTGTAGCTATCCCTAATCACTGTCTATATCGAGAAATTTTACTTGGCTTTATTGTAGAGGAATCAGGCGCCTCTCGGTGGCTTACACATGATGAAATTGCTGGCGGTGTGATTGAAGCCATTCAAACCGATCGCGGAAAAAGCATCGTCGGCCAATTGGCGCCTTGGGATCAGCACCCATAACCGTGGTGTGTCACATCCAGCGTTAAAGTGAGGAGAGAAATAAGCATTTTACAGGCATTCCTGCTCCCAATCCATTATAGTAAAAGCTAATAAGACAAACCGTTCTTCTCGGTGAGTCACATCTAAGGAGGTTACTATGGAAACACGATCACTTGGACGTTCAGGATTAAAAGTTACAAATTTGTGCTTGGGAACAATGACCTTTGGGAATCAGGCTGATAAAGAAACCGCATTTGCGATTATGGATAAAGCGTTTGATGCAGGGGTGAACTTCTTTGATACGGCAGACATGTATCCGCTTGGTGGTTCTTATGAGCAACTGGGGGCAACAGAAGCCATTATTGGCGATTGGCTGCAAGGAAAAAGGGAAAAGATCGTTCTTGCTTCAAAATGCTTTGGGGCAATGGGACCTGGCGTCAATGAGCGTGGCCTGAGCCGCAAGCATATTATTGATGCAGTCGATCAAAGCTTGCGTCGTTTAAAGACGGACTATCTCGATCTCTATCAAGCCCATCAATTTGATCCAAGTACACCGATAGATGAAACATTGAGGGCTTTTGACGATTTGGTAACTCAAGGAAAAGTGCGTTATATCGGGGTATCCAATTGGCGCAGCTGGCAGGTGGCAAAGGCTCTTGGTATTTCTGAACAGAAAAATTTTGTTCGCATTGAAAGCGTGCAGCCACGTTATAATCTATTATTCCGGATGATAGAGGAAGAGCTTGTTCCAATGGCTGTTAGCGAAGGCGTGGGCATTATCAGCTATAATCCATTGGCAGGAGGGATGCTTACAGGACGTTACAAATGGGGGAATCAGGTGGAAGAAGGCACGCGTTTTGGTCTTGGTGGTGTAAGTAAAGCGGGGGATCTCTATCAGAGTCGTTATTGGCATGAAGCGACGTTTAATGTCGTGGAAAGCTATCAAAAGTGGTGCCAAGAGCATGGTTATGATATGGTGACCACCGCAGTACGTTGGGTAACACAACAGCCAGGGATTACGTCTGCGATCATGGGGGCCAGTCGTCCGGAACAATTAGATGCAAGTCTTGCTGCTGCGGATTCCAAACCATTAACTGAAGAGGATTTAGAGTGGCTTGATCAGCTCTGGTTCCGTTTACCGCGGCGTCGTGAAGAGAGATAATGGGACAATAAGGAGTGAGACGAACGTGAGCTTCTCTGATAAGGTCGTTATTGTAACCGGTGCGGCAAAGGGCATTGGCCGAGGCGTGGCACTTGCTTATGGTGAAAAAGGAGCAAAGATTATCATTGCTGATATAGATGATAGACTGGGTCATGAGACGGTAAAGCACTTGCGTGACAGGCAAATAACCGCACAATTTATCCAAACAGATGTCCGCAGTGAAGCGGCTATTCAGCACTTGATGGAAGAGACAACTAAAGCCTTTGGTACAATTGATATTTTAGTTAATAATGCTGGAAAAGGGGCATTTAAGCCAATGGCACAGCTTACTGTAGACGAGTGGGAGGATGTCATTCATACCAACCTGCGAAGTGTATTCCTTTGCTCAAGAGAGGCAGCCAAAGTGATGCGTGAGAATCCACAGGGAGGAGCCATTGTCAATATTGCTTCCACACGTGCGTTGATGTCTGAGCCCCATTCCGAGCCCTATGCTGCCACCAAAGGAGGCATTGTTGCGCTCACTCATGCGTTGGCAGCGTCACTCAGTGAGGAGCATATCACTGTCAATGCGATTTCTCCGGGATGGATTGAGACAGGCGATTATTCTACGCTTCGGGCGGAGGATCATGTCCAGCATTTTTCAAAAAGAGTTGGCAAGCCAGAGGACATTGCCAAGGCTTGTCTCTATCTTACACAGGAAGACAATGATTTTGTTACGGGGATTAATCTCGTTGTTGATGGCGGCATGACGAGAAAAATGATATATGAGGAATAAGGAAAGAGGTTAAGGCCTTCATGGAAACTTTCACTGCGTTTGCTGTAAATAAAGTAAATAGTAAATGACAAGGGAAATCACAGCGTTGACGCTGGATGATTTACCCCAGGGGGCGGTCACAGTTAAAGTAAAAGGAAGAACATGGGTTGCCATCCCTTAAAAAGCTAACTGAATAACAAGCCGTGAGAAGCCGAGAAATTGTTCGGCTTCTTTTGTTTTATGAATCGCTCGGTCGCTTTACAAAGAGAGTATAGAGAACAAGAGTGATCATTAAGCAAGCCCCACCAGCCAAATAACCACCTAGAATATCCGTAGGAAAGTGAACACCAAGATAGATACGGCTGAGGCCGATACATACTATGATGCAGCTGGCGATGAGCCATATCCAAGTGCAACGTCTGTGTTGGGTTTGCCATGCTGTAACGAGCAAAAAGGCAAGAAAACCAAAAAAGGCGATCGCATTCATGGCATGACCACTCGGAAAGCTATAGGAGCTTGCAGGGAGGAGATGGGCGAGCGTCGGACGCGGTTCCTGGTACATTTGTTTTAAGTATGCATTAAAAAAACGGACACTAAAAAAATTGTATAACAATAGAAGCGACAGCATGTAGCGCTTGATCATAAGGGTGTAGAAGACAAGTATTAGCGTCAAGGGGAGTGCGAGATAAATCGAGCCTACGTACGTAAAAAAGCCAAAAAAATCAAACCCAATCCTTCCATAGGCATTATAAAGCCCAGATTGGATCTGACGATTGAAATGGTGAAAGACAGGGTGATTATAATAATGAGCAACGATAAAAAATAGGGCAGTTAAAAGAAAAAATCCAAGTATATAAAGGGATAGCTTAAAAGATTTATGTAAGCTCATGACTAACGTCTCCATAAAAAAGATTCAGCGGCAGAGAGAGGAGATGCTCTGATACAATTGACACGCTTACTTTTCTCATTTGCTTTTGACACGAAAATAATCTGCAATGATTTTTTTACTGTTCTGCAGTGCTGGGTCGCCTTTGATATTGGCGAGCATGCTTTGAATGACGATCGGTCTAGGTGTTTCCTCATTCATTTCACTTTCGAGAACGGCAAGAGAGCTGAGCATGTCCTCATTATCATTTTTCTCTGCTAATTTTTCCTTCAATTCATTAACAGCGTTCGTAACCTGCTCAAAGGTTATAGGGGTTTCAGAATGGTGATGAGAACACTCCAAGCCTGATAGTGCCATATCAGCATGTAAAAAGGGTTGTTCTCCCGATGAGAGTAACCCCTGAACCACGTCATCAAAACGGCGAATAATAAAGTGAGCGAGCTGTTCAAAGTTAAGAGGCACTTGATCAAATATCAGTTTAAAATAGCTTTGGGCTAACCCTTCAATAATAAAAAATAAATCATAAATGTAAGGCTGGACTTCTGATCCATAAATATCAAGAATGCTATTTTCTATCCATCGGAGTGTATCTGTGCGCATTTTTTTGATCAATGTATGTAGCTCATCGTGGAAGGTAAGGGCTTGCTCGCGCATGAACATCGTGAAAAAGCTATGATTATCATGAATCTCCTCAAATTGGATCATGATTTGTTTAGTGAATTTTTCCTTTGGCGTCAGTTGTAGTTTGTTTATTGAATTGATTTTATTCTTTATTGAATCGTAATAGTAGTAGAAGATTTTTAAGAGGAGATCTTCCTTTGAGTCAAAATATAAATAGACGGTCCCTTTAGACATCTGTGCATGGTTAGCGATTTCTTGGACGCTAGTATTATGAAAGCCATTTTCGGCAAAGAGTTTTATAGCAGACTCAATGATGAGCTTCTTTTTTTCCTTCATCTTATTCACTTTCCTTTATGTGCTTAGTATGACCAGTCAGTTATTATTATACAGTAAAACGTCATTAATTTGTTAAACTATAAAAGTTAAAGTCCAGTATAATTAAAATTAGATTGTCCAATAACTAAAAGGTGACAGTGTGAAAACGCCTTGACACTGACTATCCAGTCATCTAGACTAGCATTATGACCAGTTGGTCAGTGCTCCGTTTGTTTATCTATTAGAAAGGTGGAAGTTGATGAGACGTATTATTCAATTCTCGCTCAACAATAAATTTGCCCTATGGCTCATGACCATTATTGTCATAGTAGCAGGTTTGTATTCAAGTGTAAATATGAAAATGGAGACTCTTCCCAGCATTACGCCTCCGGTGATGACGATATCGGCGGTAGATCCTGGAGCAACGCCAGAAGAAGTCGCGGATAAAGTAACTAAACCAATAGAACAAGCGATTCAGAATCAGCCGGGAGTGAAAACCGTCACTTCCAACTCTTATAAGAATACATCATCCATCCAGGTAGAATATGAATTCAGTACAGATCTCGATCAGGCGGAGGACAAGCTTAAGGATGCGGTAAGCAAAATCGATTACCCTGATAATGTGGAGACACCGACTATTAATCGGCTTTCCTTAGATGCTTTCCCAATTTTAACTTTTAGTGTGTCTCAGTCCGATCACCAGTCATTAGAGAAGCTCACACAAACGGTTGATAAGCAAATCGTTCCTAAGCTTGAAGGCGTCGAGGGTGTTTCATCCGTTGATGTATCCGGCAAAGAGGTCAAGGAGATTGATCTTTCCTTCGATAAAAAGGCTTTGGATAAGTACGGGTTAGACGAAGAGACGGTCATTAACACTATCAAATCGGATAATGCATCGGTGCCTTTAGGCCTATACACTTTTGGTGACACACAGCAATCCGTGGTCATTAATGGACAGGCGACAACGCTTAAGGATTTGAAGAACCTTGAAATACCTGTTCAAGCAATGGCCGGCCAACAAGGGGCTGGTCAGCAAGCAGGCACACAGGGAGCAGCAGCTGGACAAGCAGTACCACCATCCAGCCAACAGTCAACGATACAGCTGCCGACGGTAAAATTGTCCGAGCTAGCTGATGTTAAAATGGTGGGCAAGGCAGACTCAATAAGCCGTACAAACGGCAAACCATCAATTGCCGTTCAAATTGTAAAGGCATCTGATGCTAATACAGTTGATGTGGCAAATGGCATCAATGATCAAATGGAGAAAGTAAAAAAGGATTTTCCTAACTTAAAGGTGATCAACACTTTAGATCAGGCTCAACCGATTAAAGATTCAGTCAATGCCATGATTGAAAAAGCGGTGCTTGGTGCCATTTTTGCCATGCTGATTATCCTGTTGTTCTTAAGAAATATCAAATCAACGATCATATCGGTTGTATCCATTCCACTTTCATTGCTCATTGCGATGATCATTTTAAAACAGATGGATATTACCTTAAATATTATGACACTTGGTGCCATGACAGTGGCTATTGGGCGTGTCGTTGATGATTCTATTGTCGTTATTGAAAATATATACAGGCGCTTATCCTTAACGGGGGAAAAATTAAAAGGAAAAGAGTTAATCATTGCGGCAACGCGGGAAATGTTTATTCCGATTATGAGTTCTACGATTGTTACCATCGCGGTCTTTTTACCTTTAGGCTTTGTTACAGGGATGATCGGACAGCTCTTCTTACCCTTTGCCTTAACTATTGTCTTTGCTTTATTGGCGTCTCTTCTTGTCGCGATCACCATTGTACCGATGCTCGCGCACAGTTTGTTTAAGAATGGACTGAAGGAGAAGGCAAAGCGTGATGACGCGCGACCGAGCAGGTTTGCATTGGGATATAGAGGCTTTTTAAATTGGACATTGAATCATAAGTGGATCACATCAATCATCGCAGTGCTTTTACTTGTTGGCTCATTCACCCTTGTGCCATTTATTGGGGTAAGCTTTATCCCGTCAGATGAACAGAAAATGATGGCGATCACGTATAACCCAGATCCTGGCCAGACTCAGGCTGATGTCGAGAAGGTGGGTACGCAAGCGGAATCCTATTTTGATAGTCGCAAGCATGTCAAAGTGATCCAATACTCCATAGGTGGCGGCAATCCATTAAGCCAGAATGAGAATCAAGCGTTATTCTATATTCAATATGATGATGACACACCACATTTTGATAAAGAACAAGACACTGTATTGAAGCATTTGAAAAAGTCTGTAAGTAAAGGCGACTGGGGAACGGTTGATATCTCTTCAAGTGGCTCAAGTAACCAGGTCACAATGTATGTCTACGGAGATAACATAGATGAAATCAAGCCGACCATTGAAAAAATTCAAGGGGTCATGAAGGCGAATAGCCACCTTAAAAATGTCGATTCCAGTTTGTCTAAAAATTATGTGGAGTACACATTTGGTGTGGATCAAGATAAATTAAGTGCGCTTGGATTAACAACGGCGCAAGTCGCAGCAGCATTTACACAAAACAGTCAACGCGATGCGATTACGACGGTTAAAAAGGGCAATGAGGATATCAATGTCTATCTAGCGAGTGATGAGTCTAACTATCAAACGATTGATGACCTCGCTAAGACAAAGATTAAGACGCCATCAGGTAATTCTGTTGCATTATCAGATATTACGGATCGGGATAAAGGGCAAACCTCTGATACGATCACGCGTCGGAATGGTCAGATTTATGCGAGCGTATCTGGAGACATTACGAGTAAGGATGTCAGTAAGGTCACTGCTGATGTTAAAAAGAAGGTTGATAAAATTGATCTGCCTTCAGGTGTAAGTGTATCTATGGGTGGGGTGTCTGAAGACATTAATACGACCTTTACGCAGCTCGGCTTAGCGATGCTGGCGGCCATTGCGATTGTATATTTGATTTTGGTGATTACCTTTGGTAGTGCGGGTACACCATTTGTCATTTTACTTTCACTCCCATTTGTGCTTATAGGCGCTTTCTTGGCCCTCTTCATTTCTGGAGAGACCATCAGTGTCTCAGTAATGATTGGTGCATTAATGCTGATAGGGATTGTCATTACAAATGCTATCGTGTTGATTGACCGTGTTATTCATAAAGAGAAAGAGGGCATATCCACGCGTGAGGCGTTGTTAGAAGCGGGTGTAACGCGTTTGCGGCCGATATTAATGACGGCGATAGCTACGATCTGCGCCTTATTGCCATTGGCATTTGGATTGGAGGGCGGCGCACTGATCTCCAAAGGTCTGGGGATTACTGTCATTGGGGGCTTAGCAAGCTCAACGCTCTTAACTCTTGTTGTAGTACCAATTGTTTATGAGCTCTTTGCTTGGCGCAGAATCCGTAAATGGAAACGAGAGCATGAAGTAAAATAAAGAACCTATCAAAGGGTGAGATAAAACGAAAAGAAATCACCCTCGTAACGAACGATAAGTAGTCAGGGAAACGGGAAGCGGAGTCAAAATACGGAGACGCCTACAGGAACGGGGCAAATGTTACTTCACGAATAAACGACGCGTTGTTCCGAGGATGTTGACGACAAAGCAAGCCTAACAGACGAAGGAACAGGGGCTTCTTAGTCAAGCCTCTTACATTTTCAAGGCCCTTCGGCTAAAAACATCACATCCATGTGATAACGCCTAAGCTAGCACATCCATACCACTCCAAAACGTAAAAAGCACTCTTCGGGGATCCCGGTGGTGCGTTGAAACCCGAAGCTAGCGCCTCCTTGCGCGCCTAAGGCGGTGCCTGTGGCAAGCGAGTAGTTTGACGGAGCGCTTCATGACTCACTCAAAAATCCGAACGCATCCCTTCAAAATTGTGGGTGCGTTCGGATTCTCTATGAGCTGAAGACATCTGCCCAGCCCTTTTGATCACCCACTTTCCGCTGGAGTCTCGCGCCTCGCGCTCCAATCCGCTTAATCAGGCAATGAAGTCTATTTCATATTGGATGATGCTCTATACTAAGGACAAGGACCGGGCAAGCTCTTCGCCCGGTTTTTCTTATACTATCAGAATGTATAACTTCGCTGACGCTCATAAAGGAAGAGAGTATAAGGCGGGCTTTGACTTTCGACATTAAAGCTTGGCGATAAGCCAATTTTTCTAACTTTTTATCTTCCATCTGATTCAAATCCCCTTTTTCGTGTTTAAATTATTAGGTATGCCTTGGACTTCTTTGGAAACAGACAAACATTATTGGAAGTATTACTCTGACTTTTTCTTCACAGAAAAAAGCATAGCATTCGGACTCAAACAGTAAGTGAAACTAACGGCGGTGTAAGCTTCCGAATCAGAGGGCTCAACAAATGAGGATGTCATATGAATAAATAGAGTGGATAATCCTTCAGTCAGCCTGACAACAAGGTTTCAAAATGGGAAAAGCTGATCAAAGTCGTTAATATGAGTGGCACGTCTAGCTGACATCTGACAGGGCAGAATCCGCCATGCGTTTGTCTGAAATGACTACGATTAAAATTTTTAAAATATTTAAACTTATAAGTAAGACGCCGAAACTAAAGGATGAGGTAGTTGAAGTGTATATTTATTTCGCTGGATACTCTAAGAGCAGATCACTTGGGATGCTATGGCTATTCTAAAGCAACAAGTCCGCATATTGATGCGATCGCTTCACAGGGAGTGTTGTTTGAAAAAGCCTTCGCCTCCGATATTCCGACTGAAGTGGCCCATACGAGTTTGTTTACTGGAAAGGTAGGTTTGTCCACAGGTGTGGTGTCGCACGGATCAACGCAAACGTATTTACCTAAATCTGTCGAGTGGCTTCCAGATATCTTAAGAAGATCAGGATGGACAACAGCAGCGGTTGATAATTTATATCATCTAAAGGAGTGGTTTGCCAGAGGGTATCGCTACTATATTAATACGAAGGGAGAGAAGCGATGGATCGACGGCCGAACGATTAATGCTTATGCCAAACCGTGGCTTAAAGCCCATAAGGATGAAGACTTTTTCTTATTTTTACATTATTGGGATCCGCATACCCCGTATTTGCCACCTAAGGAATATATTTCGGACTTTTATTCAGCAGAAAAAAATCCCCGGGATCCCGCTAATCCAAGTATGAACCGAGCCTTTCACCACAGAGCCTATCCTTTTTTTAAGTACCATCATTATGACCTGCTTAAAGGTGTTACAGATGCAGACTATTTCAATGCCCTCTATGATGCTGAAATTAGATATCTAGATGACTTGTTAAAAGAGTTAGATGATGTTCTTGATGCATTAGGTATTTTAGAAGAGACCTGGCTCATTTTATTTGGAGATCATGGAGAAAGCTTGACCGAGCATGATATCTTTTGGGATCATTGTGGGCTTTATGAGTCGACAGTCCATGTACCCATGATTATGCGCTGGCCTCAACAGCTTCCAGAAGGTAGGCGTATAAGAGCAATGGTTCAACACACTGATCTGATGCCAACACTCCTAGAGGCAATAGGAATGGCGTCCCCAATAGGGCTCGATGGAGAAAGCCTGTGGCCGCTAATAACAGGAAAACAAACGCACCTTCGTTCGACCATCTTTCTCAGTGAATGTGCGTGGCAAGCCAGTCGTGCCATTCGGTCACAGCAATTCAAATTAATCAAGATGTATGATCCGGGCCCTTTTGTCCGACCGAAGTATGAGTTGTATGATCTTATCCGTGATCCACAGGAAAAACATAATGTCGCACAGAATTTTCCTGAAATAAAAGCACGCCTTGAAGAAACCTTGGAGCGTTGGGTTAGGTCAAAGCTAGGTGATGAGCGTGAGGACCCGATGATAACAGTGCTTAGAGCGGAAGGCCTTCCCTTTAAAAGGCGCATTGAAAAAATATTGGATGAATACGGCTTGTCGTGGGAAAGCTGGTGTCACAATCCTGATCCTGCAAGGATAGATAACCATTAAGTGAAAAATATCTCTTTGTGTAAGCCCTTTCATAAATTAAGTAGAGGTGATGACGGTGGGATTCAAAAAGCTAGGACGGATAGGATTCATGCTAGCGCTTGCTTTAAGTGTGTTATCTGCCTGTGCGGTGGTGCCTGGCACTTCTTCTAAGCAAGGGAGCGGAAAGGATTCAGGAAAACCATTTAAAGGGACGATTACCATGTATGCAGGGGATTATAGCCCTAACAAAATTGTTCTGCAAAATGATAAGAAAGCGACAGTGATGCAAACACTAGCGGATGAATACGAAAAGAAAACAGGGGTAAAAATCGAATTTATCAAAGGCCTTCCTGCTGATCAAGATTACATGACATGGGTGAGAACAAAAGCTGCCGGTGGACAGCTTCCTGATATCATTTGGTCGCAGTGGTATGACGCCAATTCGGCCTTAGCAAAAGGGACGCTGATCGACTTATCTCCCTACCTAAAAGCCAAGAACCCGTATGCAGATAACACGCCCTGGAATCAATTGTTAAACAGTCAAATCATGTCGGAAACCAAAGCGCCGAATGGCAGCACTTATGTCATTAATGGCGACTATGTAGGGACAGCCACCTTTTATAATAAAGAGGCCTTTAAGAAGGCCGGAATCACATCCTTTCCTGAAACGTGGTCGGCATTCATTGATGCCTGCAAAAAACTGAAGGCGGCGGGCTATACGCCTTTTGCTTGGGACTTAGCTTCTAGCCCGACGGGGATGGATCGAATCACGTGGTTGGCGCGATTGTTTTATACTAATTTTTATTCAGATGAATATGATAACCTCATGTTTTCTGGCAGTGAAACGATGACCAATAAGGATCAAGTGATCGCAATTAAAAAAGGGATCTTTGGTCCAGAGAATAAGAAGTGGATGGCGTTGTGGCCGATTATTAAGGATTTTTCATCCTATTGGCAGAAGGATTTTACTGGCAGTGATTCCAATGGACAGGGAACAATGCTTGCCTTTCTTAAGGGGAATGTTGGCATGTATTTTGATGGCTCGTGGGCTGCAGAACAAATCAAGTCGGCGAAGCCCAGTTTTGAATGGGGATCTTTTAAAAATCCTTATCCGGATAAAGCAACATCTGAATTTGCGACTGATTTCGACTCCTCAGCTTCTATTGGTGGTCCCAGTGCAGGCTTTCAGTATGCAGTCCCCTCACAAAAGGCCAACAATTCTCTTACGCCAGCAAAGGAAAAGGCCATTGTGGATTGGTTGATGTTTATCACCACACCAAAGCATGATGAGGCGATTGTTAATGAGCTTGGACGCGATGTGCCTACCATTGCTGGAGCAAAGCCAACAGCACCGCTAAGCAATTTATCCGATTTGATTAATCAGCCATTAAAGAGCATTTTTGGTGGCATTAATCTCGAACAGAAAGAGCAGGATGCTATTTATAGAGCGTTTCAGAATTATATTTTAGGCGATATTTCCCTCGCGCAATTTGGAAAAACGGCAAAGACTGAGATGAACAAAACGGCGGATCAAATGATTAAAGACAACCATTGGGATCTTTCCGAGTACCTAGATAAATAACAAATGAGCGGGCGTTTCCACTGTGTCTAAGGAAGCCCTGCACCTTTCCCTCCAAAGGAAGCAGGAAGCTATCCAAATACATGCCTTGGCTATGGGCGAGCTAAAAAAGGGGTGAAGAAATGGCAAAGACGGTAGAGGATGTGAAAATCGCTCGGGTAATAAAACACTCGCGCCTTAAAAAGCACTTTCGTTACAATTGGAAATCAGGCTATGGCATGCTGATCCCTTCTTTCATTCTATTGATTCTGTTCATGTATTATCCAGCGATGATTGCCATTGGCTTTTCTTTTACGAATTGGGATGGCTTTAATCAGCCGCAATTTACAGGTCTTACAAATTATAGTGCATTGTTTCATGACAAGATCTTTTGGCTTTCATTAAAAAATGTTGGTATCTGGGCTGTTATAAAGGTCGTTATTGAACTCCTTGTTCCTCTTATTGTTGCTGTCGTCATCTACCATTTGAATAGCAAAAGGATGCAGTATATCTATCGTGTGTTGTTCGTCATTCCTGTCGTTGTGCCTGGGATTGTTATGTTTATGATTTGGAGCTTTATCTATGATCCAAATGTCGGTGTGTTAAATGCTTTGTTGCATGCTGTTGGCATGGATGGCTTCATAAAAAATTGGCTCGGTGATCCTAAGCTTGCTTTGTATGCACTCATGTTTGTCGGTTTCCCTTTTGTTATTCCTTTTAATCTTCTCATCTTTTTTGCAGGATTGCAGAATATCTCAGAGAGCATTTATGAATCGGCGAAATTGGATGGCATTACACGAATCAAGCGCTTTTTACACATTGAAATGCCATTAGTGATGGGGCAGGTAAAGCTCATTCTGATATTAACGGTCATTCAGCTTTTGCAAAATGTGACCTTGCCCTTGGTCATGACAAACGGAGGACCTGGTTATTCCACTTATGTTCCTGGATTATATATGTACTTTCTTGCCTTCCAAAATGGTCAATTTGGCCTCGGTATGGCGGTTTCGATGATCATTTTTGTCATTGTATTAATCCTGACATGGATTCAGATGAAGTATATTAACCCAAGTACGGAATATGAGGCTTAGAAGGGAGAGAGGAGCTTGATACAGCATTTGCGCAAGGACTTTTGGAGTCATTGCTTTTTAGTCATTCTTGCATTTATAGCTCTATATCCATTCATCTATATGATTATCACTTCATTTAAGACGAATGGACAATTTTACAGTCATTTTTTTGGCATCACTTTTCCACTTCATTTTGAAAATTACAGATTAGCGTGGGAGTCGATTGGCGGGTATATTTTTAACTCCGTGTTTGTCGGAGTGGTTAGTGTCCTGCTCATTATTTGCTCGTCTGCGCTTGCTGGCTATTCGTTTGCCCGCCTTCGCTTTTTGGGCAAGAATTTTCTTTACATGTCAGTGGTTGCCTTGCTGATGATTCCTGGTTTGTTAACCCTTATTCCTTTGTTTTTATTAATCAAAGGCTTTGGACTTTTGAATTCTTATGCAGGGCTGATCCTGGCCTTTGCTGCCGCTGGTCAGGCGTTTACTATTTTTGTTTTTCGGCAATCCTTTGCCTCCCTACCAGAAGAGCTCTTTGAGGCGGCGCGTATCGATGGCTGCGGTGAAATGCGTGTCTTTTTGCAGATTGTTCTCCCACTTGCTAAGCCGATTGTCGGCACGATGGCGATTTGGAACCTGCTTACGATTTGGAATGAATATATGATGCCGCTTGTTTTAATCAGTGATTCTAGTAAATTTCCAATTACTGTTGGCTTAATTCAGTTCAAGAGTCAATTTGTTTCCCAAACGTTATATGGGCCGATGTTTGCGGGATACACCATTGCTTCATTACCTTTACTTTTGCTCTTTATTTTTACCATGCGTTTATTTATGAAAGGCCTTACATCAGGAGCAGTAAAAATGTAAAATACTGAGTTAAGCAAGAAAGAGGCGTATGCATTGGTTGAAAGGAGCTTAAAACATGATTGTTTTTAGTAGTGAAACGTATATGAAGGAAAAGACCTTTCCTTTCTGCATTAATCGCTATATTCATGACAGTCAAAATTATCCTCCTGTACACACGCATGAATTTGTTGAATTGGTCTACGTTGTTGCTGGTGAGGCGGAACATGTTTTTACTGGAAAGCATTATAAGCTAAAAGCAAAGGATGTTTTCATTATTAATCCAGGGGAGGATCATACCTTCCGAATCCCACCTGGTCGTTCCATTGAGATCATTAATTGTTTGTTTTTACCTAACTTAATTGCCCCTTCACTACTTAAAGAGCTAGGTGTCTCACAATCCATTGATTTCTTTTATATTCAACCCTTTCTTGATACGGATGATCGATTTCATCATCATTTGAATCTGGTTCATCATGATGCCTTACATGTACAGTC
The DNA here is from genome assembly GCF_014642655.1 of Pullulanibacillus camelliae. Classification (GTDB taxonomy): domain Bacteria; phylum Bacillota; class Bacilli; order Bacillales; family Sporolactobacillaceae; genus Pullulanibacillus; species Pullulanibacillus camelliae. The sequence goes on from NZ_BMIR01000005.1 coordinate 126,162, forward strand.
AATACTCGAGACGATGCTGAGAGAGTTTGAGAGTCTTCATCAGGATGCTTCCACCTTGATCCGCTTAAAAATGATTGAATTACTGCTTCTTTTGTCTCGGGTTTATCGCGAGGAAAAACAAAGGCGCTTAGAAGGTTGTGGAAGCTTTGGGTATAGTGAACAGCATTTACTCGTTTTGCGGATTTGTGGCTACTTGGAACGTCATTATGATGAAAAGATTGCCATTCCTGCTCTCTGTGAGCTCTTTAATATTAGCTCGCGTCACTTGAATCGCTTGTTTAAACAAGAAACAGGCTTAACGGTGATCGAGATGGTTCATAAAATTCGCATCGAGCGTGCTAAGTATTTTTTGGAAAATACTAATGAAAAAGTGATTGCGATTGCTTTTAAGGTTGGCTATGAGGATCCAGCCTTTTTCTCTCGGTTGTTTCGCCGCAATGTGGGGATATCACCTGGAAAATATCGCGGAAGGATTCATGGGATGACCAGTCTTTAAAATAAGAAAGATTGGCTTAATCCACACGATAAAAGGCGTGATCAGCAATGAAAGGCTTGAGGCTTTAAAATAAAATAAAATAGAACTAGATTCTGATCGTTTTGTTATTCCCACTTTATTTAATGGAGAAAGGTGTGTGTTCAAGTTATGTTAAAGGTTGCAGTCGTTGGTGTAGGTCATATTGGCAGTATTCATGCTTCTGTTTATAAAGATAATCCAAAGACAGAGATTGTTGCCGTGTGCGATAGCATTGTGGAAAAGGCTGATGAAGCGGCCAAACAGTTTGGTGGTCGTGCCTTTTATAGTGTGGAAGAGATGCTTCAAAGTGGCATTGCCCTTGATCTTGTTAGTGTTTGTACAAAGGGGGAGGAAAATGGCAGTGAGCATTATGCACCGACAGTGCAGTTATTGAAAGCTGGCATTCCAGTCTTAGGTGAGAAGCCGATTTCAAATCAGTTGGAGGAAGGAAGAAAGATGGTGGCCCTTGCGGAAAAGCTAAAGGTTCCCTATGCCATTAACTTAAATCATCGCTTCACTCCTGCTGCTGTTCGAGCAAAGGAATGGGTGCAAACAGGCCGGTTAGGCCAGCTTCATATGATCAATATGCGCATGTGGATTAATAATCCAGTGGAATCCTCTCCATGGTTTCACTTACGCGCCCTTCACCCTCATTCTCTGGATGTGATGCGCTACTTCTGTGGGGATGTTAAGCGTGTCGCCGCGTTTATGCTGAAGGGGGAAGAGCGATCCATTTGGTCCAACACTCAAGTCCTACTTGAATTTGAAAACGGTGTCATTGGGAACCTTGTTGGCAGTTATGATGCAGGGGCGAGTTATGGATTGGAGCGTTGCGAAGTCGTAGGCTCAAAGGGGCGTTTTGTTATTGAGGATGCTTGCGAGCAACTGACGTTTTATCCCCGCCATTCCATTGAAACGGAAACCTATGCTTATTTAGGCGGTATGCGTTCATTTAATGAAACCTTTAAAAGTCGTATCAGTGCTTTTGTTGATCAGCTCTCTGATACCGTCAGCTATGATGAGGTCGATGGCTCAGGGCGTGATGCATTAAAAGCACAGACGATTATTGAAGCAGCGATTCGCTCTTGGGAAACCGGGACAATTGTCTCGATTGAGGATCAAGCGCTTAAAAGTTCACAGGAGGTGCAGCCATCATGATTAAGCTCGGTGTGAATTCCGTTTTATTTAAGGACTTTGACTTTCCGACAGCTGCACGGCATATTGCATTAAGCGGTTATAGTGGGATTGAAATTGCTGCGATCAAAGGTATGTGTGAGCATTTGGTCTTAGAGCGTTGGCGTGAACAAGTGAAGGACATTCAATCGTGTGTAACAGAAAATGGTTTAGAGTTATTGGCGATGGAGGTGGCTTCGCTTGACGAGGATCGCTTGACCAAAGCCTTTGAGGCAGCTGCCACATTAGGCATCCCTGTTGTCAATGTTGGTCCAGGTGGAAAAGCAGGGGTAGAAGAAGATCTGAGCACCTCCATTGAAACATTAGATCATCTTGCCAAAAAAGCAGAGCGGTATGGTGTCACACTATGCGTTAAGGCGCATTTTGGCAATGCGATCCATGATACCCCTACGACCCTACGTGCCATGGAAGCCATCAGTTCACCCGCTTTTGGTATTGATATGGATCCCAGCCATATTTACAGAAGTGATGAAGTCCCTGACCAATCCTTGGCGCAGGTGATGGATCGAGTGAAGCATATTCATATTCGGGATTGTAAAGGCCGTTCTCAAGGACCTGGACCAATACAGGATCAGGCATGTGGACGTGGGGATATCAACTTGTTTGCTTATTGTCAGCAGATGGTCAAGGACCATTATTCTGGTCCGGTTTGTTTGGAAGTGATTGGAGCCAAGGGCCATTCGTTAGCAGAAGTATCAATGATTGCTGCAGAAAGCTATGGGTATCTCAATGCCTGTTTTAAGGTATTAGAATCACAAAATTCTTCTGTTGAAAGGATTTAATAGGATGAAGAAACAGCCAAATGTACTTCTATTAGGAATTGATAGTCTACGCCGCGATCATATGAGTGCGTATGGGTACGAGCGGTTAACAACACCACATATTAGTAAGTTTGCAGAAGGTGGCGTGCTCTTTGAAAATCATTTTAGCCCAAGTATTCCTACGACTTCCGGCTATGCTTCCATGCTAACGGGAAGGGATTGCTTTGGAACTGATGTGGTGTCCTTACGACATGAGGGACCGCTTGGAGATCATGTTCAGACGCTGGCAGAAGTTTTAGGGGAGTCTGGCTATAGTACGACATGCATTGGTTTTTCAGGCAATCCTTCTGCCCGAGGCTTTCAGCAGTATTTGGATTATGAAGCCTGGCAGCCGGATGAGACGGGGCGTGCACCAAAAGCTAACAATGTGAATGAGGTCGCTCTTCCAGAGCTGGAGCGATTAGCAAAAGCTGATCAACCTTTCTTTCTCTTTTTGAGACATATGGATCCTCATTCACCTTACTTACCCCCACAACCTTTTGAAAGGATGTTTTATGGCGGCGATGAATATGCCCCTGAGCATGCTTCTTTAACAGAGATGTATCAATTTAAACCGTTTGCTGATTTCTTAAGCTCGTGGATTCCTAAAGGAGTGACAGATGCGGACTATGTCGATGCCCAATATGATGGGGCTGTGGCCTATATGGATGCCTGTATTCAAACACTTTTTACTGCTGTTGACTCATTGGGGATTGCGGAAGACACGCTCATTATTGTTACTGCTGATCACGGGGAAACGTTAAATGAGCATCAATGCTGGTATGATCATCATGGATTATATGAAAGTAATTTGGTAGTGCCGTTGATTTTACGTTATCCAGGGCGTCTCCCTGAAGGAAAAAGGGTCAAGAGCTATTCGCAAATCAAAGATGTCATGCCGACGATTTTAGATATCCTTGAGATAGAGCATCAACTATCCTTTGATGGGCGGAGCTTAACCCCATTTGTACACGCCGCGGCCTCTATTTCTATTGAGAAGGAATTTTATATTACAGAATGCACGTGGATGCGCAAGCATGGTTGGCGCACACCTGATTGGAAGCTGATCCGTGCTCTAGAGCCTGACTTTCATTTTAAGCCTGAGATTGAATTGTATCATTTAGCAACAGATCCTAAGGAAGAAAACAATCTCGCGGAAGCACGGCCTGAGATTGTCGAACAATTAACCATGAAAATGGAGGCTCATATAGAAAAGCGTGAGCGGGAAACAGGGCGTACCAATCCCATGTATACAAATTTAAATTGGCATGGATTAGGCACAGGTCCTTTTCAAACCTCTAAACAAGCCTATGAGGCGTTGTATATTGGTTCAATTAAAAATGCGGAAAAGCTGCAGGCCAAGCAAAAAAGATGAGGTGTAAAATAACTCATTTTCATCTATGTGAGAAGGCACCCTAAAAAGAAGTGAAAGCAGGTGATCTGGATTTGGTAAGAGTTGCTGTCGTTGGTGTCAATCATATCGGAAGCATCCATTGTCAGGCTTATAATCATATGACTGAAGCGACACTTGTGGCCGTATGTGATCTTGATCAATCACTTGCAGAAGCCGTGGGAGCACAATTTGGCGTTCCTGCTTATTCTCAACTTGAGGTGATGCTGGCTTGTGAAGAGATTGATGTTGTAAGTATAGCGACTGCTGGATTTGAAAATGGTTCCCAGCACTTTGAACCAGCGATGCTTGCCATGGAAGCTGGCAAGGATGTATTAGTAGAAAAGCCCCTTTCAAATAATATAGAAGAGGCACGGCAATTGGTGGCATATGCTGATCAACAGCAGGTACGTTTAGCTTGTGACCTTAATCACCGGTTTGTCCCCTCAGCATATCAAGCGAAGGAATGGATACAAAAAGGCGATTTAGGACAGTTGCTATTTATGAATATGAAATTGACTATCGGCAATCCCAATGAATCTAGTCCGTGGCTTCATATGCGGGCCTTACACCCACATTCTATTGATGTCATGCGTTATTTCTGCGGCGAGGTCAAAAGAGTGCAAGCATTTATGACGAAAGCTCCTGGTCGCTCAATATGGTCGACGGCTTCGCTTAATTTTGAATTTGTCAGTGGCGCTGTCGGTCATTTAATGGGGAGCTATGATATGGATAATAGGCATCCTATTGAATATTGCGAAGTCGCTGGCAGTAAAGGACGCTTTATTATTGATAATGTGTATGAAAGGACGGTTCTGTATCCTCATGGCAGCAGTGAGCTCAAAATGTTTCAAAATGCACTATTAACTGGCATGGGACACTTTAATGATACGATTAAACACCGTCTCGCTCATTTTATACATCAAGTGCATGAACAGGTAGAGCCGCAAGACATTGAAGGCTCGGGACGTGACGCCTTGGCAGCTCAGGAAGTCATCGAAGCGGCCATTCGTTCACATACAGAGAACGGTGCGGTTATCGCCCTTTAATCATTTATTTTCTTTTAGGGGCTGGGACAGAAGGATTCAGCTCATAGAAAATCCGAACGTATTCACAATTTTGAAGGGATGCGTTCGGATTTTTGAGTGAGTCATGAAGCGCTCCGTCAAACTACTCGTTTTCCACAGGCACCGCCTTAGGCGCACAGGAGGTGCTAGCTTTGGTGTTACCACATGGATGGGATGTTTTTAGCCGAAGGACCTTTAAATGTGAGAGACTTAGACTAAGAAGCCGCTGTTCCTGCGTCTACTCGTATCGCTTCGTTGTCAGCTTCCTCGGAACAACTCGAAGTTTATTCGTGAAGTCACCCTCGCCCCGTTCCCGGAGGAGTCTCCGTATTTTGACTACGCTCCCGTTCCCCTGGCTACTTATCGTTCGGTAATAGGTGATTTCTTTTCGTTTTCTCTCACACTCATTTTAAGGAACTGGCAACCTAGCTTTCTTATCAAAATAAGAGTCTTTGAAGACGTCCTAGAGCAAGTGCTCTTTATTAAGTGAGTCAATTTCATTATCTCTTATGAAAAATGTTGTGCACGGCTATGATTACGAAAATGTTGTTGCTTCATACAAAACGATGCGTTCTTACTTATTTACAAGTTTGTCATATTAATTGTGAAATTTCTCACAATCTTTTTTATTGAAAGCCGTTATGATGAGGATGTAAGAAATAATACTTTTCCACTAAGGAAGGATGATGAGCCATGTTCATCACATTTGTAAGAGAAAATAAGTTTGTCGCTTACGTTTTATTCATAGTAAGAGTCTATCTTGGATGGGAATGGCTGACATCGGGATGGGAGAAAATCACGGGGGGCTTTGATGCTACAGGTTTTTTAAAAGGGGCGACTCAGGCAGCAACTGGTGATCATCCTTCTGTTCAACACTGGTGGGCGAGCTTTTTAGATAATGTTGTACTTCCTCATGCCGGCTTTTTCAACGTGCTTGTCCCTTGGGGAGAATGCCTTGTCGGTATTGGCCTTATTTTAGGGGTGTTAACGACCTTCTCAGCTCTGATGGCTGCTGTGATGAACTTTGCTTATCTCTTTTCTGGAACGACGAGCACGAATCCACAGATGCTATTGCTTGTACTCTTTGTCCTTATCGCAGGTAGCCATGCCGCCACGATAGGACTAGATCCATGGCTAAAACTTAAACAAAGAGTGAGGACATTCCTTCACTTGAATGATAAAAATCATAAAAAACATTATCACGCATTGAAAGGATGAGGAGAATGAGTCAGAAAACGAAACTTTTAGTCGCCTATGACGGATCGCTAATGGGAGAAAAGGTTTTAGAAAAGGCAGAACAGATTGCCGCCTTAAAACAGGATGTAGCTATAACAATCCTTACTGTAAACAAAAGTGAGCTTACACCAAAATTCTATACAGAAAGCATTTATATTGATTATGAAGCACTGAATAAAGAAGTGAAAAAGGAATTGCTGCAAGCATTAGAGTATGCAAAACAAGAGATAAAAAGCACTTCTCAAGTCGCGACGGAGCTTCTAGAGGGGGATCCGGGGATGGCCATTGTCGGCTTCGCTAAGGAACAGGCTACCGACCTCATCATCATCGGAAATAGGGGATTGAATCGTATTAAAGAGGTCTTCCTGGGAAGTGTGAGTCATTATGTTGCACAGTATGCCCCCTGCCCAGTATTGATTGTAAAATAACAAATAAGGTGATAAAGAGACTGGGGATTTGAGCTATTATCCAAGCAACTTATCCTCTATCATGAACGAATGAAAAGTCGACAAAATCATTGACCTGATGGAACACGTTATCTCATGGTATTAGGAGATTAAATGCAGAAACTCTTTATAAAAATAAGGGGATTTCTGCATTTTGTCTTCGTTAAAATTTATAACTTTGTGGAAGACTTTATACTTTATAGGTTAGGGATTTAGCTTTCGTCACCTAAAGGCTTGGCCCGCCCCTTAGTGTATGAGTGCGGAAGTGCGAACATCAGGCTACAGCAATTAAGCATGAAAGCTTCCGAATCCAAGCGCGGGCGTGACAAAAGGTTGGGTTAAGTTAGCAAAAGCCTGGAGTAACGCTACAAAAGGGATGCCCGTTTTAACAAAAGCTTCACTGAAAATCACAAATAAAACTCGAAGCTTCCAAATAGAGAACAAATCTGAGGGGGAAATTTCCTAATCCAGGAGTGAACGTGACAAAAGGCATACCCGTTTTAACAAAAGCCATCCTCAAAATAACAAAATTTCAAACAAAAGAACAAAATATTCATTTAAAAAAACTATCTAAAAGGAAGGCATCTCTTTTACTAGATTGTCGTAAATGAAGATCATGTTATACTTATTTTATAAAGATNCATGCGTCTGTTTTTATTATTTTCATTTCCTTTAATGGATTTTAATGGTAAAACAAAAGCGGTTTTTTAGTAAAATGCAATTTTATTAGGATATTTTTACTAGATTTTGCTGTCGCACTCTTCATGAGTGCGTGGATTGAAATTCGTACTTTGATGCGCACGCTTCATGAATGATTCGAATGCTGATTACTAGATTCGCAAGAGGCTGTTTAGCTTGCACCTTTCTATAGGTATCTTGGAGAGTCCTTCTATGGCTAAGCGGTGTTGAGAAATATTCTAGATGAACCTTGAATAAGCACGTGTTGTTAATCGCTTTTATATTTTAGTAAAGAATCTATCATCTATGGGCGTGCGTTTTGCCCCTTTTTTTCTTAGTCTCATTACGAAAAAATGCTATGGCGTCTATCGATAAAATCAGGGAAAATCCCGATAGTCATCCTTTGGCTTAACTTCTATGATGGAGTTAGTTAGAAAAACGTGAGGAAAAAAGGATGATGACAAATGGAACAGGCACTTCTATATAAAGGCAATACCACATTCGAACCGAATACGAGCGGATTTGAACATCTCCATTTGCTAAAAGGATGGATGCATGAAAAACGTTATGCAAAAAAATCAGCGATATATTGTGAAGGTGATGTGTGTGAGTATTTGTATTATGTCATTGAAGGGACAGTGAAATTGTCAAAGGTGACGGATGATGGCAAGGAGTTCATTTTGCAATATTTTTATCCTGGCGATTTGTTCGGAGAGTTTAACAATGATCAGGAGACACTTACAGCCTTTAGTGCTGAAACCCTTGCTACATGTCGAATTGGACGAATTAAACAAAGTGATATTTTGGAGCATCTTCCGCTGGATGGAGTGTTTGCGATGGATTTCAGTCAATGGTTGAGCCAGTCGCAGCGGTTCATTCAACTAAAGCTTAGAGATATTTTATTCCACGGTAAAAATGGGGCCTTGGCTTCGACAATTATTCGAGCTGCTCATACTTATGGGATACGCAGTGGGAATACCATCGTTATAAGCAAAAAGTTTACAAATTACGAGTTGGCGAATATGATTGGGGCAACGCGTGAAACTGTTAATCGTATGTTAGTTCAGCTAGACAAAGAAGGGATTCTTCATTATGCCAATGGCCGGATGACCATCCTTAATCTAGAGGCTTTAAAAAAGATTTGCCATTGTGAAGGGTGTCCATTAAGCATCTGTCGCCTGTAATAAAATCGGGTTAGGCAATTCTACCCATGCGGTGTTATAATAAGACAGAATGAAATTGCCGTTATTGGAGAGGATTCCTAATGAGTGGACGCATCCGTGTCATCGTTGCCGATGATCATGCCATTGTGCGCAGTGGTGTGAAACGACTTCTAAATGCAGAAGCAAATATTGAAGTAGTGGCTGAAGCAAGTGATGGAAATGAAGCGATCACAAAAACCCTGCAAGAAAATCCAGACATTGTAATCATGGACATTAGCATGCCGGCGGGGATGAGTGGACTTGAAGCCACCCAGACCATCAAAGAGGCTATGCCAAACGTGAATGTATTAATTCTAACGATGCACGATGAACCTGAGTATCTTTTCCGTCTCTTAAAATTAGGTGCTTCCGGATATATTTTAAAAAGCGCACTAGATTCTGAACTGATTGCCGCCGTATATGCCGTTTCGGAAGGGCAAGTCTACCTCTATCCGACCGCTGCAAAGCATCTCGTCGAGGGCTTTCTCCATCCTTTAGCCAATGGTGAGGAGCATGAAGCTTACAGGCAGCTGTCTGAACGTGAAAAGGAAATATTTATTCTGATTGCTAAAGGCTTTTCAAATAAAGAAATTGCTGAGCAACTATTTATTAGCGTCAAAACTGTAGAGACACACAAACGCAATATCATGGAGAAGCTCAGCCTGACGAAGCGCCATGAAGTGGTTGAGTTTGCCTTAAGTAGAGGCCTATTGCAATAAAAGGAGCTCAGGGAATTCCCTGAGTAGTGTATCTCTGGGAGAGACTATGAATGCCAACCACAAAAAATAAAATGTAAAAGAAAGGGTCTTACTACAAGTGTTCGACCCTGTTTTTAATGGCTTCAAAGGCCTTGGTGAGCTTGATATAAGCTGCTCTGGCAGCTGTCCACTCTCCATTTTGAACAAGCTTTTCAATATCTTTACTGATAGCGGCAAAGGGGTCAGCGGCGATAACGACGCCTGCTCCTTTTAGACCGTGTGCCGTTTCTTTGGCCTGTTTGCTCTTCTGCTCATTGATCGCTTGGTCGAGTACTTCTAAAAAGTCAGGTGTTGTATCAATAAAGGTATCTAAGAATGCTTTGATTTCACTGACCTCTTCTCCATAAGTCGCTTGCAGTTTGTCAATATCAATGGCTGTTTCATCTGAATCCTCATCGGGCTCTGCCTTTTTTTGAATCCATTTATTTAAGACGTTTTTTAAATCCTTAAGATTGACAGGCTTGCTTAAATAATCGTCCATGCCTACAGCAAGATATTTCTCTTTATCTGAAGGCATGGCATTGGCTGTCATAGCGATGATCGGCGTATCCCTTTTGGGTGTGGCCAGTCCCCGAATGTGTTGAGTGGCGGTCAATCCATCCATCTCTGGCATTTGAATATCCATCAAAATCACGTTATAGGCATGGTGGTTGATTTTATCGATGGCTTCCTTTCCATTAAGTGCCGTGTCCACTTCGTATCCTAATTTTTTACATTGGAATTGCGCCACTTTACGATTAACTGGATTATCTTCAACGAGCAGAATATCCACTTGGTGTTTGGGAGCATCCTGTAAACCAAGTGCTGTGCTCTCATCGGAACGTTCCGCTGGGATTTCCTTATCCTGATCAATAAATGTCATGATACAGTCTAACAGCTGTGACTGCTTGACTGGCTGTTGGACAGAAGCCGCATAGCCGTTGGATAGTGCCTTTTCTTTAAGCGCTTTGTCATCCAGTTGACTGAGGAAAATCAATTTTGTTTGTGCCAGTTGTGGATCCTTTTGTACAATAGTGGCAAAAGCGATGCTATCTAAGCTTGATTGATCGATATTAACGATTGCAAAGTCATAAGGTTTTTTGCTGACTGCAGCGTGTTTTAAATGAGAGAGGGCATCAATGCCGTTATTCTCTGTTTGGTTAGCGATATGCCATGAATCAAGATAATGCTGAATGATATTAGCTTCTGCTTCAGATTCATTGACGATAAGAATATTTAATGAAGCCACTTTATCAATGACTTTAGAGATCTCGGTTGCCGCATACTGTTCTTTATATTTTAAAGGAAGCGTGAACCAGAAGGTGGTGCCTCTATCCTTGGTGCTCTCCAAGCCGATCTCCCCGCCCATCAGTTCCACTAAGCGTTTTGAAATAGCCAGTCCTAATCCAGTGCCTCCATATTTGCGAGTGGTTGAACCGTCAGCTTGAACAAAGGGTTGGAATAAGCGTTCTTTTTCCTCAGCCGAAATGCCAATCCCACTATCAATCACCTTAAAATGAACGATGATTTTTTGTTTTGTTTTTTCTTTTAGGGCGGCACGAATGATGACGTTGCCTGATGATGTGAATTTGATGGCGTTATCAGCAAGATTTAATAGAATCTGTCTCAAGCGCACGGGATCACCCTGCATGAGTGAGGGGATGGCCGGGTCAATAAAGGTGAGTAGAGATAACCCTTTAGCGAGCGCTTTGGATAATAAGATTTCAGCAATCCCTTCAACAATTTCAAAAAGATTAAAATCAATGTGCTCGATTTTCATTTTCCCTGCTTCCATTTTCGAAAAATCTAAGATGTCATTGATGATCGTTAATAAGGCTTGTGATGAGCTATGGATGATTTCGGCATATTCTTTTTGTTCGGCATTGAGCTCTGTATCGAGAAGGAGATCTGTGACACCGATAATCCCGTTCATGGGCGTTCGGATTTCATGGCTCATGTTAGCCAAAAACTCTGATTTAAGCTCCGAGGCTTCGAGGGCTTGATCGCGAGCTAGTGAGAGCTCCTTTTCAATTTTTTTCAAATTAGTAATATCTGTCCCGGATCCGACCACTTCTGAGACATGACCGTTTTCAAAGATTGGAGATAGGGAAATATAAAGTGTATACCCTTTGTAGTCCATTTCAAAATTAGTATGTTCTCCATCGTAAGCCCGCTCAAAATAAGGTAATAAGGTATATGCAATCTTTTGAGGAAAGATATCATCCAAAGTACGTCCTTGAATCGTGTCAGTAGTAAGGTCCAGTTTTCTACCTAATCTCCCCTCAGAGAGCGTGAATGTAAATTGTCCATTATTGTCCGTTTTAAATTTAAAAACGAGGCTTTCTAGATTCTTCACTGTATGCCGAAAATCATCTCGTAAGGCTTTACGTAAAGCTTCTTCTGTAGCTTTACGCTGCGTGATATCTTGGACAATACCAACAAAGTGTGGAATGCCGTCGACTTTGAATTCTGTTACGGCAAGATCCATCGGAAACGTCGAGCCATCCTTCCGCTTACCCGAGACCTCTCGACCGATACCTATGATTTTCGCTTCGCCAGATCTCAAATAGTTTTGTATATAGTCATCATGCTCGGCACGATAAGGGGGAGGCATAAGCATACTAATATTTTTCCCCATCACCTCTGCCATTTGATAACCGAAGAGGCGTTCAGCAGCAGGATTAAAGGATTCAATGAGACCAGATTGATTGATGGTGATAATGCCATCTAAAACATTATTAAGTACGAGCTCGGCGATTTTATTTTGATTACTTCTGGGCTGATCCTTCATTTTTTGATCTCTCCATAGAATAAAAGATATCCTGATTTTATTGTTAGAACTTATAAAACAAAGATTGGTGAATAACTGTTTTGTAAAAGGCTTATCGCACTCTGCACTGCTTCGGATAGCCCTCCTAAGTAAAAAAAGCGCAACGGAGTCCGAAGTGAGAGCAGGCCTTGGCGTCACTGCCGAGGCTTGATGAACAGCCTAGTTTCTTTATTCTATAAGAAACTATAACATGTTCTCTCATATAAGAAAAACTAAGCCTATCGTCTGCCCAGATACTTGCTGTTACCCCTCATCCGTTTAAAAGGTTCTCACAAGAAAACAAGTCGAAGCTTAGCTTTTCTAATATAACATCGTTCTTTGGATTGGAGCTGCGGTCCTCTTTTTAAAAGGCCTCCATTTATAAAAGATGTCTGAAGGGAGCGAGTGCTTCTTTTAATTGCTCTCCGGATTTTTTTAATTTGACATGCTCTTCTAATGACAAGTTCAACTCAATGACTTCACGCAAGCCCTCTTGATTAAGGATGGCAGGTGCACCGATATATAGATCATCTAAACCGTATTGTCCTTGCATTAAAGTTGAAACTGTTAAAATGGAATTTTCGTTATTCAAGATCGCCCGAGTCAGTCGGATCAGCCCTTGTGCTATTGCGTAATAAGTAGCGCCTTTCAGACGAATAATCTCATAGGCAGCATTTTTAACCTGTTCAAATAAACCGTTGAGCTCTTCTTGCACATTTTGATCTTCTACATCAACAAGGTCCTTTAGTGTACGAGAGCCAACATGGACATGACTCCAAACAGGCAATTCACTGTCCCCGTGTTCCCCCATGATGCAGGCATGAATATTTCTTGGATCAACATTGAAATACTGACTGAGTAAAAAACGGAAGCGAGAGGTATCCAATATGGTGCCTGATCCGATCACTTTTTCTTTTGGTAGGCCAGAGAGCTTCCATGTGGCATATGAGAGAATGTCAACAGGATTCGTGGCGACCAGGATGATGCCATTAAACCCACTATTCATAATTTGGTGTACGATTGTTTTAAAAATGTTGAGATTTTTCTCGATGAGATCTAATCGTGTCTCGCCGGGGGCTTGGTTTGCGCCTGCTGTAATGACGACGAGATCGGCATCGCGGCAATCTTCATAATCCCCAGCCCAGATTTTCATAGGAGAAGCAAAGGGAATGCCATGATTTAAATCCAGAGCGTCACCGGCAGCTTTTTCTTTGTTCATATCGATGAGAACAAGCTCGTTTGTTAAATGGTGATTTAGTAGAGCAAAGGCATAGCTTGAGCCAACAGCCCCTGTGCCAATAATGACAATGCGGCTTTGTTTTTGGCTTTGCATATATATCATTCCTTTCCCTTGGGTATTGCTATCAGCGTACCCCAATTTTACGAGTGAAAAACATGCCTAGCAGTACCTTGAGTATTCTTCATGAGTGTACCGCAAGTTGCAAGGCATTGATGTGAAATAAGTCACAATGAAACAAAGTAAAAAGCGAAGGATCCTCTCCTTTTTTGGAGAAATCCTTCGCCTTAATGATTTATTCACAACGTTATTGTTGATTTGTCATTTCAGTCGTTTCATCGGGCTCGACCCATGCACTCGACCACTCTTGAATGGCATTGATGACAGGCTGAAGTGCACGACCTTTTTCCGTCAGAGAGTATTCCACACGAACTGGGGTCTCAGGATAGACCACACGGCTTGCGATTCCCTCTTTTTCCAAGTCTTTTAATCGCTCTGAAAGCAATCGCCCACTAATTGGGATGGAGGATTCCAATTCACAAAAACGTTGAGGACCAATGAGTAATTGATTGATAAGTAATCCAACCCATCGTTTACTTAGCAAACTCATTCCTTTTTCAAAACGAGGACAGATGGCAGTTTGCTTCATAATAATCACCTCTAATATCAGTATACCATGATTCCTTGATTAAGATGTCATACAAGTCCTTTCTTAAATGATAAGTTAGTCAAAGTTTCTTGAAGGAATGTACCGTTTAGCCAAGGCACTTTAAGGGTTCCCAAGTACTTTTGACTCAAAATCCCCTGTTCCTGCGTCTGCGTTTTCTAAACATTATAATAGGGCTAAATATAATGCTTCACTTAACGCTTGGTGTCTCAACAATCTGTATAGTCTCATAAAAGTTGAGACAGGCTGTCAATAATAGCCTTTAAATAAATGCTTGACATTCTTTATTTATCATTATATATTAAATTACGAAAAGTAACCAGTTAACGATTGGTAAGTAATGAAATCAAATATAAACATGAATATGGAGGATGGACACATGGCTAAAACAAAATGGGTTGTGGATAGCTCACACTCTAGCATTGATTTTTCTGTTAAGCATATGATGGTATCAAAGGTCAAAGGCACTTTTCATAACTTCGAGGCTAATATCGAGGCGGATCCAGAAGATCTAACAACAGCTGATATCGAAGTCATCATTGACATGGAGAGTATCGATACACGCAACAATGACAGAGATGGTCACTTAAAAGGTGCCGATTTCTTTGATATTGAAAAGTATCCAAAGATGGTATATAAAGCAACCAAAATTGTTAAAACGGGCGAGGGTGAATATGAACTTACGGGGGATCTAACTATCCGTGATACTACAAAGCCTGTGACCGTTACCGCCACTTATGAAGGACAAGGTCAAGATCCTTGGGGAAATACTGTCGCTGGATTTAGTGCAGAAGGTAAGTTTAAGCGAAGTGACTTTGGTTTAACATATAATGCTGCCCTTGAAACAGGTGGCGTACTGATTGGTGATGAAATTAAGCTTTCCGTGGAAATGGAAGCAAAACCCGCATAATTTCATCGCAATAGAAATAAGCTGTCTCTATAAGAGGCGGCTTTTTTGTATTGTAAGAATTTATATCTGTACGGGTGCTTTTTTGGAGGAACGTTATAAGTTCAAGCTGTAATCTTCACACCTAAGGCTTGCGGACAATCTTAAATAAGGATTTGAAATTTATATCAAGCGCACTGAGAGAGGAGTTGAATAAATTATTTTATATGAAAATTTTTTATATATAAAAGATTATTCACTTGAAAAATATCTTACAAATGTTAACATTATTAATATGTTGTGAATTGAGAAAATAATAAGTGAATTTATGATTCACTTATTTTGTCAATGCGCAACGCTGATAGTGACTACATAAAGGGGGAAATGATTTTGAAGAAAAAGGGGCTTTTACTTCTTGTTGTCGTTCTTGCCTTTGGGATGATCCTGGCAGCTTGTGGGAGTAGTAAGGATCAAGGGAGTAGTTCAACATCATCAAGTGGAAGTAGTGGAAGTAAGGATAGCAAAACAATTATTGTTGGTGCTGATACCACTTTTCCACCATTTGAATCAGAAGTTGCGGGCAAGGTCAGTGGGTTTGATATTGACATGATCAAAGATATTGCAAAAAAAGAAGGGTATAAGGTGCAATTAAAAACCATGTCATTTGACGGTATCATTCCAGCGTTGCAATCTGGCCAAATTGATGTCGCAGTGGCAGGAATTACCATCAAAACATCAAGAATGAAGAATGTGGATTTCTCTGATGCTTATTACAAATCGGGCTTGTCTGTATTGGTAAAAAAAGATTCCAAGTTTAAGAGCGTGAATGATCTTAAAGGGCATCTTGTCGCAACCAAAAAAGCAACCTCTTCCGTGGACTATTTGAAGGACCATGGTTTCAAGGACAGCGATATCAAGCAATTTAAAGATATCAATGATGCCTATCAAGCCTTAGAAAATGGCGGTGCAGAGGCTGTTGTCTTTGATAATCCAGTCAATATTGATTTTACGAATAAGAAGGATAATGTGAAAATCATTGGTGGCTTACTCACCGGTGAATATTATGGCATCGCCGTGAGCAAGAAAAAATCTGATGAATTGCTCGATAAAATCAATGATGGATTAGCCGGGCTTAAAGACGATGGAACTTATAAAAAACTATTTTCGAAATATCTCGGTGGAGATATGAATGGTTACGTGAAAGAAGTGAAAAAGCCAGAGGATGTGGCAGTTGAAGATTAACTTCAATAAGCGATTCTCTGCTGGCGTAGCACAATGTGCTACGCTAATTTTTTCAAAAGGAGCGTTGAATTTTGCAGGTTATTGTAGATAATCTTCCCGTTTTATTACAAGGACTTGGATTAACATTAGAATATTCAGCAGTCGCTATTGTTTTAATGATCATATTTGGATTGATTTTTGCACTTATGCGCATTTCTAAAATTTGGATTTTACGTGGTGTATCAACAGTATATGTAGAAATTTTTCGCTCAACGCCTTTGCTTGTTCAACTCTTTTTTATTGTCCTAGGGTTGCCAGGCGTGATTCCGCTTAATGAATGGTTTGGTCCAAGAAACTATCCGATTCTTGCTGCTGCTCTGACGCTTGCACTAAATGAAGGGGCTTATGTTACTGAAATTATTCGTGCAGGCATCCAAGGGGTGGATCGTGGTCAAAAGGAAGCAGCAGCCAGCATTGGCATGACTGGTTTCCAGACGATGCGCTATATCGTACTTCCACAAGCCTTCAAGCGCATGATTCCACCATTGGTCAACCAGGCAGCGCAAACGATAAAAGATACGTCATTGCTTGCACCTGTCAGCGTTGTGGACTTAGTATACAAAGGTGAAATTGTCATCGCGGCGACTTATGCTGGGTTCCAAATTTGGTCAGTTGTTGCTCTACTCTATTTTATTGTAATATTTATAGTGTCCAAAGTTGCAGCATATTTAGAGAGGAGGCTCCAGGTTGATAAGCGTTAAAGATCTTCATAAATCATTCGGGGAAAATGAAGTACTCAAAGGCATTTCAAACCATGTGGAAGAACAAGAAGTCGTCGTCGTTATTGGCCCATCAGGAAGTGGCAAAAGTACTTTTCTGCGCTGTTTAAATGGTCTGGAAAAAGCCACAAGCGGTGTGATTGAGATTGCTGGTATGGAACTGACGAATCCGAAGACGAAGCTCCATGAGCTTCAACAAAATGTTGGCATGGTCTTTCAGCAATTTAATTTGTTTAAACACTTATCGATATTAGAAAACATTACGATTGGCCCGCGGAAAGTATTAAAACAGTCAAAAGAAGAAAGTAACGCGGCGGCCCGGGAGCTATTAAAAAAAGTTGGATTAACTGGAAAAGAAAACAATTATCCTGATGAATTGTCAGGGGGACAACAGCAACGTGTGGCTATTGCGCGCGCTTTAGCCATGAAGCCGAAGGTCATGCTTTTTGATGAGCCAACCTCTGCTCTAGACCCAGAGATGGTTGGCGAGGTGCTCCAGGTTATGAAGGATCTGGCTCGTGAAGGCATGACGATGGTTGTCGTGACCCATGAAATGGGATTTGCCCGGGAGATGGGAGACCGAGTAATCTTTATGGATGACGGCTACATCGTGGAGGAGGGCACACCTTCAGACATTTTTACAAATGCCCAAGAAGAAAGAACAAAAAGCTTTCTAGCAAAAATATTATAAACATGAAGCAGCAAAAAAGCTCTCGGCACAAATTGCCGGGAGCTTTTTTATGACGCATTAAAATTAATAAGCGAGCGTAAAGAGACCATTGATGTGGGCCAAGTAACGCAGATTACTGGCTTCCTTCATTAATGAAGCTGGCATGCCTTTAAGCTGTGTTTTGTTACCGCCGATGGTTGCAATGGCGTCTTTACGTCCTAAGCTTCCTAATGTTCCAGAGAAGATAGGGGAAAATTCGCTCATTGCACCCTCTTTTAAGTAAGCGAAAAGGTTGTATCCAATCAGCTCACCCATTTGCCATGAGATTTGAGCTGTTGGTGGGAATGGACGCTCAGCGCCAGGTGCAAAGACCACTGCACTATCTCCAGCAACAAAAACATTTTTGTGTGATGTGGATTGGAGATATTCGTTAACCGTAGCGCGGCCGCGATTGACCTCAATTCCCGAATTGGCGACAACGCTATTGCCTTGGACGCCGCCTGTCCAAATCATCGTTTTTGTTTCAATGGTTTGACCGTCTTTTAATTCTACGACGTTATCCTCGTATTTGGTGGCTGGAACGCCAGTGACGAAGGTGACGCCGCGGTTTTCAAGACTTGTTGTCGCGCGTTCGATGAGCTCTTCTGGAAAGCCAGGAAGAATAGTTGGAGCAGCTTCAACACAATAAAGTGAAATGTCTTTAGGATCGACGCCATATTTTTTGGTGAGGGCAGGCATCCAGTCAGCAAATTCACCGACTAATTCGATACCTGTTAAACCGCCACCACCAACGACAAAATTGGCATCAACCTTGTTTTTGGTTTTAGCGTATTCGCGCACACGTGCTTCCACAAATTCACGAATATGATTGGCATCGGCAACAGATTTAAGCGTAAAGCCATTTTCCTGTAATCCAGGAATGCCAAAGAACGCTGTTTCACTACCAAGTGCCACAACGAGAGCATCATATCCGATTTTACTGCCGTCTGAAAGGGCTACCTCGTTGTTATCTGGTGAGATTTCTTTTACCTCAGCAATTTTAAGATCAATGTTTTTGCCGCGCAGTAATTTCTCAAGGGGTAAAGCAACTGCTTGTTCTGAAACATTGCCTACTGCGAGGCGATGAAGCTCGGTAATAATTTGATGTGAAGCGTCGCGATTTACGACGGTTACATAGGCATCATCAACATCTAAGTGTTTACGTACTGTCAATGCACTGAGCAAGCCGCCATAGCCGGCACCCAATATAACAATATGTTTTGACATAATCATCCTCCGTCCGTGATTCAATGAGAAAGGACTATAAGTTTTTCTTAAGTCCTTCGATTTTAATAATGCAACCTATTTAACGCTACTTCTTGCTTAATTATTTTCTTTTTCAGCAGAAATTCTTAGGTAAGCCTGAACAAATCGGAATAATTTTTGGATCTGAGGGTCTTTTAGCAGACGAAGCAAGCCAAATAGTCCGATGGTTTCATGGCTTTGCTCAGCGGCATCCTTTGCTTCAATAGCTGTCGCTGCAAGATCCTTAGCTTTGTGTTCAATAGGTTTAAGAAATTCCTGAAATCCACCTTTAAAGTCATTGATAAGCACTTCATCAGTCGCAACTGATTGGAAAAAGTCATATGACTTTGTAAGAAGCGTTACCACTTCGGTTAATTTTGGTAAGCTTTCCACAAGAGTCGTTAAAGATTCTTGAACTTCTGGCTTGAGAAGTTGATCAAGAACATCAAGTTGTTCGACTCTTGAAGCTGGAGTGCTGTTTTGGTTTTCAGAAGCGTTTTGGTTAGTTTCTGACATGCCGATATCTCCTTTTCTTAGACGATTCCGTTTTCCACGGGTAAAACTTTGAAAACGACCTGATTATGTAGGCCAATGCATTCTAGGATACGATAATGAATTCATGAGTTCTCGAGCGGATCTGTGACTGTGTCTTCTTATTTCACTGCCAGTAACAGACATTTGTCGTCATTACTTTTCCCTCCGTACTTCCTATTTTATGCCTTAAAACTGTTAGAATAAGTACAGTGAAATAAGAGTTACTGTAATGAATTAGAAAGAATAAGCAGAACGAGTGATGCTTTCTGTTAATAAGTGAAAAAATGCACAATAAGACCACTCAATCCTTCACTCATACCCTCTTTGTTTTCCTATTATAGAATACCACTTTTTAATTAGAATTACATGCAAAATATATCAAAAATAAAATTTTAGTAAAGATCATGAGAGTGATATTGTGCGAACGTGGGAGTAAGGTTTGGGCAATAGATCCAGGTTGCAAAGAAAGTCAACATAGTGCCCTCCGGTATTTCCTTTTAAAACCCAGAGGAATGTAAAAGACGAATTGGACTACAACAGGTTCGGTTAAGAAAACAGTTGGGATTATGGAAGGCAAATGCTAAAATAAAATTGTAAGCACTTTCATTAGGGAGGAATGATGGATGGATATCCAAGGCACCTATAAACCAGGTCTTGAAGGTGTTATTGCATCAGAAACTGAAGTATCCTACCTAGATGTAGAAGCAGAAGAAATTGTTATTAAAGGTTATGATCTTATTGAACTTGCTGAAAAGAAGGGCTATTTGGATGTTGTCGCGTTATTATTAGAAGATCAGCTGCCAAGTGACACTTACAAAAAAATATTGGAGGAGCGCTTAAAAAACGATTATGGGCTACCAAAAGCCATTTTGTCGATTCTTAAAGCGCTACCTAAGGAGACTCATCCAATGGATGCGCTGCGAACGGGGATGTCAGCATTGAGTGGCTTTGACCCGATTCTTGAGGAACGCACACCAGAAGGAAATCGTGAAAAGGCCTATCGATTGCTTGCAAAGATACCTACGATCGTCGCCAATAGCTATCATCTCCTTCATGATAAAACGCCACTAGCACCTGATGTCTCCTTGTCATTTAGCAGTAATTTTTTATATATGATGACTGGTAAGTATCATGGGGATTTGGAGTCGGAGGTATTTGACCAGTCGCTTGTTGCTTACAGTGAACATGAGATGCCTAATTCCACTTTCACGGCACGGGTCATTGCTTCCACACAGGCTGACATATACGGCGCGCTAACTGGAGCCGTCTCTTCATTAAAAGGACATTTGCATGGCGGAGCAAACGAGGCTGTGATGATGATGCTTTTGGAAGCGGGTACATTAGAGAACTTCAGAAAACTACTCTATGAAAAGTTGCAGAGCAAAGAAAGAATCATGGGATTCGGGCATAGGGTTTATATGAGGAAAATGGACCCGAGGGCAAGCCTGATGAAGCGCGCTCTTAAACGCTTATCGGATGAAAGACAAGATTATCGTTTATTGGATATGTGTATTGCTGGGGAAGAAGTAATGGCGAATGAGAAAGGGTTATATCCCAATTTAGATTACTATGCAGCTCCTGTTTATTATTTGTTGGGGATTCCGATTGAGCTCTACACCCCAGTATTCTTTGCCGCGCGGACGGCGGGGCTTGCTGCCCATGTCATTGAACAGCATAAAAATAATCGTCTCTTTCGACCAAGAGTAAATTATACTGGGCCACGCGGCCTTCACCCATGATGTCAAGAAAGGAATGAACTGGATGGATAAAATAAAACACAATGAAGTCGATCATGTACTTGAAGAGATCGCAGACTATGTAGTCTATAAGAAAATTACAAGTGAAGAAGCGCTGGAGACGGCCCGCTATGTGTTAATGGATACTCTAGGGTGTGGATTTCTGGCTCTGCGTTATCCTGAATGCACAAAGCATCTTGGCCCCATTATTCCGGGTACGGTAGTCCCGAATGGTGTGCGTGTCCCTGGAACAGCTTATGTGCTTGATCCGGTACAGGCTGCCTTCAATATTGGCTGTATGATTCGGTGGCTGGATTATAATGATACATGGCTTGCCGCAGAGTGGGGACATCCTTCAGATAACCTCGCAAGCATTCTTGCTGTCGCCGATTATGTTAGTCTTAAGAATCTATCTGAGGGAAGAGCACCCATAAAAATGAGTACCGTGCTCGAAGCCATTGTTAAGGCCCATGAAATCCAAGGCATATTGGCTCTTGAGAACAGCTTGAACCGGCAAGGACTAGATCATGTGTTATTTGTTAAGGTGGCTTCTACTGCTGTAGCAACAGCCTTATTAGGTGGGACTAGAGAGGATGTCATTTCAGCACTGTCACAAGCATGGATTGATAATGCCAGCCTAAGAACGTACCGCCATGCACCGAATACTGGCTCACGTAAATCCTGGGCAGCTGGTGATGCAGCAAGCCGTGCAGTACGTTTAGCCTTAATGACAATGAAGGGGGAAATGGGTTATAAAACCGCATTAACCGCCTCAGGTTGGGGCTTTCAAGATGTTTTATTTGATGGGAAGCCGATTACTCTCGCGCGACCACTTGATTCGTACGTTATCGAAAATGTCTTATTTAAAATAGCATATCCTGCTGAATTCCATGCGCAAACGGCATTAGAGGCCGCTATTCAATTACATCCTCAAGTGGTCCATCGTTTAGATGCGATTAACCGTATCACGATAACCACCCATGAATCTGCGTTGCGTATTATTGATAAAACGGGTGAATTGAACAATCCAGCTGATCGGGACCATTGCATTCAATATATAACGGCAGTCGGATTAATCAAAGGGCATCTGACGGCAGATGATTATGAAGATGAGGCTGCTCAGAATCCTTATATCGATCAATTAAGAGACCGAATGGAAATGATCCACCATCCACAATATTCCAAGGATTACCTTGACCCTGACAAGCGTTCCATCGCCAATGCGGTGCAAGTCTTCTTTAATGATGGAACACATACAGAAACCATTGCTGTAGAGTATCCGATTGGGCATCGACAAAGAAGAGCAGAGGGGATTCCTCTCCTGCTAGAGAAATTTTACACTCATGTTCGCACGCGTTTTTCAAATAAGCAGGCTGAGCGGATTTATGCATGCTGTACGGACCAAGAGACATTGGCGGAGACAGCTGTTCCCAGCTTTCTTTCACTTTTAACGACACCTTAAAAGGAGCGGTTTAAGCATGACTTGGATTGTCGAAAAAAACTTAACACAGGAAACACTTGCCGAACGCTTTCGGGCATTAATGAAGGACAATGCCATTTTAAAGATTCCTGGTGCACATGATGGGTTGGCAGCATTGATGGCTAAGCAAGTCGGATTTAAAGCGTTGTATTTGTCAGGAGCTGCCTACACCGCGAGTCGTGGGCTGCCAGACCTTGGTATGATTTATTCTAATGAGGTCGCTGATCGCGCCAGTGAACTCATCAGGGCGACAAACCTTCCAGTTTTAGTTGATATTGATACAGGCTATGGCGGTGTTTTAAATGTCGCACGTACGGCAAAGGAAATGGTAGAGGCGCGAGTCGCTGCCGTTCAAATCGAGGACCAAGAGCTTCCTAAAAAATGTGGCCATTTAAACGGGAAGAAGCTTGTTTCCATAGAAGAAATGATGGAAAAAATCCAAACATTGAAGGAGATTGCCCCATCTTTAATCGTGGTGGCTCGAACGGATGCCAAAGCAATCGAAGGGATCGATCAAGCGATCAGAAGAGCTGAAAAGTATATCGAGGCGGGAGCAGATGCGATTTTTCCAGAAGCCTTTACGACAAAAGAAGAATTCAAACAAGTGAGCTGCGCTCTAAAGGTTCCTCTTTTGGCTAACATGACGGAGTTTGGAAAAACCCCTTATTATACGGCTGAGCAATTTGCTGAATTTGGTTATAGTATGGTCATCTATCCTGTTACCTCGCTTCGGGTCGCTGCTAAGGCGTATGAGTCTGTATTTAAAGCGATTGATGAACAAGGGACACAACGAAGCTATGTCTCTGAGATGCAGACTAGAGAAGAACTCTATCAGACGATTAAACATTATGATTATGAAGGTTTGGATAAGCATATTGAAAAAACAGTATTAAGAGGTATGACGGAGGATGTGAAAGAGTAGCATGCGTTGTATAATAGATCCATATTATCAATACATTTCGGTAGCCAAGGGATATTAGCATGTGACTTTTATCATATCAAGGGCTTTAGCGAAAAAGCCAAGCTTTCTTTATACTATCAGAATGTATAACTTCGCTGACGCTCATAAAGGAAGAGAGTATAAGGCGGGCTTTGACTTTCGCATCAAGGCTTGCGGGCAACCTAAGTGTGTGATTGGCAAAAATCACATCAGGAGTACCAGTGAAGGGGTGCAAGCCAAGTTTTCTAAAAGAAAAGAAAGTATAAAATTTCTGATCATGAGGACGGTGCGGATTTCCGCTCCAGGCCGCTCGCTTTCCGCGGGGGAGTGGTAAGCCTCCTCGCGCCTTTGCACTGCTAAGGTCTTACCGATCTCCACTTCTCGCAGGAGTCTAATCTCCGCATCATGAGTCAGCGGCGCTCGAGGAACACACGATTTTAGAGTGTTCCGAATCGCGCGCCTTGCGCTCCCATCCACTTGATCAGGCAATGAAGCTTCTTTCATATTGGCTGATGCTCTATACCAAGCAAGGAACGGGCATGCTTTTCGCCCGGTTTTTCTTAGAGTTTTTCGGGAAGGGTCATGCTATGAGTCACGATTATGGAAAGTTTACAAACTTAAGATTCAGGGATAAATTAGTGGTGATTATTGGCATTGGCATCATTATCGGCATTGCATTGGCAATCATTTTTGGCTGTTTCTTTTTCGGCATTGTCGGTTTTTTTAGCCTTATTGGTGTGACGTATGATTCTCATATGTCTCTTATTCTTTTTGTTGCCCTCTGTCTTATCATTAATAGTCTGCTTGAAATATTAAGCAAGGGGATTATGACTAAATTGTGGAAAGATAAAAAAGCATCATTGACAAGAGGGGTGTTGGCAGTAGTGATGAATAGCCTTATCATGCTCTATGTTGTTCACAAAATTGATGAGGGGATGAGCAGCATCCAGCTTATTCGATGGGCGGAGTGGGAATTTGTTTTATTGATAACGGTTGTGAATATCGTTTTTAATGAAAAGAAACGGGCGCGCTTGATCAGAGGGAAATGATCGGCCTATTGACAAATTAATTGAACGATGATAATCTTTCTTCTATCGTAAATATTCAAAATATAGATGCTTATCAAGAGTGGCTGAGGGACTGGCCCAGTGACGCCCGGCAACCTGCATGATGTGTAAGGTGCCAAATCCTGCAAAGCAGATGGCTTTGATAGATAAGAAAGTCAAATAGAGCATGCAGGCCTCTTGTTTCAAAAGGGTCTGCATTTTTTGATTGGCTTCTTTTTAGGGATGTCATCGTCACCTCTTGTATAGTGGAGGTTAAGAAAATGAGCGAAAAAGAATATTCCTTTCAAACGCGGCTGCTGCACAACAGCCATAAAGTAGATCCTGAGACCGGAGCGGTGAGTGTGCCGATCCAGCATGCTTCAACCTTCCATCAATTTGATTTTGATACCTATGGGAAATATGATTACAGCCGTTCAGGGAACCCGACACGGGAAGCACTGGAAAATGTCATTGCAGAATTGGAGGGTGGGACGCGAGGATTTGCCTTTGCATCGGGAATGGCGGCTATATCTACAGCCTTGATGCTCCTCTCTCAAGGCGATCATTTATTGATCTCAGATGATGTTTATGGCGGCACCTTTCGGATGGTAACTCAGGTGCTAGAGCGTATGGGAATTGATCATACCTTCGTGGATACGTCAGATATTCATGCTGTTGAATGTGCCATTCGCCCCAATACAAAAGTGATTTATATCGAAACGCCCTCTAATCCTTTGCTAAAGGTGACGAATATTAGAGAGATTGTCGGCTTGGCCAAGGCGTATCATATTTTAACCTTTGTGGATAATACCTTTTTATCTCCGGCATTGCAGCGTCCACTAGAACTGGGGGCAGATGTTGTTTTACACAGTGCCACCAAATTTATCGGCGGTCACAGTGATGTCGTTGCAGGTCTAGCGGTGGTAAAGGATGCCGAGCTTGCTGAACAACTTGGCTTTTTACAAAATGCATTTGGCTCTATATTAGGTGTACAGGACTCATGGCTTGTCTTAAGAGGCTTGAAAACACTACAGGTTAGAATGAAGCAATCTGCTGAATCTGCTCAAATAGTTGCTGATTATCTTGATCAGCATTCTGCTGTGGAAAAGGTGTATTATCCAGGGTTGTCGAAGCACCCGGGGTATGAAGCACATCATGCTCAGGCGGACTCTGGTGGTGCTGTTTTATCCTTTACCTTGAAGGATGAAGAGGCGGTTCGTCAATTTGTTTCTAAGGTAGAAATTCCAGTGTTTTCAGTTAGTCTAGGTGCTGTTGAATCGATTCTGTCCTACCCTGCAAAGATGTCTCATGCAGCAATGCCTAGAGAAGAGCGGGAAAAACGCGGAATTACCGACAGCCTCCTCCGGCTGTCAGTTGGCTTAGAAAGTCCTGAAGACCTGATTAAAGATTTTGAAGCAGCGCTTGTAGAAAGATCACTAGAAGTCCCTAAATAAAAGCTCTCCTAAGTAAAGAGGTTTTGACCTATAATAGAACTAGCACCTACTCATGAATGCTCTGAATGTGTAGGCTGCTAGTTTTTTTCAGTTTTGAACATTTGAGGACAGGAGGAGATCGAGGGATGAAATGCATTTGTGTTTATGCAGCTTCCAACATTGGACGTTACTCAGGCTATAAAAAAGGTGCTCAAGCCTTAGGGCGCATACTGGTCAACAAGGGAATCCGCTTGGTTTATGGAGGCTCTAAAATGGGTTTAATGGGCACTGTTGCTGATGAAGTTTTAAATCAAGGTGGTCAAGCGATTGGTGTGATGCCGCGAAGTTTATTTAATAAAGAAATTAATCATGAGCGGTTGACGCAATTTATAGAGGTGGATACCATGCATGAGCGCAAAGCAAAAATGGGAGAGCTTGCTGAAGGCTTTGTCGCACTTCCTGGTGGTCTAGGCACTTTTGAAGAACTAATTGAAGTATTTAGCTGGTCACAAATTGGTATTCACAAAAAGCCGATTGGTCTCCTCAATATCAATAACTACTTTAGTCCTTTTTTACATATGATTGAAGCAAGTGTGGAGGCAGGCTTTGCTCAGGCGGATATTTTAGAGCTTTTAATTATTGAGGAGGATCCAGAAACGCTTATTGAAAAGATGATGGATTATGAACGTCCGAAGCTGAGTCAGAAACAGCAGTAATTAATAGAAGACAAACTATTCATAGGGACGACTTTTAGAGGAATATAACGGTGTGCCACAGGAAGAGTATTCGAACTGTGGTTTTTTTATACTATCAGATTTATAACTTCGCTGACGCTCATAAAGGAAGAGAGTATGAGTAGGGCTTTGACTTTCGCCATTAAAGCATGGCGACAACTTAAGTGTGTGATTGGCAAAAATCACATCAGGAGGACCAGCGAAGTGGTGCAAGCCAAGTTTTCTTATAACTTCGGGATTGATAGCTTTGTGGCAGACCTTATAAGCCAAGTTTTCTAAAATAATAAGAAAGCATAAAGTTTTGAGGGCTGATTGCAATGGAAGACACTCGCTTTCCGCGGGGGAGTGGTTAGCAGATGTTTAAAGCATGAGAATCTCTGGCTATTTCAATTGCAAAGAAGATGCTATAGAATAGTAAGCGTTTGGTAGCAAAACAGGTTTAACTCTAATCATTATAAAAAAAAGTCTAAAATTGAGCATTTTTGATTGACGTATATTTAGACTAAGTCTAAAATAAAATCTAAGGGGGAATACTCTTGAGCTCAAAAGTTAACCTAACACCCCAACGAAAGGCCATCTATGACGTGATTCGGGAGTCGTCTGATCACCCAACGGCTGCTGAGATCATCGAACGACTTAAGGTTAAGGATTTAAGCTTTGCCTATGGAACGGTTTATAATTCCCTGCGCTATCTCACCGAGGTGGGACTGGTGCATGAGCTTAAATTGGGTGATGCCGCGAGTCGTTATGATGGAAACGTAGATGAGCATCAACACATTCAATGCCAGATTTGTGGCAGAGTCGATGAGGTGTTCACCGACGTCACTAAGGAATGGCTAAATGCGATCGCAAAAGAGACAGATTATACTGTGAAATCACATCAGGTGATTTTAAAAGGGATTTGTCCCCAATGTCGTGAGCAATGAGTACTGTTATATATGTGCCTCGTTGGCGTGTACAAGATGAAGCGATGGTTTAACAGTACTCGAGGATTATATTTACTCTAGGAGGCATAGATCTGATGGTAGACAATAAGAAATTAACAACTGCCACTGGTACACCAGTACATGACAACCAAAATTCGATCACGGCTGGTTCACGTGGCCCAACGTTATTGCAGGATATTCATTTAGTTGAAAAGCTCGCTCATTTTAACCGTGAACGTATCCCAGAGCGGGTCGTACATGCTAAAGGATCTGGTGCCCATGGTTACTTTGAAGTAACCAATGAAATGACAAAATATACTAAGGCGAAGTTTTTATCGGATCGTGGTCTACGCACACCGCTATTTATTCGTTTTTCAACAGTGGCGGGTGAAAAGGGCTCCGCTGATACAGAACGTGATCCTCGTGGATTCGCTGTGAAGTTTTACACTGAAGAAGGCAATTATGATCTTGTTGGGAATAATACACCGATTTTCTTCATCAGAGATGCGATTAAATTCCCGGATTTCATTCATACCCAAAAACGTAATCCGGCGACAAACTTAAAAGATCCAACTGCAGTTTGGGATTTCTGGTCTCTATCTCCTGAATCCTTACACCAAGTGACCTATTTAATGGGAGACCGTGGTATCCCAGCCACTTGGAGAAACATGAACGGCTATGGCAGCCATACTTATAAATGGGTCAATGCTGAAGGTGAAGTTTTCTTTGTGAAATATCATTTTAAAACAGACCAAGGCATCAAAAACATGACATCGGAAGAAGCCGCTAAGATTGCAGGAATTGATCCTGATTTCCATACTCGCGATCTTTATGCAGCGATTGAAGATGGCAATTTCCCTTCATGGACACTTTATGTACAAATCATGCCTGAGGCAGAAGCTTATACTTATCACATCGATCCATTTGATGTGACTAAAATCTGGCCACATAGTGATTATCCACTCATCGAAGTAGGTAAAATGGTGCTGAATAAAAATCCAGAAAACTACTTTGCAGAAGTGGAACAAGCAGCTTTTTCACCAGGCAACTTTGTACCAGGTATTGAAGCCTCACCAGATAAAATGCTTCAGGGGCGGCTATTTGCCTATGCAGATGCTCATCGTTATCGTTTAACAGGGAATTACGAACAGCTTCCTATTAACCGTGCCAAAAATGAAGTGAACAACTATCAGCGTGATGGTGTCATGCGTTTTGATGGCAACGGTGGCGGTTCTGTAAACTATGAACCGAATAGCTTTGGTGGGCCAAAAGAGTCTCCAGCAGATAGCCCAGCACCATTTGAAGTGTCAGGCGTCGCTGCCAGTGTGTCTTATGATGCTGATGATCACTACTCCCAAGCTGGCGATTTGTATCGCCTCATGTCTGAGGATGAAAAAGAACGTCTTGTTCAAAACATCATTGGGGGATTAAAGCAGGTTCCAGAAGAAATTCAACAACGGCAAATTGGTCATTTCTTAAAGGCTGATCGTGACTATGGCGAACGTGTTGCAAAAGCTCTAGGGTTAACTGTAAAAGCTTAATAGCTTTAGAGTATAAGAGAAAAAAAGTGTCGTAAAAGCTTGAATCAGCTTTTGCGACACTTTTTTAAATAATAAGGAAGTATAACCTTTTGCTGCTAATTCTTAGGGATAAACCGATGGTATGTATTAAAACGCCTACAGCTTTTGTTAAAAGGAGCTAGCCCTTTGTTAAGTTGAAATGCGCTTTTGTGACGCTTACTCCTAGATTCGGAAGCTTGCCCCGTGGTTTTGTTCTCTATTTG
This sequence comes from Pullulanibacillus camelliae, assembly GCF_014642655.1. GTDB lineage: Bacteria > Bacillota > Bacilli > Bacillales > Sporolactobacillaceae > Pullulanibacillus > Pullulanibacillus camelliae. The sequence continues at coordinate 155,591 of NZ_BMIR01000005.1, forward strand.
TTCACTTCGCGTTTTATTTGTTATTTTTGCTGAGGCATTTGTTAAAATTTGCGGATAGTTATGGGCTTGGTCCCAATTGGAAAGATAAATAGTTATTCCCAAGTTGGCTGAAGGAGTGCGAGTGGAAAGCGAAGTGTTTTGACGGAACACTTCATGACTCACTCAAAAAGTCGAACGCATCCCTTCGAAAGGTTGAATGCGTCCGACTTCTCTATGAGCTAAACTTTTGTCCTAGGTTCTTTCAGTTTACTCCTTTTGCTAATGTGTTAATAAGAGTCGGTGCTATGGCCTTTTTGTTCCGCTTCTTGTACCGCTTGCTCTGCTTTAGCTTTCATACTCAGCATGTGTTTTTCAAGCCCTTCTTTAACACGACGGCCATAATCCTCATCGCATTTTGTGAAATGCTCAATCATTTTTTCTTGTATAATACTGCGGCAATCAGCTAAAGCACTTACCAGATTCGAAATTAAGTCGTTGCGTTCGACATCATCAAGCTCGCGATAGGCGTTGCCTGCTTGCTCATAATCATTGGTTCTGTCAAGTGTTTCTCGGACAAGATTGCCTTCAACATGAGGGGTGTAATCCTTGTCACTATCTGAATATTCCTTTAGCCCATCAATATTCGATGGCTCATAATTGATGTGCGGATTGGATTGACCTGCGGTATCGACTTCATACTCCATGTCACCGCCTTGTTGATTGGTTGCGACATGCTTTTTCGGTGCGTTGATTGGTAATTGCAAATAGTTGGTTCCAACACGATAGCGTTGCGTATCAGAGTATGAGAAGGTACGTCCTTGCAGCATTTTGTCATCTGAAAAGTCAAGACCGTCAACCAAAACGCCCGTTCCAAAAGCAGCTTGTTCTACTTCTGCAAAATAATTTTCTGGGTTTTTATTGAGGACCATTTTTCCAACTGGATACCAAGGAAATTGATCCTTTGGCCAGATTTTTGTATCATCTAAAGGATCAAAATTAAGCTCAGGGTGTTCATCATCACTCATAATTTGCACGAAAAGCTCCCACTCAGGGTAATCTCCTCGTTCAATGGCTTCATATAAATCTTGTGTTGCATGATTGAAATTGTTCTTTTGAATCTCGTCGGCCTCTTTTTGAGTGAGGTTTTTAATGCCTTGCTTCGGTTCCCAATGGTATTTAACAAGCACAGCTTCTCCGTCTTTATTGACCCACTTATAAGTATTGACACCAGAGCCTTGCATTTGTCTGTAATTCGCCGGAATACCCCATGGCGAAAATACTAGCGTGATCATATGCAGTGCTTCTGGCGTGTTACTCAAGAAATCAAACACGCGTTCATTATCTTGAATATTGGTCACGGGATCAGGTTTTAACGCATGAACAAAATCTGGAAATTTAATGGCATCACGAATAAAAAATACTTTAAGGTTATTGCCGACTAAATCCCAGTTGCCTTCTTCTGTGTAAAACTTCACAGCAAAACCACGGGGGTCACGCAGTGTTTCAGGTGAATGATTCCCATGCATGACTGTTGAAAAACGGACAAAAACGGGTGTCTGTTTCCCGGCATCTTGAAAAACCTTTGCTCGAGTGTATTTGGAAATCGGCTCATCGCCTACCTTTCCATATGTTTCAAAATACCCATGAGCTCCGGCTCCACGTGCATGAACGACGCGTTCTGGAATACGCTCACGATCGAAATGGGAGACTTTTTCGATGAATTGATAATTTTCGAGGGTTGCCGGACCGCGATTACCTACTGTGCGCGTATTTTGGTTGTTTTTAATAGGGTGACCTTGGCGGGTGGTTAAAGTATTGGCTGCTTCATTTTCAGTCAAACGGCTATCCCGTGGGCCGCCTTGGCCTGTTACAGAAGTTCCTGTGTCTCCAGACATTTTTTTATCCTTTTTCATATTAACCTCCTTGTTTATGGGAAAAACTACCCATATTATGCTTTAAAGCCTTTAAATTATTCTTAAAGGTAGGAATTCCAGAGAGGTGATCAAGGCTGGCTCTTGTCGTAGGAAAAGAGCGGATTCCAGACATGATTGATGTGCTTGCCTAAAAATACATGGAAGAGGACTGAGAAACGCGGAACACGCAAAGCATCCTTCCATCAACTTCCTGTTTTGTCATGATAGGTTTTTGTTTGACAAGCCAGCTATTGCTTCGATAACCTTATATATAAATGAGAAAAAGGTGATAGTCGTGGCAGTAGTTGAAGACATTCTAAAATTCAATGAGCAATTTGTTAATAATAAAGGCTATGAGCCGTATTTGGCGAATGTTTTACCAAAGAAGAAGCTGGGGATTGTGACATGTATGGATTCCCGCTTGATCGAGCTGCTCCCTCAAGCTTTGAATATCAAAAATGGGGATGCTAAAGTGATCAAAACAGCTGGAGCTATCATTCGCGACCCTTATGATAGCGTGATGAAAAGCCTTTTGGTTGCGATTTATCAGCTCACAGTAGAGGAAGTCCTGATCATTGGTCATCATGGCTGTGGAATGGACGGTCTTCATGGAAAAACCGTATTAGAAAATGCTGAAAAAAGAGGGGTAAAAGCTTCAACACTTAGTAAATCCCCAGAGGAACTCGGTCACTGGCTATCGGGGTTTGAATCTGTAGAGGAAAGCGTCGCACAAAGCGTTGACATTGTAAGACATCATCCTTTACTTCCAGAAAACATTTTAGTTCATGGACTTGTTATTTCTCCTGAAACAGGCAAATTAGATGTCGTTTCTTTAGATCAACAAGAGGTGTGAATGATAAAACACAAGGCTCTCTTAAGTTTAAAAACTTAAGAGAGCCTTTTTTGAAAGAAAAGAAAGTATAAAATTTCTGGTCATGAGGACGGTGCGCGATTCCGCTCCAGTCAGCTCGCTTTCCTCATATCCACACGATATGGGTAGGGTCGGCGTTAGACGCACCATCGAGGTCCCCGAAAAGTGTTCTTTACTTTTTTTTGGGGGGGCCTTGAGTTGCTCGCTTCGGTGTTATCACATGGATGTGATGTTTTTAGCCGATCGTCCTTAGTGGCCTCAGCTCATTTTGGAATGGCCTTCTCTGTGTTCCAAAATGGATCTTCGGACACGCGCTGTTCCCGCTGGAGTCTCGCGCCTTGCGCTCCAATCCACTTGACCAGGCAATGAAGCCCATTTCATATTGGATGATGCTCTATACCAAGCAAGGAACGGGTATGCTCTTTGCCCAGTTCTCTATATCCAATCGGGTTAACCGTTAGGATGAGGAAGTAAAGATTCCCACATTCTATCTTAGGACAACCTTTCATATAAATAAACTAAGCACGATGATTTAGAATTGCTTAGGAGGATGAAGTCCATCATGCTCAATCGAATGTTGATCGGTTTTTGTTGTGTTGCTGTTCTTTTTTGTGTAATGAAAGTCTTTGCTTTTCCAAACGAAGCTCCTTTCCCTTCGCAAAAACAACAGGTTAACGAGATTGATAAGGAGGTCAAACAGAAAGTCGCCTCGTTAGATAAAAAGACGAAGTCAAATGAAGATGACAAAAGCGATGCGCAGGCTACACCGTCACATAATCCACCTGCGGTTGCTGCAAATGGGCAAGAAGGGGCAACGGCTTTGGCTGTCGGTGATTCCGTACCTTCTGTTGAAATGGAAAGTCTAAACGGTGAGCACATTAATTTGTCTGATTATAAAGGCAAAACCGTGGTGTTAAATTATTTCGGTTCATGGTGTGATCCTTGTAAAGGAGAAACCACTGATCTTGTAGATTTTTATAATCAAGCGTCCCATGCTGATTTTGTCATGTTTCAAGTGGATGCCTTCTACTATGAGATGAATGGTAAAAAGGATGTGGAAGCCTTTGCTAATCATTACCATGTGCCATTCACCATTCTGTTAGATAAAGATAAGCAATTCAAGTCGCAGTTTGGGGTATCCATGATCCCAACAACAATTATCATTGACAAGCAAGGGAATATCGATCAAGTCCATATTGGACCGGTCTCTGCCAATTGGCTTAAGAACCATATTTAAAATTAGGCTAAGTCCCTTGATAAGACAAATTATAAATGGAAAATAAATGAATAAAATGAAGCGGGTAGAAGTTTTCCTAATAAATTTCATGGGGGATAAAACATGATCAACCTGCTTCAAAATATAGAGACTACTAAGTGGTATTTAAACATCATTCGTCAAGGGTTGAAACCAGCACAGCATCCCAAAAAAGTCATTGTCATTGGGGCTGGAATTGCTGGACTGGTTACGAGCTCTCTTCTAAAAAAAGCGGGTCATCAGGTTACATTGATAGAGGCTAGAACGAGGGTAGGGGGGCGTGTCTTTACAATGCGCTCGCCTTTTACCTCGGGCTTGTATATGGACATGGGCGCAATGAGAATCTCCGAGAATCACAAGTTAACATTGGAATATATTAAGAAGTTTTCTCTGCCATTAAATGAATTTATCAATGGATCGGATAATGACCTTTTATTTGTTAACGGTATTAAAACACGTTATAAACACTACAAGCGTCACCCCGCTATTTTAAACTTCCCAGTTACCCCGCAAGAGCAACAACAAACTGCTACTGAACTGCTTCAAAATGCTTTATCGCCATTGCTGCAGCAAATTGAAACGTCACAGGACTCATTGGATCAACTCATTAAACAGTTTGATAGCTATTCTGTAATGGATTATTTAAGGCATAATCCATTCAATGTTCACCTCTCACAAGGGGCATTAGATATGATTGAAGTGCTTTTGGATGTTGAAGCCTTTTCAACGCTTTCCTTCTTAGAAATTTTTAATCAATATCTGATGCTCATCTGCATTAACCCCGGCGTGTTTTATGAAATTGAAGGGGGCAATGATCGACTTCCACAATGCTTTTTGCCGGAGCTTGACGCCTCGTTACTTCTTAATAAAAGAGTGGTCCGTATTGCGATGGACGGTGAAAAGGTTTTTGTTTCGATGACGTCCACTGATGGTGGCGAGACGACGACCTTAGCTTGTAATGACGTTGTGATGACGGTTCCGCTACCGGTTTTACAATTCATTAATATCACGCCTCGCCATTTGTTTTCTTATGAAAAATGGAAGGTCATCCAATCCGTTCATTATGGTGCGGCGATGAAAATTGCGATTGAATTTAAAGAGCGCTTCTGGGAGAAAGAAGGATTAGAGGGTGGAAAGGCGGTGAGCGATTTACCCATTCGCTTTACCTATTATCCAAGTCATTCTATACCTGGGACAAAACACGGTGTAATTTTAGCAAGCTATACATGGGAGAATGACACCTTGCCTTGGGAAGGGCTTGATGAGAAAGAAAGAATAAGACTGGCATTAGACAATCTCGCACAATTGCATGGACATAAAATCTATGACTTATTTGTCACAGGTGCCAGTTATAGCTGGCTTCAAGATCCTTGGGCAGCAGGTGGGTTTTCTGCTTATCAACCCGGCAACCGTCTTCGGTTTGGAAAGGCATGTACACAGCCGGAACAACATATTCATTTTGCCGGTGAACATGCCTCCAGTCATCCTGCTTGGATAGAGGGAGCGGTTGAATCGGGCATAAGGACGGCTTTAGAAATTCATGAGAAGGACTAGTTTTTGGAGGGGGGGCTGCCTGCCACCGCTCCCTACATATTAGCTTGGCGAGCAAAGCTACCCGAACTTAGCTTGAAGGCGACAAAGACAGAGGTCAAGCCTTCTATAGCCGCTAATAGCGTGCTAAGATTTACAAAATATTAATCTTTCTTTAATGCTGCTTTACAATAGCTTCATATCAGGTTAACGAATCCCCTTTAACATATGGGCTGTAAGATAAAACAGGCTATAAAAGGGGATGTAATGAAAGATGAAGAAATGGTTAGCATTTGCCATGATAGCTATTGTTCTTGTTATAGCGACGGCATGCGGAAGTCAGTCGAATTCGAGTGGGGATAAAAGCTCCAGCAATGCCGAAGCAAAAAGTAAAGATGATTCCTCGTCAGTATCCGGACAAATCATTGTCGGAGGTTCAACAGCATTACAGCCTCTTGCCGAAGCTGCAAAAGAAGGCTTCAATCAAAAATATCCAGATGCTCAAGTCCAAATTCAAGGTGGGGGAAGTGGAACAGGGCTTAGCAATGTAACTAATGGAAGTTTTAATATCGGTATGTCAGATATCTTTGCTGAGTCAGCTTCTGATATTCCAGCTGATCAGCTCGTTGATCATAAAGTGGCCGTTGTTGCCATGACGGCTGCTGTAAATAAAGACGCTGGTGTGACCAATCTTTCTCAGGATGATTTAATCAAAGTCTTTACAGGTAAAGTGACCAACTGGAAAGAGGTTGGTGGTAATGATGTCAAAATCACATTAGTGAATCGCCCGGATGGCTCTGGGACAAGAGCCACTTTTGATGAATTTGCATTAAAAGGTGCAACGCCTGCAAAGGGTATTGAACAGGATGCCAGTGATACAGTTAAGAAAATCATTTCAACGACGAAAGGCGCTGTAGGTTATCTCGCTTTATCTTACTTCGATGACTCTGATGACAGTGTTGTCGCAATGAGTTTAGATGGTGTCAAGCCGACAGTAGAAAATGTGCAAACTGGTAAATTCCCAGTTTGGGCTTATGAACACATGTATACAAAAGGTGAACCAAAAGGTGTAGCCAAAGCCTTTATCGACTATATGCTCAGTGACGATGTCCAAGGTAGCTTAGTGGAAAAGCAAGGTTATCTTCCAGTGACAAAAATGATGGTCGAACGTGATGCCTCAGGTAAGCAAACGGATAAATAATAACAATTGAATAGAATGACGAACTCTAGCAAACCATCCTAAGTGTGTGATGGTTTGCTCACGTTCTTATTCAAAGCTTGAAGTAGAGAAAGTGAGGCATTAGCATGACACTGAATAAAGGGAGTCTTTTCTCGATGTCGGATGAACCTGCGGTCTCAACACAGGATCGCCTGCGTAAACGTCGGCAAAATATAAATGTATTGTTTAGACGAGACAGTGAATTGCGTGGGAAGTTAGCCATTTATTTTGGCGCCATACTCATTATTTTAGCAACCGTCAGTTTAACTCTATTTCTGGTATGGCAAGGATTACGCTTATTTTTATTCGATGGTGTGAATCCTTTGCATTTTATTTTTAGCAACGATTGGAATCCAGGAGATAGCGCACACCCAACCTATGGTGCTTTTCCTATGATTTTTGGTTCGTTTGCCATCACCTTTCTATCAGCACTGATTGCTACGCCAATAAGCATTGGCACAGCTTTATTCATGTCGGAGATTTCTAGGAAGTGGGGCAATAAGGCACTTAGACCCGTTATCGAAATTCTGGTTGGGATTCCATCGGTTGTCTATGGTCTGATTGGCCTAACCTTAATTATTCCTTTTATAGCGCATCATGGCGGTGGGATTGGGTATGGCTTGCTTCCGGGCATGATTGTTGTTGGCTTAATGATTATGCCAACCATTACCAGTATTGCTGCTGACGCGCTTCAATCTATACCACAGGAATTAAAGAGTGCCTCTTATGCATTGGGGGCCACGCGCTGGCAAACCATCTATAAAGTGATCATTCCAGCTGCCCTGCCTTCATTGCTAACAGCTGTCGTCTTAGGTATGGCACGGGCATTTGGTGAGGCTCTCGCCGTGCAAATGGTTATCGGAAATGTCACGGATATTCCGCATTCCATGGTTAACCCTGCTGCGACTTTAACAACGATTATCACTTTGCATATGGGCAATACGACCAGCGGGAGTGCTTTTAATCATGCCCTGTGGTCCTTAGGTCTTATTTTGCTTATCATGTCTTATATTTTTATACTCATCATTCGCTATCTTTCAAGAAGGAGTAAAGTGCTATGAAAAGCCAAATCACTAATCGAATGGCCACCGTGCTGATCAGCGTATGTGCAGGATTAATGGCATTGATTATGATCGCGTTAGTCGGCTATATATTTTATCAAGGACTTGGCCATGTCACATGGCACTTTTTGACAACGGTCGCCTCCACTTTTCAGGTTGGTGGTGGCATAAAAGATCAATTGTGGAATTCTTTCTATTTGCTCATAGTGACGATGATTTTTACCACGCCATTGGGGATTGCTGGAGGGATTTATCTCTCTGAATACGCTAAGCCGAATCGAGTGACGGGCTTTATCCGCTCATGTGTTGAAGTGCTCGCTTCCCTGCCTTCGATTGTCGTTGGACTATTTGGAATGCTCGTCTTTGTTAATACCTTTCATTGGGGATACTCGATCCTTTCTGGTGCTGTAGCTCTTACAATCTTTAATCTGCCTGTCATTGTAAGAGTTACTGAAGATGCCCTTCGATCAGTACCAGTTGCCCTTAAAGAGGCAAGCTTTGGATTAGGGGTTGGCCAATGGTACACGATCAAGAACGTCTTATTGCCAGCGGCCTTTCCAGGGATACTAACGGGGATTATTCTTTCCGCGGGACGTGTCTTTGGCGAGTCAGCGGCCCTATTATTTACTGCGGGGTTAACATCACCTGATCTTGATTTTAAGAATTGGTCGCCATTTGCTTTTGATTCACCACTTAACCCTTTACGATCAGCAGAAACATTGTCCGTTCATATTTATTCTGTTAATACGGTGGCCATTGTGAAAGATGCTCCCCAAGTTGCGGCGGCGTCAGCGGCGGTTCTTGCGCTCTTTGTTTTAATATTTAATCTGTCAGCTCGCGGACTTGGTGCATGGATTCAAAAAAGAATGAGCGGTAAATCATGAGGGAGGAACAGCAATTATGATAGGTGTTCAAGAAAAAAAGATCATTGAACTGCCACAGCGTGATCTGGGAAAGGAAACGATTGTTCAAGTTGACAATTTAAGTGTCTATTATGGGGATTTTCAAGCAGTCAAACAAGTGTCATTGCCGATTGAGAAAAATACAATTACAGCCTTGATTGGTCCATCAGGGTGCGGAAAGTCCACTTTTTTAAGAGCGTTGAATCGCATGAATGATACGATCCCTTCGGCTCGAAGCGAAGGGTCAATCCGTTATGATGGCGTGCCTTTGCTCGATGCAGCTATTGATGTTTCTGCACTGAGAAAGGAAATGGGGATGGTGTTTCAAAAGCCGAATCCTTTTCCAAAATCCATTTATGAAAATATTGTGCATGGCCTGCGCTACCATGGCATTCGAAAAAAAAGTCAGCTTAAAACTTTGGTACAAGAAAGCTTAGAGCAGGCAGCTTTATGGGATGAAGTCAGTGACCGTTTAGATGCTTCGGCCTTATCGCTTTCAGGCGGACAACAGCAGCGCTTATGTATTGCACGGACGCTTGCATTAAAGCCCCAAGTGATATTATTCGATGAGCCGACATCCGCACTTGACCCGATCTCAACAGCTAAAATTGAAAAGCTAATGCTTGAATTGAAGGAACACTATACGTTGATTGTCGTCACGCATAACATGCAGCAGGCTGCCCGAATTGCGGATAATACCGCCTTTTTCTATCAAGGCGAACTCGTTGAATATAATGCAACACAGGAGCTTTTTAACCAACCTACGGAAAAACGGACAGCAGAATACATTAATGGACAATTTAGTTAATTAAGGGAGAGAAGTAGGATGCAGACGCTTGTCGATGTAAAGGAAGTCTATAGCACGGAAGGCTTGTCACTCTGGTATGACAAGAAACAGGCTTTAAAGGATGTAAATGTCAGTATTTTTGAAAAGCAAGTGACAGCAATTATTGGGCCTTCTGGCTGTGGAAAATCCACCTTTTTAAAAACCTTGAATCGAATGGTGGAATTAGAGCCAAAGATTACGATTAAAGGCCGGATAAGTTATAGGGGCAATAATCTCTATGACAAGCATTATCCTGTAGAACAACTTCGACATCGCGTCGGGATGGTGTTCCAAAAAGCCAACCCTTTTCCAAAATCCATTTATAATAATATTGCTTTCGGTCCGAGACTAAGGGGCATCAAAAATAAGCAACTTCTCAATGAAATTGTGGAAAGAAGTCTTAAGCAAGCAGCCCTTTGGGATGAGGTAAGAGATAAGCTGAATCAAGATGCTAATCGCCTTTCTGGGGGGCAGCAGCAGCGGTTATGTTTGGCTCGCTGTTTAGCCGTTGACCCAGATGTGATTCTCATGGATGAGCCGACATCCGCACTTGATCCAATTGCTACAGCCAAAGTAGAGGAGTTGGTCCATCAATTAAAGCAGCAATACTCTATTATTATTGTGACGCATAATATGGAGCAGGCAAAGCGCGTTTCGGATCAAACCGCCTTCTTTTTAAATGGTGAGCTTATTGAGCAGAGAAAGACAAGTGAATTATTTGCGAAACCCTTTCATAAAGAGACAGCCGATTATATTTCCGGCAGATTTGGGTAATGACTAAACAAAAAAATCTGTTAAAATAAAAGTAGGATGAATAGTACAAGATAGCAGATTGGGCTGGGAGGGTTTTGAGTGGCAAAAAAGATATTAGTAGTAGATGATGAAGAGTCTATTGTGACTCTTGTCCAGTTTCATTTACAAAAAGAAGGGTATACTGTGATTGCTGCTTCTGATGGTCCGATTGCCCTCCACTTAGCGCAGGAAGAGCGTCCGGATTTAATTGTTTTAGATCTCATGTTACCAGGGATGGATGGCCTGGATGTTTGTCGGGAGCTTCGCCAAAAGCAATTTAATATGCCGATCGTGATGTTAACAGCTAAAGATGATGAATTTGATAAAGTACTTGGTTTAGAACTGGGGGCCGATGATTATTTAACAAAGCCCTTTAGTCCAAGAGAGCTTGTCGCTCGAGTGAAGGCCGTATTAAGGCGTTCAAAAAGTGCTGAGCAGATGGAGCAGGATGATCATGATTCACCGATCACGATTGCTGAATTAAAGGTGTTTCCTGATGAATACAAAGCCTATTTTCGTGGAGAAGAGATGGAGCTCACGCCGAAGGAATTCGAATTGCTTTTATTTTTATCGCGAAACAAAAAGCGCGTGCTCTCACGTGATCAACTGTTAAGTGCAGTTTGGGATTATGATTTTGCAGGGGATACACGTATTGTTGACGTGCATATCAGCCACCTAAGAGAAAAGCTAGAAGATAATACGAAAAAGCCTGTTTATATTAAAACGATCCGCGGTTTCGGCTATAAGATGGAGGTTCCTAAGTGAAAATGTCATTGAAGCAATGGCTAGGGCTTCCGATGTTGGGGACAGTCTTTGGCTGTCTATTCTTATTTTGGCTGATCATCGGTGCGCTAGTGGGGCATTGGCTGAGTCTGACGCTTATTTTTGTTCTGCTTTTTTTCTGCACAATTGCCATTTTTTATTATTTTTTTCGCACGATGTTGACGGTGACTGATGAGGCATTGACAACCATCAAACGTTTTACAGAAGGGTCTTTTAATCTAAGTGCTTCTGATCGTTGGAATCGCAGTGCCAATCCTTTAAACGATGAAATATACCGATTGTCATCGTTTTTACTAAATATGAGACGTTCCTTTCAGAATCAGCAGGATCAACTGAGCGCTCTAATTGAAAACATTGGGAGTCCTTTTTTATTTATCGATAGTCATGGACGAATAAGGCTAGCGAATGAACTCTTTCAACAGATCTTTGATAACAAGATCGATAGTCATGGGGATTTAAAGTATGATCAGGTCATCAAGAATAAGGCGATTATCGCTATGATTGCGCGCACATTCCAGATTAAAACGGATGTTCACGATACTTTGGTTGTTCCTGTTGGGATTGAGCGTAAGCATTTTGATGTGCATTCGATACCGATTCGGAGAGGGCACGGCCATTCTAAAGGCTTAGTTGTCATTTTTCATGATATTACACGTTTAAAAAAGCTTGAGAAGGTACGTAAGGATTTTGTGGCCAATGTGTCACATGAGCTGCGTACACCTGTCACCTCTTTAAAAGGGTTTGCGGAAACACTCTTGGAGGACAGTCAGATTAGCGATGAGGATCGCGAAAAATTTCTTACGATAATTCTAAAGGAAAGCGATCGACTGCAGCTTCTTATTCAGGATTTACTTGAGCTATCAAAGATTGAAGATGAGCATTTTCAATTAAATAAGGAGGCGGTTGATGTTGCACGCATCGCTCAGGAAACCATTGAATTATTAAAAGAGACCGCTAGGAAAAAAGAGATTTCTGTTCAATTTAATACTTCTGGAACTACAGTGGCTTCAGGGGATTCAGCGCGCTTGAAGCAAATGTTTGTGAATATCATTAATAATGCCATCGCCTATTCTCCAGAAAAAAGCCATATTTCTGTAGAGGTCGCAGAAGAAGGGAACGCTGTGATCTTTAGAACAACAGATACAGGCATTGGCATTGTAAAGGAAGAAATACCAAGAATTTTTGAAAGATTTTACCGAGTGGACAGAGCGCGAAGCCGTAATTCGGGAGGCACTGGTCTCGGACTAGCCATTGTCAAGCATTTAACTGAAGCTCATAATGGTCGCATTGAGGTAGAAAGCGAGCAGGGCGTCGGCACAACGTTTAGCATTTATTTAAATAAATACGTTCAAAAGGAATAGCCCATCCTAGCGCTCGGATGACAGGACGGGCTTATTTCCTTATAAAAACATATTATCTTGACTTTACTATGGGAAAACTGACTCTGTTATACATATAAGTCGAACATGCTGATGTCATAATGGAGTTCTTTTAAATAATTGAAAAATTGGGCGCGATGATGAAAGAGATGTGTTAATGTTTCTGTCATCCATTTGGCTTGGGAAGAGGCATGATCGTGATAGAATGGCTTTGTTTTTTTTGTGAGGAATTCATCATCGGACAGGGAATCCAAATAGCTTATGTAGGCTTGTACCCCTGATTGCATGGCTTCAGCGAATTGGTCGACAGTATCAAGTTGGCTATATTTTGCTTCAAGCTCGCGAACCTCTTCAGCTGGCGATTCTTTCATAATGGCCAGATCAACTTCAGGAATGGCGATAAGATGTTCCGTTAATTCCCGCAGTGTGCGCATGTTTTTAGCAGGACGATAGTCCCAGTCACTGGCCTTTACCTTTTTTACAAGGCCAAGTGTTGAACGCACGCCTACCTCGAATTCTTCTTCTACTATTTTTCGAAAGCTTTTTAAATCTGACATATAGAAGCATCATCCCTTCATTTGAATTATGTTTACTATAGCACGAAATAGTGACAGAGCTTGTCACTATTTTTTATAAAAATGAGAGAGTTTTTGCAGCTTAACTTGTATTAATTCGATGATCTCGATAGGTTCTTCAAGGCGTGCTTCCGTACCTAACGACCAAATCAGCTCGGTAAAGTAACCTATTTCTGATTGAGGAATCCTGCCATAGAGTGTGCCCGTTCGATCTGCGTTCATAGTTATCATAGTTTCAAGGTCTAGTAAATTTTGAGCGTGTCGCACACCTTCTGCTGTCAATTGAACTTTGAGAGGCAGTGTGGTTTGTCCCCCTCTTTCAGCATGCTCAAGCCATTCTGTAATGGACATGCTCGGTACGTCTACTGCATCAGGAGGAGGTGTTGGGAGTACATTTAAGACACGGTCCGCGCGGAATAAGCGAAAGGCTTGACGTTTAAAACAATAGGCGGGGCAATACCATAATCCATTATGGCTATATAAACCGACAGGGAAGATCCTTCGTTCCTGAGGGCCATGCGATCCATCATACTCAATACAGAGGGACGTTTGTGAGACAGCTGCTTCTAGTAAGTCTTTTAAATAGGGAGCAGCATGTGGTCTTTTAGGGCTCCAAAAGGCGACCCGGTGTTTCATCTCGTCAATGGTGGATTTAACATCTTGCGGAAGTGAATGATAAAATTTATTAAGTGCGGTTTTTATTTCAGCTTTAAAAGGTAGAGCGCCGAAATACTCAAGGGATTGCGCCGCAAAAAAAATGGCAATCGCCTCTGTTTCTTTGAGGGAAACGGGAGGGAGAATCCTTTCCTTTATTATCCGATAACCTCCGTGCACTCCGACCTCAGAATAAAGGGGCACGCCTAAACTGCTTAATTCTTCTAAGTCTCTCAATATTGTTCGGTAGGATACGTTGAATTCTTCAGCGAGTTCTCGTGCCGTAAACACTTTTTTGGCATTGATCGTCATCATGAGCTCAAGTAATCGAGCTGTTTTGGACATGTGTACCATTCCCTAGAGCCTTCTGTTTTTTGTCTATTATACCTCTAAAAGGCGCATTCGATAAGCATTCATTGCTGTTTCCCCGAGGCTGTCTAAAAATCGATAGTTGACGACAAAACCAACAGCAGCCCCAATGCCAGGAATCATTTGCAGGAGTTTAGGCAAATCGATATAGTCCCGGTATTCTTGTTGCAGGCTTTGCCAATCTAATTGATTGAGATGGGTGGCTTCAGAAGGAAAGTCCTTCACCGTTTCATTCCAATGCTTAAGCTTCATAAAAGCTGCTTTGCGTGTCGCATCACTGGAAAAGGCGACTTGAAAGATATGAAGAATATATAAGCGTTCCCGGTAATCTTTGACATCATAACCATATAACGAGGCAATATCAAAGAGCAGCTTCATTTTGATTGATAGTAAAGCGGGAAAGTCTGCAATACCGAGCCAAAAGCCACCAGCCCCCGTTCCAGCGCCCTCAGCAGCTGCAATTCGTTTATAAACCTTTATCCTTGCGCGAACCCGGTCTTCACGCTCCGCGAGTGTCACATCGGTTAACGGAGTCTTTTTAGATGTCCATTTGGACCCAAGGAGAACGGCTTGAATCATCTTTTTAATGCTTTCTGTCACGATAGTATGGACCTGCTGTGGGATCTTTTTATTGATTTTGGTTTGGATATTTTTTGCTGCGCGTCCTAGGACACCAGAGGATTTTAGCATTTTTTGTTGCCACTCTAAGCATTCTTTTTCGGCATATTCTTTGTAATTCATTGGTTACACTCCAGATGTCATTTTGAATTCTTACTCTAATTAAACGTTTTTGGTTCTTTAAGGTTTCAGGTAATGGTTAAAATCAGACTTGAGGCGGAGCAGGGTTACCCCCGCAGATTGTTTTGATCAACGTAATAGTGATTTATGATATGAATACATAAAAAATAGCATTGCTCATTCTTTTATATAACAATGTTATGTTATATTAAGGTGAGAGGTGAACCCACTTGGAAGAGGATTTAATCACAAAAAAGGAACTATTACAATTGACCAATATCTCTTACGGCCAGTTATACCGCTGGAAACGAAAGAAGCTAATCCCGGAGGAATGGTTTATTCGTAAAGCGACATTTACTGGACAGGAAACATTTTTTCCGCGAGATAAAATATTAGGTCGCATCGATAAAATAAAAAATATGAAAGCAGGTCTGTCTTTAGATGAAATTGCTGACCAAATGTCAGCACATCCTATCGATATTAATCTTTCTCCAAAAGAAGCTCTTGAACAAAACATTGTTTCCAAGACGGCGTCAAGGGTGTTTAATGAACAGTATTTGCAAGTGAAGTCATTATCATTCCCGGACCTTTTGACTATTTATATGGTGGATAAGGCATTGCAAACCGGCACCCTAAGCATTGAAGAATCTCAGCTCATTTCTCAAACGATGAAAGCGTATTACCCTCTACTTAACGGTAGAAATGCTGAATTAGTGATGTTGCGGAAATACGGTATGACGAGCTGTCTCTTACAGGTGCTTCCTGGCGAGATCTTCATAGAACAATCAACAACAATTGTAGTGCGCTTGAATGTAGCTACCTATACAGAACAGCTCAAAATAAAGCTATCCGAACTAAGGAGGACATCGAATGCAAACCGTGAGTAAGGATTTGAAAATTTCAGGAAGTGGCAGTGCTGGTGGTGGCCTATTTGATTCAGTAGAAATTAGTGGATCAGGTAAAATTAATGGGGATATTGAGAGCCAAAGCTTTAAGAGCTCAGGAGCCAGTAAAGTGTACGGAAGACTGATAACGAAGGTCTTAAAAGTCAGCGGCTCTACGTGCTTTAAAAATGATATAGAAGCAAAGAGAGCTGAAGCAAGTGGGAGTCTGTCGGTGGATGGTCATATGCAATGTCGATTCCTGAAAGCAAGTGGATACATGGGGATAGGGCAGTATCTAGTTGCTGAGGCAATCGATGTCCAAGGACGGCTCAAGGTTGGGGCGTATTGCTCAGCAGAAACCTTTAAATCTCGCGGGTCCTTTGACATTCATGGGCTTTTGAATGCTGATCGGGTGGAGGTCCGCCTTTATCACAGATGTTATGCTCAGGAAATTGGTGGAGGCACCATTGAAGTAAAAAGAGGAAGAAAAGGCTTTGGGCTTGGGAAATTCATCCATTCTCTCTTGAATAAGGAATTATCGGCAGAGCTTATTGAAGGCGATGAGATTTATTTAGAAAATACCATAGCCAAAACTGTGAGAGGCAATCACGTCCATATTGGACAAGGCTGTCAAATTGACTGTGTTGAATACCGCTCGGATATACAGGTAACGGGGAATGGTCAGGTTAAAAAAAGTGAAAAGCTCTAGTTATTTTAAAGATAAAACAAAAGGTGGTAGGTTAGGTGAAGGATGAGAATAAGTTAGGGCTCATCGTCGTGGGCTTGCTTTTAGGAATTTTTATGTCAGCAATGGACCAAACCATTGTAGCAACGGCAATGGGAACAATAGTGGCTGATCTTGGTGGCCTGGATAAGTTTGTATGGGTGACGTCAGCCTACTTGGTTACAGAAATGGCGGGTATGCCGATTTTTGGAAAACTCTCTGATATGTATGGGCGCAAGCGCTTTTTTATGTTAGGCATTTTCTTGTTTTTAGTGGGATCGATTTTATGTGGGACTGCGCATAGCATTGTGCAATTGAGTATCTACAGAGCGATTCAAGGTGTCGGGGGTGGCGCATTAATGCCTATTGCCTTTGCGATTGTTTTTGATGTCTTTCCTCCTGAAAAACGCGGTAAAATGGGTGGGCTTTTTGGTGCGGTTTTTGGCGTGTCCAGCATTGTCGGACCACTGCTTGGCTCTTTTATTACTGATACATGGAGCTGGCACTGGGTCTTCTACATTAATTTACCCATCGGTATCGCAGCGATGCTGCTCTTAGGCATCTATTATCATGAATCCTCCCAACATAACAAACAGCAAATTGATTGGTGGGGAGCAGGGACTTTAATTGTGGCTGTCGTTTGCTTAATGTTTGGATTGGAACTTGGCGGTAAAGAATACGCTTGGGATTCAACTGAAATCATGAGTTTGCTTGCAGCATTTGTTGCTTTTTCCGCGGCCTTTTTATTCATCGAGACAAAGGCGAAAGATCCCATTATTTCTTTTAAAATGTTTAAAAAACGGCTGTTTGCTACGAGTAGTCTGTTGTCTGTGTTTTATGGAGCGAGCTTTATGGTGCCGATTGTTTTTATTCCAATATTTGTGCAAGGGGTTTATGGTGGTTCAGCAACTAATTCTGGCCTCATTTTACTCCCGATGTTATTAGGAAATGTTGTTTCAAGTATGATGGGAGGAACACTAGCACAAAAATTCAGTTTTAGAACGTTAATGCTGATCTCAGCTGTGCTACTGATTCCGGGCATCGGATTACTGGGGACAATTTCTAGTGATACACCGCGAGTAGTGTTAACCGTATATATGGTTTTAACGGGGCTAGGTGTCGGGTTCTCCTTTTCTGTTGTCAGCATTGCAGCCATCCAAAATTTCTCTCCGCGAGATTATGGGTCAGTTAACTCGACAATTTCCTTTGTTCGAGAATTGGGAATGACAATAAGCCTGGTTATTTATGGAACTATTCAAAGTCATATCATGTTTGGTGATCTTACAAATAAGATTGCGATGTTAGGCTCAAAAGCCTTTAAAGGCATTGACTTTTCTGAGCCGAGGGTGCTGCTGTCACCTGAATTGCGAAAACATATGCCTGTTGACGTATTGCATAAAATGACAGATATTCTGTCCTCGTCGGTGGCGACGACGTTTATTTGGACACTTGTTCCAGCTTGTTTAGCACTTATTACGGTTTTATTTATGGGAAAAGAAAAAATGAAAATGTTTGGCCCCCCTGTTCAGGAGCAATCTAAAAATCAGGATTGACTCCGAATCGGTTGGATTGTGGAGACCATAACAGAAGTATTAAGGCTCATAGAGAAGTCGAACGCATTCACCATTTCAGCATGCGTTCGGCTTTTTGCGTGTTCCGATCTCTCGTGCCTTGCGCTTCCATCCACTTGGCCATGCGATGGAGCATCTTCCATATCTGATGATGCTCCATACCAAGCAAGGACCGGGCATACTTTTCGCCCAGCTTTTCTGTCATAGGGCCTCATGATAAGGTGGGCTGTGAATAGTCATAGAAATCTTGAGGCATATTTCTATTGACATTTATTTTTTTGGAGATATAATATTTAAGTCAGTTAATTATTTTGCATACGAAATATTCTTATCCGAAAGGTTTTCGAGGTGGATAGATAATGGATGGCTATGAAAAGATAAAGAAGATCTCAAGTTCTTTTCGGCAGATTAATCATTTATATTTTTCTTTATTACGCTCGAATTCAGAGAACAGTGATATTACTGTCATGCAATTTTACGTCCTATCTGCTTTGGCCCAACAACCTGATCTTTCCCTCGGAGAGCTTGCCGATAGGCTCTATACTGGCAACAGTACAATGAGTGGCGTTGTTGATCGTTTGGTAAAGGCGGGGTTAGTGACACGTGAACGCTCTGTAAATGATCGCCGTTTATTAGTCATGCGATTGACACCGTTGGGAAAGGATAAGAAAAAAGAAATGAAGAAAAAGTTTTTAGATCGCTTGTCCGGTCTAGCTGACCTGCCCGATGAAAAGGTGGATCAATTATTAGAGATCCATCAAGAAATTTTAGATAGAATATGCATACAAGGAGATGGAAGTAAAGATGTCTAGTTCTCAAACAGTCTCAGGTGAAAAGCATTTTAACCCTGTTCCGATTGTCGCGGTCATGATTGCAGGCGCATTTGTTGCGATTCTTAACCAAACGTTAATGAACGTTGCCCTTCCTAAAATCATGACTGACTTGGATATTAATGCAAGCACTGGGCAATGGCTAACCACTGCATTTATGTTGGTCAACGGTGTGTTGATTCCTGTTACAGCGTTCCTCATGCAACGGTTTACAACCAGGCAGTTATATATTACCGCAATGTTTTTATTTTCTCTTGGTACATTAGTCTGTGCCCTTGCTCAAGGCTTTGACACATTGATTATTGGTCGCGTCATCCAAGCGGCTGGTGCCGGAATATTGATGCCATTATTAACGAATACGATTTTAACGATTTTTCCTGTTGAAAAACGGGGTTCCGCTATGGGTGTTATTGGTGTGGCGATGATTTTTGCCCCAGCGATTGGTCCAACATTGTCTGGATGGATTGTCCAAAATTATGATTGGCATGTGCTTTTTTGGATCATTCTTCCTATTGGTGTTATTGACATTATCCTATCCATTTTTATTCTTAAAAATGTGGGGGAAAGAACGTTTCCTAAGATTGATATTTTAAGTATTATCCTTTCAACCATTGGCTTTGGTGGTTTGCTCTATGGCTTTAGTACAGCGGGTACACCAGACAAAGGCTGGGGAAGCGGAGAAGTTATTGGTTCCCTTATTCTTGGTGGCGTGTTCTTGCTTCTGTTTATCTGGAGACAGTTTGCTTCCAAAACACCAATGTTAGAGTTCCGCGTTTTCAAATATTGGATGTTTACTCTTTCAACAATTGTTAATATGATCGTAACCATGGCGATGTTTGCAGCTATGATCATCGTCCCACTTTACTTACAAGATATTCGCGGCTTCACACCGTTGAAATCTGGATTGCTACTTTTACCTGGTGCGATTTTAATGGGGATTATGTCACCGATCACTGGATGGATATTCGATAAGATTGGTCCAAAATGGTTGGCTGTCGTTGGACTTGCAATTACGACAATCACCACTTATCAATTCAGTAACTTGACTGATCACCTCTCGTACATGACGCTGATTTTACTTTACTCTGCTCGGATGTTCGGTATGTCTATGCTGATGATGCCGATTATGACTGCTGGATTAAATGCATTGCCACAAAAGTTTAATGCACATGGAACGGCGATGGTTAATACGATCCGACAAATTTCAGGTTCCATTGGTACAGCGATTCTTGTAACAGTCATGACTAATCATACGGTATCGCATGCCAAGGATATGCTGCAAACGAGTGGAATTCAGCCCAAAATTTTAGGACTGATAAGCACTATTAAAAACACGGCTAACATTCCCAAGGTATTAGCTGAGCATGGTGTGGATACAAAAACGATTGCAAGCATCGGCCACATTCAAAGTGAAGCTTACATTAAAGGGATGAATGATGCTTTCGTCGTTGCTACTATTTTGTCTTTAATTGCCTTTGTTCTTGCCTTCTTCTTAAAGAAAACGAAACCCGTTGATGAAGAAGGACCAAAGGAAGAAGGTAAAACAGCCAAGGTGCCAGCGGGGGATCATTAATAAACATATAAAAAAGCGCTCGGATTTTGTTCCGAGCGCTTTTTTTATACTATCAGAATTTATAATTCCGCTGACGCTTATAAAGGAAGAGAGTATAAGGCGGGCTTTGACTTTCGCCTTCTAAGGCTTGCGGGCAACCTAAGTGTGTGATTGGCAAAAATCACATCAGGAGTACTAAGCGAAGGGGTGCAAGCCAAGTTTTCTAAAAGAAAAGAAAGTATAAAATTTCTGATCATGAGGGACGATGCGCGATTCCGCTTTCAGGCCGCTCGCTTCCCGCGGGGGAGTGGTAAGCCTTCTCGTGCCTTCGCACTGTTAAGGTCTTACCGATCTCCCGGGGTTCCCGCAGGAGTCTAGTCTCCGCATCATGAGTCAGCGGCGCCCGAGGAACACACGATTTTAGAGTGTTCCGAAGCTCGCGCCTTGCGCTCCCATCCACTTGACCAGGCAACGAAGCCTCTTTCATATTGGCGGATGCTCTATACCAAGCAAGGACCGGGAATGCTTTTCGCCCGGTTTTTCTTATATTTAATCGGAGGTGTCGAGGGGGGCGGTATTGTGACCACCATGAGTGTAATGCGGTAAGATATCAGCTGGGAGATCTTTATCTTGAACGCTGCTTCGATAATCGATGTCATTTTTATCGACTTTTATAAAGCCCTTAGGGTGATAAAATCTCAGAAGGTCACCATAAACGACATTATCGGATAGCTCTAATTCTTCTTTGACTTTTTTATCATAAGACGCACAGCTTTCGTCAGTAACAGTCTGCTCTGTTTTGTTATCATAGCAGGTCCCTTTGACAGAGGTGTAATGGGGTGTGACAAAATCTCCGTTTCTAAATGGGACGATTTCGCTGTGGTCTTTGGAAAGTAAATCTGTTCCAAATTGGATGAAATCCTTTGTATCGATTCCTAGAAGGTGAAGAATAGTTGGACGAACATCTACCTCACCGCCAAAGGTATGAATAGGTTGACCGGGACTTTTGACATGAGGGACGTGAATAAATAATGGCACTCTTTGTAATTGGGCATTTTCAAAAGGCGTCACATCTTTTCCAATCACCTTTGCCAAAGTAGCATTATGATTTTCAGAAATGCCATAGTGATCACCGTATAGGACGATAATGGTATGATCGTATAGACCACTTTGCTTTAAGTTGATAAAGAACTGCTCTAAAGCTTCGTCTGTATAGTGTGCCGTCTGAAAGTAATGATTGACAACACTGTCCCCATAGTTGGGCAGTGGAAATGTCGTATCTTCAGGATCAAGCTTGAAATCAAAGTGATTAGAAAGTGAAATAAAGCGAGCGTAAAAAGGCTGCTTGAGATGCGTTAACAATGGCATGGACTCTTTAAAATAAGGTTTATCCTCCATTCCGTAGTTGCGAACATTTTCTGGCGTCATGTCATAATATCTAGCATCAAAAAATTTATCAATGCCAAGCGACTGGTACATGACATCACGGTTCCAAAAGGTTTTAGAGTTGCCATGAAAGACAGCTGATGTATAGCCGTGTGACTTCAATAGTGCTGGGGTGGCTTGATAGGTGTTCTGAGCATTTAAATAAAAAACAGAGCCTTGAGGCAATGGAAATAAAGAATTTTCCATTAAAAATTCAGCATCGGATGTTTTGCCCTGCCCTGTTTGATGGTAAAAGTGATCAAAGTAGAAGGTGTGTTTATCTCGTGTCAAAGCATTAAGAAAGGGCGTGACCTCTTCATTATTCACTTTTTTATTAATGAGAAAGGTTTGGAATGACTCCATGGAAACATAGATGACGTTCATGCCTTGTGCTTTTCTAAAATAGTGTGGATTGGGTTTTGCTTCATTGGCTTCTGTGAAATTCCTGACTTTTGTAAGATCATTACTACTTGCCATGGCCCGTTTTGCAGAGGTTTTTGCATCTTGGGCAGCATCATATATCATGTAATTATAAGCCCCTAAATATTTGACAAGGTAATTGCGGTCAAAGGTGCGAGAAAGCAATTCAGGACGATCAATTTCGGCAAGGCTTAAGTTGATAAAAAATGTGAGTACACCAAAGCCAAGAATATACTTGGTTAAGTGTCGAGGCGGAGTTGCTTTTATGTTGATAACCTTGAATGAAAGTAATCCAATTAGGATGAAAATGTCAATAAAGTATAGTATATCGTAAGGGGTCATTAGGGCTTCAGCGCTGCCACCAACATCACCAAAATTTTTGGTTTGCATTAATACAGGAAGTGTGATGAAATCGTTGAAGAATCGATAAAACACAATGTTTGCATATAAGATAAGTGTCAAAATCCCATCGATGCACAAAAGGAGTATCGATTGTTTTTTTCCTTTAAAGAATAGCGCTATTCCTAGAAAGATGACTGCGGAACTGATAGGATTGATGAGCAATAAGAAATGTTGATACCCCCCTTGAATGCCCAGGTGAAATTCAACCAAGTAAGCGATATAGGTTTTCATCCAAAATAACAAGACGGCAATGAGGAAGAAGGATAGCCTCTTTTCGCTGATATAATGTTTTAAATTATGAAATTTCATAACAACTGCCCTCCTTGTGTTCTCTCTCCTAGAAACAAAGAGCATTTTCATTTAATCATATTCGAATATAGCATCGACCGGGTATGTTCCCTTGAAGATGTTGCACAAATGTTAATTATGTAATCCGCGCTAAAAAAATGTTAAGAAAGGTAAAACAGCATAGTCTAGTATTTAAGAGAGCCTACGATTTCTATACATAATAGACGTGTCAAGGCTTTGAAAGGTTTCGGCAAAGAGCAATTTTAACGTGTAAATCTCCAAAGAAGGGGATCAGCAAAGATGAGGTTAACTTTAGCACTGTTACATTTTGATCTTTTAAAAAAGCCAGCCCATGGATATGGGCTGGCTAAGGCTAGTGAAATGATAAGAGAATGTTTACTTCCACCAAGCATCAAAGAGTGTTGCGGGAAGCTCACGTTTATGCTGCGTGCTGAGATAGCGTTTTTCCAGTTTTTCTGCGACCTCATCGCTGACATCATAGCCTTCAAGGAAATCATCGATAGCATTGTAGCTTAAGCCCAGCTCAGTTTCGTCAGCTTGCTGGGGTTTTTCATCTAAAAGGTCAGCGGTGGGTGCCTTTTCGTAAAGGCGACTTGGACAGCCCAGTTCTTTTAATAATGCTTTGCCTTGACGTTTGCTCAAGCCTGTTAGTGGCAACAAGTCAGCTGCACCATCGCCGAACTTTGTAAAAAATCCTGTGATGGCTTCAGCGGCATGATCGGTGCCAATCACCAGTAAATGCTCTTCACCTGCTAAAGCATATTGTGCCATCATGCGGATGCGTGCTTTGACATTTCCTTTTTGAAAATCGCTTAATGTAACATTAAGCGTGTTGTCATTAAACGTGTGTTGAAAAGCGGTTGTCGTTTCTGCGATATTGAAGGTAAAGAGCTCTTGCGGCTGGATAAAGTCTAAGACATATTGCTCATCTTCCTGATCCTGTTGTTTGCCATGAGGTAAGCGCACGCCAATAAAGCGATAGCCACCGCCATGCTCTTCATTCAATTCATCGACTGCCATTTGCGCGAGCTTGCCAGCGAGCGTAGAATCTTGACCAAGACTAAGCCCTAGAACAAAGCCTTTGGCATGGGCATGGGTCACATATTCTTTTAAGAAAGTCACTCTCTGACGAATTTCTGCCTTAGGATCAATGGTTGTTTTGACATGTAAAGCCTCTTTGATTTGCTTTTGTAATGGTCTCATATTCACATCTCCGATTTTTCAATTATGTATGTCATTAGTATACATCATTTGCCTCTTTTGTTTCACTTGATAGGGTTGGATTTCTTACAAAGCAATCTTGTATAAATAAATGCGCCAAGGGGATTGTTTATTTTCAAAAGTTTTTTCTAAGCGCAGATGATTGTCACTGGGGTTGCCGATTTTTACAGCAGAAAAAATATATTTTCCTCCCATTTTTTTAAAAACAGTCGTGTTAATGTTCAAATGATGAATCTGTTTGTGAGAGTTCTTTGTATACATATAATGCTTGCCAAGCTCAGCAACAAAAAGGTAGCAGCGGCTGCCCCAATGATCATAATAGCGCTGAAGACTGGCGCGCTTTTTCAGCTCGGGGGCGATGATTTGTCTAAATTGTTTCTTGTAGCTGAGTGGATAACTGACCACATAGCCGTCAAGTGTGTAAAAACCATTGTATTGTGCAATGCTGGGATGCAGACCAATGCTGGCGACGCGATATGTCGATGGATCTTGTCCGATGTATTGCTTAATCGAATGAAACAGCTTGCTTGAATAAAACTGATTGTAAGTTGGTGAATCAAAGAAGGTATATTTGTTTTCTTCACTATAAGAGAAAAGGATGGCCAGCTGCAGCAGCATAAAAACATAGACAATCGGTTTGCCGCTTTTATACGTTTTCCAAATCATCGATAGGCTAATGGCAAAAGCCACATACCAGAGAAGAGGTTCTAAAAAATGAATCCTTCCAAAATTAAAGGTACCGATCAAAGGAAAGGCATGCTGGAGATGCCAGAGCGTCTCTGAATAATAAAATGCAATAATATAGCAAAACAAGCCGTTGAGCAGCATGAGTAGCCACAAAAGCGGTGCAGGCTTAAGCTTTAGAGTAGAGGCCAACAAAACAAAGATGATAACAGGCAGGACGACAAATTCAGTAAGACGGAGCACATGTGTTTGACCGACAGTAAAGTAATGGACTGCGCGCCACTTGACCTCTTCCAACGTTAGATGCCCTCTGTCAAAGGCTTCTCGATGGGAGGTGAAATGCATTTGCAAGAACATTTCATCAATAATTCTATAATTAACGACGAGGTAAAGGATGGTCATCATAAGCATAGCCAGGAACCATTTTAAGTGAAAATGTCTATTTCTCAAACAGTCTATCAGCCACCAGATCCCCATACAAGCAATAAAAAAAATAAAGCTGAGGACGAAGCTCGAATAGAAGGGCAGGAAACCGATGATGAGCCAATCCCACACTCTTGAATGAGTGTTTTTGATGTTTATAAAGGCATAAAGAGCAAGGGGCAAGCCTGCAATCGAAAGGCCCATGGAAGGCCAGTAAGGTAACCAGGCATAACAAAGAGATACACCAATAATAATCGGTGCAAATTTGGAATAAGGCTGGAGCACATGATGCTTCAGCAAGAGTAGCATACCGAAAAAAGCGACAAAACGCATGAGCGTCTGATTGATAATATAAGCCGTAAGCGGGGACAGAAAAGAGAACATTAAAATATAGATATCGAATTCTGATCCCAAAGAATTCCGTGGTAAGCCATTCATAATATTAGGAACAGCACTGTGTGGACCACTGAATAAAGTATGGGTGTCCGCCATCAATTTATACCAGACAACATTGGAATCAAGATTATCGTGAATCCGTACACGGGTGTTGCCTTTTAAAATATAATAAGGAGATAAATATAAGCACATAAGGACGAGCGCTCCATATAAAAGGCTCTTTTCATATCGCATGTGGATCTGCTCCTCCATTTGTATTCCTCACTATTTTTACCTCATAATGGGAAGGGGTATACTTTCTTTATAATTCTTTTTTGTTAACGTATCTTTTCACTGTATTTTATCGTTTATATATATGAAAGCGTAAAAGGAGGTGTCTACTGGTGTCGCAGTCTTTGAAAGCCGTTCGCTCTGATGGTTTTGTAGACCTTATACAACAGCATATGGCGGCTTTAAGGCAATATTGTATCCGACTCACCCAGTCGCAATGGGAAGGGGAAGATTTAGTACAAGAAACGCTTCTTAGGGCTTATAAAAGTTGGAATGAACGCCCGCGGGAGATCACTAAGGCGTTTTTGTTTCGCATTGCCTCAAATTTTTGGATTGATCAGCATCGTAAGCAGCAGCCAAATATGGTCATAAATGAGGCGCTTGTTCATCAAAAGGCGACTTCGCAGGATAAACATGACAAGACTTGTCTTGATGAGGCCTTGCAGCGTTTGCTGAAAACTTTAACCTTGAAACAAAGAACAATTTTTGTCCTTATTGAGGGGTTCGGTTTGACCAGTAAGGCGGTTGCGGAAAGGCTTGAATTAAGTGAGGGAGCTGTTAAAGCAGCACTTCATCGCGCTAGAAAAAAACTGAAGACATACGATCCGAATGCTTTGTTTTCAGAGGATGAGGAGACAATGCCCTATATTCAGGCGATCACGACTGGACAACTCCAAAAGGTTATTGCACTTTACCACAACCCTGTCAATCTGAAAATGACTCACCCTCAATCTACCTTAAAGGTTGCGCCATTGCATGCTATAAGGAGGACCGGAGCGTACATGGTGCTGACATGGCTAGGTCTAAAGGGGGAGCTATGGATGGTCCCTTTTTATAAAAATCATTTAACGGTTCTCTTAACGTTTTTGGATAACGATAATCTTGATAATTTAGAGCAGTCATGCGTTGCTTAAGAATGGAGATGAAAAGATGAGTCAAGTCATTCCTTATGTGATCGAACAAAATAATCGGGGAGAGCGCTCCTACGATATTTATTCACGCTTATTGAAGGATCGAGTGGTCATCTTGGGCACAGAAATCAATGACGAGGTGGCGAACAGCATCGTTGCTCAGTTATTATTTTTAGCTGCACAGGATGAGGAAAAACCGATTTCTCTATATATTAATAGTCCTGGGGGATCAACATCAGCAGGATTTGCCATTTACGATACGATGCAATATATCAAACCAGATGTGCAAACGATATGCATGGGCATGGCAGCATCGTTTGCTGCCGTATTACTGACCGCCGGTGCTCGTGGAAAGAGAATGGCTCTGCCAAACAGTGAAGTGATGATTCACCAACCTCATGGAGGAGCGAGAGGGCAAGCCAGTGATATAGAAATCAGTGCAAAGCGAATTATCAAAACAAGAGAGCGATTGAATGCCATCCTTGCTGAAAGCACAGGTCAGCCGCTGGAGAGGATAGAAAAGGACGTCGATCGTGATTATTTTATGACTGCTGAAGAGGCTAAATCCTACGGGATCATTGATCAAATCTTGATAAAATAAATAAGCAAAGAGTCTGGGACAAAACCCAGTAAATTAAGAGCAGTACCTACCAAAAATTAGTGGGTACCGCTCTTTTGAATTAAAAAGTTTAAAATTCTGTTTGTCATCGGAATTGACAAGGTTGATTTCCGCTACAGAACGCTCGCTTTTCTCATGCCCACACGATGTGGGTAGGGTCGGCGTTGTCACAGGACGTGACGTTTTTAGCCGATCGTCCTTAGTGGCCTCAGCTCATTTTGGAATGGATGAATGGTATTCCAAGTATTTATGAATAAAAACCCCTGTTCCTGCGTCTACGCGTATGGCTTCGAAGTCAGCTTTCTCGGAACAACTCGAAGTGTATTCGTGAAGTAACGCTGGCCCCGTTCCCGAAGGAGCCAGAGCGTCTTTCGCTTCAATCCACTTGAAAACCGACGATGCTTTTGGTATTAAAACCCTTTTTTTGGTAAGGATACAAACCCTGTTATCGCACCATCAATCGTTTTCGTGTTCATCCAAAGGTCAAAGGGTTATTACGTCAGTGCTTCGTACAATTTCGTTGCAACTGATACAAGAAAAACGCATCGATGAAGAAGCCCCCCTTAACACGTATAATTAAAAGTAACGTAGAACCAGTTTTTGGATTTCTGAAGGCGAATTTGCGTTTCACTCGTATGGCAGTGAGAGGCAAAGAGAAAATGAATACCTAATCTCATATTAGATATAGATAAATATCTATGAAAAAAGGTTCTGATCATCAAAAAAATGATAATCGGAACCTTCTTGTCATTATTTTTAGCTAGTTATGTCCCAGCCTCTTTTTCTCTGGCTAAGAGGATTCTGAAGATGTTGAGTGCGTGTGCTGTGCGGGAGCAGGGAGTAAACTCTGGCTGATTAGTACTTCCTTTGTCATGAATAAATACTTGGGTTGAGGCTTGCCCTTCCGTCTATGCGTCATCGGAGTTCTAGAGAGCAAATAAATAGGGAATTGGGCAATCTGTTTGAATCTGAGATAATGCTGGTTCAAGATTGGATGAATTTCAAAGCCCAATCGTTCGCTGCCTTGATGTAGCATTGTGACACCAATAATTGCTTTAATTTTTTCTGATTTTTTATGGGAAGATACGAACTCCGCAAGTTTAGGCAATGCATTTTTTATGTTGTTATATAGGTATAAGCCCTTTCTCAAATCACTTTCAAGAGTGTACATTTCCTTCAATAAGCGGACATTATGCAGATGAATTTTCAACAGAATATCATTTTTTCTGATAAGTGTCCCATCTTTTAGATGAATCGGTTGCCCTTTGTATCTAATGAGTCGAACGCGAAACACCCCTTTATTATGAGAGCCCTTTTCAATATATGAGAGCCGAGAAAAACGGTAATAAAGCGGATCAAGAAGTTTCCATATAAAGAGAAAATAAGAACGGATTTTCGACATAATAAAAGAATTTTCCCCTTTCAAGTCCTGTTGCAATTATCCATATTTATGTAGTGAAAGTTGAAGTCACAGAAAAAAATACAGATTAATTATATCATGTTGGACAGGCTTCTAGTGCGAAAAAGCTGTTTTTAATAAAAATGTCTAGGGCACAATTAAGGACAAAGATAATATGACTCACTCCCCCTTAAGAGCGAGTCTGAAGAAAGTTTTGTCGATATTTTATAAAAAGGGAGTTATCAGTTCAATTCCTTTTAAGAATTGTGTTAAAATGTACGAGTATTCGTAAGGGTGTTACGAGAACACTTTTTAAGTGGGTAGACATTAAAAAATTTAATTTTGGAGTGGCGATGCATGCACAAAGACCTTTTCACGATCTTTGGTTATACCGTTCAAACACACGCAGTGGTTTCTGTCATTGCGATTCTTCTCGGCTTAGGTGTTGCCCTAACATTGACGAGAAAAACAGTATATTATAAACACATGTATGACTTTATTTTTTGGGCACTTGTTGGTGCAATTATCGGTGCGCGGTTTTGGCATGTGTTCATTTTTCAATGGTCCTATTATTCCCATCACTTAGGCGAAATCATTGCTATTTGGCAAGGGGGTATTTCTATCCTCGGTGCCATTGTTGGCGGTGCTGTGGCGCTCGTCATTTACTCGATTAAACATAAGCTGGATTTTCTAGATTTTGCTGATTTTTTGTCACCAGCCATGATGCTTGGAATGGGTATCGGTCGGATTGCCTGTTTTTTTGCAGGAGATGCATTTGGTAAGCCTACTGGATCTCAGTTTGGCGTTATATTTCCCAAAGGAACGATCGCTTATGAAACGTATGGTGATAAACCACTATGGCCTGCCATCTCTTGGGAAATTCAAGGTGATTTTGTCATCTTTGCTATCTTATTATATTTATTTGGAAAAAATTTAGGCAAAGGTTGGCTTTTTACAACGTATATTTTTGGCTACGGATGCCTGCGGTTTGTTGTCAGCTTCTTCCGTGGCGATTCACCGGAATATGGGTTAGGTCTCACTGCCGGTCAATGGACATCTATTGTTTTTGTCGCTATTGCAATTATTATGGCGATCTATCTCATCCTATTTAGGCCGAAAAAACCTGATCATGAAGCGTTATTACAAGAAGAAAACTCAGAAGAATAACTTTCATAGTGCAGTTAACCGAGTGATATAGTCACTCGGTTTTTTGTGTTAAACCACTCATAAAATAGCATATACATGCTATGAGGGTGATGAGGATGCTCAAATTAGGGCCAAGGAGAATGAAGCTTAAGCGTAGTAAAACACCGGTGAAACTAGGTCGCTACCACATTTTTATCATATCCCTTGTGATATTTTTAGTGATGAACGTATTGGGTGTGATTATTTTGAGTGAGAGCATCAAGCCCGCGCTTATGGAGCTTGCTCAAACTGAGGCCGAGCAAGCGGTTATTTATGCCGTGAACTACGGGTTAAGCGACCGCACGTTGAAAGAGATGCGCCATGATGTTGATTTTAGTAAAGAGAATATCATCACTAATGAGGATCGGTTTATTCATAAATCCTTTGATAAAGATGGAGAGCCACAGATTATCACCTTTAATGGGTTAGAGATTCAACAATTTATCACACGGAGAACAGAAAAAATTCAACATTTCCTGCGTTTGATTGAAAATGGCAAAATATCAATTAGTCATGATGAGGATTCAATTATAAAGTTCAATAAAAAGCCAGTGGGGATCTCAACGCAGGTACCAATTGGCAGTGTGACTAAAATTAACCTTCTTAATAATCTTGGTCCGAATATTCCGATACATTTTGAAGTCATGAATAATGTGGAAACCAAATTAAAGCAGAAAATTGATCGGGTAGGAATTAATTCCTCTCATATTCAATTAAGTGTTCAGGTACGGGTAAGGGTACGTGTTGTTATGCCTTTTATGACGAAAGCGACATGGATTGATCATCCTTTCCCAGTAGTTGAAGAAACCGTTAGAGGAAAAATCCCGAAAAATTATCAGGATAAATAACTAGTAAATCCATTTTTTCCTAATCATGAAATCACCTTAGCGAGACATACTAACGTTAAAATGACTTGATAAAAAGGGTGGCGAAATGATGGATAATCTGCAAGATCAAGTACAAATTGTCATGTCCTATCTTAAAGCATGGCAAGGAAGTCAGATTTTGATTACTAAAGAAGAGGAAGGGGATATTGATCAAACGGTGATCAACCTCCAGCGTCTTGATATGGAAAATTATGAGCATGCTTTTGATGATTATTTACCTCAAGCTGCTTTGCAGCTAGCGGGGGTAGGTCAAACTATTAATGAAGCCAATTCCGAGCCATTGCCATACGGTCAATTTGATATTCCGCTCGATCAAATCCATGAAATACAATGTAACCCAGAAGAAATTTTTATAAAAACAGATCGAGGGACGTATATGATATCTCCAGTTTAAAGGGTGTATATATACATAAAAAGAAAAATTTGGAACAGACTTCAATCTGCTCTATAACCTTTCCCGGGAAATAGAGCGAAGGCCATTTTTTAACTTTTATTAAAAAATCTTGTTAAAAACACTTGAAAGTCAAAGAAGGTCAAAGTATAATATGAAGTGTAAGGAAATGAGTTGCTTTGGCCTAACGCCCTTCCAAGCATATGAATTGCTATTTATATGCGGACAGGGTATTATTTAATTCATAAAGGTCAAAGATAGTCAAAGTCAAAACTATCAGGATGACTGACGCACATGATCTTCTAAAATTTTAAGGAGGAATGACAAGATGCGTTGTGATCATTGCAAACAAAACCCAGTAAGTGTGGAATGGACAATTCAAGTTAATGGAGAAAAGCAACAGCTTCATCTTTGTGAGGCGTGCTACCGTGAAATAAAAAATCAAACAAAGCAACCCCATCCGATTGGTTATTTCTCATTGGATGATTTCTTTAAAGGCTGGATGCAGCCTTCAATGGGGGCTGCGGCAGGGCAACAGGCACAGCCACATGTGCAAACTCAAGCTGGACAAGGCGGCAGAGGTGGATTGCTTGACGAATTAGGAAAAAATATCACTGAAGCAGCACGAGCAGGATTCGTCGACCCTGTGATCGGACGTGATAAGGAAGTCGAACGGGTTATTGAAACCTTAAATCGCCGCAATAAAAATAATCCCGTTTTAATTGGGGAGCCTGGTGTAGGGAAAACAGCGATTGCTGAGGGACTAGCTCTTAAAATTATTGAAGGTACTGTCCCAAATAAGCTTAAAAATAAAGAGATTTATTTACTTGATGTTTCATCTCTTGTTGCTGGGACAGGCATTCGTGGCCAATTTGAAGAACGGATGAAACAGCTAGTTAGTGAACTGCAACAAAGAAAAAATGTGATTGTTTTTATTGATGAAATTCATCAAATTGTCGGAGCGGGTTCTGCGGAAGGCTCCTCCGATGCGGGCAACATTTTAAAACCCGCGCTCGCGCGTGGAGACATACAGCTAATCGGTGCGACGACGTTGAATGAATACCGAAAAATCGAAAAAGATGCAGCACTTGAGAGACGTTTCCAACCTGTCATGGTGAAAGAACCGACTTTAGCAGAATCTGAAGAAATTTTGAAAGGGCTGCGTACTAATTATGAAAAGTATCATCATGTACGCTACACAGATGAAGCCTTACGAGCATGTGTCACCTTATCCAATCGCTATATTCAAGATCGCTTCTTGCCTGATAAAGCCATCGACTTGATGGATGAAGCTGGCTCCAAGGTAAACTTACTCCATTCAGATAGTGATAGCGCATCGCTTCAAGCACAGCTAGAAGCGATTATCGCTGAAAAGGAATTAGCAACTCAGCGAGAAGATTATGAACGCGCCGCTGTCTTGCGCGATCAAGAAGTGAAATTGCAAGAGCAACTGCAGCAAGAGACGAGGGAGAACGATACCCAAGCTGTTGTTGATGTGGAAATGATAGAAAGCATTGTTGAAGGAAAAACGGGGATTCCAGTCAGCAAATTGCAAAAAGATGAGCAGAATAAAATGAAGCATTTGGCCGAGCGCTTAAGTGCAAAAGTCATTGGTCAAGAAGAGGCCGTGCAAAAGGTTGCCAAAGCAATTCGCCGCAATCGTGCGGGCTTTAGAAGAAAGAATCGCCCCATTGGCTCCTTCCTGTTTGTTGGACCAACAGGTGTAGGAAAAACAGAGCTCTCGAAAACCCTAGCTGAAGAAATGTTTGGTGATCGAGAAGCTATGATTCGTCTCGATATGAGTGAATATATGGAGAAGCACTCGGTTTCTAAATTAATTGGTTCACCACCCGGCTATGTAGGACATGAGGAGGCAGGACAATTAACGGAACAAGTGCGGCGTAAACCTTATAGTATCATCTTGTTGGATGAAATCGAAAAGGCCCATCCTGATGTGCAGCATATGTTTTTGCAAATTCTTGAAGATGGACGGTTGACTGATAGTCAAGGACGGACCGTGAGCTTTAAGGATACGGTGATCATCATGACATCTAACGCAGGGTCAACGACTAAAAAAATCACCGTCGGATTTGGAGCGGATCAAGAGGCTGAACAACCAACCATTGTCCAAGGTTTACAGGATTATTTCCGTCCAGAATTCCTCAATCGCTTCGATGCAATTGTGTCATTCCGAGCACTTACTAAGGAGCATCTTGTTAATATCGTTGATCTCATGCTCGATGAAGTGCGTGAGAGCATGCGTGAGCAAGGCATGACGATTGAGGTCACTGATCAGGCTAAAGCAAAATTAGCGGAGCTTGGTTATGACCCGGCCTTCGGTGCTCGTCCTCTTCGCAGAGTGATTGAAGAGCAGATTGAGGACGCTATTGCTGATCTTATGCTTGATAAAGAAAACATGAAACATGTTAGTGTTAATGTAGAAAATGATGCATTGACTTTAAAAGCAGATGCCTAAATCTTATTCGTGCCTTGAGGATATCCCAAAGTCTTATCTTTGTGGATGTCCTCTTTTTTACATTATCTGAATGTATAACTCCGCTGACGCTTATAAAGGAAGAGAGTATAAGGCGGGCATTGACTTTCGCCTTCTAAGGCTTGCGGCACCCTAAGTGTGTGATTTGCAAAAATCACATTAGGAGTACCAGCAAAGCGGGCAAGATAAATTTTTCCTTATTTAAAAAAGACATCCTCTTTAGAAGCCGACGTATGACTACTGCCATTATCATGAATAGGCGTATCGATGTGATCGTTATCCTCAATAATACTTGTGGATTGTTTCACCTTATTGGACCCTGTGAGTATACCAAGTCCATTATTGTATTTATTATGGGCGCGCCAGTCTCTTTGATTGTTGTCACCAAATGAGAGCGTAGCGTTTTGATGAAGCGCATTGGCATTGATGTTATTTAAGTGTAGCGTCGTAGTATGAGGCAGGGAGTCCTTTTCAGCAGGGAGGCTCTGTTGTGTTCTCGTTTCATTGATGACGGTGTCCATGATGTCATTATCGATCACCATATTGAGTGAATGGGAGAGGGTGCTTGATCGCATCATACCTAGACCATTATTGATTTTTGTATGGGAGCG
Organism: Pullulanibacillus camelliae; assembly: GCF_014642655.1. Taxonomy (GTDB): domain Bacteria; phylum Bacillota; class Bacilli; order Bacillales; family Sporolactobacillaceae; genus Pullulanibacillus; species Pullulanibacillus camelliae. The sequence goes on from NZ_BMIR01000005.1 coordinate 190,045, forward strand.
CCAATGATGTGATTGATTGTTTCCAATAAATATGCCTGAGTTCATTTGAATGTTATTGACATTCAACCCAGCATATTCGATAGTCAAATCCAGATTCTCATCACAGATTTTCAAAGGGGGGACGCCACCTTTCTGGGCTTTTTACTCTAAGTTATGTAAAGCGAGGGAGGGATGAGTCTGTCTAAAGCAATTTTTTCATCGTATGAATATTGAGTAAAGTGGTGACAACGCCGACAGAACACACAATGATGCCAGATAATATTAAATTAATGCCAATGATTTTATACCCTGTAACCAAAATGAGTGCATCAATTACTAAAATAATCAGGCCGACATTTATTGATAATTTTTGAGCGATAAATTGAGCCAGTAAATCCAGTCCGCCTGTTGTTACATTGAATCTGAGTAATATGCCAATGCCTAATCCGACAAAAAGGCCACCAAGAATAGCGCTCAAGAGTATAGGAAGATGGACCAGGTGATTGAGAGGAGCACAGATATCAATAAAGAAGCTGGAAACAAGTAAACCGTGGAGGCTGTTATAAAAAATAGGACGAAAATACAGCCACGCCAGTAGATAAATGGGAAGGCTTAACAAACAAATCGTCAGTCCTGTTTGATAGCCCCACAAATATTTAACAATTAAGCTCAATCCAATCATGCCGCCATCTAAGAGATGATAGGGAATGATAAAAGCGTTAATACCAATGGCAAGGGATAGACTTCCTATGAGAACACAACAGACCTTTTTCAATATGATCCCCCCAATCACTGTCCTTTCTTTTATATAAAGGTATGTCCTAAAAATTAGTAATATGAAAAGTGCCAATCCGAAGTCAGAGCAGCTCCTGACTCAAAAAGGTCAATGCAACAGTAGATTCGGCTAATGAAAGGCGAGCAATAGCTACTTTTTATTGAATAATCAAAGAGCGTTTGGAACAAATGGGAAGGGGATTTAGCAAAATAGCTATTCTTGTATAGGGGAGGGACATAGTCCCCTCAGACAGTGATGCAGTCAACCTAATTAATAGTGAATGAATCTTACAATGGTACAACATGAGATTATTTGGTATTCTATAATATAAATGAGAAACTTTCTCATGTGAAATGCTTTTCTCTTTTCCAACTCTTGTTATAATAGAAAGGAAATCGTGAAGCTGTCTTTGAGCTGAGCTCAGAGTGAATTTATAAAAGGAGCTGTCCTTATGTCTCAAGAAAATGAACAATTTGATGTCACAATTATTGGTGGTGGCCCTACAGGACTATTCACTGCTTTTTATAGTGGGTTACGTCAAATGAAGACAAAGATCATAGAAAGTATGCCACAATTAGGTGGCCAATTAGCAGCGTTGTATCCAGAAAAAATCATTTATGATGTGGCGGGGTTTCCAGAAATTAAAGCGCAAGCCCTAGTTAATCAGCTGGTTAAACAAGCCGAACGCTTTGAACCCACCATTGTCCTAGGACAATCTGTTGAAAAGCTTACGCGCAATGATGATGGAACGCTCACGCTTACAGCGGATAATGGCGAGGTACATCAGACCAAAACAGTGATTATTACAGCGGGTGTTGGTGCCTTCCAGCCAAGAAGATTGGATGCTGAGAATGCAGATGAGTATGAAGGCAAAAACCTTCACTATTTTGTGACGGACTTAAATCAGTTTGCTGGACGCAAGGTATTGATCTCTGGAGGCGGAGACTCAGCGGTTGACTGGTCCAATATGCTGGAGCCAATTGCTGAGAAGGTCACGCTCGTTCATCGCCGTGATAAATTCAGAGCCCATGAGCGCAGTGTCGAACAGCTTATGAACTCTCGTGTCGATGTTAAAACTCCATATATCGTTAGCGAATTCGTAGGAAATGAGGAAGGGATTCTTGAAGTCATCCTGAAAGAGCCAAAAGGGGATGTAACGGTAGCCGTGCCGGTAGATGATGTGATTGTTAACCATGGGTTTATCTCCGCGCTTGGTCCTATCAAAGAATGGGGATTAGAGATTGAGAAAAACTCCATTGTTGTGAATACCAAGATGGAAACGAATATTGAAGGCGTTTATGCCGCTGGAGATGTTACAACCTATCCAGGAAAAGTTAATTTGATTGCGACTGGCTTTGGCGAAGGTCCGACTGCCGTTAACAATGCGAAATCCTACATGGATCCGAAGGCAAGAACACAGCCCATGCACAGTACAGCAATGTTTGATAATAAATAATTATAATAGTAGAAAATAAAACAAACATACTTAAATCTGAAGCAGCTCAGTCTATCCTCCAGAGGCAAAATTCTAGAGGCTGATCGCGCTTTCTTTCACTTCTCACAATAACTCTAAAAAGAAAAATAGTGGGTAAAGTCATCGATCGGCGGCTTTATCCACTATTTTTTAGTGAGCAGCTTTTTGGCGGTTGGTGCAAAGCTGTGGGTGAGCACACCTTATTAAAGTCCAAAGCGCGAGAGGCGGTTATAGAAATCACGAAGGAATTGATGAAGCAAAGCCTCAGATGGTGCGAGTGCCCTGTGCCTGGGTGTTATCACTCCAACGCTACGGTAGATTTCCGGGTCGCTGATTTTCACTTTGACTAATTCTGGCGGGAGATCGGTGAGGGCTTGTTCTGGGAGCAAGGCAACGCCGAATCCAGCAATGACGAGAGACTTGATTGTGTCGATATCTTCGCCTTCAAAAGCAAATTTTGGTGTCATTCCTGCTTGTGTACAGGCCTCTTGAACGATATCATAAAGAGGAAGTCCGGGACGATAGGATACAAAGGTTTCATCACGCAATTGATCCAAACGAATTTGGTGTTGATGGGCTGCTTCATGGTGAGCGGGAAGAACGGCCATGAGGTGCTCACGATAAAAGATATCCCCCTTTACTGTTGGATGCTCCATTGGTACTGGAGCGGCAAAAGCAATTTCTGAACCCCCTCTTTCAATTAAATCAATCAAATAGTTTAAGGACCCTTGATGAAGTTGAAAGGTGATGTTCGGATGCTCTTCTCTAAATTGGGCTAGGACCAATGAGAGCGTTTGAACGGACAGGCTAGCAACGAAGCCTAGACGAATAACGCCTTGATCAGGATTTAAGTGCTCCCTAATTTTTTGCTTAGCATGTTCGATCTCGGCCACTGCGCGTTCAGCATGATCTAAAAATAAACGACCGATATTGGTGAGCTTGACATTTCGGCCTTCACGATTAAAAAGCGGCACGCCAAGCTCTGCTTCTAATAATCCAATCTGGCGACTGACAGCAGATTGCGCGACGTGTAGGCGTGTCGCAGCTTCTGTCACATGCTCCGTTTTCGCTACCTCGATAAAGTATAAAATTTGCCTCATTTCCATTGGGAAAATCTCCTAAAAATAATTATTCTCATTTTGAGATGATTAATATATTAATTATATATTGTTTAGAATGATTATTGAAGATAAAATTTATAATAACACTATATTTCTGATAACGTTGAAAAATATGTTGGGGGGAAAGGGTAATGCAGCAGACAGGTTTATACCATCCATCTTTTGAACACGATGCTTGTGGCATTGGATTTATTGCCAATATAAAGGGAGCCCCCTCCCATGAAATTATAAATGATTCCATTGAAATGTTGCATCGACTAGATCACCGCGCTGGTTATACAGATGATACAAGCGATGGAGCGGGCATCCTTGTACAAATTCCGCATGCTTACTTTAAGCGTGTTAAAGCATTCCAACTGCCTGAAAAAGGGAATTACGGGGTAGGCATGTTTTTTTTGCCTCAAGAACCAGCTCGGCGTAGCAAAGTAGAGCAACTCATTAAAAGAGTGGTCATCTCTTCACCATTAAAATGGTTAGGCTGGAGAGAGGTTCCTGTCAATCCAGCATTTCTTGGAGAGAAGGCTAAAAAAACGGAACCTGTTATCAAGCAATTGTTTGTCGCCAAGCAAGGAGAGGTGGATGCGCTCACCTTTGACCGGCAGCTCTTTGTTTTAAGAAAGTCCATCGAAAAACAAACGCAGGACATCCCTGGCTTTTACATTGCCAGCTTATCTTCACAAACGATGGTCTATAAAGGGTTATTAAAGCCGAAGGAGCTTCCTGCTTATTATGAGGATTTAGCAGATGACGCCTTTGCCTCTGCCTTTGGATTGGTGCATGCACGTTACAGCACGAATACGGATCCGACATGGGAGCGTGCTCATCCGTACCGCTATCTTGTTCATAACGGTGAGATTAATACGTTGCGTGGCAACATCAACGCAATGAAAGCACGTGAAGGTAAAATGGCATCAGAGGTCTTTGGGGTTCCCCTACGCACGCTATTGCCGATTATCGACGAACGCGGCAGTGATTCAGTGGCACTTGATAATGCATTAGAATTTTTAACACTGAGTGGACGGTCATTGGCCAATGCGGCTACCATGCTTGTTCCCGATCCGTGGGAAAAACAACAGAAGATGGATGAATCCATTCGCAATTACTATAAATATCACAGTCAGTTTATGGAGCCATGGGACGGACCAATGGCCCTCTCATTTACAAATGGTCGAGAAATCGGTGCACTGTTAGACCGCAATGGATTAAGGCCAGGACGCTATATCTTGACTGATGAAGATAAGCTTGTCTTTTCATCAGAATTTGGGGTCATCGATGTCCCTGATGAAAAAATCAAAGTAAAGAAAAATCTAAGCCCTGGAGAGGTGCTGTGGATCAATCTTGAAGAAGGTCGTATCGTCCCTAACGATGAATTAAAACGTCAGCTTGCCGCTGAACGTCCTTACGGGAAATGGCTTGCGCAAAAACGTGTCACCTTAAATGGGATTGAAGCGAATTTTGAGGAAACCCATATAAAGCCTTTGTTTAGTGCTGAACAAAGAAAACGGCTTCAAAGGCTCTTCGGCTATACTCATGAAGAATTGACGAAAATGATTATGCCAATGGTAACAGAAGGCAAGGATCCTATTGGTTCTATGGGCATGGATACGCCTTTGGCGGTACTTTCAAATCAACCGCAGCTTTTGTACAACTATTTCAAGCAGCTCTTTGCCCAGGTGACGAATCCGGCTATAGATGCCATTCGTGAAGAGTCGGTCACCTCTACCCTAACATGGTTAGGGGCTGAAGATAACATTCTCGATTTAAATTCTGAAGGGACAGGGCAGATTCAACTCTTCTCGCCAATTGTCAATACGCATGATTTGCAAAAGCTCATCGCCAATAATAGCTATAAAACATTTTATGCTAAAGCTGTCTTTGAGGCTAATGGTGAGCCAGGGGCGCTTGAAGAAGGATTAGAAAGATTATTTGAAGCGATTGATAAAGCGATCAAGAGCGGGGCGGAATATATCGTGATTTCAGATACAGAGGTGAATGAGGCGCTTGCACCGATTCCTGCATTACTAGCGGTGTCTGGCTTGCACCATCACCTTATCCGCAATAGAACACGAAGCAATGTCAGTATTATTGTGGATACTGGTGAAGCACGTGATGTCCATCACATGGCCGCTTTAATAAGCTTTGGTGCGGATGTCATTCATCCCAAACTGGGTATTGAAACCATTAAAGGACTTATCGAGGAACACTATCTAAAAAATTGGGACCCTAACGAAGCGATTGAAACCTATATAAACACATTGACAAGCGGAATGGTCAAGGTCATGTCTAAGCTTGGCATCTCCACTGTTCAAAGCTATCGAGGCGCTCAGATGTTCGAAGCACTTGGTATTTCTGATGCCGTGATTGAACGCTATTTCCCCGGAACGGCTTCACAAATTGGGGGCATAGGTCTTGATGTTATGGCTCAAGAAACACTCATGCGTCATGCCAAAGCCTTTAACGCTGTTGATAAGACATTGGATGCAGGCAGTCAGTTTCAATATCGTCACGGCGGAGAATACCATAAAATCAACGCTAAAACGGTCTATTCCTTGCAACAATCTGCTAGACAAAATGATTATACGCTCTATAAAACCTATTCAGAACTGGCGAATCGTGAGGCGCTCACTTCAATACGTGATCTTTTACAGTTCAAGAATGTGAGACCAGCTGTTCCTCTGGAGGAAGTGGAATCCGTAGAATCGATTTGTCGTCGTTTTAAGACTGGAGCAATGTCCTTCGGTTCGATCAGTCAAGAGGCACACGAGGCTCTGGCGATTGCCATGAATAGAATCGGTGGTAAAAGCAATAGCGGTGAGGGTGGCGAAGATCCAAAGCGTTATAAGCTAGACAATAATGGCGATAGTCGTCGAAGTGCGATCAAGCAGGTGGCTTCGGGACGATTCGGTGTAACAAGCTATTATTTAGCTAATGCTGACGAAATTCAAATTAAGTTAGCCCAAGGGGCGAAGCCAGGAGAGGGTGGACATCTTCCCGGTAAGAAGGTCTATCCTTGGATCGCGGAAGTAAGGGGGTCGACGCCAGGTGTCGGCTTAATTTCACCACCTCCTCATCATGATATTTATTCAATCGAGGACCTTGCACAATTAATTTATGACTTAAAGCATGCGAATCCAAGTGCGCGCATTAATGTGAAACTTGTCTCAAAGGCAGGTGTGGGGACCATTGCTGCCGGGGTTGCAAAAGGTCTTGCGGATGTCATTTTAATCAGTGGTGCTGATGGTGGCACAGGGGCATCGCCAAAATCAAGCATTCAGCATGCCGGATTGCCTTGGGAGCTTGGCCTTGTTGAAGCACATCAAACTTTATTGCTAAATGGCTTGCGCGATCGTGTCGTGCTTGAAACAGATGGTAAATTAATGACGGGGCGCGACGTGGTCATGGCAGCCTTGCTAGGAGCGGAAGAATACGGATTTTCAACGGCACCGCTTGTGGTTCTAGGCTGCGTGATGATGCGGGTTTGCCAATCTAACACCTGTCCGGTTGGCATCGCCACACAAGATCCAGAGCTGCGGAAACGCTTTGTTGGAGAACCAGAGCACGTGGTCAACTTTATGCAGTTTGTCGCTCAGGAAACGCGTGAAATCATGGCTGAACTCGGTTTTAGAACCATTGATGAAATGATTGGCCGCACGGATCTATTGGCGATTCATGAACAGGTAAAAACGCATTGGAAGGCTAAATATCTTGATCTTTCTAAGCTATTAACCGTCGTTGAGCCTACGTCATCTAGTGGAAGCTACAAGCAGCGAGAGCAAGATCATAAATTAGAAGAGTCGATGGATATGCGCCAGCTGTTGCAGGATTGTCAGCCTGCTTTAGAGAATGGAAAGCGCGTTTCGCTCTCTTATCCTATTGCTAATACGGATCGAGCCGTCACGGCAATATTGGGTCATGAAATTTCTAAGAAATATGGAGCCGAAGGGTTACCAGAAGATACGATTCAGCTTCATTTTCGTGGGTCAGCTGGCCAAAGCTTTGGTGCCTTTGCACCCAAAGGCGTGACATTGAATTTAGAAGGTGACGCCAACGATTATATCGGTAAAGGGTTATCAGGTGGGAAAATCATCGTTAAAAGTACGGTTAATCCTTTGATTCATAAAGAGAGTAGTCTAATAGGGAATGTGGCATTTTACGGGGCAAGCTCCGGTGAGGCCTATATCAATGGGCGTGCTGGTGAACGCTTTGCCGTTCGAAACAGCGGTGTAAATACAGTTGTTGAGGGGATCGGTAATCACGGCTGTGAATATATGACAGGTGGCCATGTTGTGATTCTTGGTTCTATCGGCACGAATTTTGGTGCCGGTATGTCCGGCGGTATTGCTTATGTGCTTTCTGATGAGACGGTCCATCAGTTCAAGGAAAAATGCAATTTAGAACTCATTTTGATCGAGGCATTAGAGGATCAAGAAGAAATAGCGAAAGTGAAAGGCATGATCGAGCGGCATGTGCTTTATACCAACAGTTCGATAGGTTCTGAGGTCTTAGAGCATTGGGAGCAAACCGTTCACAAAATCAGAAAGATCATTCCAAGTGATTATAAAGAAATGCTTCAGTCCATTGAGGAAGCCAAAGCTGCTGGATTGCGTGGTAAGGCGGCGATTATGACCGCCTTTGAAAAAAAGAACGCACCTAAGACGGCTGAGATCAATGATGCATTGGAGCCAGTATAAGGAAGGAGGAAGAGGTATCGATGGGGAAACTCACAGGATTTTTAGACTATGATAGAAAAAAGCCGAAGGAACGTAGCCCACGTGACCGCCTCCGTGATTGGAAGGAATATCAGCTAGGATGGTCAGAAGAAACGTTGAAGGAGCAGGGTGCACGCTGTATGGACTGTTCAACACCTTATTGTCATATAGGGGTTGAATTTAATCAATCTTCTTTTGGCTGCCCCCTTCATAATTTAATTCCAGAATGGAATGATCTTGTTTACCGAGGGCAGTGGAAGGATGCGCTTGAGCGTCTTCTCAAAACCAACAATTTTCCCGAGTGGACAGGAAGAGTTTGTCCCGCTCCATGTGAAGGCTCTTGTACAGTCGCTCTTAATGGTTCGGCGGTAGCGATTAAAAATATTGAAAAAAGTATCATCGATAAAGGCTTTGAAGAGGGATGGATCGTCCCTCTGCCTCCTGAAAAACGTACAGGAAGACAGGTGGCCATCATTGGTTCTGGCCCCGCCGGCTTAGCTGCGGCCGATCAACTAAATAAAGCAGGCCATTGGGTGACGGTTTTTGAACGTGAAGATCGCATTGGCGGATTATTGATGTATGGCATACCTAATATGAAGCTTGAAAAGACCTCCGTTGATCGTCGCGTCAGTCTTCTTAGACAAGAAGGCATCATGTTTCAAGTGAACATGGAGGTAGGGAAAGACATCACGATGAACGAGCTTCAGGAAAAATATGATGCTGTGATTGTCTGCACAGGTGCAACTAAGCAGAGAGATATTGTCATGGATGGCAGGGAGGCAAAAGGGATTCATTTTGCGATGGATTACTTAACTCTAAGCACCAAGCATCTTCTGGATTCCTCTGTAGCACTGCCTGATGAGATGTCTGCTAAGGGCAAGAATGTCATTGTTATTGGTGGCGGTGATACAGGAGCAGACTGTGTGGCTACTGCCGTGCGTCAAGGCTGTAAAAGCATTGTCCAATTTGGTAAGCACCCAAAGCTACCGAGCAAAAGGTCAGGGAATAATCCTTGGCCTGAGCAACCCAATGTTTTTGAATTAAGCTATGCCTATAAAGAAGCCAAAGCCGAATTTGGTGCTGATCCTAGACAATATGCCATTTTGACGCAAAGATTTATCACGGATGAGAAAGGTCGATTAGTGGCACTAGAGACCTTAGAGGTAGAAAAAGTGACAGATGAGGAAGGCAATATTGTTACCCGTGAAATTCCAGGAACGGAAAAAATTTGGCCCGTTGACATGGTCTTGATTGCTATTGGCTTTGAAGGACCAGAGAGAGAAATCCTCGATCACATGGGATTACAGTGTACCTATCGGGGAACAGTTAAGGCAAAATATGGACAGTATACAACTAATATCGATGGCGTATTTGCTGCAGGCGATGTTCGCCGCGGACAAAGTTTGATCGTATGGGCGATTAATGAAGGACGCGAGGCTGCAAGAGAATGCGATCGTTATCTCATGGGAGCCACAGTTCTTTCATAGGTTAATAAGTTAATAAAAGGGAGTCCAATAGTTTTAATTGGGTTCTCTTTTTTGCTGGCAAAAAAATTCGTACAACTATCAAAGTATTCTTATGATAATAAAGGGCATAAACCGATTATCACATAGTGCGAATAAGGTTGAGCGCTACACTAGCACTTTTGCTTTATTTATTAATTCAATCTATGTTTTCGCGAAATGACTAAAACCCCCATGGGAACAACTATGTTCCTATGGGGGTTTTTAAGAGTTTTTCATTGGCAAGCTTTATTGTTTTTTAAGCTATAGGCTCCATTGAATGAGAAGTCCGCAGTGCACTAGACCCCCGCCAAATCCATGGAGAACGATTTGGTCGCCTGTTTTAAGCTTTCCAGCTTTGAACGCCATGTCCAAGGCTAGGGGAATGCTGGCAGAGGAGGTATTGCCAACGTAAGCGGCACTTGTCAGCGTGCGTTCCATAGGAAAATCTATACGTTCACAAATGGCTTCAATCATTTTTAAATTGGCACTATGAGGAACAAACCAATTGATAGCATTCATTGTTTTATTGGCCTTATTCAAAAGCTCGCGAATGGCTTGAGGAATGTTACTCAATACCCATTTATAAACCTCTCGGCCGTTTTGGACAATCTTCTCGGTATGAACAAGCTCCTGCCCTTTCATTGTATGTGAGAGACCTGTGCGGTAAACGAACTTACCTGTATCCCCGTCAGAACCGATGACGAATTCTAAAAGGCTTGGATCGTTCTCATCATATTCTACGAGTATAGCTGAAGCGGCGTCGCCAAACAGAATACATGTGCTTCGATCGGTATAATCGGTTACCTTGGAAAGTGTCTCTGTTGCAACAAGCAATACCTTTTTATGAGCACCAGAAGTCACTAAACTATTGGCAAGATGTAAGCCATAAGTAAATCCTGCACAAGTGGCTGTTAAATCCATAGCACCGGCATGCTGAATGTTAAAGTGGGCTTGAATTTGACTGGCGACGCTTGGAAAAGAAAAATCAGGTGTTGTCGTAGCAACAAGGACCATATCAACATCTTCAATGCTTTTATTTGATCTCTTTATCAAATCTTCAACGGCAAGAATCCCAAGGTCAGAGGAAAATTGGTCATCAGCAGCAATGCGCCGCTCCTTAATCCCTGTGCGCTTTGTTATCCATTCATCATTGGTATCAACTAATTTTTCTATATCATGATTTGTTAATCTTTTTTCAGGAATATAGCTTCCAATAGCAGTAATCCTTGCTTTGGATTGCATAAATGTCACTCCTTGTTTGAATAAGTAAACATATTATATCACCAAATACTAATACCTGGTACTAATTTTTGCGAAATAATTAAAGTTTAAATACTCAAATAAATCACATTCGAACTGCGGGCATTGCCTGTCTGGGTCTCTTTGCTGCTTTTTCCTTCTCATATTCAGGGCGTTTATTGATGAGGCAGCACATGAAAGGAAGCCCCTCTAAAAAACTTTCATAAAAATAATGGGGGAGGACATAAAAATGAAAGCGAGTTCGAAGAGTGTAGTAACACAATAAATGTGAAATGTTTCTCATATTTACATATGTGAGCTTAACTTTATAGTTAAATAAGAGTAACAACGTTTTCATAGGGACGTTACACAATCAGCTTTAGATAGTGTTAGCGAAGGTTTTTACTTTATGAAAATATAAAAAATATGAAACCTGATTCGAGCGAATACGTATAAATGACTATAAAAGAAAGGAGCAAGAGTCTATGCCGAAGATCCCAAAATGGTTAAAAAAATCGTTTGTCACACTGGTGACAGTGGTGACTTTGGGGACTGTTGTTCCTTCGATTAACTATCATACAGAGCAAAGGCCTTCCTCAAAAGAAAGCTTTAATGGTGCGAGTGCGACGCCTCAGCGCTCCGAGCTTGCTGTCGATATTCCAACTGTTGATCATGTTGAAAAGGAGACGAATAAAGGCTGGCCCGATATCGCAAACGACTATGATACAGTTGACGAGCTATTGCCTCATTTTCAGTCCTACGCTTTAGAGGAAGCTAAAGCTCAAGGATTTTTGAAATTTGGTGATACCATTACCCAACAAATTGGCGAGACTTATACAAAGGATATCCTTCCAAAGTTTGCTGATGTTGTCGCTGATCTGGGGAAAGATACCGATGTTGATACTTTGAAAAACATTGCGATAAGTAATAATCCCGCTGGAGGCACTGGCGAACGCATCCTCAATCTTTATGATGGACGCGATGGTAAAGAGCTTCTAAAGTTTCATGTCCGCCGTGACCACCCACCGTTAGAAGGCTACTGGTTCAACTTTCATTATCATACCTACGAAGATCACTATCAGGCACATCATGAGCTTGGAAAAGTATACTGGAATAAAAATACGCCGCCACAGTGGCAGGCTTAGAAGAAAACGCAAAGGTACAAGGCGTTTTCTTTTTTATACTATCAGCATTTATACGTTGAACGCTTTACGGATTGCTTTTTTTTGCAATGTCGTATGTATAACTTTGGGGAAGACTTTATAAGTTCGGGCTTGGGCTTTCGCTACCTGAGGTTTGGGGACATCCTTAGTGTGTGAGTGGGGAACCATGAACATTATGCCGAGTGAAGCGGTGAGGAGAGATAAGCCAAATTTTCTAATCTGAAAAGCCATAGTTTACAGGGAACACTCTCTTTTATAGTAAAAATTGTATTTAATGTAAAAAATATTTTATTCACCCTTAAAAAACGGTCTTTTCAATCGCTAGTTTTTTAGTTATAATGAGACACAATTCAATACAAAACATAATGCTCGTATAATGGCGGGAATAAGGCCCGCAAGTTTCTACCAGACTACCGTAAATGGTCTGACTACGAGTGAGAGTTAACACTTGTTAATAACAGGCGTGGCATATCTCTACTTTAATATGACCAAGGCGCTGTTTCTCACTCAATGGGAAACAGCGCCTTTTTTATACTATCAGAATGTATAACTCCGCTGACGCTTATAAAGGAAGATAGTATAAGGCGGGCTTTGGCTTTCGCCTTCTAAGGCTTGCGGGCAACCTAAATGTGTGATTTGCAAAAATCACATCAGGAGTACCAGCGAAGTGGTGCAAGCCCAGTTTTCTAATAGTCTCATCAGGAAGTTTTTCCAAGAGATAGCCTATAAAGCTGATGCTAAAAGGGGCATTTTGAATCAATCAGAGAAAGGATGTTTTGGGATGAAGGAGTTATTAGCAAAAATAAGAGAAGAAGGTCAAGTGATTGATGAGCATATTTTAAAGGTGGATGCCTTTTTAAATCATCAGATTGATCCCGTGCTGATGCAGAAAATTGGAGAAGCTTTTGCACGGTATTTTAACAAAAAAGCAGTGACAAAAATTGTTACTTTAGAGTCATCAGGAATTGCGCCTGCTGTAATGGCAGGGCTAGCGTTAGGTGTACCGGTTGTTTTTGCTCGCAAAAAACAGTCATTGACGCTTAAGAAAAATATTTTGACAACAACTGTGTACTCTTATACGAAACAGGAGCAATCCGATATTTTTATTTCAAAAAAGTTTATTCATCCCAAAGAACAGGTGCTGATCATCGATGATTTTCTTGCACGCGGGGAGGCAGCAATAGGGCTGACACGCTTGGTTCAAGCAGCGCAGGCTGAAGTGGTTGGCATTGGCATCGTCATTGAAAAGTCCTTCCAAGAGGGCAGACAAAAGCTTATCGATTTGGGCTTAGATGTCTATTCGCTAGCCCGCATTCAATCGTTAAAGAATAATAAAGTAGCCTTTTATGAAAGCGAAGAAGCAGGTGTTAAAGCATGAGACCAAGTCAACTGATTACACTAGGAATTCAGCATGTATTAGCGATGTACGCTGGTGCGGTCATCGTACCCCTGACAGTTGGAGCCGCTTTAGGCTTATCAGCTTCAGAACTGACATATCTTGTTTCCTTAGATTTAGCAGCAAGTGGTGTGGCGACATTGCTACAAATATGGAAAAATAAATTTTTTGGCATTGGTCTTCCTGTCGTGCTAGGGTGTACGTTTACTGCAGTCACCCCGATGATCGCCATTGGTAAAGAGTATGGGTTGTCTGGTATTTATGGCTCAGTTCTTGTGGCAGGTCTTGTTGTCTTACTTATTTCCAAATTTTTTAGTAAGATTGTCCGCTTCTTCCCACCTGTAGTAACGGGATCTATCGTCACTATTATTGGGACAACACTCATTCCTGTTGCCATGAATGATATGGCCGGTGGCACAGGGAACAGCCATTTTGGTTCACCGAGTTATTTAATACTTTCTTTTGGTGTTTTGCTTATCATTATTTTAATCAATCGTTTTTTTACTGGATTTATTCGTGCTATCTCTGTATTAATCGGGTTGGTGGCGGGCTCAATTGTTGCTTGGTTATCAGGAATGATTGACGGATCACCTGTTACAACGGCATCATGGTTTCAGGTTATCGCTCCCTTGCATTTTGCAACGCCAAGCTTTCATATCAGTGCTATTATCACGATGGTGATTGTTGCAATTGTTAGTATGATTGAGTCGACAGGCGTTTACATTGCATTATCTGAAATCTGTGGTCATCGTTTAACTGATGAGGATCTGGAGAAGGGGTATCGTTCAGAAGGACTAGCCATTATAATTGGCTCGCTTTTTAATGCCTTTCCTTATACAACGTTTTCGCAAAATGTTGGATTAGTGCAATTGTCTGGCGTCAAATCTCGGCGCATTATTTGTGTAGCGGGTATCACCTTGGTAGTGGTAGGATTTATTCCTAAGATCGGTGCCCTTACAACACTTATCCCTACACCTGTCCTTGGTGGGGCGATGATTGCAATGTTCGGCATGGTTGCTGCTTCAGGGATTAAGATGCTTGGGAAAGTCGATTTTAATCGCTTTGACAATCTCTTCATCATTGCCTGTTCGTTGGGGCTTGGTCTAGGTGTTACGTTTGTTCCCAACTTTTTTGCTCAATTGCCTACGAGCATTCAGTTATTGACGAATAATGGCATTGTTGCAGGCAGTGTGACAGCGATTGTGCTTAATATCATTTTTAATGTTAAACGAAGCAGCGTTGCAATAACACAAACACAAGCAGTGTCTTCCGATGCAGCGAGTGAAAAGGCTGAGGGATTATCCTAAAACTCTGAGTGATTATTCATATCTAACATGTTAAGCAATAGCTGTATAATGTCATCTTTATTTTCTTGCAGGATAAGCAGGAGGTGAAGGTGACATTTATTTTTAAATTCATCGCTGTTTGAAAAGCTGCATTTTTTTAATGTTTATGTTTTTCTGCAACTGCATTCGGATAAACCGCTTGTTAGGCTGATAGAATTAAGAGGTACAATCACTCACAAGGATAATGCATTGTGTCGGTAACAGTGGCATTGGGTAATCAATCTATCATTGTAGAGAAAAGCCTTTCAAAAAAGGAGGAGGTCATGAGGTTCATTAATGCTCTAAACTGAGTTTTCATATAGGGATTTATAAAAGTATTGTTTTTGTGAATAATCTGTGATAATTTATAAGAGCTAAAAGAAATTAGGAGCTGTTAAACATGGTTATGCTCGTCAATGATGTGGTGAAACAAGGATAACAAAAAATCGTGAGCGGCTTGATCAGTAGGGTCAAGCAATGCTGACGTCATTGCTTCTTTTTTAAGTAGCATGTTTTTTGTTATAGGTTGTTTTCTTATCACATAGACGACTATGACCATGACCAACCATAGAACAATGCATTTAGAGTCTATGATGGGCGTGGTACGTCTGTTATAGGCTCTTTTTATTTTTCCTGAAAATTTTATATTTCAAAGTTTCTCAGGCAAGTGATAAGAAAGCAGAGAGAAGGAGGGAAAAGAATGAAATTAAGAGATTGGGATTTAAACTTAAAGGTTCGTCTATTGGGAGAGGGCATGACAAATTTATTGTTTTGGATGTTTTTCCCTTTTATGGCGATTTACTTCTCTAATGCTTTTGGAAAGGAATCCGCTGGTGCGCTTCTTGTGGCCTCGCAGGTTTTAAGTGTCGCGGTGGGTTTAGTCGGCGGTTATTGTGCGGATCACTTTGGTCGAAAAAGAATGATGGTGCTCTCATGTATTGGTGAGGCACTTAGCTTCGTCTTTTTTGCCTTAGCGAATTCACCTTGGCTGGACTCGCCGGTGTTGACCTTCATCAGTTTTTCATTATTGGGTTTATTTGGTCAACTTTATTGGCCAGCGAGCCATGCAATGGTGGCAGATGTTGTCCCAGAAAAGCATCGCAGCTCAGTGTTTGCTGTTTTTTATACATCGATTAACATCTCTGTTGTGATTGGTCCATTGCTTGGAGGCATCTTTTTCTTTGATTACCGCTTTCCATTTTTGTTAGTTTGCTTGGCCATTAGTATATTGCTCGTTGTTATCCTACAGAAGTATATACGCGAGACCGCTCCGGAGGTACAAGCGCGGGAGGTTAAGGAAGGCAAGTGGTACCATTACTTGAAGGAGCAATTGCATGACTATCGCGTGATTACGACGGATAAGATCTTCCTCATTTTTATTTTGGCAGGTGTCCTTGTGGCGCAAACCTTTATGCAATTGGATCTTGTCATGGCCGTTTATACGACAGAACAAGTCCCTGTTCAGCATCTACTCTCATTTGGACATCTCCACTTTGATATTGGCGGAAAGGAAGTTTTTAGCTGGATTGTTGCTGAAAATGGCTTGCTTGTTGCTTTATTTACGGTGTTCATGACCAAATGGATGGTTCGGTATAAAGAAAAATCGGTCTTTATGGGTTCGGCACTTTCCTATGGAATTGCTATCATGGTGTTCGGTTTAACGACAAATATTTGGGTACTCTTTTTGTCAATTGTCCTATTTACCGCTGCAGAGCTTATGGTTGTTGGCATTCAAGATGCCTTTGTTTCCAAGCTGGCTCCAGAAAATATGCGTGGACAATACTTTGCGGCATCTAGCTTGCGCTTTTCAATCGGAAGAACGATCGCACCCGTCGCTATTCCGCTAACGGTTTGGGTGGGGTATTTTTGGACCTTTATTATTTTAGGCGGGCTCGCCTTTATCGGCGTTGTCCTTTATAGTGTCATGTTCAGACTCCTTGCTAAAAAAGATCAGGCTCAATCGCAATTAAAAATCGCAAAATTATAGAAAACACACTGCCCTCACAGCTTAAAAATAGCTGTGAGGGCAGTTGTTTAAGAAGGAAGAGTTACATTGTAGAAGCCATCATTACCATGAAAGAGAAGCTGATGAGGATCAGAAAAAATAACCAAAAGGTTAATGAATTCCAAAGCGATTTGAGAAACTTCAATGGCATCACTCATTTTTTCTTTTTATTATGAGTCTATGAACAGAGCTTTATTCCTCAGGTAGAAAGTGGTGCGTAACCAAGCTGCTTAAGGACATCTGCCATGACTTTGTAGCCGTGGACATTTGGGTGTACATCGCCTGGAACAAGCAAATCCTTTTGTTTCCCTGCAAAAGCTGTATCGATATCAGCGATTTTTGTATTAGGATGGCTAGCGTAGCTCAGGAGCTCATGATTGAACCGTTCAATCCACATATTGGCTTCGGGCAGCTCTGGAAAAGGGTTATATATATTAAAGACTCTAAGAATATAAGGTGCAGGACGTTGCTCATGTAGCTTATGGATTTTGCGAATGATCTCACCAACGTGGTAAACGGATGCCTCTAAGGCATTTTGGAGACGCTTGAGGTCATGGTCTATTAAAAAGCGTTTTCCGGCATCGATCAGATCATTAGCCCCTGCGGTAACGGTGATCACCTGTGCATGCTGAAGCGATTTGCATATCGCAACGAAGGTGGTGGCCTCTAAGATTTCCATTGCTGTCGCGCCCACTCGAGCAATGGACTGTATGGCAACAGGTTGTTTTAAGTGATGCTGCAGGGCGTGTTGATAATAGCCGATAAAACCAGGGAAAAAAAGATCAGAACCAATGCCAACGGTTAATGAGTCGCCAAGTGCCGCATATAAGATGGGATGAGTCATGAACGTTCTCCTTTCGGCGTTCTATCCTTTCTATTTTTTAGTGTATGTGAGAACGACTGGAACGCAGCGGCGTATGGATGGAATTCAGGCAGATTAGTCATAATCCCACAGCAGCTTATAATTTTCCTTAGTCTTAACGGCAAAGATCTCTTTTTCAATGAGGGTTTGACCGAAAATTCCCTTGAAGTGTTGCTGAACTGTTATTCTATATACATTTTTTAAGTGGGGTGCATCCTTTGCCATCTTCCAATGATTTAAATGGTCCACCTCAGTGATTTTATATGTGAATGTTTTGGCACCCAAGGCTTCGATAAACAGCTGTGATCGTGCCTGAATGTATTGTCTTTGGCTGAATTTTTTGTGCATTAAAGGATGGAGTGATTCCCAAGCTTTGGCGTAATCACCGTCTTGTTCGCTATCATAAAAGGTTTTCACTTCCTGAACAGCTTGTTGTCTGGGCATATGTTTGTAGAAAATATAGCCAATGCATGCCAGTAAAAGACAGAACACAATAAGACTGAGGATGAGCGCGCGTTTTCGTTGCTTCATGGCTGTTTCGCCTCCGACTCCCTGCTTGTGTTTGTCTTATAGTTTATGAGACGTTTTTAGGATCCATGCTCCTTCTGAACTTTTTGTTGTAGGGCATTTTTTGCATGAGGAGAGTGCAAGGAGGGAGGCTAAATACAACAAGCACCTCCCACGCAGGGAGGCGCTTGTGTGTCAAATATATTATTTACGACTTGCTCAGCTTTTGAAGTTGTTCAACAACGCTTTGATCGGCAAGGGAGGTTGTATCTCCCAATTCTTTACCCTCTGCAATATTGCGAAGCAGTCTACGGATGATTTTTCCGCTACGTGTTTTTGGAAGGTCACTTGTAAAGTAGATTTCTTCAGGACGAGCCATTTTTCCTATTTCGTCGGCGACCTTTGCTTTGATTTCTTGTATCAGAGCTTCTGATTCTTCCACTCCATCTTTCAAAGTGACAAAAGCGGAGATGGCCTGACCTTTGAGCTCATCATCCCGTCCGATGACAGCTGCTTCAGCAACAGAAGGATGGCCGACGATGGCGCTTTCGACTTCCATTGTTCCTATGCGGTGACCAGAAACATTGATGACGTCATCAAGGCGTCCAAGTATCCAGATATACCCATCCTCATCTTTATGAGCGCCGTCACCTGGAAGATACCATTCAGGAAATTTTCCAAAATAGGTATTTCTGAAGCGCTCATCATCTCCCCAAACCGTCCGCAGCATGGAGGGCCAAGGATGTTTAATGACGAGTGTACCTCCGCTATTATAGTCAACAGAATGACCTTCATCATCAACGACATCGGCAATAATCCCTGGCAAAGGAAGTGTCGCTGATCCCGGTTTTGTCGTTGTTAATCCTGGGAGAGGAGCAACCATAGCACATCCAGTCTCCGTTTGCCACCAGGTGTCGACGATTGGAAGCTTTTCTTTTCCAACATATTTATGAAACCACATCCATGCCTCGGGATTAATCGGTTCACCTACCGTACCAAGTAATCTTAAGCTGCTGAGATCATGACTTTCTACATATTGTGGTCCCCATTTCATAAAGGTACGAATGGAGGTAGGCGCTGTGTAAAAGGTCGTGACGCCGTATTTTTCAATAATGTCCCAAAAACGATCGCGCTCAGGATAATCAGGCGCCCCTTCATAGATGACGATGGTAGCCCCCGCAGAGAGCGGTCCGTAAACGATATAGGTATGTCCAGTTACCCAGCCGATATCCGCGCTACAGAAGAAGACATCGCTATCTTTGAGGTCAAAGACGCTGCGCAAAGAGTGGTTTACTCCAACCATATAACCGCCAGTTGTATGCACAATGCCTTTTGGCTTTCCAGTCGTTCCTGAAGTATAGAGAAGATAAAGGATATCCTCCGCATCCATTTCCTCGGCGGGATAGGGAGAGGTAGGCGCTTTGGCCATTTCTGTCTTCCAGTATAGATCACGGCCAGCGGTCATGCTATAATCGGCAGCCTCTCCAACCGCATTAACGACTAAGATGTGCTCAACGGCCGTTGCTTTAACGGCTTCATCAGCAAATTGTTTTAGAGGCACCTGTTTGCCGCGACGCCAGCTCGCATCAGCAGTTACGAGAAGTTTGGCATCGGCATCTTCAATGCGATCTTGTAGCGATTTAGCTGAAAACCCAGCAAAAACAACGGTATGAATGGCTCCTATTTTTGCACAAGCAAGCAAAGTAATGGGGAGCTCGGGCACCATGGGCAGATAGACGGCAACACGATCGCCTTTTTCAATGCCCAAGTTGCGGAGCATATGGGCAGCGCGGTCCACCTCACGGCCTAACATATCGTAGGTGTAGATTTTACTTTCGCCTTTCTCGCCTTCCCAGATGATCGCTGCCTTGTTTTTTCTATAGCTTTCTCGATGGCGATCAACACAGTTATATGCTGCATTTAATTTACCACCTAAAAACCATTGAGCATGGGGTGGATTCCATTCCAGAACTTTATCATAGGGCTTAAACCAGGTTAACTCTTCAGCCTGTTTGGCCCAATAAGCTTGTGGATCGTTTGCTGCTTCTTCATATACATCTGGATCATTGAAGTTGGCTTGTGCTGTAAACTGAGGATCGGGTTGAAACGTTCTGGCTTCTTTTAAAAGCGTATCAATATTTTTGGACTGATTTACCATAACGGTCACCTCTTCATATAAGTAAAATACTTTTTGTGTAAATAACTCATGATATGAACAAAAATCAAGATTCATAACAATAGAATCCTATGAATATGTCAGGATCTATATATCTTACTTGAATAATCGATAAATTTAGTATAGTCATATTGTAAGTGTTTACAAAATATGTGTCAATTATTTGAACAGCTTTACTCTATTTGTCATACATTTTTAAAATTAGCTAGATGAATTTAAAAATTAGGTGGATAAGGGGGTTGACCTTAGAAAGCGCTTTCAATATAATGAAGTCAGGAGGGGCAACAAGTGTGGTTGCCACGGTATAAGGCGGAGGTGGAGCCTTTTACCATAGGGAATATGTATGATGTCTTTGTACATTGTTGATGTGATGGCTTTTAACTCCATACTTCCTTTTTAAACCATTAACCTCTGAGTTAGTGGTTTTTTTTAGCTGAAATATTCTGCGACAGTGATCACTTTATTTATCCTATTTATTATATAAAGAAAATAAATCCTAGATTAGTCATAGAAGTTCGCAAAACACAGTAAAAAGGCTTATCTATCAAGTGATTTATTTTGAACTTCAACGCATCAACTAAATGAAAAAAATCCGTTTCTGATAAGGTTAAAACGACGAATAAATAGCTAGCAGAAAGGCTTCTTATAATGGCTCCTTTACCGCAAATAACGCTTAATTTCACTCGTCAAATGAAATTGTCAAATGATGGAGAATCTCTTTCCTCCAATACAGGTGAATTCATATTCCGAGAATTCGACGGAAAAGTGGGTTTCTCCCAACCTTTGATTCAATACCTAAAACTAAAGGATGAAAGGCGTTACTTTGTTCATTCGCCAAAAGCTCTATCAAATGATCGCCGGGTATTCCGAAGATGATGCGGCTGATCAATCCAAAGGGACAAAAGACGATGCCAATCCAAACCATACGGACGAAGATGATTAAAGTCGCCAGTAAATTAGTGAGATCCGGGTGATCTTTGTCCTTCAAATGACCTTCCAGATATAGTTTGGTCTTGACCTGAAATCTTGTTTTTCTTTGAAGTATGAATAAATCAGGATAAAGAAAATAAATAGATAAAATTTGTTAGTGTCAAGTAAAGTTCGCAAAAACCATCAGTACTCCGTCAAGGCTTATGCCGCTTGAAGTCGTTGTTCTTGTACCTGGCGGATGATCTTCGGGTGTATGT
>NZ_BMIR01000006.1 GCF_014642655.1 Pullulanibacillus camelliae
GGAACCAAGCGAAGACATTCGCGCGGTAGCTGGAAAAGCGTACAAATTTAGAGTGCCAGAAATACTGGGATGAATAGGGTACCGAGAAAAGTTTGACACAAACCAATTTATAACAATCATTGAGAGAATGACTATTCTATGCTATAATCTTTATATAGGATGTATAGGTGGTGCAGTATTCTAGTCAGTCCACCATTTCTGAGGGCGGGCCTAAAAATCCGCCAAAGGGCACATCGATGAAGTTCTTGGTATTGGCTTGGGGCGCCCAGCCTTGGGTCAATTCTGGGAGTAAAGAATGTAGGGCGATCCACAACGGCATGTGGGCGATGACCCTGCATTCGCGGAGACTTTGCTTGCCGCAGGAGCGAGCAAGCATTGGAAAACCTGCCTTTTATGGTCCGTTAGGGGATCGGGCAGCGTAGCCTGCCTTGAGTGGGTTTTGAGGGGATTAGGGTTTATGAAACAGCGCTTGTCGGCCAACAACGGTGGTTCATATCCTATGAAATCAAGCCTGCAAAAGAGGCTAGGAAATGGCAGCGGACTGCTTGAGGAAAACTCCTAGACTGTTCGTGTGACATTTAAAGGGGATTATAGTGCGGACTAAGTGGCGATCTAGTTCGATGTTCGGTGACGGCATCGGTAAAGCTTTAAATGGAAACTGCCAAAGTGGCGACGCTCTGGTAGCTTTACGGGAAAACCTACTGGACCTAAGCCGCAGCGTTTACTCTTTAAATGACCACCTAGTTACATAAGTTGGTCTATTAGGGGTTCATTAAAACCGATGAAAATTGATATACAAAAGTCGCTCAAATGGAGTGTTACAATTGCCGTTATCACGCTGGTGTTAGCGGCTATTTTTTCAGTGATATCCAATGCGATACTTGAGGGCGCCAATTGGGCAGTTGGCATTATGATCGTTTTTATCATTGTGCTGATTGGTGTCATCTTTGATATCATAGGGGTAGCCGCCACCGCAACAGACGAAAAACCATTCCATGCGATGGCTTCAGATAAAGTAAAGGGCGCCAAAAACGCCATTGCAATTGCCCGCAATGCTGACCGGGTGTCCAATTTTTGTAACGATGTGATCGGTGATATTTCAGGGGTTGTCAGTGGAACGGCTTCAGCGGTCGTTGTGCTTGAATTAGCGATTAGCATTGGTCAAGGCAACGATTCTCCTTCTCAATACGTCATCTCCGTTATTTTTACAAGTTTAACGGCAGCTGTTACTGTAGGAGGAAAGGCGCTAGGGAAGACATTGGCCATCAAGCACGCTACTCCAATCATCTTTCAGGTTGGGCGATTTTTTTATTTCCTTGAGCATAGGTTTCATATAAAGATTTTGAAAGATACTAAGACAAAGAAAAAGCATTTAAAAAAGAAGCAAAAAGTAAAGTGAGTGATCACTAATGGATTTAGAATCAATACAGAATCCGCAATTTCTAAAAAAATATACAAATGAAGAGCTTGAAGCCTTGGCGTTCGATATTCGCCAGTTTTTAATTGAGAAGCTGTCCATTCGAGGGGGACATATTGCATCTAATTTAGGTGTGGTTGAATTGACATTAACGCTTCATAAGCTTTTTAACAGTCCTAAAGACAAATTCTTATGGGATGTTGGGCATCAAGCCTATGTGCATAAAATTTTAACTGGACGCGCAGATCAATTCGACACCCTGCGTCAATACAAAGGACTATGTGGTTTCCCAAAAAGAAGTGAAAGCGAGCATGATGTGTGGGAGGCAGGGCATAGCTCTACTTCATTATCTGCAGCGATGGGAATGGCGATTGCCCGTGATTTGAAAGGCACAGATGAACACATCATTCCGATCATTGGTGACGGGGCGTTAACTGGAGGAATGGCCCTTGAGGCCCTTGATCATATTGGTCATGAACAGAAAAATATGATCATTATTCTGAACGACAATAAAATGTCCATTGCGCCTAACGTTGGAGCATTGAATAATATGCTCGGGCGTTTGCGGACAGCAGGAAAGTATCATAAGGTGAAAGAGGATTTGGAATACCTCATGAAAAAAATTCCGGCTTTTGGAGGACGATTGGCCGCGGCTGCCGAGCGCATCAAAGATACCGTCAAATACCTTTTGGTTTCGGGCGTCTTTTTTGAGGAATTGGGCATTACCTATTTAGGCCCTGTCGATGGTCATAATTTTGAGGATTTAGCCAGCCATTTGCGCTACGCTAAGAAATCAAAAGGGCCTGTCCTCGTTCACGTTTTGACGCAGAAAGGAAAAGGCTATAAACCAGCAGAAGCCGATGCTGTCGGAAGCTGGCATGGTGCTGGACCCTATAAAATCGAATCCGGTGCGTTTATCAAGCCGGTGCAATCTGCACCTTCATACAGCCAGGTCGTTGGGGATACGCTTACTGAACTGGCCAAAAAGGATGAGAAAATTGTCGTGGTCTCACCAGCAATGGTCGTTGGTTCCAAGTTACAAGGCTTCCAAAAAGCATTCCCTGATCGACTCTTTGATGTCGGGATTGCCGAGCAGCACGCAACAACCCTTGCTGCCGGATTGGCAACTCAAGACATGAAACCTGTTGTTTCGATTTATTCAACCTTTATGCAAAGGGCTTACGATCAGATTGTTCATGATGTTTGCAGACAAAATCTCGATGTACTCTTTACTGTTGATCGATCAGGGCTTGTTGGGGCTGATGGAGAGACGCATCAAGGCGTTTTTGATATTGCCTTTTTACGCAGCATTCCTAACATGTCGATCATGATGGGAAAAGACGAGAAAGAACTCCGTGACATGGTCGTAACAGCATTAGACAAGCCGCGTGGTCCTGTGTCTATTCGCTTACCTAGAGGGAATGGCTTAGGTGTATCTATGGATGAGGCTCCTGAAAGCATTCCATTTGGAACGTGGGAAGTGCTTCGCCGTGGACAGGATATGGCCATTCTTTCCTTTGGACCACTCTTACAAAATGCCCTTGAGGCTGCTAAACAGCTGCAGACCGTTGGCATATCTGCACGAGTGATCAATGCTCGCTTTATCAAACCAATGGATGAAGCGATGCTTGAAGAGCTAGCCCATGAGAGTATTCCTGTCATCACTATTGAAGAAGGTGTACTGAAAGGTGGCTTCGGCAGTGGAGTACTGGAATATTTCCATGGTGCGGGGCATCATCACATGAATGTTGACTGCATGGGTATTCCTGACCGTTTTATAGAACATGGTGCGGTGAAAGAGTTGCTTAAAGAAGTGGGGCTCACCACCGACGAAATCATTTTGAGAGCCAAAAAATTATTGCCCAAAACCACGCAAGAAAGGGCTTTGAAATAATGAAAGAACGGATTGATGTGCTGCTTGTACAGCAGGGGTTTTATGAATCACGAGAAAAGGCGCGGCGGGCAATAATGGCCGGCCTTGTTTTTCGTGAAAATGAACGGATAGATAAACCAGGGACCAAAATCGATGTCACAACATCTTTGCGTGTAAAGGGGGATCCCATTCCTTATGTCGGCAGAGGTGGGCTGAAGCTAGAAAAGGCACTCCGTGTTTTTCCTTTTTCAGTAGCGGGGAAAATCATGCTTGATATTGGAGCATCAACTGGTGGTTTTACGGATTGTGCACTGCAAAATGGTGCTTTGCGTGTCTATGCACTGGATGTTGGGTTTAATCAGCTTGCTTGGAAGCTAAGAAATGATGAGCGTGTCGTAGTAATGGAGCGCGTTAACTTTCGCTACGCAGAGCTTAAGGATTTTACTGAGGGCCGCCCGCAGATCGCAACTGCTGATGTCTCTTTTATTTCCTTAAAGAAAATTTTACCTCCTTTAAAGGAAATTTTGACTCCTGGTGGAGAGGTGATGGTTCTCGTTAAACCCCAATTTGAGGCGGGTAAAGAAGAAGTTGGGAAAAAGGGCATTGTACGTGATCAGAAGGTTCATCAGCGCGTTTTAGAGGATATGGTTACCTTTTGTATTGCTGAAGGCTATGCTGTCAAAGGACTAGATTACTCACCAGTAACAGGTGGAGAAGGCAATATTGAATTTTTGGCTTATCTTGAATGGACAGGCGCTGTTGAAAAGGGACAGGCGTTGTTGCCTCCAGAACGCATCACTGAAGTGGTGAGCGAGGCGCATTCGGCTCTTTTGGCGAAAGAATAGTTGAAATGTCATGGGAGAAGAACGTGGAAAGGGGAATTTGAGGGACATGCTTATAGAACTTCGCGTTGAAAATTTTGCGATTATTGAAAAGTTAAATGTCTCTTTTGAAAAAGGCTTGACGGTGATTACCGGTGAAACAGGTGCTGGAAAATCGATGCTTATCGATGCCATTACTTTATTGGTTGGTGGAAGAGGATCAGCGGAATATGTCAGGCACGGTGAATCCAAAGCAGAAATCGAGGCACTTTTTGAGGTATCACCTGAGCATCCGTGTCAGCATATTCTTGAGAGTATTGGCGTCGATGATGGGGATGAGCATATTATCCTGCGCAGACAGATCTATAGTAATGGAAAAAGTGTTTGCCGAATTAATGGGAAGATGGTGACCTTGTCCCATCTTCGTGAGGTGGGTCAGCATTTAATTGACATTCATGGTCAGCATGAGCATCAGGAGCTGATCCATCCTGAAAGCCATATCCAACTCCTTGATAAATTTGGTGGTCATACGCTTGAAAAATTGAAAAGTGATTATGAATGCTCTTTTAATGATGCGCGAGAGATCGCAAGCAAAATTCAGCAATTTAGCGATAGCGAACGGCATATCGCTCAAAGAATCGATCTTCTACGTTATCAAATTCAAGAAATTGAAGCCGCTAACCTCGAGGTTGAGGAAGAAGAGACGTTGCTTGATGAAAGACGTAAGCTCAATAATTTCGAAAGAATATATGATGCAGTTGCCGTTAGCTATGACGCGTTAAGTGGAGAGCAAAAAGGCTTGGATTGGATTAGAGCCTCGGTAAATGCTTTAGAAAACGTGCAAGAGCTTGAGGACGAAATAGGAAAAATTGCTGATGCCGTGTCCAACAGCTTTTATACATTAGAGGATCAGGTTTACCGCTTACGTGATTATTTAGATCAGATGGCTTATGATCCCGAACGCTTGGATATTGTTGAGTCAAGACTGAATGAAATCAACCATCTCAAAAGAAAATATGGGAAAACGATTGCGGATGTTTTGCAGTATTATCAAGACATCAAACAGGAATACGAAGCGTTGATTGATCGCGATCAAACCATTGAGGATCTTGATCAACAGCTTAAGCAACTCCTTCGTCACTTGAAAGAGAAGGCAACAAAGCTTTCAACTAGGCGTCAACAGGTAGCTGTTGAGCTCACAAAGGCGATTAATAGAGAGCTAAAGGATCTTTATATGGAAAAGGCCCGTTTCGATGTATCGATCAATCACAAGATAAAAGATCCAGAAAGCATGCACGCTTATCATAAATTGGGTATTGATCAAGTTGAATTTTATATTGCCACCAATCCTGGAGAACCCCTCAAGCCACTTGCCCGTATCGCCTCAGGCGGAGAAATGTCTCGGATTATGCTTGCTTTAAAATCACATTTTAAATCGTTCCAAGGTGTGACATCGATTATTTTTGATGAGGTCGATACAGGTGTGAGTGGACGTGTGGCTCAAGCAATGGCCGAGAAAATTTTCCAGCTCTCGCTTTCCTCGCAGATTTTTTGCATCACTCATTTACCTCAAGTCGCTGCGATGGCTGATCAGCACCTCTATATTGCAAAAACGGTTAAGGGTGATCGGACGATGACACGTGTCACCACACTAACGGAGGCTGATAAGGTCTCTGAAATCGCACGCATGATTTCTGGTGTGGAAATGACCGATCTGACGAAACAGCATGCTCACGAATTATTAGAACTGGCTAAGGATATTAAAAGATAACTTCCACCTGCTATCCACAATTGGATAGCATTTTTTCTTTGAGCTAGTTATAATTCTGCCCATTAAAGGCAAACTTATAAATGCAAGTAAAGGTGTAGGTTAGGGGCAGGGAGAGTGAATCATGTTGAAGTCGGAGGTAGTTAGACGCACGATTGGTTTGGTTCTCCTTGGCTTCTTAATAAGCCTAGGATTTTTTAAACCTGTACACAATTATCTTGTCATTCCACATCATATGACAATCTTCAGTCACCAAGCATCAGCGCTTTCATCGTTACCCAGTCACACACATCTATCGATAAAAGATCCGAAAGTCGTCTCTGTTAGTGGGAGTGCTGGACACACAGTTTCCGCTCAACATACTGGAACAACCGCAATGACCGTTTCTTCTGGTCATATTCCTATAAAAAAGGTGGACGTTCGTGTGCTGCCAGATATTCGATTAGTTCCTGGAGGAGAATCAATTGGAATTAAGTTGAATTCTGTAGGTGTTTTGGTTGTGGGCTATCATCTTGTCGACACAGAACAAGGAGAAAAATCTCCAGGAGAGACAGCCGGTGTTAAAGTCGGTGATATTATTACCAAAATCAATGATAAAAATATCGAAAAAATGGCTGATGTGAAAAATGCAATTACTGATGCGGGAGATAAGCCGCTAAAACTGGTGGTTTTACGTGATGACAATGTAAAAAAGAAACTGACTTTACAACCCCTTAAGGATAAAAATGACCAGCATTACCGCATTGGATTATATATTCGGGATTCAGCGGCTGGTATTGGGACAATGACCTTTTATGAACCAAAGTCAGGAAAGTACGGGGCCTTAGGCCATGTTATTTCAGATATTGATACCAAGGAACCAATTCATGTCTATAATGGCGAAATCGTAAGATCAACGGTGAGTGCTATTGATAAAGGAAAAGATGGACATCCTGGGGAAAAAATTGCTTCATTTCCTGCCAATGAAAAGCCGATAGGGAATGTCAATAAAAATACCCCTTTTGGAATTTTTGGGAAGCTCAATCATGGACTCTCCAACGGTATTATGAAAAAGGGACTGCCTATCGCTTTAGAGGATGAAGTGAAGGAAGGACCTGCAAAAATTTTAACGGTTGTTGATGGCAAAAAAGTCCAAGCCTTTGATGTCACTGTTTTGAATTCGGTAAAGCAGGATATTCCAGCAACAAAGGGATTAGTCATTAAAGTCACTGATCCTGAGCTGCTGAATAAGACAGGTGGAATTGTTCAAGGGATGAGTGGCAGTCCTATCATTCAAAATGGCAAAATTATCGGTGCTGTGACTCATGTCTTTGTGAATGATCCAACATCCGGTTATGGCTGTCATATCGAATGGATGTTAAAGGAAGCTGGCATCGACATTTATAAAGATCAGGCAAAAAAGAAAGAAGCGAGCTAAGTAAAAAGCTCGTTTTCTTTTTTTGTCTACTGATAAGAGTATATGAATTTTTGATGTTGATGAGTGGAGCGTGTAGCAATCCACTTTTCCGAAACAAAAGCTGTAAAAGGACAAAACTCCTGGGACCATCTGAATATGTGATTTTAAAACTCCTATCAGGAGTACCAATAAGAAACGCAGGGGGTTAAGACGAGATGTCACATAAATGCCGTCAAAAAGGTATAAGCCGCCGTCGGGATAAATATATTATTGTAGTAAATCATTGACTTTTGACTTGAAGTCTTATTTATCCTCCCTTTTTCTTTAAAATTTTTTTCGACAAAATCCGTATTTTATTTTGTTGCATGGTCATTTAAATATCGAAATATGGCAAATAAAGTCGATTACCACGTGTCATTTTTGTTAAATAGAGGAAATTAAATTTGGGGAATTTGCTTATTTCTATTGGTTCTTAGCGTATTTTGTCGAAGAAAGGATGACCGTCTTTGCTTTTATAAAAAGCGTAAAAGAAAAAGGGAATTACAAAGAATTGTCGAAGTTGTTTACAGAGCAAAAAAGTTATTGGGGAGGAACATGACATTGGAAAAGATCCGAGTATGTTTGACTGATGATAATCAAGAACTTATTCATCTAATACAGGAGTATTGCACGACTACTGATGACATAGAAGTGGTTGGTACAGCAAACAACGGTCAGGATTGCTTAGCAGTTGTTAAAGAAACAAATCCAGACATCTTAGTATTGGATATTATCATGCCACATCTTGATGGATTAGGTGTGCTTGAAGCGATGCGTTCGGATGCTTCTTCACCTCAGCCGAGCGTTATTATGCTCACGGCTTTTGGGCAAGAGGACGTCACCAAAAAGGCTGTGGAACTAGGTGCCGCCTATTTTATTCTTAAGCCCTTTGACATTGAGAACCTCATCAATAATATTCGTCAGGTCTATGGGAAAAAGATGCCGACATTCACACCTGCACGATCTCAAATGACTAAGAGTACCTCTGCACCTAAAAAGTCACAAAACTTAGATGCTAATATTACTAGCATTATTCATGAAATTGGTGTCCCTGCTCATATTAAGGGTTATATGTATTTACGAGAAGCAATTTCTATGGTGTATAACGATATCGAGCTCCTTGGCTCCATCACTAAAGTCCTTTATCCAGACATCGCCAAAAAATATAAAACCACCTCGAGCCGTGTAGAACGAGCGATTCGTCACGCTATTGAAGTAGCTTGGAGCCGCGGCAATATCGATTCCATCTCCGACCTGTTTGGCTATACCGTTTCCATGTCCAAAGCCAAGCCAACCAACTCAGAGTTCATTGCCATGGTGGCTGATAAGCTTCGGATTGAACATAAGGCAGGATAAATCGGGGACTACATAAGAATTTAAGATGTTTGTAACTATTTTAAAAGCAATCAAACGCCTGCAGATGGGGTTGATCCCATTTGCAGGTGTTTTTTATACCACCAGAAGTTTTTTTTGCTTTCACTACCTGAGGCTTGGGGTTGAGCAAAGCTTTTAATATTATTAGATGGTGAAATGATCCATAAAAGATAGGGGGAAGCTGATGACTTGATAACGCCTGCAGCTTTTAAGGGATGTATTGCTTCATAGTGGGTGGCAACATCAAGAGTCAATTCAATGTTGCTAAAGAATTATCCGAATAGGAATTAGAAGAACTGGAGTCTGACATGGATAAATACATTGCACATTTAAGCTGGGAAAAGGCAGCTCGCTGAACAGAAGAGTGCCTCGATTAAGAAGGTCTCAAAAATTGGTAAATATTTGTAGGTTGAGCAGATAGGGGTTTTAAGTATTGGCTTAAGCTTGATAAGACGCGAGATTGCTGGAGAAGTGATCAGTTGCGATAGGTGACAGGAAACATTTACATGAAGATTTGCTCCCGATCTTCATGTAAGATTGTTCATATGAAAAATTAATTTATTCAAATGGGAGATGGAAGAATGGCTACCAATACGACAGTGAAAAGCCATGTTGTACAAATGGATGTGAAAGCAGTTGTTTCATTTGAGATCACTAGCGAAAGTAAAACTCAGGCGAGTCTTGAAGCTCAAGCAGCATTAGATGAACTTCTTACATATTTAGCCGCTCATCAAGAGATCACACTTTCAAATGGAAAAACAGTCAAATTAAATGTACAGCATAGTGAAATTGAGCCTTTTACTAAAGTACGTGAAGCAGACAATCAGAAGTGAATGGCTTGAATTACTCCCACTAGAGGAGTAATTTTTTACACTAATAATTTGTATACAAACTATATTTACACAAATTAAATTTGGTGATACACTATAAAAGGGTTAAATAAGAACGCAGATAAAAGGGGTAGGCTGATGGATCAGAGCAAAGATATGAGTTTTTTGGATGAAGAGATTGGTTTTAATACTGTGAGAACTAGTAAATACATTACGCGTCTCTTAAATCAACACTTAAAGTCCTATGGATTGACTGCTGAACAATGGACAGTTCTTAAACGCTTGCATCAGAGGGGAAATATGAGTCAAAAACATCTGTCTGAAGCCTCGGATAAGGATCAAGCCACTGTCACAAAAATTTTGGACCTGCTTGAGGCGGGGGAATTCCTAGAAAGAAAGAGGAATCCGGAGGATCGGCGCTCTTTTGTAATTGGCTTAACAAAAAAAGGAGAAGCCTTGACTGAACAGCTTTATTGTGAAGTGGACAGTGTCTTTCAAAAGATTGTTAACGGCATCTCTGAGAAGGATATTGACACTTACCGACAGGTTTTAAGCAAGCTTCATCGTAATATGAAATCATTGATCTAGTGAGTATGGAAAGGAAGTCATCATGAAGGAACAAAAAGTAAAATTATGGACCGGACAGTTTGTGACTATTGTTTTAACCACCTTTATTTTCTTTTTATGTTTGATGTCACTTACTGCTGGTTTTCCAGTTTTTGAAACAGCATTGACAGGAAGTTCGTCAAAGGGTGGATTCATGACCACCTTTTTTATGTTAGGGGCCATTCTTACCCGACCGTTTATCGGTGTCCTTGTCCACAAAATTGATATTAAAGTCACGATGTTATTCACGCTTACCTTTGTTATTGTTACGCTTTTCTTGAGCATTGGCCGTGAATCTTTTACTTTGCTCGTTATTATTCGTATTTTTCAAGGAGTATCATTTGGGATCATCACGACCCTTTTAGCCACTGTGGCGACACAAATTTTGCCACAGAAACGCTTTGGTGAAGGGATCGGTTACTTTGGAATGGCGACAAGTCTAGGGACGAGCTTAGCTCCGATGCTGGCGTTAACGCTTATTCATGCTACATCATTTAATGGACTCTTGCTAGTAACCATTGGCTTTGCCATCATCTGTTTCATCGGTAGCTTCTTCGTTAGAGATACCCATGCGATGACTGCCATTGATTCTCATCAAATAAAGGGCTCGCTCGTTTCTTATATGTTTGATAAGAAAGCTTTTTTACCAACCTTTCTTGTGATGCTCTTTTATATCACCTTTGGTGGCATCGTGAACTTTATCGATGGTCTAGGACATGAGGCACATATTGAGGATCATATTTCTTCCTTTTTCTTAGTGACTGCCATTGCTATGATTGTCATCCGACCTTTTTCGGGTAGGATTTTTGATCGTCTCGGACATAAATTCTTGATTCTTCCAGCCGCTGTGTTTGGGTTGATCGGTTTGTTCTTGCTGTCCATCACAGAATCAACACTGCTGTTAGTGGTTGCTGCTGGTTTTTATGGTCTTGCTTATGGTGTGATTCAACCCACGCTGCAGGCTTGGGCGGTGAGTCGGGTATCAGCAGATAAAAAGGGAACAGCGAATGCGATGACCTTAAGCTGTATGGATTTAGGCATGGCGATTGGTGCTGCTTCTTTAGGCACTGTTGCTGATAAAATGAATTTCCATAAAATGTTCGGCGCCTCATCGGTACTAATTGTTCTCCTCATTGTTATATATGCGATTTACACCTTTGGTCGGGCGCGTAAGGCGCACATGCAGGCTCAGGAGGAAGCGGTTTAAAAATAGTAGAAAGTAAAAGATGCTGTCCGAATAGGGCACATCTTTTTTGTACTATAAGAATTTATAATTTTGCTGACGCTCTCAAAGGAAGATCGTATAAGTCGGGCTTTGACTTCACCACCTGAGGCTTGCGGGCACCCTAAGTGTGTGATTTGCAAAAATCACATCAGGAGTACCAGCGAAGGGGTGCAAGCTAAGTTTTCTAAAAAGATAATAAAGTTTAAAATTTCTGTTTATGAGGGCGGTGCGCGATTCCGCTCCAGGCCGCTCGCTTTCCGCGGGAAAGTGGTAAGCCTCCTCGCGCTTCGCACTGCTAAGGTCTTACCGATCTCCCACTTCTGCAGGACTCTAGTCTCCGCATCAAGAGTCAGCGGCGTCCGCGGAACATACGATTTTAGAGTGTTCCGAATCGCGCGCCTTGCGCTCCCATCCACTTGATCAGGCAATGAAGCCTCTTTCATATTGGATGATGCTCTATACTAAGGACAAGGACTGGGCACGCTTTTCGCCCGGTTTTCTTACTCTTCTTATTGAGGTGAACGCTCGAAGTGTTCTTGATTGGGATTTTCTTCGTGATAAAAGACCGTGCGTCCGGGGACGGCAAGTTGAACATGATGTGCTTCTAGTATTTTCAGGATGTTTAAGTTGATCTGTTCGCGAATGTTTAGCCATTCCTTCCAAACGGTTGTCGTAGTAAAGAAATAGAGCAGGATATTAAAGCCTGTCGTATTCATCTCTTGTAAATAAACGTAAATAGCCTCTTGATGGACCGCTTCGTTTTGTTTAAGATACGCTCGGATGTCTGTTAAACAGCGCTCGATTTGCTGACGAGGCGTGCGGATATCGAGTTCAATATTAAAGGTCAATTGCCGCTTTTCCATTCGTGACCAATTGATGATCGCTTCGTTTGCCAGAGTTGAATTGGGAATGGTAACGAGCGCATCTGCAAAGGTTCGGACTTTGGTCGATCGGAAAGAAATGTCTTCGATCGTCCCTTCAACGCTTGGGGTCTGCACCCAATCTCCGATCGTAAAGGGAGTTTCGGTAATAATGATAAACCCCCCGAATAAATTGCTGACGGTATCTTTAGCCGCCAATGAAATGGCCAAGCCAGCAAGACCTAAACCAGCTACGAATCCATTGATGCTATAGCCCCATTCCGAAAGAATCATCGTGAGCATCAACGCGAATACAATAAATTTTAAAATTTTTGTTATAAAGGGAATGACGATCCGATCGAATTGAAGATTGAGTTTATGACTAAAGTGCCCAAACAGTTTTTCTGTAGAATTCGTTAACTGAAAAAGGGCAACGCCAATGCAAATCACAATGGCCGTGCGGTAGAGATGGCCAATAACGTGAGCAGCAGAGGCTGGAAAAGCGAGATATTTAAAGGATAGATAAAGGCCAGACAAGGCAATTAAAAAATAAAGCGGTCTATTGATGGCCTTGATCAGATCATCATCAAAAGTATTGCGCGTTCTTTTTGTAAAATGCGTCAAAATTTTTATGATGAGTGATGTCAACGGTTTACCTAAAAAAAGAAAGATCATCAAAATAATGAAAGAGATGAGACCATCCTTCCAAGTGAGGTGTCCCGCCCAATCGAGAATGTCTTGAGTCATCGTGGTCCTCCATTTCTTGGGATGTTATTTCAGCTTTTTTCTTTTAGAGGGATGAAAGCGGTCAGCCACATAATTTCTTTTTCTATCTCTGTAAAAGATCCAGCCCCCAACAAAAGCAATACCGAGGATAAAGAGTAACAGTCCTCCAATAAATTGTGACCATAGATGCGAGAAGGGGGCATGGACGATATCAAAAAAAGTATCTCGCATTAACTTGACTCCAATGACCGCAGCAGCAATAGGTAGCAATATAATAATCAAGGCGATGAATCGTGTCATAATTTTCCCCTTTTGATATTTTAATGATAAATCCTATAGATCCAGCTGTCATCGAATGATGGGCCATTGCTCGGTAGATGGACAACAGATCGCTACATTAGAAGGTGATTGTGATAGCGCTAAAAGCCTTTCAGAAAACACCCTCTTTAAATATTTTAACGAATCAAGCGGTGTGTGTCCATTTGTGCACTGATCAGTTATTAGGTACAATGAAATATGAAAACTTTTGCAGATGGTGGTGAATGAAGCGGTGAAATCCATCGTCCTCATTGGTGGCGGTAAGCATAGCTTATACATATTGCAAACCCTCTTAAACATTGAGGGGTTAAAAATTGTCGGTGTTGTGGACAAGGATGCACAATCCCCGGCATTACAATTAGCGAGAGAACATGGCATTTCAACCGGTCCACGTTGGCAAAGTTTTATCACAGACACGATTGATACCATCATCAATGCCCATAGCGATCGGTTGTATAGAGTCTTACAGAAATATGTCTCCTATAAAACTGTTGTTATTCCATTTAGTGTTGTCAGGATTATGACAGAGTTAATGGAGGAAAAAGAGGTCCTTATTCAAAAGATCAAGGAACAAAGTAAACAGCAGCGTTTGATTTTATCACAAACGCATGATGGGATGCTGGCGATTAATAAGGAAGGCAGGATTACGATTTTGAATCCGCGCGCTGAAAAAATGATGCGTCTCAAAAGTGAGACAGTCATTGGGCAGAAAGTGGAGGATGTCATATCATCCACTCAGCTTCCACGGGTCTTACAGACGAAAGAGCCTGAATTTAATCAGGAACAGACCTTGGAGAACGGTGATAAAATCATAACCACGCGCCTGCCGATGCTAGCCGATGATGGGAGTCTACTTGGCGCCTTTGCTGTATTCAAGGATATTACAGACATTCAAGAAATGGCCGAAGAAGTGACAAATCTGAAGAGTATTCAGACCATGCTCCATGCGATTATTCAGTCATCTGAAGAAGCTATTACTGTAGTTGATGAAAAAGGGAACGGCTTGTTAATCAATCCCGCCTATACAAGATTAACAGGTTTAAGGGAAGCTGATGTGATCGGTAAACCAGCAAGTATTGATATTTCTGAGGGAGAAAGCATGCACATGCATGTTTTAAAAACACGTCAGCCTGTTAGAGGCGCGCGCATGAAGGTTGGCCAAGCCAAGCGCGATGTCATCGTCAATGTAGCTCCTATTATCGTTAATGATGAACTGAAAGGGAGCGTAGGTGTGATTCAGGATGTATCAGAAATGAGTCAGCTTAATAAGGAGCTAGATCGAGCAAAAGAAATCATTCGGACATTAGAGGCGAAATATACTTTTGCTGATATCATTGGGGAGTCTGAGCCAATCAAAGTGATGATTGAACAGGCGCGGCTTGCTGCAAACGTCCCTATCAATATTTTGTTGAGAGGGGAATCGGGAACAGGGAAGGAATTATTTGCTCATGCGATTCATAATGCGAGCAGGCGGCGACTCCAAAAATTTATTCGCGTCAATTGCGCTGCGATCTCTGAATCGCTCCTAGAAAGTGAGATGTTTGGCTATGAAGAAGGAGCGTTTTCTGGTGCCAAGAAGGGTGGAAAACGAGGGTATTTTGAAGAAGCAAACGGGGGCAGTATTTTTCTTGATGAAATTGCTGAGCTTTCTCCCCAAATGCAGGCCAAGCTTTTACGCGTTTTACAGGAAAATGAAATTGTCCGGGTCGGAGGAACCAAGCCCATTCCTATTGATGTCAGAATCATCACTGCGACAAATGTTGATTTGGAGAGCCGGATTGCCGAGAAACGCTTTAGAGAAGATCTTTACTATCGCTTGAATCGCATGCCCATTTTCATCCCTCCACTTAGGCATCGCAAGGAGGATATCCTTTTATTAGCTCAGCATTTGATTAAAAAAATCAATCAAGACTTTGGGCGAAATGTGGAGACCATCTCTGAAGAGGCAATTGAAAAGTTAAAAGATTATGATTGGCCAGGAAATGTTCGTGAATTGGAAAATATTTTAGGGCGCGCTGTTATTCATATGAATGTGAATGAAACGGAGATTGGGCTAATGCATTTACCCCCTTTAGCACTGAAGGTGCCTGAAAAGGATGAGATTGCCTTTCCTAAAGAAGTCAGAACGTCATCACTTCCGTTAACTGACCAATTACAAGCGGTCGAGCAAGAGATTATTAAGCAAACCTATGAAGAGATGGGATACAACAAGACAAAAACCGCTCAGGCCTTAGGCATTTCTGTTCGCAACCTATATTATAAAATGGAGAAATTACAGATTGACAAAAGTAACCTGCAATAATTTTCTTATTATGAAGAAATTTGCATGGTTGTGAGTGCTACATGTCTTTATTTTTAAGAAATAAATATTGGTATGGTTTTTGCATGTTCATAAATGGATGAGTAACTAGTGATACTAATAGATAACCTCGTCGCTGAAGAGTGCAGCCCCACTCAGGACACTTTAACTGGGGTGACATCTAAGGAGGATATGTTAAATGGAAATAATGAAATATATGGAGAAATATGATTATGAACAGCTTGTTGTATGCCAAGATAAGGCGTCTGGACTTAAAGCCTTTATTGCCATCCACGATACGACATTGGGACCGGCTCTTGGGGGGTTAAGAATGTGGACCTATCAATCTGAAGATGCTGCGATTGAAGATGCGCTGCGCTTAGCGCGTGGCATGACCTATAAAAATGCTGCAGCGGGTTTAAATCTTGGCGGTGGAAAAACCGTGATTATGGGTGACCCGCGAAAGGATAAAAATGAAGCGATGTTTCGTGCATTAGGTCGCTTTATTCAAGGATTAAACGGTCGGTATATCACGGCTGAAGATGTTGGGACAACTGTAGAAGATATGGATATTATTCACCAAGAAACCAATTACGTTACAGGGATTTCTCCAGCGTTTGGCTCCTCTGGTAATCCATCTCCTGTCACTGCTTACGGTGTCTATAAAGGGATGAAGGCTGCTGCAAAGGTTGCTTTCGGCAGTGATTCACTTGAGGGAAAAACCATAGCTGTACAAGGTGTTGGTCATGTCGCTTTTATCCTATGTGAATGGCTCCATAAAGAGGGCGCCAAGCTTATAGTCACTGATATCAATAAAGAGGCTGTGCAAAAAGCAGTTGAGGCTTTTGATGCTAAGGCGGTAGATCCAGATGATATCTATGGTGTTGAATGCGATATCTTTGCCCCTTGCGCATTAGGAGCGATTGTCAATGATGACACCATTCCACAATTAAAAGCAAAAGTGATTGCTGGAAGTGCCAATAACCAATTAAAAGAAGAACGTCATGGGGATATCATTCATGAGAAAGGCATTGTTTATGCACCGGATTATGTCATTAATGCTGGCGGTGTCATTAATGTTGCTGATGAATTATTAGGTTATCATCGCGATCGTGCCATGAAAAAGGTAGAAGGACTTTATGATAGCTTGATTAAGATCTTTGATATTGCAATGCGTGATAACATTGCAACGTATAGAGCAGCGGATCGACTTGCAGAAGAAAGAATCGCGACCATTCATCAATCCAGAAGCACCTTCTTACAAAACAGTAAGCATTTGCTCTCATCTCGATAAATGTTCATGGCTGGCGGGAGTCATCCTCTTCCCGCTAGTCTACCTTTTATATTCTCACTTCCTAATGCATCATCATAATCCTTGTGTGTTTCGCTTTTCCACTATACATAATCAAGCATTGAATGAAGATCTATATCTGTACGTGCTATGACAATGCAGTATTGAAAGGAGGCAGTCTGAATGGCCAATACCTATGATGTTGTTATACTAGGCGGAGGAACAGGCGGCTATGTCGCGGCCATACGTGCGGCTCAACTCGGCTTAAAAACAGCGATTGTTGAAAAAGATAACTTGGGTGGGACTTGTCTACATAGAGGGTGCATACCAAGTAAGGCATTGCTCAGAAGTGCGGAGGTCTATGCTACGATTCAAGCAGCGGGAACTTATGGCATTAATGTCTCTCAAGCTGTTTTGGATTTTAACGGCGTGCAGCAAAGAAAGCAAAAGATTGTTGATACTCTGCATCAGGGGGTTCAACATTTAATCAAAAAAGGTAAGATTGATTTATTTGCTGGCTATGGACGCATCTTAGGACCATCGATTTTTTCTCCGTTATCTGGAGCCATCTCTGTGGAATATACAGAGGAAAAGGAAAATGATATTCTCGTTCCACAACATGTCATCATTGCCACCGGCTCTCGTCCACGCACTTTGCCTGGCTTAGAGGCAGATGGTGTTCACGTGTTGACTTCTGATGAGGCGCTTCAGTTAACTGAACTGCCGCGGTCTTTGATCATCGTCGGTGGTGGTGTTATCGGTGTTGAATGGGCATCGATGTTTACCGATTTCGGGGTTGACGTCTCAATCATCGAGTATGCGGATCGCCTCATTCCTACAGAGGATGAAGAGATTGCCAAGGAAATGCGCCGGCAGCTTGAGAAAAAGGGTGTCGCCATCTTAACAAATGCCCGGATTCTTCCAGAGTCGATTGATAAAGGGGAGCAGGTGACAATTTCTGCAGAGCAGAATGGTGAAACGAAGCATTTGACTGCGGATAAGCTGCTGATCTCTGTTGGTCGCTCTCCGAATACTGAAGACATTGGGTTACAAAATACGAGTATTAAACTGGGCAATAATTGCATCCAAGTGAATCAACATTATCAAACAGAAGAGTCGCATATATATGCGATCGGAGATGTCATTGGTGGACTGCAATTGGCCCATGTCGCCTCACATGAGGGAATAAAAGCGGTTGAGCATATCGCTGGACTTGCTCCTGAACCGTTGAATGCTTTAAATATCGCCAAATGCATCTATACCTCTCCTGAAGCCGCATCCATTGGTCTGACAGAACAAGCAGCACGTGCAGAAGGCTATGAGGTGAAAATAGGCAAGATACCTTTTCAAGCGATTGGCAAGGCCTTGGTTTATGGTGAAACAGATGGATTTGTAAAAATCGTCGCTGATCAAGCAACGGATGATGTACTTGGTGTCCATATGATTGGCCCACACGTCACGGACATGATATCTGAGGCTGCTTTAGCGCGTGTTTTAGATGCTACGCCATGGGAGGTCGCAGAGACTGTACATCCACACCCGACATTATCAGAAATTATTGGTGAGGCAGCATTGGCTGTAGACAATCGATCGATACATTTTTAATTTTTATTTGAGGAGGCAAGAGGATGTCTGAAAATCGTCATCAAGCGTTAGGATTAACCGATGAAGACGTACTGAATATGTACGAGACCATGCTTCTAGCAAGAAAAGTTGATGAGCGCATGTGGAAGCTTAATCGGGCGGGAAAAATTCCTTTTGTTATTTCTTGTCAAGGACAAGAGGCCGCACAAGTCGGAGCAGCCTATGCGTTAAATCGTGAAAAGGATGTGGTAGCTCCCTATTACCGCGATATAGGCGTTGTTTTAACCTTTGGAATGACTGCTCAGGATCTCATGCTGAGTGGCTTTGCAAAAGCAGAGGATCCGAATTCAGGTGGACGGCAAATGCCTGGTCACTTTGGTTCCAAAGCCTTGAGAATCCTCACACAATCATCGCCTGTCACGACACAAGTTGCCCATGCCGTAGGGGCAGCACTTGCTGGACGTTTAAAGGGCGAGGAAATGGTAACCTTCACAACTTTTGGTGAGGGCTCCTCCAACCAAGGAGACTTTCATGAATCAGCGAACTTTGCAGGAGTTCACAAGCTGCCAGTCATTTTTATGTGTGAAAATAATCAATATGCCATTTCAGTGCCAGTACAAAAGCAACTCGCTTGTGAACGCGTATCAGATCGTGCGATTGGCTATGGTATGTTTGGTGAAACGGTGGATGGTAATGATCCGCTGGCCGTCTATGCTGCGATTAAAAAGGCAAGGGAACGGGCGATTCGTGGCGAAGGTCCTTCTCTAATTGAAACCATTTCATACCGTTTGACCCCACATTCGAGTGACGATGACGATCGTTCCTACCGTGCTGCAGATGAGGTCGAAGAAGCAAAAAAACGCGATGGTGTATTCACCTTTGCCAGCTATTTAGAATCTGTGGGTGTGCTGACAGAAGGAAAGAGCAGTGAGATTGTGGAACGCTGTGAAAAATGCGTAGATGAAGCAACGGAGTATGCTGAGGCCGCACCTTATGCTGAGCCTGAGAGCGCGCTTCATTATGTGTATGAGGAATAGGAGGGAACGTTTATGCCAGTGCGTTCTTATATAGAAGCTGTTACTCTTGCCTTACACGAAGAGATGCAGCGTGATGACAAAATCTTTATCCTTGGAGAGGATGTCGGTGTACGCGGAGGTGTCTTCCGAGCAACAACGGGATTGTATGAGAAATTTGGTGAAGCGCGGGTGATCGATACTCCGTTAACTGAATCGGCGATTGCTGGTGTTGGTATTGGTGCGGCGATGTACGGGATGCGCCCAGTTGCTGAAATGCAGTTTGCTGATTTTATCCTACCAGCAGTCAATCAAATTGTTTCAGAGGCAGCTAAGATTCGTTATCGGTCAAATAATGATTGGACTGTGCCAATTACCATCCGTGCTCCCTATGGTGGAGGTGTTCATGGGGCGCTATACCACTCGCAATCGATCGAAGCGATTTTTGCCAGTCAACCCGGATTAAAAATTGTCATGCCTTCTACTCCTTATGATGTCAAAGGGCTTTTGAAAGCAGCAATTCGTTCCGATGATCCTGTCCTGTTCTTTGAGCATAAACGGGCTTATCGCCTAATCAAAGGGGAAGTGCCTGATGAGGATTATACCGTTCCAATTGGTAAGGCAGAAGTGAAGCGTGAAGGGGAAGATGTGACGGTGATGACCTATGGGCTAGCTGTTCATTTTGCGCTGCAAGCGGCTGAAAAGTTGGCCGAAGAGGGGATTTCCGCACACATTCTTGACTTACGCACTGTCTATCCTTTAGATAAAGAGGCCATTATTGAAGCGGCAGCCAAAACCGGTAAAGTGTTGCTGGTCACAGAGGATAATAAGGAAGGCGGTATCATTGGCGAGGTTGCTGCAATCATAGCGGAGCACTGTTTCTT
Organism: Pullulanibacillus camelliae; assembly: GCF_014642655.1. Classification (GTDB taxonomy): domain Bacteria; phylum Bacillota; class Bacilli; order Bacillales; family Sporolactobacillaceae; genus Pullulanibacillus; species Pullulanibacillus camelliae. The sequence goes on from NZ_BMIR01000006.1 coordinate 20,325, forward strand.
TGATCTTGATGCCCCTATTCAAAGATTAGCGGGCCCTGATATCCCTGCGATGCCTTATGCACCACCGTTAGAAAAATTCTTTATGATCAATCCGGAGAAGGTTGAGCATGCGATGAGAGAACTTGCAGAATTTTAAGAGATAGGAGGGATAACGGTGACAGAAGAAAATATTCTCATGCCCAAGCTTGGTGAAAGTGTTACAGAAGGAACGATAAGTCGCTGGCTCGTTTCAGTAGGTGATACAGTAAAAAAATATGATCCGATCGCTGAAGTGACAACAGATAAAGTTAATTCAGAGGTTCCTACTTCTTATGCGGGACAGATTACAGCACTTATTGCCGATGAAGGGGACACCTTGGAAGTGGGTGCGGTGATTTGTACCATTGAAGTAGAGGGTTCAGAACAAGCGGATGGCGATGCCCCTAAGCCAGTGGTCGCTGAGAAGCAGCAAGTCCCTAACAATACGCAGTCAGCAAATCAATCGATGAAAAAACGCTATTCACCGGCTGTTTTGCGCTTAGCCCAAGAAAATGATATCGACTTAGAACACGTGGAAGGCACAGGCAAGGGTGGTCGAATTACAAGAAAAGATATGCAAAAGCTGATCGCTGAAGGCGCTCAGTCTCCTCAAGTGAAAGCAGCGGTACCTGAGCCAACTGGACCTCAAGCCCAAAGTGCAGCGCCTTCTGAACCAGCCTTTGCAATGCCTTCAAGTCAAGGCGATGTTGAAGTCCCTATTACAGGAGTCAGGAGAGCCATTGCTACTAATATGCTGAAAAGTGTACAGGAGGCTCCCCATGCTTGGACGATGGTCGAGGTTGATGTGACTGATTTGGTGAGCTTTAGAAATAAAATCAAAGGGGATTTTAAAGCCAAAGAAGGCTTTAACTTAACGTTTCTCCCTTTCTTTATTAAGGCAACCGTCGAAGCCCTTCGTGAGTTTCCTCGTATGAATAGCATGTGGGCAGGCGATAAAATCATTGAGAAAAAAGATATCAACATCTCCATTGCAGTCGCAACGGATGAGGCGTTATATGTTCCGGTCATTAAGCATGCAGATGAGTTAAGCATCAAAGGCATTGGTCGGAGTGTTAATCACTTGGCGCAGAAGGTGCGCAGTAACCAATTATCTACAGATGACATGCAAGGTGGAACCTTTACTGTAAATAATACCGGCTCTTTCGGTTCGGTGCTTTCTCAACCTATCATTAATCATCCACAGGCAGCTATTTTATCCGTTGAATCCATCGTTAAGCGTCCTGTGATCATGGAGGGTGGTATGATTGCGGCACGAGATATAGTCAATCTCTGTTTATCCTTGGACCATCGGATTTTAGACGGTTTAATCGCTGGACGCTTCCTCGCGCGCGTGAAAGAAAAGTTAGAACATATGTCAGCAAAAACAACATCGATTTATTGAGAAGTAACTTTAAGTGAAAGACGCTAGGCTACCAGAAACCCATCAACGTTTGAATGAATTGTATTAGAAGCGCTCCTTTTTGAATTTCATAGGCAAACGCGGTAAAATGATCTTAACAGAGGTAGGCAGTCCTCTAAATGCTATAGATGAGAGGTGACGTGCGATGAGCATGGATTTTAATATTTTTATGAATGATGTCATCAATACAGCGAGAAGAGAGATTTCTGAAGCGGGGTACCAAGAATTACATACCCCTGAGGAAGTGGATGAGGTATTAAACAAAAAAGGAACAACCCTTGTCATGGTGAATTCAACATGTGGTTGTGCTGGTGGGATTGCAAGACCAGCAGCGGCGTATGCGGCAAATTGCGTAAGTAAGCCAGATCAATTAGTGACGGTATTTGCGGGGCAAGATAAGGAAGCAACCTCCCGTGCGCGTGAATACTTTACAGGCTATGCACCTTCTTCACCTTCTTTTGCTTTACTAAAAGACGGTGAAATCATTTCAATGCTTGAGCGTTCAGATATTGAAGGCTTTGAGCCGCATGTAGTGGCAACACGACTTGAACAATTACTTGATGAGTATTGTGGAAAAGAAAACTAAAAGCAGGTTTTAAAAACGGCTGGCCCAAGTGGCTGGCCGTTTTTATTGTGCGCCCAGCAGGGATACACCCTCTAGGGTGAAGGTTCTAACAGAAGTTCTAAAGTTTCCGAATCAGAAGGTGCGCGTGGAACAAATAGACTTGGGAAATGAGCAAAAAAGCCCATGCAACACAAAAAGGGTGCTCTATAACAAAAGCTCCCTATAGTATAACAACCTGTGCGTATTAATACTGCCTTTTCCAAAATGAAGGGGGATTTATGATCCATTTAATGATTCGTTGTTTAGAAGCATGAAATCCTCTAAAAAAGAAAAACCTAAGCTTCAAGATAATGTGTAAAGGAGCCACTTGCAATGAAGCTGTTAGGTTTAGTCTTGTGCGCTATGATGATTGCCTATTCTCCGATGTGGCCTTTAGGAGACAACCCCTCTGTGGGTGATCCTTTTATCATTGTACAAAAATCACGGCATCAATTGACGTTCGTCAACCAAAATCATGTGGTTTTTCAAGCTCCAGTGGCCACCGGCAAAACGGCGGCCTTAACCCCCGAAGGGCTTTTTACCGTTACGGTTAAGGCGGTCCAGCCTTATTATCGAAGAAAGAATATTCCCGGAGGCGCGCCCAACAATCCACTGGGCTCCCGCTGGATTGGCTTTGATGCTAAAGAGACGGATGGCCGGTTATTTGGTATTCATGGTACCAATCAGCCCGATTCAATCGGTCAAAATGTATCCGCTGGCTGTATTCGTATGGATCGAGACAATCTGGAACGCCTATATGAGGATGTTCCCATCGGCACAAAAATACTCATTACGAATAAGAAGCAATCGCCTCAAGCGCTTGCCAAAGCTTATGGTGCTATAGGAAATAATTGACTTAACGATTGAATAAGACACCGATACCTGAAAGAAGTGTCGTTAAAATGAGGCAGAACATCATGATAATCACAACAAGTCGTAAGGTTTTTGGTCGCAAAGGAGTCCCTCCTTCTATCCATAAAAATAGGTCTGAAATCAATCGTGTCGGCAGCGGTCAAATCGATTCCTTTGGCTTTTTATCCATTGTACAAGTTAATACATGCCGAGAAGAATAGATTGGCTTGTCCAACATTGCTGACTTTCAGCCCTAAAAACATTTTTCTAATCCGATTATAACAGAAATGACAATGAAGTGAAGGAGGCAGTGTTAATTTTGCTCAAGCTCCTTTTCAGCGCTATAATTAGAAGTGTCTTATACATAGGAAGGTGATTAGAAAATGATCAATGAAAAGCGGATCGTTGATGAATTCATGGAGCTCGTACAAATCGATTCTGAAACCGGAGAAGAAGAGAAGATTGCTCAGGTTCTCAAAGAAAAATTTTCAGCGCTTGGGTTAACGGTTGAAGAAGATAATGCTAGAGCAGTGACCGGTCACGGAGCCAATAATTTAATTTGTACTTTAGAAGGTACAGTGGCTTGTGATCCGATTTATTTCACATCACACATGGATACTGTTGTTCCTGGTAAAGGCATCACGCCCACCCTTCAAGACGGTAAGATTGTCTCTGATGGCACAACGATTTTAGGAGCTGATGATAAAGCAGGCTTATCAGCGATGTTCGAGGCTATCCGAGTCTTGAAGGAAGAAAATATTCCACATGGGACGATTCAATTTATTATCACTGTAGGTGAGGAATCTGGACTTGTTGGCGCCAAGGCGTTAGAAAAAGAAAAAATTAGTGCCAAGTTTGGTTATGCACTTGATAGTGATGGTCCTGTTGGCGATATCATTACGGCGGCTCCTACGCAAGCACGAATCACTGCGACTATATTAGGCAAGACCGCACATGCAGGTGTTGCTCCAGAAAAAGGTGTCTCTGCTATTACCATTGCTGCAAAAGCGATTTCTAAAATGCCTTTGGGACGCATTGATGAGGAAACCACTGCGAATATCGGACGATTTGCGGGGGGACAAAAAACCAACATCGTCTGTGACCGAGTTGAAATTTTAGCAGAAGCCCGTTCGCTTGTTAAAGAGAAGATGGAAACACAAGTGAACACTATGAAAGCAGCTTTTGAAGAAACGGCAAAGGCGATGGGGGGAAGCGCTGAGGTTAAAGTTGACATCATGTATCCGAATTTCAAGTTTAGTGAAGAGGATCATCTCGTTAAAGTGGCTCAGGCTGCAGCGACAGCGATCGGTAGACCGTCACGCATTCTTCAAAGTGGTGGGGGCTCAGATGGGAATGTGATTGCTGGTCTAGGCATTCCAACAGTCAATCTCGCAGTAGGTTATGAGGACATTCATACCACGAACGAGAAAATGCCTGTGGCAGAATTAACAAAAACTGCAGAAATGGTCATTGCCATTGTCAAAGAAGTTGCTAAAAATTAAGTCATGAGATCAGAGGGGATTCCAAAGGCTGAGCTTTTGTGAATGCTCTCTTTTTCTCTATTATTGTTTCTCGTATGAAAGAGGACTGGGCCTGGAGCATTGACCAGTTTTCAGAAACAGATTTTAATTTTAATATCGGGCTGAAGGGCAGGGGCAATGACTTTTTTATGGACTGTACGGGGAATGAGGTAAGGAGCTTTTAAAAGAAGCCGTAATAAGGCTCCCCCTCGCAATTATCGATTTTAATAATCAAGCTCAAAATGTTCGACTTCATAAGCTCATTCCTCCGTTTCTTCACTTTTGAGAAGCTCTTTTTCCCTTTTTAATTTATGACTGGAACCATGCTTAGGTAAAGCCTACCACTTAAACGTTTCAATGCAGAAGACAGTCGTTGAATTAGACAAGAACAAATATTCCTATTTAGCGTCTTTTGCGGTATAATAAAGAGAATAACCGACTCGAGAGGGGGGACTCTGATGAGGAAAGGCAAAATAATCTTTCATGTTGATATGAATAGCTTTTATGCATCCGTAGAAATGGCTGAGCATCCTGAGCTTCGTGGCAAACCTCTTGCTATTGCCGGTAAGGTGGAGGATCGACGGGGCATCGTCGTGACAAGCAGCTATGAGGCGCGGGCTCATGGAGTGAAAACAACGATGCAGGTATGGGAGGCAAAGAGAAAATGTCCAGGCCTTATCGTTAAACCCCCTCATTTCGATCTGTATAGAAGCGTTTCGCGAAAGCTATTTGCTTTATTGCGTTCTTATACAGATCAAGTTGAACGTGTGTCGATTGATGAAGGGTATATGGACGTGACCTCTTTGACTGAGGATCGGCACCCTGTCCAATTAGCACAAGCCATTCAACAGCAAATAAAAGATCAGCTTGCGCTTCCATGTAGCATCGGTATTGCCCCTAATAAGTTTATGGCCAAGATGGCTTCTGATATGAAAAAACCCATGGGAATAACAATTCTAAGAAAGCGGGAAATGCACAAAACGCTGTGGCCTCTTCCTGTCAGTGAGATGCATGGTGTGGGAAAGAAGACAGCGGAAAAGCTTGTGAATATTGGCATTAAGACCATTGGAGATATTGCCCATTATCCGAAGGCGGCATTTGTTGAGCAATTTGGGAAATATGGTGAAAGACTACATGAGCGTGCAAATGGCTATGATCCGAGAGAGGTCGATCCTGAGGCGGAAAGTGAATTTAAAAGTATTAGTCAGTCCACCACTCTACCACGGGATATTCAAGATGAAGAAGAAGCGCGCCTCGTTCTCCATCGACTTGCCTACCGCTTATCAAGAAAGCTAAAGGAAAAAAGATCGCTTGCTTATCAGTTGTCCATCGCAATCCGCTATAGTGATTGGAAGAATATCTCACGGGCAAAGACGGTCCAACAGCCGCTTCAGACGACCGAGGATATTGCACAGCTTGCCTTTCAAATTTTCTCCACGCATTGGAATGGCGAACCGATTCGTTTATTGGGTATCACTGTCCAAGCGTTGGAACCTGTGACAAAAGCCAGCAAGCAGCTGGATTTATTCACCTATGAACAAGATGCATCAAAGGAACCGCTTTTTAATGTTTTACAAGACTTAGAGGACAAATATGGGAGTAGTGTCGTGCGTTTGGGAATTGATGACAAACAAGAGAAGGGCAAATAGGGCCCCTTCCTACGTTTCGAACAAATTATAAGAATTATAAAAATAATGATTTTTGATAGACTTTTCCATTAATGGATAATGATATGTGATATAATAAAATGAAAAGAGTAAGGGGGTTTATCATGGAAGAGCAATTACATAAGCTTCAAGACAATATTGGCAAAGTGCTTGTGGGAAAAGCGTCCATCATCGAGTTATTAATGGTTGCGCTCATCGGCAAGGGTCATGTTCTCTTAGAAGATGTTCCGGGAACCGGAAAAACAATGTTAGCAAAATCACTTGCCCGCTCCATCAATGGCACATTTAAGAGAATCCAGCTCACGCCAGATGTTTTGCCTAGTGATATTACAGGGATCCAATTTTTTAATCCTAAAAGTCAAAATTTTGAATTAAGACCAGGTCCAGTGCTAACGAACATTTTACTAACAGATGAAATCAATCGGGCGACACCCCGTACTCAAGCCGCGCTCTTAGAAGTCATGGAGGAACATCAAGTGACCATTGAGGGTGAGACCCTACCCATTGAAGCGCCATTTATTGTGATTGCTACCCAAAATCCCATTGAGCAGCAAGGCACATTTCCGTTGCCTGAAGCACAAATGGATCGCTTTTTTATGCAAATACAGGTTGGCTATCCGACTTTAAGTGAAGAAAAACAGATGTTGCACATGTATAAGCAGGATGAACCCTTAGTCGCTATTGAGCCCATCTTTCATCGTGAAGACATTCTTAAGCTACAAGAGGCTGTCAAACAAGTCAAGCTATCCGCAGATGTGGAAGATTATTTACTGAAATTGATCCATGCGACGCGGGAGCATGAACTTGTTGAAACGGGGGTCAGTCCGCGTGGAACCTTAGCCCTCATGCGTGCAGCACAAGCACGAGCTTATCTTCATGAAAGGGAATATGTTCTTCCAGATGATGTTAAGCAGCTGGCGGTCCATATGCTTGCCCATCGTCTTGTACTGACGATGGATGGAGAGATGCGGACATCGAAGCAACAGGTCATCTCTAGAATTCTAGAGAAGCTTGAGGCCCCTGTTGAATCGGGGGCGGCACACTAATGGTATGGAGAGCCACTCCTATTCAATCGGCTATCATTGAGACCTTTACGATCATTGGTGCCGCTGTTCTCCTAGCCAGTCTCATTTTTACTCAGACGCTTTTATTTTTTGCGGGCGCTTTTTTTCTTGTATTAGGTGTTTATCCTCGCCTCTATTTAAAGCATATGGTTCGTCATCTCGGATTTTTTAGTGAAAAGGAAAAAATCAGGCTGTCGGTGGGTGAAACTGGTCAATTGCAGCTTGTCTTTGGCAATAAAAGCTGGATACCTGTAGTGAATGGAAAGATTGAATTTTTGCTTAGTCAAGATGTCGAAGTAACGAATATTGAAGGAGAATCCCCTTATCAGACACCACTTTTCATTCCGGCTAAGCAAGTCGTGCGCTATCCGATTGAATGCTTAGCGAAAGCAAGGGGTGTGGTCAGAATGCGCAATTTAAAGCTGATCATCCATGATCCCCTTCGCCTCGCTTCCATCACATTGTCGTCGGATTTTGTAAAAAAAGAAATCATCATTTATCCGCAAGCAAAAGTGATAGGGGGGACACAGCACCTTCAGCTTCCGATCGAAGGTAGATATCCGCGTCAGAGCGCGTTATTTGAAGATAGGGCTGCACCCGTAGGAACGAGAGATTATGTCCCGTCTGATTCCATAAGAAATGTGCACTGGAAAGCATCAGCACGAACAGGCCAATTACAAACGAAGCTCTTTGACAAGACATTGGGGATGACATGGACCATTGTGACGGTGCTGGATCTTTATGTGCAAAAAGGCGATAGAGAAAACTTAGAAGAAGAGCTGGCGCGGGTCGCTAGACTCTGTTATTTGGCTGAGAAGCAGGGCGTCGATTTTGAAATCCTTGTGAATACCCGAACGATTGGGCAAGGACAATTGATGAGGCTACCGCTTGGTCAAGGGCGCATGCAATTGCTGAAGGCGATGGATTTTCTGGCTCATATCCATACAAACCAGATGAAAATCAAGCCGGCTGTCCTGTTTGGAGAAATTGACCGTGAACGTTCACAAAAGCGCATTATCATACTCATTGATCATACAGACGATCCGAGTAAAATGCATTTTGTTTCTAAGTGGCTAAAACAAGGAATGACCGTTTTAAAGCTGACACCTCAAGGGGATCTTACGCCGATGGGAAGAGGAGGGAGATGGGATGCTCAGCAAGCGAATGAGGGGTATTGAGACCCTATTGATTTTAATGGTAGAGTATCTTTTGGTATACACTATAATGGTCCCTTTTAATTATCAGCATGGACATAACCCGTGGCTTCTTGGTTGGCCTTTAGCTGGTATTCTCATCCTTATGAGTGCGCTGTTTGGCGGTCTAGCTCGCAAGGTGAAGCGTTATCCCATGCTGCTCTATTTCGTCATTACGTTAGCATGTATTGGGCTAGGGTATTGGTGGGGGATGACCATCTTTGCTGCAGTAGGGACGGCGTTCCTGCTTTTCTGGCGTCTGAGCGAATGGCTGGAAGGAACTACAAAGGAAATGTTTTGGAAAATTTTCTCTGCTACCTTTGGTTTTGGTATTGCTTATGATTTTCTTTTAAAGATCTTTGTCCCTCATTTTCCAGAGCGTTCTTTATTCGTATTGCTGCCACTTATTCAAGTCTTCTTGATAGTAGCTTCTTATTTATTGACAAAGGAAGTAAGGGGTGGCAATCACGTTTTAACAGCATCTTATGGTATTGTTTTAGCAGGGGCTTTAGCAGCAGGGGGCTTGCTTGTTTTAATTGGGCCCTATCTTGGCTGGCTTCTAGTCAAAATTTTACTAGGCCTCTTTTTGGTTGCCTATTTTATTGTCGATGTGGTGATGAAGGGGATTCTTTTTCTTTTACCGACTAAGCATGGTGCCGAGGGCGCCAAGCCTAGCCCCCCTCCCGATAATCCTTTGTTGCAGAGTGACTATAAGGATGTCGCGCGGCTAGTAGGAGATCCGCATGGACATTTAATTATCGATATCCTCAGTCTTATTTTTTTAGTCATCATTGGAGTTGTGGTAGTACTCCTCATTAGACATCGGCGCTTTTCATTGATACGAAAAAATGAAACGAAGCCCATTATAATGAGACGAGATGAAAAGGATAAGCTATTTAGTATGGCGACGGAAGCAACGCTGGTTAAGCCTGTACGCCCCCCAAAAAACGCTATTCGTCTTTCTCTTTATCAACTCCAAAAAAAATTATCTAAAGGTGATCATCAGCGAAGAGCTCCAGAAACGCTTAATGAATGGCTGGCGCGTCTCCCTATTCATTCTCAATCAAAACAGATTGTGCAATCCGTCTATGAAAAAGTGCGTTATGGTGAAAGGTCTATTAACGCTCAAGAGCTTTCTGATTATAAACAAGCAATCGCAGCTATCTATCGCCAACTGCAGCATAAGAAAAAACCGTAGTGAAGGAAAATGTAAAAGAGGGTGAGACAAAACGAAAAGAAAATTACTCTATTACCGAACGATAAGTAGCCAGGGAAACGGGAAGCGTAGTCAAAATACGGTGACGCCTACGGGAGCGGGGCGAATTGAACTGCACCCCAATTATTAGACACCATCTAACAATTGGAGGTGCTTTTCTTGTGGCTAAATTTACAGCTATGGATAAGTTAAATGCTGTTAAACGATATTTGACCAGTAACGAAAGTCAATTGGCCTTCGCAGATTCTATTGGAGTTGATGAGTCTCTTCTTAGAACGTGGATTCAACAATATCAATATCAAGGAGATAAAGCTTTTCAAAAAGGCTATACAAATTATACTTTGCAGTTTAAACTGGACGTACTCAGTTATATGAGCGAAAAAGGGACGTCTACCCGTGAAACAGCTGCTATTTTTAACATTCCAGCACCATCTACAGTATATCGGTGTCAAAGGAAATTAGAAAATGGAGGATTAGATGCCCTTAAGCTTAATAAAAAGGAGCGTCCATCCATGAAGAAAGGCAATAAGAAAAACAAGCCAGTTGAAGGCTCACAAGAAGCACTAATAGACGAAGTTGAACATTTACGCATGGAGAATGCCTATTTAAAAAAGTTGAATGCCTTAGTTCAAAGCAAGGAAAAGTCACCAAAAAAGACAAAGCGAAAGTAGTCTATAGATCGAAACTTAAGGCTGAGAAGCCAAATGAGAAATGGGTAACCGACATTACAGAGTTTAAATTATTTGGAGAAAAACTCTATTTATCTCCGATTCTTGATTTATATAATAGTGAAATCATCACGTACACAATCGGCTCCAGACCTACTTACTCACTTGTCTCAGAGATGTTGGAGAAGTCGTTTGAACGCTTAACAGAGGAGGACACATTGCTTATTCTCTCCGATCAGGGATGGCATTACTAGATGAAGCAGTACCGCCATGCCTTAAAAGAACGCGGGATAACCCAAAGTATGTCACGTAAAGGGAACTGTTATGACAACGCCGTGATTGAGAATTTCTTTGGCATTATGAAATCTGAATTCCTTTATCTCAAAGAATTTGAAAGCATTGATCACTTTAAGCAAGAGCTGGAGAAATATATGGATTATTATAATAACAAACGGATTAAGGCCAAATTAAAAGGCAAGAGTCCGATACAATATCGTATTCTTGCCCAACAGGCTGCCTAATTAAATAACCGTGTCTAACTTTTTGGGGTCACTTCAAATCGTTCGGATTCTCTATGAGCTGAAGAGACTTCTGTTGTCCCAGCCCCTTTAATGAAGTGTTCATACTTTGCTAACGCGAAATGTGCTTACCATTAATAGTGATAAGACAAAGGTGAGCAGTAAAAATACGGATAGAGGAAGGTGATGAATGCCTACATAACTTAAGGTTAAAATACAGCCGGCAGCAGTAATTGGCAGGCCTTGAAATTTTCCGTCGAATTCAGTGACGTTAAAACGCGCGAGTCGAATGGCACTGCATAAAATATAGAAAATGGTCATCACTAAACCGAGAATACGAGCGTGGTGCATGATGCCCTCAAAAATTAAAAAGGCTGGCGCTATACCAAATGAGACAAGATCACATAATGAATCTAATTCCTTTCCAAAATGAGACTGAATATCCAGCTTGCGTGCAAGTCCACCGTCAAAGCGATCACAAAGTGCAGCTAAAAAAATCATCAATAAACTCATATGAAGATGTTTAGACATAATAAGCACTAGAGCAATGATGCCTAGGCTTAAATTAAACAATGTTAGTAGATTAGCAGATTGAGCTTTTGCAAGCTTTTTAGTATGATCGATTCGGTCAGGTATCATCATACGAATACCTCCAAAGTATGATATATTTAGACAACACCTTCATTATAACATAGTGACTAGGCTGAGTGGTTGAAATTTTTCCTGGAAAATCAGGTGGGCCTAGGAATAGAGTGTGAAAGGGTTTGAATGTATAAAGAGACCCCGGAATGGGCGCGATTTGCAATTTGCAAATAGGGCAATGTTGGCATGTTAAGAAAGGATTAGCCAATACTAATAGCAGTACAGAAAGCCATATAGCCGTATGTATTTTTAAGAAGGGGGCAGGGTGTGGATTAGCGAGGGCATTCCTAAGCCGCTTTCGATGGGAAACAAAGGAGGAAGAACCTTGGAATTTGTATTTTTAGGCACGGGTGCGGGAGTACCTGCAAAGCAGCGAAATGTTTCTTCTATTGCTTTGATCATGCCTGAGTATAAGGGAGACATCTGGTTATTTGATTGTGGAGAGGCTACCCAACATCAAATCTTACATACTAAAGTCAAGCTGTCCAGAGTTCAAAAGATCTTTATTACACATTTACATGGCGATCATATTTTTGGGTTACCGGGATTATTAGGCAGTCGTTCTTTCCAAGGTGGGATTGGCCCATTAGAGGTTTATGGCCCAAAAGGCATTGCTGAGTTTATTGAACGTAATTTGGCGATCTCTGAAACACATTTAACTTATCCCATAAAAATACAAGAGATTGATGAAGGAATCATTTATGAGGACGATACTTTTCGTGTGGTTTGTGGAAGATTAGAGCATGTGATTCCGAGTCTCGGCTACCGCATTGAGGAAAAGGACAAGCCGGGAGAATTATTAGTCGATAAAATTAAAGAGCAACTTAACCTGACTCCAGGACCCATTTATAAAAAATTTAAAGAGCATGAATGGTTACATCTTCAAGATGGCCGGGAAGTCCGTACAGCTGATTACCTTGGCCCAACAAAAAGAGGAAGAATCATCACGGTGTTAGGGGATACAAGACCCTGTATCGGAGCGATTCGATTGGCCGAGCAGGCGGATGTTCTTGTACATGAAAGCACGTTTTTAAAAGATAAAGCCGAGGGAGCCAATGCTTTTGGACACTCCACAGCCGAACAGGCGGCGCTCACAGCAAAAAATGCCTATGTCAAAACGCTTTTACTCACTCACATAAGCTCCAGGTATCAAGAGAGTGCTGATGCTCTTTTGAGTGAAGCGCGCGAGCTTTTTCAACCGTGCTATCTTGCGCATGATCTGTGGAGCTATGACATCGATTAGCGAGGATTAGGCTCTTTATACGAAGTGTTAGAGGGACAACGTATTTTGATGGGACCTTGCTGTTTGCTCGTGAATAGAAAATTTGGTATCGTCAAGGCTTAAAATATTGATATTATAAAAAATGAAGCCGTTAAATAGGTTGACGGCTTCTATTTTTTATAGGTCAAACACTTCTGGTCAATACAGTCGAAGGTAAAGACGGATATGAAATAAATTACATGCCCCAACCGCGTGTGTATTGTTTAGGTCCTTCAATTTCTACATTAAGCTCTTTTGCAGCATGATATGGCCAATAAGGGTCACGCAAGAGCTCACGAGCGAGAAGGATCAGGTCAGCGCGCCCATTCTTTAATATCTCTTCAGCTTGAACAGCATTTAAGATTAAGCCAACAGCTCCGGTAGCGATTTCTGCTTCATGTCTGATTTTTTCTGCGTAGGGCACTTGATAGCCAGGGAAGGCATCGATGGCTGCTGGTGCAATGGCACCAGAGCTTGTGTCGATGAGATCAACGCCTTGTGCTTTCATTCTTTCTGCGAAATAGACATGGTCATCAGGGGTTAACCCGTTTTCGAGATAATCGTTAGCAGATACACGTACAAAAAGCGGTCCCGCCCAAACGGATCTCACGGCGTCAATGACTTCTCCGAGAATGCGATAGCGATTCTCTTTGGAACCACCGTATTCATCATTGCGCTGATTCGCAATAGGTGAAAGGAATTGATGGATCAGATAGCCATGTGCTGCATGAAGTTCGATGACATCAAATCCAGCTTCTTTTGCTCGACGGGCCCCTTGCTTGAAAGCCTCGATGGTCTCGGCGATTTGTGTTGTTGTCATGGCTTCAGGTGTTTTCATGTTATCAAAGCTTATGGATGAAGGGGCGATGATCGTCTCTTCTAATTGGGCCTTCCGACCAGCATGAGCCAGCTGAATACCCATTTTACTCCCGTGTTCATGATTTAAATCCACGAGTTGTTTTAATCCTTCAATATGGCTATCATCCCAAATACCGAGGTCGTGAGGTGATATTCTTCCTTGTGCAGTTACGGCTGTGGCTTCGACGATGACCAGTCCCACTTGACCGACTGCTCGGCTTGTATAGTGCGTTAAATGCCAAGAATTGACTTTTCCATCCTCTTTGTGACAGGAATACATACACATAGGCGACATGACAATGCGATTTTTTAACGTCACGTTTCTTACAGTATAAGGTGAAAAAAGGGCTTTTGTTGACATAGTTCATTCACATCCTAGCTATGTAGTGATTGCTTTTGCCCGCTATTATAGCATATCCTTTTCTGATGCAAATAAAATTTGCTTGGAAAGCATTCAACTCTCATATTGACAAGTGGACAATTCAAGGGAGCACTATGTTTAAATGATGGAAGAAAAAGCTTGAGAAAAACTATGGCTCTCGCCTTCACGGCAGGAATAGAGAATCATGGATGAGCCTAGTTTTTCTAGCTAAGTCATGAATGGGAGTCAAGTCATCCTTATAAGCGGATGCGATGAAGGCTGTCGCGAGCTCTGGCTGGATAGTCGGTAATCAACCCGTCAATCTTCCAGCTGAATAGCGTCTCCATAATGCGCTGTGAGTTAACAGTATAGGGACGGACTTTTATTCCGTTAGCATGGAGATTTTGAATTAAGGGTTGATTGATTAGACGAAAAGAAGGATGGAGTCCATCAACACGTATGGTTTTAGCATATTGTGCGGGTGATGCAATAGGCTTTCCGTAAAGTGCGGCTGTTTCAGCTTGTTTATAGAGCTCTTTTACTTTAAAAAGGCTATTATGGTTAAAGGATGAAAAAATCGTCCGCTCCAGCATATGATATTTTTCTAAAAGGTGAATGGTTTTTTGTTCAAGTCCTTTATATGGCAAAATATTATTTTTAAATTCTACAATGAGAGTAAGCTCCGTTTTGCTCAGCCATTTTAATACTTCTTCTAGCGTTGGAATTTGTTCATGGCGAAATTTCCAGCCTTTCCAATGGCCGGCACTTAATTTCTTTAAACCTTCTAAAGAATAATCCTTCACAAACCCATACCCATCTGTGGTACGGTCGACTGTTTCATCATGAATGACAATGGGAATACGGTCACGGGTGAGATGGACGTCTAGTTCGATGCCATCTGCGCCTTCTTCAGCAGCTTTTTTAAAGGCCGTCATTGTATTCTCAGGAGCCTTTCCACTTGCCCCCCGATGAGCGAATATTTTAGTTCTCACCGAAACCACTCCAGTCTTCAGTATTTAGCCATTTTATAAGAAGTGCGATTAAACAAAGGAAAAGAAAGGGATCATCGCGAATCCCTATAGTATATGTCATGGTGTTCTAAGCGGTCCTTATTAATTATATGGACCATTCTTTGAGTATAACAACATTCTGATGAAACACCATGAAAAATTTTCTATAAGAAGAGTGAAAAAGGGACAGGTGAAGTCTGGCTGTCCATTCTATAGTTTAAACTATTATGAACTGATTCAGGCATGTAACGGAAGGAGTGACCGTACGCATGTGGCAAACAAAAGAAGCATTAAAAGCACTGCTCTGTCAATTGGTGGAAATACCGAGCATTACAGGATCTGATGCTAAAAGTGGCCATAGCGAAATACATTTATCAACGCCTGCAAGCTCTTCATTATTTCCAAACTCATCGTGAACACTTGCAGCTTCATGTGACGCAAGATGGACGCAAGGCTGTTACTGCTCTTGCAAAAAATGGTTCAGTGAAGAAGACCATTGTTTTATTAAGTCATAAACATTCAACAGGTCATTCAGCATGTGTCTGACCTGACTGAGAAGGAACAGATTTCTTTTAAACATCAGTCGTTTTTTCCTGGGCTTTCTGATTTAAGCTGTACATCGCTACAGATGGAGAATGAAGAGATCACGGCCTTACAAGAGAACCTGCCTTTGTATGGTACGCGCTAACACCTGCCTTTCGAGGAGTTGAGACGCCTGAATCTACCTGTTTTTAACTTGGGGCCTATAGGGAGAGACGGGCATCGGTGGATAGAACGGCTCAATGTCGATTATTCTTTTAGCTTGTTAAGAAAGCTACTTGTGCCATCCATCGATAAACTATTAAAATAGAAATTAGAATGGTATTGAAGAGTTAAGGAGATTTTAGTTATGAATGTGTACCAAACAGCGCCAGATATTTGGCAAGTGGAACTTGAAACGCCCTTTGCAGTCGGTCCCGTTAATATTTTTCTTGTGAAGAAAAAGGACAAAGTTATGGTAGTCGATGCCGGCTTATCGACGCATGAGACATGGATAAACTTTAAAACGGCTCTTTCCAAGCTCTCTATTGATTTGAAAGCTATTGATTGCGTCGTTCTGACGCATCATCATATTGATCATACGGGTCTTATCAATTTTTTGCCATCAGCGATTCCTATTTATGGGCATTGGCGGATAGAACCCTGGCTGCAACAATCGTCAGCCTTTATCCAACGCTATAATGATTATTTTCAACGCTTAGGGGAAAAAATGGGGGTTCCGCAGAAATATGTTGATCGCTTGCCAACAATGGATGGTTACATAGAGTATGGCGGGAGGCGAGAGCTTACTGCAACCGTTGATGAAACGAACACGATTCCAAATTTTGAAGAATGGCAAATCCTTTATACACCAGGGCATGCTCAAAGTCACATCAGTTTATATAGAAAAACCGACGGAGTGTTTATAGGGGGGGATCTTTTATTAGAGCATATATCATCTAACGCCATTCTTGAGCCCCCATACAATGATGGGGAGAAAGCGCCTCGCACTCTCCTTCAATATCGCGATGCTTTGCAGAAGTGTCTAACATTGGGTATGCAAACGATTCTGCCTGGACATGGTCAAATGTTCAACTACAGTGATGCCTTTATTCAGAATCGCCTGCAAAATCAGCGGAAACGCCGAGACATCATTGCAAGGATGATTCAGGATACCCCTCGAACCACCTTTGATATTGGTCAGGAAATGTTTCGACGCGTCTTTGAAAATCAGGTGGATCTTGTCCTTTCTGAGGTTCAAGGCTATCTCGATTGGCTCGTTGCAGAGAAAAGTGCTGTGTGTGTTGAGGTTGATGGGAGATTAAAATACCGAAGTCTTTAAGGGAGAGGAAGTCATGGTGCGAAATCGGTCATTGGAAGGAAAAACGGTTATCGTCACGGGCGCTTCAATGGGAATTGGCCGCCATATGGTTCGAGAATGCGCTAGGCTCGGTGCCCATACCATCATAATTGCGCGTTCTACAGATAAGCTTGAACGATTAAGATCAGAGATTTTAATGCAGTATGATGTCGCGGTTGACAGTTTTACACTTGATATGGGGGATAGGAACGCCTTGCGTCAAACCTTTGAAACGATTAAATGGCAGTATCCAAAAATTGATGTCCTGATCAATAATGCCGGTTTTGGTGTATTTACTCAGTTTGAGGAAATGCGTTTTGAAGATATCGAGCATATGTTTGCCGTCAATGTTCTAGGGATGATGACAGCGACGCGCATGATCTTGCCAAAGATGAGACAGCAGGGAGACGGTCATGTCATTAATGTTGCTTCGATGGCGGGGAAGGTTGCCACGCCAAAATCTATCGTCTATTCGGCTTCGAAGGCTGCTGTACTCAGTTTTACGAATGGCTTGCGTTCAGAGGTTCGGAAGCAAGGGATTCGCGTGACAGCAGTTAATCTAGGGCCCGTTAAAACCAATTTTTTTAAAACAGCAGACCCTGAAGGAAATTATGTAAAAAGCGTGGAACGATGGATGCTAGAGCCTGAAGCTGTTGCCGAAAAAGTGATAGCGGTGATTGGGAGGAAAAAACGCGAAATTAATCTGCCGTTCTCAATGAATGCTGGCGCTAAGCTCTATCAGTTATTTCCAGGTGCAGTAGATACGTTTGCTGGTCGAATAATCAACAAAAAATAACAGGACAGTGTTGAAGTATCACAAGGACATTGCAGAGAGACGGAGCAATGTCCTTTTTTCTGTTTTCATTTTCTTGTAAATCTTGTAGGGTAAAAGTGAAACTTTTTTACTCGTTTCGACGTCAATTTTATGGGGAGGAAGGGGGTAGGCATGGAAAATATTAAGAATGATGAAGAAAAGGCGTGTGTGGATTATGAGCTTCTTTTGGAAGAGTTGATGGATGAATATGGAACTCAAGTCAAAAAATTAGCTTATACATATGTGCGCCATTGGTCGATCGCTGAAGATGTAGCTCAAGAAGTGTTTTTATCTGTTTATAAAAACCTCCACCGCTTTCGAGGAGAGGCCTCCTATAAAACCTGGATATATAAAATTACGATTAATAAAAGTAAGGATGCATTAAAATCTCGTTTTTTTCGCCCGGAAAAATTATTGCAAAAGCTAAAAACATTTTCGGGGCAGGAGGCTCCATCGGCTGAAGACCATGTGATCATCAAAAATGAAGATGGCATGCTCAGCGAATGTGTTATGGCTTTGCCTGTGAAATATCGCGAAGTAATCATTTTATACTATTATGAAAATTTAAAGCTTGAGGAGATTCAAGACTATACAAAGCTCAAGTTATCGACGATTAAGACGCGGCTACGCCGAGCAAAAGGATTACTCAGAAGCATTTATGAAGAAAAAGGAGGGGTGGATAATGGATGATGAGCTTAACCGTCTCAAAAAAGCAATGGATCAAACCGTTTTAAAGGAAGGCACGTTTACTCATAGGGAAAAGCAAAACGTCCTCTCTCGTGTGCAGCACAAGACCATAAGGCCACAAAAGGTTCTAAAAGCTTTATTTTCAGGCGCCGTTTGTCTAGGACTTTTAGTGGTGCTATCTTTTTATTTTATGAGTGATCAGCAGGAGCATCCCTCTGCCAGTTCAGAGTCGAAAAGCAAAACGGCCGTATCAACAAAAGCGAGTCAAAAGACGGAAAAACATCAAGAGGCTGCCGGTGATGCTTCCACCGAACAGGTAGAAAATGTGACAGCGTATGATTATGCTTCAAACGCACAGTCCACTGACATCCCTGGGCATTTTACTTTTAATCAAGGGAATTATGTCAAAAGCAATGCGACAGTTAGGGGGTCGCAAATTAATAAAAAACTGAATACTTTAGGTAAAGCGACGATCTACAGTATCGTTGGGCAGGAAGTGGCAAGTGCTATTGCTGTTCGTTATGATGATGATGAGGGGCAACCAATGTATTGGTTATATCATCGCAACACTAACGAGCTTTTGACTTTGAGCAGTAAGGAGATGGCGCTTTATCTATTTAAAAATAAAGCAATTCAATTAAAACAAGTTGACTTAAAGACGGACTGGGGGCCTGGACTTATGCTCACGTATAGTGAGGTCAAGGAACCTGAACAAACCATCATTGTAAAAGAATATGAGAAGAAGAAGGCTCCGGTGGCAAGCACGTCCTTCAATCAAGATGCGCTGAATAAAGGGAACGTGAAGAGCTCATATGCGCCTCATCCTAAAGCTACCTTTGTGGCAAATGGTATAAGATGGACGGAATATATTGGCTCCCGAACACCCATCCTGCTTCGTGGTGAAAAAGAGAACTATTATTATGAAGTAACTGCAAATGATGAGAAAAGTCTGCCTCAACTTAAAACCTTTGTGAAGCAATTTGTTCCCTATAAACAATAAAAGTTCGCATTTGAACTGTCTTCCAATTATTAGACATCTATAACAATTGGAGGGCAGTTTTTTTAATCGTCAGAATTTATAACTTTGTGGAAGGCCTCATGAGTCCAGGCTTTGGTTTTCACCGTATTGTAGGAGATTGCCAAGTTTTCTTGATTTATAAGGCGGATTGCTTTTCTTTTATTAAAAATACTTTATTATATAAAATAGAGGCAAGCTGTGAGGAAATTTAAATAAAAAAGTGACTGACTAGTCAGAAGCTCATCAAGAGGTTTTTTGCACTATTAGAATGTATAACTTCGTTGACGCTCATAAAGGAAGAGAGTATAAGTGTAGCTTTGACTTTCGCCGTTAAAGCTTGCGGGCACCCTAAGTGTGTGATTTGCAAAAAATCACATCAGGAGTACCAGCGAAGTGGTGCAAGCCCAGTTTTCTAATTGTAACGTTCCTAGCAGCTTTGCATGACCTTTCGGTTTTTTATCCAGTGATGATTGCGGAATAATATCATAAAATGATACTAAATGAATTCATTTCATAATGACTTATTGAAGTAAAAGAGCGATCATGCATGCCCTACTGAAAGGAAGCGTTGGCCATAAGCAAAGGGGATTAAAGTGCAAGGTGAGAGTGATACCTTATGATTAAACGCCCAAGGTGTTACGAGGAAGTTGACGACAAAGCAAGTCTAGCAGGGGCAGGAACAGGGGCTCTTAGTCTAAGTGTGTTACATTTTCAAGGCACTTCGGCTAAGTACATCACATCCATATGACAACATCGAAGCTAGCACATCTTGTGCATCGGAGGCCATGCCCGCGGAAAGCGTCCACCTGTAGTGGAAATCCACACAATACGATTTGGATTTAAGCTTCACCATTTCTATTGTGAAGTGGGTTTCAAATAGATGGTTTTTAATCATAGTACGGGTTTTGATTATTTTGTAGGATTCCCATGCTTTATATCAGGAAAATTAAAGGAGGAAAAAAATTTACTTGATTTTCACAAAAAAGGGTGCTTCTATGATTACATCCTAAGGTTCAATAATGTAAAATATAGATATAGAGAAAGGTGGCCTACGCGTGGAAAACTACACCAGAGCGAATCAAAAGGTTAAAAATAAAGATGGAAAGCAGCGAAAGTCCTATGGCGTAGGTTGGGGGATAAGTACATCGGTCATTCTGTTTGTCATTGTTTTTTGTTTGGGCTTTGGCATGCACGGTATTGCTTCAACGATTTATGTTGTGCTTTTTTCTGTCCCGTTGGAGGTTGTTATTGGAGCGACGGCTTCAGTCACTGCGGGCTTTGACCCAATATCCGGGGCTTTGATCGCCTCCATTGCTCATCTCGCATTAGCTCCAACACTTATCACTGGTTTTGATACGATTGTAAGAAAGTGGAGCTGGCTGAGCTCGAAGCTGGCAAAAGCTGAAAAACTGAGTGAAAGGTATGGAAAGTATGGGGTATGGGTGCTCGTTATTCTTTCACCAATTGTTGGAGTTTTTGTAAGCATTGCCGTTGGTGTTGCTTTGAGATTCCGCCCTTTACTTATCATGTCCAGTGTCAGCATTGGGACACTGGTTGCAGCTTTTTTAGCGACTATGGGTGGTGCGGGGATCGTTAAGCTTTTCGAGATTTGGTGACAAAAGCATACATGTTCATGCTTAGGCTTTTGGCTTCATGACTTTGTCGACGCATAAGGGAGACCAAGCGTCTTCATCTCATGTCAAACGTATGAAATGAGGTCTGTTGTAAAATCCTAAGGGTGGAGGTGATTGCTTTGCCAAAAAATAAACAACGTGATGAAAAAAAACGCAATGACGTTATGGCGAAGTCACAGCAAGAGGAAACCGCACCAGGATATGGCAATAAGAAAATAGAGGGGCCAGATCGTCCTTCAACTTAATAGGTGTCCTTAAGGGATTGAAAAAGAGCGACTATTATGAGCCGCTCTTTTTTTGTACTGTCAGCATTTATAACGTTGCGGAAGCCCTTATAGCATATGGATTAGGCATGCTTTTCTCACGTTTTTCTCCTTATATGCTTTATTATTTAACTTTTACAGAGTTTAAGAAGTCACGGACTTGATCCGGGGTTTTAGCGTTAGCACTGTGCAAATGGGCAATTTTCTCGCCTTTGTCAAAGATAAGAAGGCTTGGGATACCCATGACTTCATATTTTTCCGCAAGCTCTGGGAATTGATCGCGATCGATTTGATACCATTTGTATTCTTGATGTTCATCAATGATGTCAGCAATAAACATATCAAGTCGCTTACAATCTGGGCACCAGTCTGCTTCAAATTTAATCAATGCTTGTTGTTCGTCATTTATTGCTTGTTCAAAGGCTTCTAGACTTTCAATGGTCTGCATGTTTTTTCTCCCTTTCTTCCCTAAGCGTTTTAAAATATGGAAACACTTGATAGGCTTTGTACCTATAGAATTTTCTTTATCATAACAAAAAATTCTAGAACAATGAAGCGGACTGCTCAGCCTTCGGAAAAAAGACAGATGATCTCGAAAGCGTTCTCTTTTTATCAGTCCACAGGCATTGTCTTCGCTCTTGATGCACTAACTTTTGTTTTCTCCTTGCTTTTTTTAAGGCTTAACATAAGAGCATAACAGCTTTCCTAAAGATCGATCGGAGAAGCAAGGGATACAAGGCTTTTTCTATGAATTGTTTGGCGGATTGCGAGAGCTGAAGAAGCATGCTTGGTTATGGGTGACGGCATTGTTTTTGCAGTAATTAATGTCTGTACCTCTGGGATTATGGGTGTTATCCTACCTTGGCTTATTAATGTGCACTATTACTTCGGTCTATCTATTTATGGAGTTGTCGTTTCGGCCTCAGGCTTTGGCTCGTTCCTAGGTGGTTTGCTCTTTGGTCTGAGAAAAAAGTGGTAACGAAGGGGACTGATTGCTTATGCTGGTGTAGCTATTGAGGCCTTTTGTTTATTATTCATCACCCAAAGTGAATTGGATACCTGGTTTAATGATGATCATTGCTATCGGTGGGATTGGCTCCTTCTTCTTTGGACTAATTTGGGAAATTAGCTTACAAGAGCGCGTTCCAAAAGCGGCATTTGGGCGGGTCACCAGCCTAGATATGCTCGGTTCCATTGCGCTGATGCCTCTTGGTTATCTAATGACCGGTTGGCTGGCGGATTGGATGGGTGGTGTTCAGAAAGCTCTTCTTTTAGCCATCGTCATGTTAATCATTATTATTGGCGCTTTATCTTTTCGTTCGATTCGTCAATTTAATTGATAGAAGGGGAGGACGTATTAAGCTCCTCTCAATGCATAGATTTTACTATCAAGAGGTCGAGAAAGATAGGGACTAACTATGTCAACAGCGGCAATTACCCTATCGATATCAATCCCTGTATCAATGTCCATTTCATTGAGCATAAACGCAACATCTTCTGTGGCGATATTACCACTTGCACCCGCTGAAAATGGGCAGGTGCCTAATCCGCCTGCAGACGTATCGAAGCGATTCATCCCGATTTCGAGGCAAGCATAAATGTTGGCTAACGCTGCGCCCCGTGTATTGTGAAAATGTCCTGTCAGTAACAAAGAAGGAGGCAGATTATTTTTGAGCTGAGTAACTAAATGCTTAACGTCCTTAGGATTGGCTAAGCCAATTGTATCTGAAAGGCTCAGTTCGTTTACACCAAGCTTTGCAAAATATTCACAAAGCTCTAAGGCTTCAGTAGGATGGATTTTTCCTTCATAAGGACAGTAAAAGGCGGTTGATATATTCAATCTGACTGCTTTATTTTTCTCTTTAAGAAGAGAAATAAGCGGGGTGAGTGCTTTGATTCTCTCTTCAGTCGTCTGTAAAAAACATTTTTGATTAAAGGTGGAGCTGACTCCGATAGAAAGAGCGATGTGCTCAGCTTGTGAATCTAGGAAGCGGGCGATGCCCTTTCCGTTTTCGGCCAACACAATATTTCGGTACGCATCACTAAAGGTCTGAAGTATGGTATCAGCCTCTCCCAATTGAGGTATCTTTTTTGAGGAGATAAAGGAGACGAGCTCCATTTCTTCTATGTGGGCGGCTTTTAAAGCTTGAATGAATTGAATCTTAATCTCTGTTGGTATGATTTCCATTTCGTTCTGTAATCCATCACAGGCGCTCACTTCGATAAGGGTAGCTTGCTTCGGGTATACCATGGGGGTCCTCCTTTTTTGTAAACGGTTACAATACTTATTTTATTGTATGACGTCTGTCTGTAAATAACAATTAAAAGGTATGGTTTAGAAGATGATCATTAAAAATATCTTTTTAAATTCAAAGTCAGTGGATTTGTAGTATGATAGTAACTATATAGAAATCAAATGAGGAGGAGTTCCAATGACTTCAACACCAGATTTAGAAGCAAGATCGCCATGGGCGGCTTTACATAATGTGAGTCAGGTGACAGTGAAACGTTCGAATCGTACATTAAAAAAGGATATAGCGATTCCTGGGAGCAAAAGCTTAACCAATAGAGCGTTGATTCTTGCGGCAGCGGCCAAGGGGAACTCAAGTGTAGAAGGCATTTTAAAAAGCGATGATTCATATTGGTGTATAGAAGCTTTAAAAAGGTTAGGGGCAGAGATTCAGGTTGATGGTGATATTGCCCAGATTAAAGGTGTAGGTGGTGAATGGCGGAGGAGTAAAGAAGCCCTCTATATCGGGGCTGGTGGAACGGTAGCTCGATTTTTGCCCGGTCTTGTCGCTGCTGCCCGTACAGGTGAAAGCTGGACAATCAAGGCCAGTAAACGCATGTCTGAACGCCCTGTCAAGCCGTTAATTGATGCTCTGAGGCAGATCGGAGCCACTATCAATTATGAAGGTAAAGAAGGGTTTTATCCGCTTGGCATTACTGGAGAAGGCTTAAAGGGTGGACATGTCGATATTTCTGGAAATACTTCCAGCCAATTTATAAGCGGCTTACTCATGGCCAGCGCTCATGCTGAAGCCCCTGTTACAGTGCGTATTACCGAACCGATCGTTCAAGCCTCTTATGTTCTGATTACCATTGAGTTGATGAAGCAGTTTGGTATAGAGGTGTCTCATGATCAAGAGTTGTCTAGGTTTGACATCTCACCGAATACTTATCAGGGCAATCACGTGCACATGGAGCCAGATGCCTCTGGAGCGTGTTACTTTTTCGCTCTCGCAGCGCTCACGCAAAGCACGATTCGCGTAAACAATATCAGTTATGAGCACTCTTATCAGCCTGATATTCGCTTTGTCGATGTATTGAAAGAAATGGGATGCCACGTTGTGATCGGACCCGATTATGTTGAGGTCACAGGACCGAAAACATTAAAGGGCAATAAAACATTTAGCATGCGAGCCATGTCCGATCAAGCGCTCACTCTAGCTGCTATCGCTCCGTTTGCCGATGGACCCATCACGATTCGTGAGGTTGAGCATATTCGTCATCATGAGTCCGATCGCATTCAAGCAGCGACAGAAATTCTGACAAGCTTACAGATTAAGGTAGAAGAATACAATGATGGTTTAAAAATTTTTCCTGGAAAGCCAGTTGGGACCTTAATCCGTTCCTATGATGATCATCGTGTCGCTATGGCCTTTTCACTTTTAGGTGCAGTGGTTGATGACATTTCTATTCATGACCCTGGCTGTGTCTCAAAAACCTTCCCTAACTTCTTTGAAAAACTTGAAGAAATAGGTTTAACCGTAACAAGGAAGTAAAGAAACTTGATAGCTGGGAGGTAAGAGGATGCAAAATCAGGAGGCATTAAGAAAACATTTATTAGAATTAGAGGAGCGTCTGCTAGATTCCGAAACAAGAAGCACTCCAGAAGGACTAAATCAATTGCTTGCTGAGGCGTTTTTTGAATTTGGGAGTTCGGGGAAAGTATTTCATAAGCGCGACTTTATGCAAGAAGAGGGGATAGCCATTTATAAAATGAAAGCCTCTGATTTTGCAATTCAGGAGCTGGCAGCAGATGTCGTCCTCGCCACCTACAAGATTATCGATGAGACAAGAAATAGACGAACCCTTCGCAGTTCGCTTTGGAAAGGTGTAGAGGGAACATGGCAAATGGTCTTTCATCAAGGAACGATTATTCCTAATGAATAGAACAACTCATAGCGCAAGGGTTAGCAGATAAGAATGTATAAAAGACAGGGATCTATAGGACGCCGAAGTGTATTTACACTAGGTGCCTAGATCCCTGTTTGTTATTTTACTATCAGAATGTATAATTTCGCTGACGCTCATAGCTGACCTTTTGTTGCGTTGAAGCTGGCTTTTGTTCTAATGTGCTTTATCTATGATAGCTGAATTAAAATCTTGCTTCCCTCTTATTCTCTATGCTCGGTATAGCGGCTCGCTTTTGCAAGCGAACGAATGGCTTCAATTTCACTTTGAGAAAGGGGCTCAGTATGTGCTGTTTGAATATTGTCTTCAAGCTGTGATAAACGGCTGGCTCCTGGGATGGCTGTGGCAACAGCAGGATGATTTAAAACATATTTTATTGCCGTTTGCTCCAGCTTGCGGGTTGGGTTGGTTTGCGCTTTTAGTGCGAAAAATAACTTCTTCAGATCAGCGGCACTGTAGTCAAGATAACCTTTCTCAGGAATTTTACTTTCTCCATTATCTGATAAGATGCCTTTTGCTATGGGACCTCGGGCAATGACGCTCACCTGATTTTCAGCTAGAAAATCAAGCATTTCCTCTTCGGGACGGCGATCAAGAATACTGTACTGCATCATGACACTGACGATGGAGGAGCGCTTGACATATTCGCGAATCACATTATGGCGAATCGAGCTAATGCCATACCAGCGGATAAGCCCCTCTTGTTTGAGTTCTTCAAAGGCTTCGATGGTTTCATCAATTGGATCATCAATGGTTCCACCATGTAATTGATAAAGATCAACATAGTCCAGATGAAGTCGTTTTAAACTCGCTTTTAATGCTTCTTTTATGTAGGCCTTTGACGGGTCCCAGTACCATCCTTGCTGCCCTTCTTCCCAATGGTTTCCCCCTTTTGTAGCGATGATAATATCTTCTCTTCGCCCTTTAATGGCTTGACCGAGAACCGTTTCGATTCGGCCTTGTTCATAGAGATCTGCTGTATCAAAAAAGTTGATTCCTGAATCCATCGCTTTTTGCAATGTATAAATTGCTTCTTTATCGTTTTTTGGTAAAGACATGGTACCAAAGCCAATGTCGCTTACGGATAAATCTGAGTGTCCTAATGTGTGATAATTCACGGTACTGACCTCCTAAACATTTGGTTAGCTTTTATTATAATCGTGAGTGAATCAGGGCAGCAAATAATAAGAAGAACTTGTCACGAAAAATCCAGCCATTTATAGTAAAGGTAACATAAATGTCAGGAGTGATGAGGGTGGATAAGGAAGCTTTATTGATTATTGACATGAGTAATGATTTTGTAGCGGATCAAGGCAGTTTATCGGCAGGGAAAGCAGCCCAGACCATTGTTCCATATATTATGGCAACGGCCAAACGCTTTTTGGAAAAAAAGCACCCGGTGATCTTTTGCATGGATGCCCATGATGAAAAGGATAGTCATTTTGAGCTATGGCCTCCTCATAATATAAAAGGGACTTGGGGGCAAGCGATTTATGGAGAACTAGGCAGCTGGTATGAAGCGCATAAAACAGATGAGAATGTCATCTACCTGCCTAAGCCTGAGTATGATGCCTTTTTTCAGACAGATTTAGAGGATATCTTAAAACAAATGGCAGTAGATTGCGTCCATTTAACAGGCGTGTGTACGGATATCTGTGACTTTTTAACCGCTTATGGTGCCTATTCCAGAGGATATAAAACCGTGGTTCATCGCCAAGGCACTGCCACTTTTACAGAGCAGCATGAATTATTTTTAAATCATATGAAGGCGATTTTTAAGACCGTCATTGTTTGATATTAAGAAATAGGATGAATGAAAGGTCCTTATTCTGAAACGTCCGCCCTCTAGCCAATGGCACTTCTTAAAGAGGGAGTAGGGAATTTTTTCCATTAGGCGGCCTAAAAAAATGTTGGATTGATTGTGCTTAAAAAATGCTTGGGACGGGAAACTAAGTGAATAAGTGACAGTCAATGGAGGGGGTCAGAAGGATGAAGCATTCGTTCCATCGCGAGCTGGCTGATAAACATTCAGTGGCTTTATTAATCATTGATGTGATCAATACCATGGCATTTAAAGAAAAGGACTTATTATTAAAAGAAGCTGAAAGGATGATTCAGCCCTTAGTAGAATTAAAAGAGCGTGTGAAGGAAAAAGGAGTGCCAGTGATTTATGTCAATGATAATTATGGCGCCTGGCAATCGGATTTAAATCATATCATAAAACAAGCTGAACAAGGGCCTGGCTCATGGCTAGTTGAGGCGCTCCATCCACAGGAAGACGATTATTTTGTCGTTAAACCTAAACATTCGGGGTTCTTTTCAACGCCTTTGGCCACCCTGCTGAATCATTTAGGCGTGACGACCTTAATTTTAACAGGTGTGGCAGGAAATATCTGTGTGTTATTTACGGCGAACGATGCCTACATGCGAGATTATGATGTCGTTGTGCCAGAGGATTGCTGTGCATCTAATACAAAGGAAGATAATGATTATGCGCTTCGATTAATGAAAAATATTCTTGGTGCAACGATTAATCCTGCCCATACCCTTGATATTGATGCGCTTATCGAAAAAGCATCTCAGCGCATGAAACGGGCCCTCTATGAAGGATAAAAAGTGTAGGCGCTAATTTTTCAAATGCTTCAAGAAGTCTCTGTGCTTTTTAAAGGGGTGACTCGCTCTTGATGTGGTACACTGAGGAAGAATAGTTAAAAGTGAGGGATCCAATGATATGAACGAGCTAGCAGAGAAGACGTTGCATTCGAAGACGATCTTTAATGGCAAGGTGATTGATCTGATTGTTGAAGAGGTGGAATTACCAAATGGTGAAACGAGTACGCGGGAAATTGTCAAGCATCCAGGGGCGGTAGCAGTCATTGCGTTGACAGGGGAGCAGAAGCTCGTCCTAGTTCGGCAATTTCGCAAACCGTTAAATGGCATTCTTTATGAAATTCCCGCAGGCAAATTAGATCCCGGTGAAAGTCCAGAAGTGTGCGCAAGACGTGAATTAGAAGAAGAGACGGGCTATCGCTGTCAAGAGATCAAGCATCTCGTTTCTTTTTATACAGCGCCTGGCTTTGCTGATGAGCTTATTCATCTTTACTTTACAAACTCATTGATCCGTGGTACCCAGCATTTAGATGAAGATGAATTTTTAGAAAATGTGGAAGTGGATTTAAAAGAAGCGTTAACCTTACTTCAAGAACAAAAGATTTATGATGCGAAAACGGTCTATGCTGTTCAATATTTGCAGCTGCAAGAATTGATGAAGTAAGGCTGAGAGAACGGTCGATACGAAATAAGGCGGTAGGACTATGAATACCTATTATGCAGATTTACATATCCATATCGGGAGAACCTGGACAGGCAGACCTGTCAAAATATCAGGTGGCAAAACATTAACCATTGACCGTATTTTGAAGAAGCTGGTCAACGCAAAGGCATAGATATTGTTGGTGTCATTGATTGTCATGTCCCTGAAGTACTTGATGAACTAGAAAGCATGGTTGCTGACGAACGTGTAGTTGAGCTTGATGATGGTGGACTACGCTTTGGTCAGGTGACATTGCTGTTGGGCTCTGAAATTGAGGTCAAGGATACGAGGTGTCAAGGTCCCATTCATATTTTGGCTTACCTTCCTACATTAAAGACCATGAGGCAATTTAGCCATTGGTTAGGTGAGCACGTAACCAATAACACGTTGAGTACCCAGCGTTTTTTTGGGTATGGTACAGAGATCCAGAACAGAGTTCATGATTTGGGTGGATTGTTTATTCCAGCCCACGTTTTTACGCCGTTTAAAAGTGTCTATGGAGTGGGGGTTAAGCAATCGATCTCAGAGATTCTTGATCCAAAGCAGATCGATGCGGTTGAATTAGGATTGAGCTCGGATACAGAGATGGCTGACCAGCTTGAGGAATTGCATCAGTTTACATTTGTCTCGAATTCCGATGCGCATTCTCTAAAAAAAATTGGTCGTGAATATCAAACCCTTGCTTTAAAGGCGCCGTCATTTAATGAATTAAAGCTGGGGCTGAAAGCTTTGAAGGGACGCAAGGTGACCGCCAATTATGGGTTAAATCCACGACTTGGGAAATACCATCGAACACGTTGTGCCACCTGCCTGTCCATCATTGAAAGCTATGAGAAAGGACAGCGTTGCATGTATTGTGGCTATAAACGAGTGGTTAAGGGAGTGAAGGATCGACTGCAGGAGTTAGCGGATAGCTCAAGTCGACAGGAGAAGCGTCCACCTTATATTCATCAAGTGCCACTTGAATTTATCCCGACAGTTGGACCACGGACGATCGACAAGCTCATTGCTCACTTTGGAAGTGAAATGGCCGTGATGCATCAAGCGACACCTGAAGCTTTAGCACATTGTGTGGGTGAAAAGATTGCGCAGCTTATTATAGCGGCTCGTTCGGGACGACTACAAGTAGAAATGGGCGGCGCTGGACAATTTGGACGTGTGCGGGTTGATAAATAAAATAGAGCTGTAAATCAAGAGAAAAGCAGAAAGTGCTCTACTAAAAGTCGTCATAGATTCTCTTCAAACTCATAGACTTGAAATATAAGGCGTTGACGAGGAGGAATCATGATGCAAAGACAGATTAATATTAAAGATAGAATCAATCAGCACATCCAAGACAATATGTCTATCTATACGTTCACAATTGTGCTGTTTTTAATGGGGATTATTTTTGGATCGATCGTTGTCAATAGTTTACCTGGAGAGGCCAAACAAAATCTTTTTAATTACCTGCAACGCTTTTTTGGAGAAATGGCAGGAAAAAACGGTATTGTGCCAACAGCGATGTTCAGCGAAAGCTATACCCATTACATTCAGTACATTGGCTTCATCTGGATTTTAGGTTTATCTATTATTGGACTACCTGTCATTTTTATTCTTTTATTTTTAAAGGGCATTGTGGTTGGTTTTACAGTGGGATTTCTTGTAAACCAAATGGGGTTTCACGGTTTTTGGCTCGCTTTAGCGAGTGTATTTCCACAGAATCTCGTCATCATTCCCTTATTTATCATTGTAAGTACAACATCCATCGCTTTCTCTCTAAAAATGATTCGTCAGCTGCTGATGAGAACAAGAAAGCAGCCTTTACTTCCACAGTTTTCTTATTATATGATGCTTTTGATGGGGGTGGCCTCCATCCTCGTGGTCGTCGCTTTATTTGAAGCTTACGTGTCTCCGGTTTTAATGCGCAGTATTCTCAGTTAGTTAATTTAATTATAACTATTATAAATAACTAATTATAATCATTTTAATTTGACACCTCTTTTGCCGTTAGATTATAATATTTTTAGAGAATGGCGAGGGAGGCCAAATGGTGGAAACACGAATTGAACGAATTAAGTCACAGCTTCATTCACAAAAATATAAACTCACACCACAAAGAGAGGCTACTGTCCGAGTCTTGTTAGAAAATGAAAAGGACCATTTAAGTGCTGAAGATGTTTACCTCCTCGTTAAAGATAAAGCACCAGAAATCGGTCTGGCAACGGTTTATCGGACGCTTGAATTGTTGACAGAGTTGAAGGTTGTTGACAAAATTAATTTTGGTGATGGTGTGTCACGGTATGATTTGCGTCAAGAAGGCGCAACGCATTTTCACCATCACTTGGTGTGTATTGAATGCGGAGCTGTGGATGAAATTCAAGAGGATTTACTCGGTGATGTTGAAAAAATTGTAGAAAAAAGATGGCAGTTTTTAATTAAGGATCATCGCTTGACGTTCCACGGGATATGTCATCGCTGTCAAGATAAAGATTAAGATTTTCTCTTGCGCGGGAGTGCTAAGAAAGAGTAATAGAAGAAGGACTTGACCTTTCCCAAGGGGAAAGGTTTTATATTGCTTGGGTGGGCTAAGTGAATAGTGGGATTTTGGATAGTGTCGTAAGTAGGTTCAGAGATAGGATGATAAAAACAAGGAAGCACTAAAATATCATGTATAAAGGCTGTCCTTTTTGGCATACCTCTTTAATATAAAGTCATTTTAAAGGGGCTGACAAATTGAAGGCTGCATGGCGAGCAATTTTTGATACAATAAAGGTGTTCCTGGTTTTTGTCGTATGCACCGTGTTATTTTACTTTGGATTAAAGTGGCTAGATGAAAACTATGAAGGCTATCATAAATACGACCAACCGAATGGTGGTGCAGTGAGGGTTTTCAAAACAAATGATGCGCAGCATGTCCCTCCGTCTGATTCCATGTCCGCACGCTTTTTTCAATTTATAAGAGATGGGGAATGATATGGAAGATCCTATTCGTGACTTTTTGCATTATTTAATAGTTGAACGTGGACTTGCAGATAATACGATTCAATCCTATCAAAGAGACTTAAAGGATTACCAAGAGTACATAGAAAAAGTAGAGCGCATTGCGTCATGGGAAAAAGTCACACGCGAGATGATTACGCGTTATTTGTATACACTAAAGGATAAGGGACGAAAGCCGGCGACGTTGGCCCGGCACATGGCAAGTGTAAGAGCTTTTCATCGCTTTCTTATCAGGGAGGGCATTGTCTCTCATGATCCTAGTGATCAGATTGGGACGCCCAAAGCCGAAAGGCGTCTGCCTAAGATTTTGTCCACTCAGGAAGTGGAACGATTGCTTGAAGGCCCAGATCAAGAGACCCCTACTGGGTTGCGTGATAAGGCAATACTGGAGGTGCTCTATGCGACAGGCATACGTGTGTCTGAGCTTGTTCATTTAAATAATGAGGACATGCATTTAACCATGGGTTTTTTACGTTGTTTAGGTAAGGGAAATAAAGAGCGCATTGTGCCTTTGGGCGGACATGCGGTACGGGCAGTTGAAGTATATCTAGCGGAGGCCAAACCGCGTCTGGTGAAAAAGAAAGATAATGAGGCCCTTTTTGTCAACCATCGTGGACAGCGCTTGACACGTCAGGGCTTTTGGAAAATATTAAAACGATTAGCTCTTGAAACGGGGATTCATAAGCCCATTACACCACATACGCTGAGGCATTCTTTTGCTACGCATCTTTTAGAAAATGGTGCGGATTTAAGAGCTGTTCAAGAAATGCTGGGACATGCTGATATTTCTACAACTGAAATTTATACCCATGTGACCAAGCACCGTTTAAAGGATGTATATGCCACATACCATCCACGTGCATGAGGGGCATGCAAAGAGGATGACCTTGAAGTTCTTCTAAGAAAGGATGTCGCGAGAAATGACAAAAGCATTTGACCGTGTATTTTTAATTGTTTTAGATTCAGTAGGCATTGGTGAGGCTCCTGATGCGGAGCAATTTGGAGATGTAGGTGCAGATACGTTAGGGCATATTGCTGAAAAGATGGACGGACTGCGTTTACCTCATCTTAGTGCATTAGGATTGGGGAATATCCGGTCGACTATTAAAGGGATTACACCTGCTGCGCAGCCAAAAGCTTATTATGGGTTAATGCAGGAAGCATCAAATGGGAAGGATACGATGACAGGTCATTGGGAGATCATGGGCCTTTATATTGATCAACCCTTCATTACATTCCCAGATGGGTTTCCGAGAGAATTGATTCACGAATTAGAACAGCGTTCAGGACGGAAAATCATTGGTAATAAACCGGCATCTGGAACGGAAATCATAAAGGAGCTTGGAGAAGAGCATGTCAAAACAGGGGCATTGATTGTCTATACATCAGCCGATTCTGTGCTGCAAATCGCAGCGCATGAGGATGTCGTCCCACTGGATGAACTCTATAAGATTTGTGAAATGGCCCGTGAGCTGACAAAAGATCCAAAGTATATGGTTGGTCGGGTGATTGCACGTCCTTTTGTTGGTGAGATCGGTCAGTTTGAGCGTACCTCCAATCGTCATGATTATGCCTTGAAGCCGTTTGGAAAAACGGTGATGAACACATTAGAAGAACATGGCTTGGATGTCATCGCTTTAGGCAAAATCAATGATATTTATGATGGTGAAGGTGTGACTGCGGCGATTCGCACCAAGGATAACATGGACGGTGTGGATCAATTGTTGAAAGTGGAGGACCAGGATTTCCATGGACTCGCCTTCCTTAACCTTGTGGATTTTGATTCGAAGTACGGGCATCGTAGAGATCCAATCGGTTATGGCGAAGCCTTAGAAGCCTTTGATCAGCGGTTGCCACAAATTTTGGACAAGCTGCGTGCAAATGATTTATTACTGATCACTGCGGACCATGGGAACGATCCAACGTACAAAGGAACAGATCATACCCGTGAATTTGTCCCGCTATTAGCTTATCACAAGGGGATTGAACAAGGCGCTGAGATCCCAACTCGACAAACCTTTTCTGATTTAGGTGCGACAATCAGCGACAATTTTCAGGTTGAATTGCCTGAACATGGCACGAGCTTTTTAAATACAATTAAGAAGGAGTGAGGCTTCCATGGCATTGACAGAAAACATTCATGAAGCGGCCAATGTTTTAAAAGCCAAGCTTAGTCCAATCCCAGAGACTGCTCTGATTCTTGGATCGGGGCTAGGTCCTCTAGCCGATGAACTTGAGGACGCCGTGACAATTACATATACGGATCTTCCTTATTTTCCTGAACCCACGGTTGAAGGACATGCTGGCCAGTTTGTTTGCGGAACGCTTCATGGGGTTCATGTATTGGCAATGCAAGGGCGCTATCATTTTTATGAAGGCTATGCTCTAGAGCAGGTCACCTTCCCTGTACGTGTGATGCAGGCACTTGGCGTAAAAACACTGATTGTTACCAACGCGGCTGGTGGAGTGAATGAAAGCTTTCATGCAGGTGATCTCATGCTGATCAGCGACCATATTAATTTCATGGGACGCAATCCGCTCATTGGACCAAATGATAATACGCTGGGTGCTCGTTTTCCAGATATGTCTGAGGTGTATGACCGCAAGTTGAGAGAGCTGGCAAAATCGACTGCCAGCGCGACCGGTATTCCTCTTAATGAAGGGGTGTACTGTGCTGTGACAGGCCCTTCTTATGAAACCCCTGCTGAGGTGCGGATGATACGGACCTTAGGTGGCGATGCCGTCGGGATGTCGACCGTACCCGAAGCGATTATCGCAAGGCATGGTGGTATGAAGGTTCTTGGTATTTCTTGCATTACCAATCTAGCAAGTGGGATCCTAGATCAGCCCCTTTCTCATCAAGAAGTCATTGAGACAAGTGAAAGAGTAAAAGAGACATTTACACAGCTCATTAAAGCAATTGTTGCTAAAATTGGAGCTTAAAAAATAATATCTAATTGAATGGAAAAGGGGCTGGGACAAAACCCAGTAAATTAGTGGTACCTACCAAAAATTGGTGGGTGCCACTCTTTTGAATTAAAAAGTATAAAATTCTGTTTGTCATCGGAATTGGCAAGGTTGATTTCCGCTACAGAATGCTCGCTTTCCTCATGCCCACACGATGTAGGTAGGGTCGGCGTTGTCACAGGACGTGACGTTTTTAGCCGATCGTCCTGAGTGGCTTCAGCTCACTTGAGAATGGACGATCTGTTTTCCCAAGTATTTGTTTGTGATTAAAAGTCCCCTGTTCCTGCGTCTACGCGTATGTGGCTTCGAAGTCAGCTTTCTCGGAACAACTCGACGTTTATTCGTGAAGTCACGCTGGCCCCGTTCCTGAAGGCGTCAGAGCGTCTTTCGCTCCAATCCACTTGAAAACCGACGATGCTTTTGGTATTAAAAACCTTTTTTGGTAAGAAACCCTGTTATCGCACCATCAATCGTTTTCGTGTTCTTCCAGAGGTCAAAGGGTTATTATATCAGTGCTTTGTACAATTCCGTTGCCAACTGATACAAGAAAAGCGCATCGATGAAGAAGCCCCCTTATCACGTATAATTAAAAGTAACGTAGAACCAGTTTCTGGATTTCTGAAGGCGAATTTGCGTTTCACTCGTATGTCAGTGAGAAGCAAAGAGAAAGTAAAAAATAAGTTAGGTTTTGTACTCATGGCAGTGAACTTAAGAAAGTTCACTGCCATGAATACCTAATCTCATATTAGGTATAGATAAATATCTATGAAAAAAAGGTTCTGATCATCAACAAAATGATAATCGGAACCTTCTTGTCGTTATTTTTAGCTAGTTATGTCCTAGCCTCTTTTATAGTATAAGAAAGTTAACATTTGGGTGTTAATGGAGTGGATAGTACCTGTTTCTGCTCTTAGTTTACTTGACCAGCGGTAGTGCAGGGCAGGTCGGGGCTTGCAAATGACAGTGTGAACGTCACAGTAGACTGGGGCAAGTGAACAAAGACCTCCTCAGCCAAAAAAGCAAGTATTTTAACACAGCACTGGCCAAATGAACAAAGAGAGAACAAAATAAAGGTGTAAGCTTTCGAATCGGTACTTGAGCGAACAAAAGAAGAGACTCCTTTTAACAAAGGATTCCCAGCCTAACACTAAAATATAAATGTGAACGAAGCTATACCTAGGCATCCAGAGGATCGCTTGCTTCAACCATGAATTGATAGAAACAGACATCCTGCCATTCTCCAAATTTTAAGCCAGCTTCTTTAATACAGCCGACATATTTAAAACCAAAGCGCTCGTGTAATTTCACGCTGCTTGCGTTGCCTCCAGTAATAATGGCAATGATGGTGTGAAAATGGAGTTGTTTAGCCTTCTCCAGAATTTCCTTAATAAGCTGTTTGCCGATGCCTCTCCCACGGAATTTAGAGGAAAGATAGATCGATAGTTCGGCTGTATATGCATAAGCCGCTTTGGGGCGATAGGGACTCAGAGAGCAATAGCCAGCAATTTGGTTATCGATTTCAGCAATAATTAAAGGATAGTTTTCGCCATGCTGGTCAAACCAAGCTTGTCTTTCTTCAAGGGATTGTTCCTTTAAGTCAAATGTTGCGGTTAAGGTGCGAATGGCTTCATTGTAGATGGTTAATAGCTCCGGTAGATCTTCTTTAACAGCCTTTCTTATTTCCATGTGTTTTCTTCCTCTCAGGGCACGTCTGATGCATTCTTTAATTATTTTTATAGTACCTGTTTCTACATATTTTTTCACTAATTTTTTTTATGGGCAACCCGTGTTAAATCGGGTAGCCTTACGTATTCTTAAAAGAAAGATTCATTAAAATGTAGTATATTTAAATTATTAATCATTGGGGGTGGCAATAGTGGGAAAAGCAGAGACAATGAAAGCTATTTTAGTGACCGAATATGGGGGTCCAGAGCATATGCAATGGGGGGATGTCCCAAGACCAGAGGTGGGGCCAAATCAGGTGCTTATCAAAGTCGAAGCCACCAGTGTCAATTTTGCTGATATTAAAGCTCGGTACGGTAAGAAAGGAGCTCTTCCTTTTATCCCCGGTTTAGATGCAACAGGTAGAATACAAGAGGTGGGTGAAGCGGTAGAGCAATTTCATCCTGGTCAACGTGTGATTTGCTTTCCAAAGATGGGATCATATGCAGAATATGTTGTTGCTGATGAGAATCTGACTTTTGCGCTGCCAGAATCTATCGACCTCATGACCGCAGCGGCTTTCCCCGTCGTTTCGTTCACAAGTTACTTTTTATTAGCAAAGGTGGCAAGGCTTGCACCAGGAGAAACTGTACTTATTCATGCCGCTGCAGGCGGAATCGGCACGACAGCTCTGCAAATGGCTAAACAGTTAGGTGCGGGCAAAGTGATCGGAACGGTCGGTCATCCTGATAAGCAGGAGCGGGCTTATGATTCGGGTGCTGATTACGTTTTGGATTATAAAACCTTTGCAAATGAAGTTAACGCCATTACTGACGGGCAAGGTGCAGATGTCATTCTCGATTCAATTGCTGGTGAGGTAACTGAACAGAGCTTAGCTTGTCTCGCTTTTTACGGCCGGCTTGTTCATTTTGGTAATTCAAGTTCTGCAATCGGCCATATAAAGACTAATCAATTGCACTCGAGCTGTCGTTCTGTACTGGGCTTTAGCTTTGGGACTACAAGGCAAAAACGCCCCGAGTGGGTTCAAGAGGTGGCACCGAATGTCCTTGAACTAATTGTGAATGGGAAGATTGATATAAAGATTGGGAAGCACTTTCCTCTTCAAGAAGCAGCAGAAGCTCATAAATGGGTGGAAAGTCGGCAAAGTACAGGAAAAGTCATTCTGACCTTAGAATGATGCGGGGGAAATCAAGGAAATAAAAAAATTGCTCGGTGATTATTTCCCTGGCAAGCGCAAAATTCGTCATGAGTTGACATAATTATCGGAATAATTGATAGGTTATGGCATTGCAGTAAGTGTTGAAGTATTAAGATAAGAAAATGAGTCAAGCTTAAGGCATATAGTGCTTGTAGAAGTACTTCTTACTTAAGATATAGAAAGCGTGTGGGCCATGAAGATATCAGAATTAGATCCCGATCATTTGACTGATGACCAGATTACCGCCTTGCTTTATAAAGGTATAGCAGATGATAAGCAAAATGGCGATTGTGTCTTTCTTTTCGGTAGTAGTAAAGCGGTAGACTATCGCTTGCCAATGGCGATTAAACTTTATGAAGCTAAAAGAACTGGAAAACTATTATTTTCTGGCGG
This sequence comes from Pullulanibacillus camelliae, assembly GCF_014642655.1. Classification (GTDB taxonomy): domain Bacteria; phylum Bacillota; class Bacilli; order Bacillales; family Sporolactobacillaceae; genus Pullulanibacillus; species Pullulanibacillus camelliae. Next base: position 58,225 of record NZ_BMIR01000006.1, read on the forward strand.
CGTCACTTGGGAAGGGCATCAAGAGCCGGAAGCCATTCAATTAAAGCAACGCGCTATAGAACTGGGCATCCCGGAAAGGGACATTTTAGTCGAGACCCAGTCGAAGCATACAAAGGAAAATGTACTTGCTTCTCTGTTGGTGTTGGACAGAGCCTTTTCTCTACATCAAATTAAAAGAGTGTTGATGGTTACGGCTGGATACCATATGAGGCGTGCTTTCCTTACAGCGAAAACCTATATGCCTGAATGGATCGATTACTCGCTTTGTCCTGTTAATGATCGCTATACACGAAAGAACAATTGGTTTTTAAATAAATATGGACGAAAACGGGTGGAAACAGAAGCCAAGAAGCTCATTCGTTACGTTCAGCAAGGCGTTATTTGTGATGCTGATCTTCCTATAAAACCATTTTAGATTAACGAAAAGCCGAACGATTCAATCCGTATGTATTAACTCTATGTGGATTGAGGTTCGGTATTTTTTATACTATCTGAATGTATAACTTCGCTGATGCTCATAAAGGAAGAGAGTATAAGGCGGGCTTTGACTTTCGCCACCTGAGGCTTGCGGGCAACCTAAGTGTGTGATGTGCAAAAATCACATCAGGAGTACCAGTGAAGGGGTGCAAGCCAAATTTTCTAAAATGAAAAGAAAGTATAAAATTTCTGGTCATGAGAGACGGTGCGGATTTCCGTTTCATGCAGCTCGCTTTCCGCGGGGGAGTAGGTAAGTCTCCTCGCGCCTTCGCACTGCTAAGGTCTTACCGATCTCCCACTTCCCGCAGAACTCTAGTCTCCGCATCATGCGTCAGCGGCGCCCGAGGAACACACGATTTTAGAGTGCTCCGAATCTCGCGCCTTGCGCTCCAACCCGCTTAATCAGGCAATGAAGCCTCTTTCATATTGGTTGATGCTCTTATATCTAGGCAGCGATCGGGCATGCTTTAAGAGAGTATAACATTTTGGGAGTGATGAGAGCTGTAGTTATAAGCTAAAATGAGTCAACGGGATTTGAACATCCTACAATTGACCTCCTATGAGGATGAGCGATTCGAAATGGCGCCTATTCTTTGTTATGATGAATGTGTTAATCAAAGGTTGGAAAAAAATATATACACACCTGATTTATTCATACTCCAAAAAAATAGGATTTGTAGCCAAGGCCAAGCTTTTTTTGAAAATAATATTGAGAGAGTCACTGCGACGAAGCATTTATAATAATCGCACAGTAAAAAACTACTTGTTTTTGGGCAGACTTCTCCCTTGATGCCAAAATAAATGTTGAAGTTAGGTATGGTATTGGCGGGTGATTTGCGCTTCTGGCGCTCGTTTTCCGTGGGCACGGCCTTAGCCTCCTCCCTCGCAAAAGACGCTCAGTGCGTGGGCTTCGGACGCGTGCTGTTCCCGCAGGAGTCTCCCGCCATACGCTCCAATCACTCTAGTTTTAGCCTTTGAATGTGCTGTAGTATTTCCCAAAAAAATGTGTGATAAACAAAGCTGGAAGATAACTTGAAGTACAATGATCGACCTGACTTTACTCATTTGCTGGCCACTTTAATGTGCTTTGTCCGTATTGTTTGGATTGGCATATTCTTTTGCCCCTCTGGAAAGCAAAGTGTACGAAGCCAGTTCGTTAGGTTGTACGCCAGCAGGCTTAAGCATCATTCTTACCTCATTAACTTGGAAGGAATGGCTGCATATTCTATCGAAGTTAAAACTATTCTTTGCTTCCTTGATGTAATTTTCCATCTTTCCTCTTTTCTGATTCTGTCAGATTTTCTATGAATAATCTAGGACACATATAATTCACCCTTTAAAAATACGATCATCGGAGGAATAAACGTTGAAAAAAATAGGCTTCATTGGGTATGGGAGTATGTCATCCATGCTTGTTTCTAAAATGTTACAGCATCAAACACTTAAGGAGGAACAGATTTATATCTATTCTCGCTCTCAGCATGAGGGGGTCAGTCGCTTTAAAAACTGTCATCCGGCGGTGACCTTAACCTCTACTGCAGATGAATTGGCGGCCAACTGTGATGTGGTATTTATTTGTGTGAAGCCTTTTGATGTAAAAGAGGTTGTCAAAGGGATCGCACCTCGGCTTACATCGGTAAAACACGTCATTTCCATTGCTGCAGGAGTAACCACTGAGCAACTTGCTCGGTTAATCTCAGCTCCTGTTAGCAAGCTGATGCCATCGGTTACCTCTGAGGTTGATGCGGGGGTTTCCTTAGTTGTTCACCATGAACAGGTGACTGAACAGCAGAAAGAGGCCCTCACCCAGATGTTAGAGGCATTTTCGTTAGTGAAGGTGATTCATGAACAAGATTTAGATGCCGCAACCAATTTAACGGGTTCCTCACCCGCTTATTTTTCGGCCATTTGTGAGACCTTTGTCGAGGCGACCCTGAGTAAGAGCCAGCTAAGGGCAACGGATGCTTATGAGATGGTGTTAGAAGCCTTGCTTGGGACTGCACAATTATTAAAACAAAAGCAAATGACCTTTGCTGAAACGATCGATAGAGTAGCGACAAAAGGTGGCATTACTGAAGAAGGCGTAAACATTCTACAAGCGCATCTTCCGCCAGCCTTTGATGAACTCGTCACAAGGACATTAGATAAATACACGGCCTTCCAGAAGCAAGTCGACATGCAATAAAGGTAATAGCTACATCCATTCCCTTAAGTGAAGCTTTGACTTAAGGGAATGCTCGTTTTAAAGAATACCTATGAAAGAACAGCATAAGGTTTTATGAAGCAATTAAATTCCCAAAATTCTGATGTTGTGATAAAATATTTTGCTAAATAGGTTTAATCGTGTAGTATGCTAATAAAAATTTTAAGCGTTTTCAAAGGGTTTGGAGGAAGGAAGCAATGACTGAACACTCTTTTATTCAAATTCAAAAACAAATGATCGATCTGACCTTTGCAGGTGACTTTGAGGGGATTCTTACTTTAATAGACAATGTGGAACAGGACTATCCTAATCATTGGAATCAATTATATTTTTGGAAGGCATCTGTTTTGTCGACATTAGGCCACTATTCTCAGGCACTTACTGTTTTAAAGTCCGCATTAGATAAGGGCTGCTGGTGGCAGCCGCAGCAATTGCAAGAAGCTACTGATTTATATCCTCTTCATCAGTTTCAGGAGTTTCAAGCGATTATGAAAACATGCCAACAACTGAGCCTGTCTGGATAGATTTAATGAAATCATATGACAAACGCAGCGCGAAAGCTGTAGAAAACACCCGATGAAAAAATATTGCAAATATACAGATAAATAGTGTACACTTATCTCAAGTTAATACACTCACTGGAGAAAGTAAGTGGCTTTTTATCTCATTACTCATCACTTGTTACACAATCTATCTATCCACTATTTCACCCCACTACCTACAAATTACCGCTATGGACCTACAATGTAAGAAATTCTCACCATGTAAAATGCGAAATGATTAAAATCGCTCCCATTACTTAATGAAGTTACCTTAGAAAGTTGACAAGCTTATCAATGAATCATGATGAAAATGGATGTGGTACAAACAGGATGCGTAGGACAGGAGATTTAAAACTTATTCAAGAATTAAATCAGTTTATTGTACTCGATGCGATCCGTGAATCAGGACCCATATCACGAAGTGCCATTGCTAAGAAGCATAATTTAAGCCTGACAACAGTCACTTCATTGGTTAAAAATTTAATGGAGGAGGGGTATGTAACTGAAGCGGGTATCGGAGAATCAAGTGGTGGCAGAAAGCCAAGGCTCATTAAGTTTTGTCCGGATAGCCGTTATTTAATAGGTGTTTCATTAAGAAATTCACGGATAACCATTGCAGAAATGAATTTGAATGCAGTAGTGAAGCAGCAGAAAATCATTCCTGTAATACAACAGGAGCAGGTGATTGCGACAATTTTGGAGCAAATTGAGAGATTTTTAGAAGAGATTCAAAACGATAAAGAAAATTGTATAGGGATCTCCTTTATTACGCAAGGCATTGTTAATACAGCTAAAGGAATGATTCACTATAATCCAAAGCTTAAGCTGATTGATGTACCGTTGAAAAAGTATTTAGAAGAGCGCTTTAAACTTCCAGTATGGTTGGACAATGATACGAATGCACATATTCTTGCTGAAAAGCATTTGGGCATCCGCCCTGTGCATGATCATGCGATCTATATCACTATCGGTGATGGGGTTGGCGCAGGTATTGTGGTCAATGGTCAGATGTATAGAGGGGCAAGTGGTGGGGCTGGTGAGTTTGGGCATACCACGATTGATCGTGGGGGCATCCCTTGTGATTGTGGCAATGTCGGGTGTCTGGAAAACTATGTGAGCTGGCCAGCACTTTATTCCAGAATCCTTACCTTTATTAAAAAAGGAAGACAAACACTGATTTACTCGCTAGCGAATGAAGATATTAGATCCATTTCTCCAAGAATTTTAGTTGAAGCTGTGAATCTCAAAGATCCTTTTGCTGTTGAGCTAATGAACGAGACCGCCAGTTATTTATCAGCAGGTATTGTTAATCTTCTTCATTTATTTAATCCGAATACCTTGATTTTAGGGGGGGAAGTAACCAATCATAACCCATATTTACTTGAGAAAATTGAGGAAAATGTAAAACGACAGGCCTTGAAAATATTGGTTGAGGACTTAGAAATCAGGCAGACCACCTTTGGTGACCATTTGGAAATGACAGGAGCCGCTGCCGTATTACTGCAGGATTTCTTTGAATTCTCATTGATCGCAAAATGACAGACAAACGGATGAGGTGGGTTGGGAAAAAATTAATTCCCATACATGAATGTCCTGTAGAGGAAGGGTGATGGTATGGCAAGGCGATCCCAATCTAGTCTATCGGTTGAGCCAACAAAGCTGAAGCTCCCTAAACAAAAGAAAAAGCTTACTAAAAAGGATATGGCCGGTTATTTATTTTCAGCGCCCCTTATTGTCGGCATTGTAGGATTTGCTTTATATCCAATGATTGCGGCATTAATCATGAGCTTCAAAAAATCAGGTGGGCTTCTTGGAAAAGCGTGGGTAGGCTTTCAGAATTATTCCTATGTCTTGACAGATAAGGCCTTCTGGCAAGCGATCTATAATACTTTTTATATGGGGATCTTATCGGTCATATTGGGTGTGATTCTGTCTTTTATTTTGGCTAGTCTCATCTATAATGCGAGACCTAGGTGGAGAAATTTTTTCAAAGGGATTTACTTTTTACCGAACGTTGTTTCGCTTGTAGCGACGAGCATTTTATTTACCTTTTTATTTTATCCCAGTCATGAAGGATTGCTCAATTATGTTTTAGGCTGGTTTGGTGTTAAACCTTTGGGCTGGTTTTCTGATCCAAGCTTTTCTAGAGTGAGCATCGTGCTTATGACATTATGGGGAATGCTGGGTTATAATACCATTATTTTTCTTGCAGCCTTAACAAGTGTGCCTAGAGATTTATATGAAGCGGCTGAGGTGGATGGTGCCTCTTGGTTTCATAAATGGTGGTATATCACGATTCCCTATCTTCGTTCGATCATTATGTTCATGGTAATCATAGGGACGATTAATGGCATGAAGCGCTTTACAGATGTCTGGTTGATTGGCGGTACGGCGGGGAACCCTGCTGGAACATTAATGACGGGAGTCCTTTATATCTATCGAAATGGCTTTCTTGCCAATCAAATGGGAATTGCCACTGCTGCGTCCTATATTCTTTTTATCATCATTTTAATCTTAACCATTCTCATGATGCGCTTTAATAGAAAAAGCAATTTTGATTAGAAGGAGGGACAGGAGTTGACAACTACATTTACCGAAAAAAAAGTCATGCCGAAGCTTCAGAAAAAAGTGAAATCGCAAAAACGCTCAAAGCGCATTGGCAATTGGATACTCACACTCATTCTTTTGCTTGGATCGATCGTGATGGTTATTCCTTTCATTTGGATGGCGATGACAAGCTTTGATTGGGGAGCACGTCTCACCATCCCATTCCCTCCGCGATTTTGGCCTAAGGAATTTTCCACTATGACGTATCAAACGGCGTTTACTAACATCCCGATGATCAAGTATATGGTGAATTCGTTAATCGTAGCGGTTGGTGTCATCCTTGTCAGTCTATTTTCAGCGCTATTTTCTGGATATGCGATTTCCAAGCTCAAGTTTAAAGGCTCTGGCATTGTATTAGTGGCTGCCCTTAGCACGATGATGATCCCCTTCGAAGTGACGATGATCCCTCAATATTTATTGTTCGATAAAATGCATCTTTTAGATTCCTACTGGGCGTTTTATTTGCCTGCCCTCAACTATGCTTTTGGGACTTTTTTAGCCAAGGCGTTTATTGATCAGCTCCCTGGAACATTACGTGAGGCAGCCATTATTGATGGGGCGAGTGAGCTCAAGGTGTTTTTAAGGGTCTATCTCCCCTTATGCATCCCCATCTTAGCGACTATGACCATCCTGCAGTTTTTGGCTGTGTGGAATGATTTGCTGTGGCCATTATTAGCCTTGCAATCTCCAGCAAAATATACGATTCAGCTCGGGCTGGCGATGTTTACTTATAATCAAGGCACGCCGCTTCCATCTGTTATCATGGCAGCGACAACAGCAAGCTTAATTCCTGTGATTATTCTTTATCTCTTTTTACAACGTTTTATCGTAGAAAGCATTGCATTATCAGGCATTAAACAATAAAGGTTTGCCATTAGTACAATACTTTTGCCTCTTTATTAGTCTGTGATTCATCAAATAACGAAAAGAGGATGGTAGATGAAAATGAAAAAATGGCTCATGAGCACCGTGCTCTTAATCCTGGTATTTTCTTTAGCCGCTTGCTCTTCTGATAGTAAAAGCTCTTCTGGGAATAGTCACATTAAGGTCGTCTCCAAAATGAAGGGAACGGTGCGTGTCGCACTGGCGGGTTGGCAGTTAGATAACGGCATCGATGCCTTAACGGGGAAAAAGACGGAAGGTCTAAAAGAATATTTAAAGAAAGAGTTCTCCCCGAGATATCCCAATATCAAAGTCAAGCTTACCCAAGTGCCTTGGGAAAATGCTAAGGCCAAGCAAACCGCCATGCTTAAATCAGGCGATGCTGATGTCCTCTATTCAGGTGGGGCCTTCGCTTTTAGTTGGTATCAGCAAGGGCTTCTGAAGGACTTAAATCCTTTAATTGATAAAGACAAAGCCTTTGATCCTGATATCTACTTAAAAGGTCTTTGGGAAAACGCCTATAGCACCCGAGCCCCAGATCGAAAAACTCAATTTGGCATTCCTGTTGCGCTAGGCAGACGCGCGATAGGTTATGATAAGAAATTATTTAAGGAGTGGGGTGTAGAGCCCTTATCGGATAACCCGACACCAGAGGAAATCTTATCAAAAGCGAAGCAGATGACAGGCAAGAATCCGAAAACAGGGAAACAAAATTATGGCCTATGGTGGGAAGGCAATGGGTTGAACGATTCTACAGCTGTCGCCCTGAGCTATGCCTTTGGTGCTAAGGGGGCAGAAGGACGCTTAGATAAGCTCGGTGATCTGAAGTGGGAGTTAAATGCACCAGAAATGGTTAAGGTGATGGAATGGCTAAAAGAAGCCTCCCAATATGCTCCAAAAGCGTTTGTCAATGGGAAAGGGAACGAAAAGTGGGCGACTAAGGATAATGATATTGCGATTTACCTCGATTGTACAGGGGGGACGCTCATGTCTAATTATCTACAAAGTAAGGACGAGAGCCTTCTTGATCGTTTTCAACCCACAATGAATATGGGGCCCGATGGACGGGGCTGGGTAGCGGTTGACCCGTTCGTTATGGCGAAGAATGCAAAGAATGTTGACGCATCGTGGGAAGTTATGAAATTTCTAACCAATTATGATACACAAAAATATATGTATGACAATTTTAACCAGTCCCCGACATTGGCTAAAGCTGATTTTGTGAATAAGAAGGATGCCTTTTTACAAAAGGAATTGGCGATTGCAAAAATAACAAAGCCAACTTTGCTAGATGAAGCCAATCCTTATTTTAGTAGTGATATTATTCCAGAAATCAATGGATTTATTAGTAAAGCAGCCAATGGGAAGGCGCCAGACATACAATCATTTCTTGATGATGTTCAGAAAAGAGCTGAAAAGTGGTCGGCCGATCAATAACAGAATAAAGGGCGGCTCGATACCGCCCTTTGCTTTGAAGGAGGATAAGTATGTTAAAAGGAATTAATCAATGGTGCTTTCCGGAAGGAACACCTTTGGATAAGGTCTTTCTTTATGCGCAACAAGCGGCGTTTGATGCTATTGAGTTAAATGTCAATCCAGAACATGACATCGGATTGACGCTATCTACAACCATTAACGAAGCAGAAGCGATCGCTAGGCGTGCTGAAGCCTTTGGGCTCAAGCTTAGGAGTCTCTCCACCTCCTTGTTATGGAAATGGCCATTATCTTCACCTGATACGGAGTGTCAAGAAAAAGGAAGGCGTGTCATTGAGAAACAGCTTGAGCTCGCATCGGCAATGGGCGTGGATACCGTTTTAGTTGTGCCTGGTGTTGTTACGGAAACGACCTCTTATGAACAATGCTGGGCGCGCAGCCAAGCACAATTAGAGGAGCTCCTGCCTATCGCTGAACGTCATCAAGTAAAGATAGGCATAGAAAATGTTTGGAATAAGTTCTTGCTTTCTCCGATGGAGATGGTTCAGTATATCGATGCCTTTCATTCACCATGGTTAGGGGCTTATTTTGATGTAGGCAATGTTGTCCGTTACGGTTATCCTGAGCAATGGATGCACAGTTTGGGTAAGCGCATCATGAAGGTCCATGTCAAGGATTATCGTGAAGCCAATGGTTTTGTTCCATTATTAGCAGGGGCAGTGAATTGGCAGGCAGTCACGCATGCTTTAGAAGCGATCGGCTATACGGATACAGTGACAGCAGAACTATCGCCTTATCAATCGCTCCCGGAGCAACTGGCTTATGACACATCGAAGCAAATGGATGCCATTCTACGGTGCAGTGAAAAAATAGAAGGATAGACTGGTGGAGGTTGAGAAAATGGATAAGGTTAAAGTTGGCTTGATTGGTGTAGGAGGTATCGGATCGGTGCATTTGAAGCATTTATCACAGCATCCAGATGTCGATAGCGTTGCTCTTTGTGATGTCAATGCACAAGCGGTAGAAGAAAAGGCGCTAGCGATGGGGAGTTCTACCTTTTATACGGATGTCGATGATCTATTGATGAATGAACGTCTTGATGCGTTATTTATCTGCGTTCCTCCCTTTGCGCATGGCGACATAGAAGAGAAAGCAGCAGAGCGAGGGATTCATCTCCTTGTGGAAAAGCCAATAGAACTTGATTTGGATAAAGCTTACGCTAAGGCGGATGCAATTGAAAGGGCAGGAATTCTCCATGCGACGGGTTATTGTCTCCGCTATATCGATGTGTTAGATCACGCAAAGACATACTTACAGGACAAACCCATCGCCATGATTCGTGGGTATTATTTAGGTGGATTTGTTCCAACCCCGTGGTTTCGGCAGCAGGACAAATCAGGAGGGCAGCTTGTCGAGCAGGCAACTCATGTCCTTGATTTGATGCGTTATATTGCTGGTGACATCGAACGAGTTTCGGCAAATATGGCCTGCCGTGTCTTAAACGTTATTGATCAAATGACCATTGCTGATGTGACCTCCGTTAATTGTCGGTTTACTTCAGGAGCAATAGGCCATTTAGACGCCACATTAACTCAACCTGATTTTAGAGCAGGACTTGAAGTGCTTGGTAAGGATTTTCGAGTAGAAATCACCTTTTCATCTGTAGTCATCATTGAAAAGGGCAAGCGGACTGAATGGACGACAACGCAGGACTTTTATGGTGCGCAGGATGACGCTTTTATTCAAGCGGTAAAACAAAATGATCCTTCCTTTATTCGCGCGCCCTATTCTGAGGGATTAAAAACACTGGCAGTGACCTTGGCGGCGAACGCATCGGCCAAAACAGGGGAAAGCCTCATGCTATCCGATTTTTATGTAGCCAAATGATCAATAGAGGAAATATCTTTTTAAGACAAGGAAGTGAAAGCCATCTAATGAAACTCATCCTTTAATTCTTGAGAAACAGATATATAATTTACTTAATAGAGAAAAAGGTCAAAATAAAAGCGCTTTATAAAAGAGGATGGAGGGAAGAAAGTGAAATTCGGGCTAAGCTCATATAGCTTAAATGGTGCACTAAAAAAAGGGAATATGACTATTTTAGATGTCATAGAGTGGAGCAAGGAGCAGGGAGCCGAGCATGTAGAAATTGTACCAATCGGATTTAGCTTTGTAGAGCATGATGAGCTCGTGGACCAGGTGAGAGAAAAGGCACTTAAGGTCGGGATTGATCTGTCAAATTACGCGATCGGTGCTAATTTTGTTGACAAGACCTCTGAGGCATTAGCACAGGAAATAGAACGTGTTAAAAGTGAAGTTGATATCGCCCATCGCCTGGGATGCCAACTCATGCGCCATGATGTTGCTTGGCGTCCACCTGGGGAAAATTCCATCGCTCAGTTTGAAGCGGATTTACCTAAGCTTGTGGAGGCCTGTCGGGAGATTGCGGATTATGCTGCTGGTTATGATATCACAACAAGTGTGGAAAACCATGGGTTTCATGTTCAGGCTGCGGATCGTGTGCGGCGGTTAGTGGCCGCAGTTAATCGTCCGAATTATCGAACGACAATGGATGTTGGCAACTTTCTTTGTGCGGATGAAGATCCATTAGCTGCTGTCCAAAAGAATATCGGAATCGCTTCAATGGTGCATTTTAAAGATTTTTATCGCAGACCCGCTCATTTAGATCCTGGAGAGGGGTGGTTTCGTTCGGCTGCTGGACATTATTTAAGAGGGGCTATTGTCGGACACGGTGATATTGATATCCGGAGTATTTTGAAGGTGATTAAAGAAGCGGGTTATGACAGTTATATTTCCTTAGAGTTTGAAGGAATGGAGGATTGTTTAACAGGCTCAAAGATTGGCCTTGATAACTTACGGCGATTTTGGGATGAACTTGAAACGACGGCGGACTGAGGATAGGCTGTTTGAGTTGAAAAGGTGGCGTATCGCCGATTGCTATTAAGACAGATCTTATTCTAAGCATTTTTTATTTCTACTTATTTTTTAGTGTCGACGCTTTTCAATTTCTAAATCTCTTTTACAAAGGAGAATGTTATGGAGATCAGGCAATTACGCTCAGAAGAGGCAACACAGGCGATTAAGCTTTCTGATGCGGTGTTTCGAGATACTGAGCAAAAATCAATGGGAGAGGCGTTTCCAACCATCTTTTCGTCCGAAATGATTGAGCAGTCCTATGGCGCTTTTGAAGGAGAGCGCTTGGTCGCCTTTATGGGGCTGGTGCCATCCGTGATTCGAGTAGGTAAAGCCCACGTTCATAGTTATTCGCTAGGTTCAGTATGCACAGACCCTGCGTCTCGCGGCAAAGGGTATGCGAGTCAAATTCTTGATAAGCTGTTGCGTGATATCAAGCAGACAGAGGCTGCGCTCTTGCTCGTCTCTGGAGATCGTCCACTCTATCGACGAGCTGATTGTTATCCATTTGGTGAGGTGCTGCAATTTGAAATAGAAGTGGCTGGTTCGATGGATCATACGTTTGCCATTCGTGAGTACAGCCCTCGAGATGTGCATCGGGTAACAGAATTGGCCAATAACAGACCTGTGGGCTATGCGTTGACGCCATATGATATGAGTGTATATATTCATGCAGAAGCTTATGCTAGCTGTATTAAGCAGCAGCATCGTGTATTACTTGCTGAACAACAAGGCAGCACCCAAGCCTTCCTAATTGTTGGTGTCCCTTATCGTCATAGTCAGTCTGAAGCTGTTGCAGTAGAGTGGGGGGGTGATCCACAAGCCATCCGTTCCCTTTTACAAGCAGCCAAGGTGCATTATGCATTAAAATCATTAAAGATCAATGTACCGTGGCAAGAAAAAGAACTCATCGAGAGGCTTTCTGATTTTTCACATCATTACCAGGCTAATCAAGGGACTATTCATCTCGTCGATATTGAGCGTTTTTTCAAGCAGCTTGGCCCATATTTTTCAGAAGCTTTTCCGTCTGCACAGGTACAGGATTGGCAATTAGATAAAGGGGAAAAGAGGATCATTATTCGCAGGCAAGGCATAGATGTTGAGATGACAAGTGAAGCGCTGGTTTCTTATTTGTTTGATCCCAAGGCTAGACAAGAAGGTCTTCCTAGTATAACCATTCCGCTGCCTTATACAGCGGGGTTAAATTATATTTAAAAATTAAGGGGAGGTAGTGTGATGAGTAAAATTAGAGTGGGAGTAATTGGAGCAGGGTCTATTGCGGAGCTTGGTCATTTGCCCTACTATCACACACATGATGCAGTAGAACTGGTCGCTTTAGCAGATTTGGATCAAGAACGGGCAGAGGTCATGGCAAAAAAATTTGATGTCCCTCATGTATACAGTGATTATGAAGACATGCTGACAAAAGAAGCATTGGATGCAGTAAGTGTCTGTACGCCAAATGGCGCTCATATTTTGCCGGCGTTGGCTGCGGTGAAGCATGGGGCGGATGTGCTCGTTGAAAAACCGCTCGGGATCTCATATGCAGAATGTCAAAAGCTGCTAGTTGCTGTTGAGCAACATGAAAAGATTGCCATGGTGGGAATGACCCATCGATATCGCAATGAAGCAAAAGCGTTGAAGGCGATCATTGAAACAGGAGATCTTGGCGACATTTATTATGCGAAGGCTCAGATTTTAAGACGCCGTGGCACGCCAACAGGCTGGTTTACGGATTTTGCAAAATCAGGCGGAGGCCCTTTAATGGATATCGGTGTCCATGCATTAGATTTGGCTTGGTGGCTGCTTGGCAAACCTGTGGCAGAGACTGTTTCTGGGCATATGGTAACCGGTATCGGCCGTTATGACACGGCTATGCAATCGCGCTGGAAATCAGCTGTACCTTACAATCAGGATAATCGGGTTTTTGATGTAGAGGATTTCGCCAGTGCTTTTATTCGCTTTCAAAATCATTTAGTGGTGAGCCTTGAAGCAAGCTGGGCAACCAACGGTGCTCAAGACGATGCGATCAAGATTGATATTTTTGGTTCAAAAGGGGGCGTCTCTTTAGAACCACTGACATTCTATTCGGAAAAAGCAAACCTCTTTACGGAGGCTAACATCGCAGTTGACCGCAATGATCCTTATGAAACTGAAATTGCTCATTTCGTTTCATCAGTCAGGCAACATAAGCAGCCGATAAGTCCTGTTACAGATGGTGCCTACGTTGTCCGCATGTTGGAGGGCATCAAACAATCTGCAGAACAGAAAAAGGAAGTAAGCCTGACCACATCAAATTCTACAGTAGGATAAACGAAGAGGGAAAGCAAGGGGTGATCCGAAATGTCACAGCACATGACGATTTGGATCAGCTCTTTTTTTAGGATAAGAGAATATAAAATTTTGAACATCAGGACAGTGTGGATTCCCATTCTCCTCTGCTTGCTTGCCGGCTGCTCGCTTCCTTCTATTTATTGTATTTAATGGTACTTTATAGGTTGTGATTTGCAGGATTTCGCGTCGCACTCTTCATGAGTGCGTGGATTGAAATTATTAATACTACGCCATTGGGAACCTGTTTGGGGAATTCAAATTAAAAAATGAAACCTTTTATTCATTTTGTTCGTAAATAAAGTATTACGATTTAAGGAGTCGCAACATGGAGACGTTATTTTTATTTACGAATGACCATGAACTTTATTTTATGACCTTGATTGTGCTATTAGGGTTATCCTATGGTTCGGTTATTCTGTATCTTTTACATAAAAATGAACGCTATGTCTCTTGTCACAGTCAAACGGTGGCGGTGCAGGCATTAAATGATGAATCGTCCTTTCGCTTAAGGCAAACCGTTTGCGAAAGGGTACATTGGCTGACGGTGTTCATCAAGCGCAAAGACAGTCCGCCAGATGATAATGAGGCACATTGCCTTTCTATTTGTTAAAGCATACTTTTAACATTTAGGAGGCAAATAATGAAAAAATATGTTTGGATTTTAAGTGCTTTAGGCTTATTGATGTTAAGTGGGTGTCAGCAGCAGCAAGGATCGACAGGGTTTTTCCATCACACCTTTGTTGAGCCGTTTGCAGCACTCATTCAGTGGACGGCTTCTCTTTTTGCTGGCGATTATGGACTGGCTATCATTGTGATCACACTCGTTATCCGCTTGGCCTTATCACCATTAATGATCAGACAATATGTTAACCAGAATAAAATGAAGGAAAAAATGGCTGCCCTGAAGCCGGAGCTTGATGCGATCCAAAAACAGATTAAAGAGACAAAAGATCAGCAAAAACAAAGAGAATTACAACAGGAAATGATGGGGCTCTATAGCAAGCATGGTGTGAATCCATTATCGATGGGCTGTTTGCCTTTAGTGATTCAAATGCCGATCTTAATGGCTTTTTATTATGCGATTCGCAGTTCAAGCGAAATCGCCAGCCATCATTTTTTGTGGTTTAGCTTAGGTAGTCCTGACGTTTTTTTGACGTTAATCGCGGGTGCTGTCTATTTTCTGCAATTTAAGGTGTCGCAATCCTTTATGCCAAATCCCCAACAGGGCTCAATGAAGTGGGTTGGTTTGATTTCGCCGATCATGATCATGGTCTTTTCATTTCAAACACCAGCCGTTTTCCCTTTGTATTGGACTGTTGGAGGAAGCTTTCTCATTATACAATCCTGGGTGGCTAATCGTTTGATGCAGCGAAAACAGGCGGAATCAGAAGCTTTGCCTCGCTCCTAATGGTTGAAGAAATCCCGGCAATTCCCAGTTTAAAAACGCTGGTTTCTTCAAACCTTACTAATGAACGGGTACCTGTTCAAAACCCACAGGGAGTGATTCTGTTATGGCAAATAACAATAAGTTGTTAGTGCCAGGTGCAGATCGAGCATTGGATCAGATGAAGGAAGAAATCGCTAGTGAGTTTGGCGTAGAACTGGGCGCAGACACCACTGCACGTGCCAATGGATCTGTGGGCGGCGAAATGGTCAAACGTATGATCAAAATCGCCGAACAAAGTCTCCAAAATAAATAGGAGAGAAAAGGAGTTCAGTTTTAGCTGAGCTCCTTTTTTTAAAAGATCAGAAAGTATAAAATTTCTGGTCATGAGGGCGATGGGGATTTCCACTCCAGGCCGCTCGCTTTCTGCGGGGGGAGTGGTAAGCCTCCCCGCGCCTTGTGCTCCACTCCACTTGACCATAAAGCCTCTACCATATCTGATGATGCTCTTATAGCTAGACAAGGACCGGGTATGCTTTTCGCCCGGTTTTACTAAATCTAGGGAAAGAGTTCGCTTGCTTAAACAAAATAATTCCTCACACTCCGGCATGTTTTTTTGTCTTCTTTACATAATAAATAATTATTAATATTGATAAAAATAATTAAATATTCTTATCATATGAGTGTCTTATACTAAAGGTACTATTAATAAAGGAAGGGTTGTGGCTAATGAGAGTGAGTTATGAAGGCATAGACCATGTTCAGCTTACTGCGCCAAAGGCAGTGAAGAGCAGGTGAGACACTTTTTTTCTGAAATGCTAGGAATGACTGAGATTGCCAAGCCAGAAACATTGGCTAAAAATGGAGGTGTCTGGTTTCAGTGTGGCGAGCAGCAGTTACATGTGGGGATTCAAGAGCCGTTTAAACCTGCAACAAAAGCCCATCCCGCCTTTTACATCAAAAATTTAGATGAGCTGCGAGCGCATTTAATTCAAAATGGGATAGCCATCACTGAGGATGATCGCTTGCCTGGTGCAACGCGCTTTTACGTTAATGATCCGTTTGGGAATCGAATCGAATGTTTAAATTGGAAGTCTTAAAGGGAGAACATGTAGAGCTGATAGGAGAAAGACATTTTTACTCATAGAAAAACTGGCTCCCCATTGTTAAAGCCCATAACAATGAGGGGCCAGTTTGACTTATAGGGTTAGCTTTTTTGTTCTGTTGCAGGCTTGATCACTTTTTGAATTTGACTGAGAAGGTCTAATGAGACGATGCCATTCCCTTCTGAGCTGCCACGATAGCCGAGTGGTAAAGTGCGCCTGATCAATTGCGCATAAAGCTCTGCTTCGGTAAGCTCTCGATCAAAATAGGTACTGGTCAGATTTTTTAATAAAGCGATCGCACCTGAAACATGTGGTGTAGCCATCGACGTCCCTGATAATACCGCGTATTTATTTTGCGGATAAGTGGATAAAATTTGCACCCCAGGGGCAACGACATCAACTTCTGTATTGGTATCGGAGAAAGAGGCAAGCTTCAAATCTAGATCAACTGCTCCGACCTCAATGACTTCGTTATAGCTTCCTGGATAAGAATATTCGAAGGTATCTTCACGATTATCCCCTTCATTACCAGCAGCAACGACAACCGGAATGCCGCTGTTGACGGCTTCGATAATTGCCTGATGCATTTCTGGAACATCCTCAGGGCCTCCGAGGGACATAGAGATGACGCCAACGCGTTCGCCACCTGCCCCTTTCCAATTGGTAGCATATTGTATGCCTTTAATGATCCAATCATATTGGCCACTGCCTTCACTTGTTAAGACTTTTAAAGCTAAAATGCTGGCTTCAGGTGCTACACCAACAACCCCTTGATCATTTTCCGAGGCTGCAATGGTGCCAGACACATGCGTGCCATGCCCATTATTATCATAAAAATTATTTGGATCATTATCGTAATCCGACGTAAAGTTATATCCACCAATAATTCTGTCTGCAAGATCAGGGTGATCAGTCTGGACGCCTGTGTCAATAACTGCAACAACGACACCTTTGCCTTTCTTACTTTCATCCCAAATTTCTGGAGCTTGAATCAGTTCAATGCCTTTAGGCACCTCTGAAGTTTGCTCGACGGTGCTTTCAACGTGATAAGGAATAAGTCTCATTTCTTCCATCTTCATTCACACCCTTTTCAGAAATATTTGTCTATTTGGTTATACCAACAAAACTAGGCACTGTAAACTGTTTTAAAGGAAAATGAAGCTTATGACCTAGCAAAAAAAGGCACTACTAGTAAAAAAGTTTGGACAAGGTAGGTAAAGGTTTATCTACTAAAATGACTAGTTGATCTGGGGAAAAATTCTCTGAAAAAGGCGTATAAAGAAAGAATGTCTAGGTATACTAATGGAGATTATTGCGAAAACTAGTAAAGACCATGGATAGGAGTGATCAATTTGAAGACATTCGTCGCATTCATATTGAGCGCGATGGTCGCTTTTACCGGGCTACCCCAGGCTTCGGTATTTGCAAAAGAACAATCTCAAGATAAGACGTCGCTTGTACAAAATGTAAAGTCGGCTATTTTAATGGAACAAGGAACGGGAAAGATTCTCTATTCCAAAAATGGCGATAAAGAATTACCACCAGCAAGCATGACAAAGATCATGACTTTGCTTTTAATTTTTAAAGCGATTGATAACCATAATCTGGCTTTAGACGAAAAAGTCAAAGTGAGTGAGCATGCGGCATCCATGGGAGGTTCACAGATCTTTTTAGAACCAGGAGAAGAAATGACGGTTAATGACTTGTTGAAAGCCATTGCAATCGGGTCAGCAAATGATGCTTCTATGGCCTTAGCGGAGCACATTGCGGGATCTGAAGGGGCCTTTGTCAAAAAAATGAATACGGAAGCAAAGGCATTAGGCCTAAAGCATACTCATTTTAAAAATCCAACGGGATTGCCGGCAGATAATCATTATTCTACATCGCATGATATGGCTGTGATGGCTAGGGCATTACTCCATTATCAAGAGGTTCTTAAATACACATCTACATATGAAGATTATTTGAGGGAAAATTCCGATAAAAAATTTTGGCTTGTCAATACAAATAAGATGTTGAAATCATATCAAGGCGTTGACGGTCTGAAAACAGGCTTTACCCAAAAAGCAAAATATTGTTTAACAGCGACAGCTAAGCGCAATGGTATGCGTGTTATTGCTGTTGTCATGGGAGCACCTACGCCGAAGGAACGCAATAAGCAAATTGCACAAATGTTAAATTATGCGTTTGCCAACTTTGAAACGGAGCAGTTAGAAAAAGCAGGGAAAGTCATTGAACAGGTGCAAATTAATAAAAGTAAAGAAGGAACTGTGCCGATCATGACAAAAGAACCTGTCGTGCTATTAAAGCAGAAAGGCAAGGGTAAAAACAATTATCATAAAGAAATCATTGTCCATGGCCATTTAAAGGCACCAATGAAGGCGGGAACGATTGTCGGCTATTATGTTGTTACTTCCGATCGACAAATTTTGAGTAAGACGCCTCTTGTGTTAAAAGAAGATGTGCACAAAGCGGGATGGTGGCATCTCTTTAAAAGAAGTATCGGAAAAATGACAAATGGATCGTGGTAAGTCGAAGAACCACTAGTTTTGTCAGGTAGAAGGAATTATCGATAGCGATAACGAAATCAGGAATAAAGGCAGGTGAAGCGTCTGGTTAAGATGAATGAGTGATGAATTTTTCCTACTGACGCTTGGATCATCAGCTTTAAAAAAGGAGGAGAAACCTGGTGGGACTGCATATTGATTTGGAAGTGAAGGATCAAGTCCTTTGTATTCGACTTGTTGGAGAATTGGACCATCATTCTGCTGATAAACTACGTTCTCAAGTCACTGACATCTTGGACAAGCATCTAATCAAGCATATTTTGCTAAATTTAGGTGAGCTAGAATTTATGGATAGTTCAGGACTAGGTGTTATTTTAGGGCGTTATAAGGAGATCACAAGTATCGGCGGCCAAATGGTTGTCTGTTCCATTTCCGCCCCTGTTAAACGACTCTTTGAAATGTCTGGTATGTTTAAAATCATTCGATTTGAAGATAATGAAGCCACAGCGCTTCACACATTGGGGGTGGCCTAGGGTGAGAAATGAAATGGCACTTGAATTCACAGCGATCAGTGAAAATGAATCGTTTGCTCGTGTTACAGTTGCGGCATTTGTCGCACAGCTCGATCCAACAATGGATGAATTAACTGAAATCAAAACGGTTGTGTCTGAAGCAGTGACGAATGCAATTATTCATGGTTATGAAAACAAAGGGGTAGGTACTGTCTATATTAAAGCTTGGATTGAGGATGATGTCATCAGCTTAACCATTAAGGATGAAGGTGTAGGCATTATGAATCTTGAGGAAGCAAGACAGCCTTTATTTACAACAAAACCAGAATTAGAACGATCAGGTATGGGCTTTACGATTATGGAAAATTTTATGGATCATATTGAGATTACATCAGTTCCTAATCAAGGGACGACAATCTATTTATCTAAACAGCTATCTAAAAACAAGGCCTTGTGCAATTAACTAGGGAGACATGCCCATGGATGTCAAAGTTAAGCAGGACGCAAAAGAACCTCTCTTAGACGATGCCGAAGTAAAGGAATTGATTAAGAAAAGTCAGGAAGGTGACAAGGAGTCACGTGACCTCATTGTTCAAAAAAATATGCGTTTGGTATGGTCTGTTGTCCAACGCTTTATGAATCGTGGCTATGAGGCAGATGATTTATTCCAAATTGGTTGTATAGGTCTTTTGAAGTCGGTGGATAAATTTGATCTATCTTATGATGTGAAATTTTCCACTTACGCAGTTCCGATGATCATTGGCGAAATTCAACGCTTTATTCGCGATGATGGGACGATTAAGGTCAGTCGTTCATTGAAGGAAATGGGAAACAAAGTGCGTAAAAAACGCGATGCGCTTTCCAAAAAAATGGGGCGTAATCCCACTGTTAATGAGCTGGCTGACTCACTTGGGATATCTACAGAAGAAGTGATCATGTCTCAAGAAGCCATTCGCTCGCCGTCATCGATTCACGAAACAGTCTATGAAAATGATGGTGATCCTATTACATTATTGGATCAGATCTCCGATAATGATGAAGGGAAATGGTTTGATAAGATTGCCCTTCGAGAGGCGGTTAAACATTTACAGGAACGCGAGCGCCTCATCGTTTATCTCCGATATTTTAAGGATCAAACCCAATCAGAAGTAGCTGAAAGATTGGGGATATCACAAGTGCAGGTGTCACGACTAGAAAAGAAAATATTGACGGATATTAAGAGTCAGATGGCGGATTAGCCATCTGACCCTTTTTTTTGAATAATAAGGAAGTATAAAATTTTGGGTGTTAATTCTTAAGGATAAGCTAACGGAATTTGTTCACCGAAGCCTACATCTTTTGTTTCTTTGAGATAGAATTTGTTATTTTAACTCAGCCTTTTGTTACGCTTATCCTTGGATTCGGAAACATGCCTCGTGGTTTTGCTCTCTATTCGGAAACTTCAAGCTTTATTTGTTAATTTGGTCGAGGTTTTTGTTAAAAGGAACTAGCCTTTTGTTAAGTTGAAATGCGCTTTTGTTACGCTCACCCTTGGATTCGGAAACATGCCCCGTGGATTTGTTCTCTATTCGGAAACTTCAAGCTTTATTTGTTAATTTGGTCGAGGTTTTTGTTAAAAGGAACTGGCCTTTTGTTAAGTTGAAATGCGCTTTTGTTACGCTCACCCCTGGATTCGGAAACGTGCCCCGTGGTTTTGCTCTCTATTTGTTCATTTCGCGCATTATTTGTTATTTGGGCTGAGGCATTTGTTAAGATGCCTAGGGCTTTTGTTGCGCTGAAACTGGTATTTGTTCTCTTACGTCTGTCTTTTGCCACGCCCACACCCTGAATTCGGAAGCCTGCCTCGCAGATTTGTTCACAGAAAAGAAAGTATAAAATTTTGGTCATGAGGACGGTGCGCGATTCCGCTCTAGAACGCTTGCTTTCCTTACAAAAATTTTCTATGCGCTTTTCCGGTTTTTTCTGTTATTAGCACTTATAGCTTTTCGCTGCGCTTTCTAAGGAAGAAAGTGTGAGTGTTGGCTTTAAATTATTGTCAGTTATGGCTTGTGATGTCTCCTTCATGTGTGATGGCTTTATGATCACGACATGAGCACCAAGCAAAGCACTTTCTTTATTGGCACCTGGGAATGTAGGTAAGTTATGGATATCACATCGGTAAAGAATGGTGTTATTCTTTGCAATCCATACTATTCAGTAAGGGGGAGATGGTGATGGCATCACAAACACATACGATTTATATTCGACTTCGCCACAAGATATCTGGAACAGTTGGTCAAGCGATTAATGTTAAGGAGCTCGCACAAGTGATTGCTCCAAGCGAGATGAAGGAGAGAATCGAAACGACTTGTGTCCATCGCATTAAACCTGAGGACAATACATTTGTAGTCATCGACGCCATGGATCTTATTAGAGAAATCAATCAGCTTTATCCGACATCGGATATCCAGACAATTGGTCCTTCACAAACCATTATTGTCGTAACGATGAAAAAACAAAAATTTAAAAGGGTATTATTTTTGCTCGTTTGGATTCTTTTGTTTATTGGATCGGGTTTAACAATCATGAATTTTCATGAGGATGTTGCTATGCCTGAGGTACACCGTAAAATTTACACAATGGTAACTGGCAAGGTGAATGATAAGCCTTTGATCCTGCAGATTCCCTATTCCATTGGCATTGGTATTGGCATGATCCTGTTTTTTAATCACATTTTCAAAAAGCGATTTAATGAGGAGCCGAGTCCCTTAGAAGTGGAAATGTTTAATTATGAGCAGGATTTGGATCGCTATATCCTTTTCCATGAAAAACAGAAGAGTGAGTCAAAAGAACATGGTAATGAGTAATATTCTTTTGATTATCATCGGGCTTTCTGGAGGCTTGTCTGTCGGATGTGGCTTTGTTGCCTTTCTTTCAGTACTTGGTATTATTCCAAGGCTGTCGCAATTGACTAAAACGCACCAATTTATCAGAGAATATGAATGGAGCGTCGTATTCAGTGTTGTATTTGGAACATGGGTTGGCTTACGCAACATCCATTTTGACTTATCCCATTTTTTGCTGATTCCGATCGGTGTTGGAGCAGGACTTTTTGTTGGGCTTTTAGCGGCAGCTTTAACAGAGGTGCTCAATGTCCTGCCAATTTTAGCAAAAAGAATTGGCATTCATGAGCAAATCTTATTGCTACTGATGGCCATTGTACTGGGCAAGGTGTTTGGTTCCCTTTTTCATTGGTCATTGTTTATCGATAATTAAAAAGTAAAGTGAAGAAATGAGGTGCTTGATATGGGGTCAATCAATGATCCAAAACAATATAAAAAAAATATTAAAGCTTTTCATCCTAAAACGAATTACTTTGTAAGTTGTTTAAAGGCTTTTATAGTCGGTGGATTTATTTGTTTGATTGGAGAATGCATTGAAAAGTTTTATCTTGCGTTTACCGATTTTAATCAAAACACTGTTGGCAATCCGACTGTAGCAACGCTGATTCTCATCTCATCGCTTCTCACGGGCTTTGGTGTTTATGATAAGTTCGGGCAGTTTGCAGGGGCAGGCACCCTCGTTCCAGTTACAGGATTTGCCAATTCTATCACCAGCGCTGCCTTGGAACACAAGAGTGAAGGCGTAGTCCTCGGTATTGCTACAAATTTATTTAAGCTTGCTGGTGCAGTTATTGTTTTTGGCGTCGTATCTGCAGCGGTCTTTGGCATCATTAGATTGACGATTAATAACTTGCTTGGGTAGGAGGGTGCAAAGCATGAAATTAGGCAAGCAGTCATGGCGATTTTCCAATGCTGTTTATTTAGCATCAACAGGTACAACAGCAGGTCCTCTTGAAAAACAAGGGCCTATCGGCACGGAGATCGATAAAACTTACGATAAATTACATTGTGGTGAAAAAAACTGGGAAGCTGCCGAACGGACGCTGATGAGAGAAGCTGTTGATATTTGCTTAAAAAATGTCAATAAAAAACCTGAGGATGTGGATTTTTTTATGGCAGGTGATTTATTGAATCAAGTCGTTACGGCAAATAGCATTGCAAAGGAACATCAAATCCCTCATTTAGGAATGTTTGGCGCCTGTTCAACATCCATGCAAACCTTAGCGTTAGCAGCACAATTTGTTGATAGTGGCTTTGCCGACTCTGTATTAACTGCGGTGAGCAGCCATAATGCGACAGCAGAACGGCAATTTCGTTACCCTACAGAATATGGTGGCCCCAGGCCGAAAACAGCTACTTTTACTGTTACGGGTGCGGGAGCCTCTTTAGTCAGTAAGAAGGAGAGTCCGATTCGGATTACAGAAGCAACGGTGGGGCGCGTGATAGATTGGGGGATTAAGGATGTAAATGATATGGGTTCAGCAATGGCTCCAGCTGCGGCTGACACCATTACCCATCACCTTGAAGACACAGGAAGAGAACCAAGTGATTATGACATGATTTTGACAGGAGATCTATCCAGCGTCGGCAGTCCGATTTTACGTGAGATCATGTGGGACAGAGGCATTGATATTAACGGTGTGCATCAAGACTGTGGTTTGATGATATATAGCCCGAACCAACCCGTGTTTGCGGGAGGAAGCGGTGCAGCGTGCTCTGCCGTTGTAACGTACAGTTACGTTGCAAATCAATTAAAACGAGGAAAGCTTAAACGCGTGTTGGTTGTCGCGACAGGTTGTTTACATAACCCGATTATCATCCAACAAAAAGAATCGATTCCTTGTATCGCTCATGCTGTAGTCCTAGAATCGATAGGAGGCGAATGAAATGGAATTTCTATGGGCATTTGTTATTGGCGGGCTCATATGTGTCATTGGCCAACTCATGTTGGATCTGTTTAAATTAACCCCCGCTCATGTCATCGTTTCACTTGTTGTCATAGGTGCTTTCTTAGATTCCTTTGGCCTTTATGATAAATTGATCAAATTTGCTGGTGCGGGAGCCACTGTCCCCATTACCAGCTTTGGACATTCTTTATTACA
This sequence comes from Pullulanibacillus camelliae, assembly GCF_014642655.1. Classification (GTDB taxonomy): domain Bacteria; phylum Bacillota; class Bacilli; order Bacillales; family Sporolactobacillaceae; genus Pullulanibacillus; species Pullulanibacillus camelliae. The sequence goes on from NZ_BMIR01000006.1 coordinate 82,131, forward strand.
CGGAGCAATGGCAGAGGCTAACCAACATGGCTATATTGGTCTCGCGATGGGAACTTTTACATTAACTTCTGCGGGGATCACCTCTGCTATTTTATTTGGTTTTATCGTCGCGTTAATTTTTAAACCGAAAGGATGATCCCAGTGGTTCGTCATGTCATTCTCGTCACCGATGGCGATAAATATGCATGCGAGGCTGTTGAACAAGCAGCTAAAGATTTGGGCTATCGCTGCATTTCACGCTCGGCTGGCAATCCCACTCCATTAACTGGAGAAGAGCTTGTGACCTTAATCAAGCAAACCCCTCATGATCCAGTGGTGGTAATGTTCGATGATTGTGGCTTCAATGGAAAGGGGCCAGGAGAGCAGGCGATGGAATATGTTACACATCATCCTGACATTATCCCGTTAGGTGCTGTCGCTGTGGCTTCTCATAGTAGCTATCAAGAGTGGACGAGAGTAGATGTGAGTGTTGATCAAAATGGGGAGCTAACGCCTTACGGGGTAGATAAAAATGGCGTACCAGATTTAGAAATCGGACGCATTGCAGGTGATACGGTCTATATATTAGATCGTTTACACCTTCCCCTGATCGTTGGCGTTGGAGATATCGGTAAAATGTATGGCGTTGATGCAGCGAGCCAAGGCTCACCAATCACCAAAGCAGCCATCCAGCTGATTTTGGAAAGGAGTGGTTTTAGTGGTCCAAAAAACGGATCAGAAGAATGATGAACAGATCAAAAAGAGATTAAAGGATAATAAAAGCTACTTAGAGGAACGCATTGGCATTGGCACGAGCTTTGATGTCGGCATTCGTGAGATGAAGATTCTCGGACAAGAAATCGGTGTCGCTTATTGTAATTCCTTGGTCGATACATTAAGTGTCATTGAGCTCCTCCGAGAATTATTGCGTCTTGTTAACCTTCATAAATCAGGAATCGATATTAAAGAGGCGATTAAAAATCATCTCGCGCATGAACAAGTAAAAGAAATTAAGACGTTAGATGAAGCGGTTGATAACATGCTTTCGGGATTGATTGTCATCTTTATTGATGGACAGCCGATTGGTCTTGTTATCGACACGCGCCATTATCCTGGGCGGCAGCCGGAAGAACCTGATATTGAGCGCGTGGTTAGAGGGTCAAAGGATGGCTTTACCGAAAATATTATCGAAAATGTCGGATTGATTCGCCGGAGAATTCGTGATGAGCGTTTTCGTTCGGAGATGTTAAGAGTAGGAGAGCGTTCCAAAACAGATGTTTCTTTAGTCTATTTAAAAGACACCGCGAACCCTGGTTTAATCAAAGCATTGAAAAAGGAAATTAATAAAATTGAAGTGGATGGCATTCCGATGGCAGATAAAAGCCTGGAGGAATTCATTGTTAAACAAGGATTTAATCCTTATCCACTTGTCCGCTATACGGAACGACCAGATGTTGCAGCAGCACATATCCTTGAAGGACATGTACTAATGGTTTGTGATACCTCTCCCAGTATTGTTATTTTCCCAACGACGTTCTTTCATCATGTCCAACATGCCGAAGAATATCGGCAAACACCTGTAGTGGGCGGGTTTTTACGCTGGAGCCGTTTCATTGCTATTTTACTCTCGATATTTTTAGTTCCCTTATGGTTAGTTTTAGTTATGAATACAGACATTCTTCCCAATTGGTTAGAATTTCTCGGACCACACAATAATAAGTACCATTTACCTATTATTATGCAGATTCTGATGGCGGAAGTAGGGATTGAAATTATACGCATGGCGGCTGTGCATACGCCCACTTCTTTATCGACAGCGCTCGGCTTGATTGCGGCAGTGTTAATTGGCCAAATTGCTGTACAAGTTGGTGTGTTCATCCCAGAGGTCATCCTATATACCTCTATTTCTGCCATCGGTGCCTTTGCGACACCCAGCTATGAGCTGAGTGAAGCCAATAAGATTATTCGAATTGTTTTAATTATATTGGTTGGCATATTTGGCGTGCCTGGGTTCATGGTTGGCATGACGCTCTTGATTGTGTATTTGGCACGAGTGAAAAATTTAAACACCCCATTTCTCTGGCCTTTTATTCCATTCAATCCCAAGGGCATGTTTAATGTCCTAATACGCACATCCATCCCCTTCTCGACGGTACGTCCAAGCATTGTTAAGCCAATGAACCGCACGAGACAACCGAATCCTAAATAAACGAACTGCTTTTAAAATAGTTTACAACTCTTTATTTCATTGGTACAATAAATCATAATTTTATTTCTTGAGAAAAAAGGAAGTAGAAAGGCTTATGTCCTCTGAGGTTATAAGCCTTTTTCATCTTACTTGGTATAAAAGTTTAGGGGCGTTTGCCACATGACGAACGCCAGGGTTTAATGAAGTCCGACTTTAAGGGTTAGGAGTAGAGAGAAGCCATGCGTGGAACACAGACAATTAATGAAAACAATCATCTCGTCATTGGCGGGGTAGATACAACGGAACTCGCAAAAAAATATGGAACCCCTTTATATGTTTATGATGTTGCGGATATTCGGAAGCGAAGTCTTGCCTTTAAAGAAGCATTCCGCCCCTATCCAGTGGCGTTTAAAGTCGCTTATGCAAGTAAAGCCTTTTCATCCGTAGCTATGGTACAATTAGCGGAAGAGCTTGGTCTTGCTTTAGATGTCGTATCTGGAGGAGAGTTATACACGGCGCTTGTTGCGGGCTATGATCCCAAAAATATTCATTTTCATGGGAATAACAAATCTGAAGATGAATTATTGCTTGCTATTGATAAAAAGATCGGAGCCATTATTGTTGACAATTTTATAGAATTACAAATGGTAAAGACATTGGCAGAGGCACGCAATCAAACGGTCTGTATCATGTTGCGCATGACTCCAGGGGTTGAAGCGCATACACACGAGTATATTATGACAGGCCAAGAAGATTCGAAATTCGGGTTTGATTTAATGAATGGTGAAGTAAAAGAAGCGATTAAGTATGCGTTAAATGCGCCATCACTTAAGCTTACAGGTGTCCATAGTCATATCGGTTCGCAAATCTTTGAAGCTGAGGGCTTTACACATGCTGTAAAGAGGATTGTTGAGCACATGGCTGCTTGGAAGGACGAACTCGGTTTTGAACCGGAAATTTTAAATATTGGAGGTGGGTTTGGAATTTCTTATACGAAAAAAGATCAGCCCATTTCCATTTCTGCCTTTATCGGTTCTATTGTTGAAACCATTATGGCGGAATGTTCAGCTAACCAACTTGAGGTACCAGAGATATGGATTGAACCAGGGCGCTCTATTGTGGGAGAAGCAGGGACAACGTTATACAGTGTAGGTACACACAAGAGCATTCCAAATATTCGTAAGTATATTTCTGTAGATGGTGGGATGAGCGATAATTTGCGTCCGGCATTATATCAAGCGGAGTATGAGGCGCTTTTAGCTAATCGTGCTTCTGATGCTTCCGAAGAGCAGGTAGCGATCGCTGGTAAGTGCTGTGAATCAGGGGATATCTTAATCCAAGACATCGCGTTGCCGACAGCCCAAGCAGGAGATATTCTTGCGGTTTTTTGTACAGGAGCCTATGGGTATTCGATGGCAAATAATTATAATCGTTTGCCAAGGCCTGCTGTTGTTTTTGTTGAGGAAGGGCAAGAACAGCTCGTGATCAAACGAGAAACTTATGAGGATTTGTTACAGTATGATCTTGCTTTTCAGACGACGGTAAAGTAAGAGTATAGGCGATTCCTTATATTTACATTTGACTCTTTTCTTTTGATGCGGTATTTTGAATAGTGTTGTGCACAGCTTGAGAAAAAAAGGGTATAATAATGGTAATAGAGAGATAAGATGTTTTAATAATCTTGAAGTTTTACTGGTTTATGGAAGATTTCCTTGCTTCTTGTTCTTTATGTAGGTATAAAGGCGGGTAAAATTAGAAAAACTAAGAAGTAACAAGCCAGATGATTAAGGAGTTTAATAATGTTAATTCGTTATAAACGATCTTACGAAAAAATTGCCATGGGTCTTCTATCATTTGTCCCTTCGGAAAAAGAGCTAAAATCTTTATTGAATACCATCAGGCTTTATGAAGAAGAGGAGAATTGGCAGCTTTTCCTTTGGAAAGAAGAAGACATTATCGGTATCATTGGAATAGAAATTGTCGGTGATAAAGCAGAGTTACGCCATCTCAGCGTCAATCCTTCCCACAGAAACCAAGGAGTAGGGCGCAGAATGGTTAAAGCGCTACAAGAGATGATAGGTTCAAAGTACCAGATTGTGCCTTCAGAACAGACGAAACAATTTTATGAAAAATGTCTTAAGCCGATCGCTGATGAAGAGTGAATCGGCTTTTTCATTCTCTGTGATCAAAGAGTTAAAATATGTCGTCGGGCAGACATTGGGGATTGCCCCTATGTCATTAGACCTTAAGAAAATATAGAGGGCGCTATACATTAGGATTTAACGATGAGCTAAGTTTATCTCATATTTTTTTGCAATGGATATGGGACAGCTGTCTATGCCTCAGCCCCTTCCGCTGCATAGGCTGATATAGAAGGACTATGTGAGGGGGAGAGTGGGAGCATGTCCCGTGAATACTGCTATACCATATTGACAAAATCAATTGGTGATACGGTCAAACTTGAAACGGCAGATGGTGCCATTTATCAAGGAATTGTCATTAAAACAGACTATAATTATCTGTATTTATGTCCGATAGAAAATGAAGAAGGGCATGAAAAAACTGTGACAAACCTAACGCTATCGCATACAAGCAAGGTAGAGGTTGTTCCACTTGCAGCAATTGTTGGATTAGAGTTTATTTCAATCTATTGGTGAAATGAATGAGTTTTTTAGGCTTATGATATAATAGGTTATGGTGGAATTAGAACGTAAATGATGCCAAGGGTTCTAGGGCTGACGCATAGCGATGTTTTCTTTTAAGGTGGGCGAAACGATTGGAGTATAAAATAAAAATTGATGCATTTGAAGGACCATTAGATCTTTTATTGCATCTCATTAAGACATTAGAAATTGACATTTATGATATTCCAGTGGCAGCCATTACGGAACAATACTTGGATTTTATCCACACCATGCAGGTTCTCGAGCTCGATGTGGCAAGTGAATATTTAGTTATGGCTGCAACCCTTATAGAAATGAAAAGTCGGATGCTCCTTCCGAAACAGGAAATCTTAGACGAAGATTTAGCTGATTTTGAGGAGGAAGAAGATCCTAGAGAGGAACTTGTCAGACGTCTTATTGAATATCGCCAATACAAGCAGGCCGCTGATTTCTTAAAAGATAGAGAACAACAGCAAAGTCAAGTGTATGCGAAGCCCCCCCATGATCTATCAGCCTATAAAAGTGAGACGGTGGAAGAAGTTCAGATTGCTAATGTATCACTCTATGATATGCTCTCGGCGTTTAAGCATTTATTGGTGCGGCACCGTATTAATGAGCCTTTAAATACAAAAATTGAACGGCAAACCTTGCCAATTGGCGCACGCATGCAAGAGATCGTTAGCGAGCTCAAAAAGCTTGGGAAAGTCCAGACCTTTGATTCTCTGTTCTCCTATCCAAATCCAACACATATTGTTGTGACGTTTTTGGCACTTCTTGAATTAATGAAAAATAAAGCTGTTTTATGTCATCAAGATGAAAATTTCTCAAGCATTTTGATCACTTTATTGGAAGGAGCGGAGTCCCTTGAATATGAAGAAGAAGCTCCCCATACTTGAAGCCTTATTGTATGTTACAGGAGAAGAAGGCCTCACCTTAGAGCAGATCACTCAAGTGCTTGACTGCACAACAGATGAAGCGCTTGAGGTCATAGAACGCTATAAAAGAGAGCTATTGGATTCGGGCAGAGGATTGACGCTTGCGGAAATCGCTGGTGGGTATCAACTGATTACAAAGCCTGAATTATCTCCATACATAGAAAGATTGGTAGACGCTCCTAAACCAGCTTCTTTAACTCAAGCGGCCTTGGAGACCCTTGCTGTTATCGCCTATAAGCAACCCGTATCCCGTGCTGAGGTGGAAGAAGTACGTGGCGTTAAGTCCGAAAAGGCCATACATAATCTTGTTGCAAAGGGATTGATTAAAGAAGTGGGGCGTGCTGAGGGGACAGGACGGGCGATCTTATATGGTGTGACGGCTTCGTTTTTATCACACTTTGGTTTGAAATCAATCGAGGAATTGCCACCAATGCCAGAAGATCCAGAAGCCCTTCAAGACAGTGAGGCTGATTTGTTCTATTCACGTTTTCAACAAACCGTTATGGATATTTAGTCTTGCAATGCCAATATGATAGAGAGGTCACCTCAGACACTTGTTCTGTGGATGACCTCTTTTTTTAAAATAAGAAAATATAACCTGATTTATTCATACTTCGGGAGAAAACGAGATCTGGGATCAAAGCTAAATTTCCCATGCCACTTTTATGGAAATTATGTTGGAATTGTCTCCGATTGAGGAATTAAAACGGTCACTCTCCACAAAATGACCTGTTTTTGGGCATACTGCTCCTTTGGGGCCTAAAATAATTTTAAAAAGGTCTTCTAAAGATTTGTAGGTTATTAGCCTTCTGAAGTTTAGGCATGGTATTGGCAGGTGATTTCCGCTCCTGGCACTCGCTTTCCACGGGCACGGCCTCAGCCTCCTCGGAAGAAAGACACTTCCTGCGGGGTCTTCGGACGCGTGCTGTTCCCGTAGGAGTCTCGTGCCATACGCTCCAATCACTCGATTTTTAGCCTTTAAATGCGCTGTAGTATGTCCCAAAAAAATGTTTGATACAAGAAACTGGAAGAACATTTGAAGTACAAAGATCGCCCTGACTTTACTCATTTGCTGGCCACTTTAATGATCTTTGTACGTATTGTTTGGATTGGCATATTCTTTTGTCCCTCTGGAAAGCAAAGTGTACGAAGCCAGTTCGTCAAGTTGTATGCCAGCAGGCTTAAGCATCATTCTTACCTCATTACCTTGGAAGGAATGGCTGCACATTCTATCAAAGTTAAAACCATTCTTGCTTCCTTGATGTAATTTTCCATCTTTCCTCTTTTCTGATAAGCGCGGACGATAGCCTTTGGTGAAAAAGCATCAAACAAGTTTGTCAGAAAGAAAGAATGGGTGAAAAACAATTCTCCTCCAGCCGGCCGAACGGATTGGACAATCACCTTTCGCGGTTTAGCCCACGCTTGATAGTCCATCTCTTCATAATGCATTTCCGTCTTTGATACATCGGATGGCATTGAGTTAGGGTAGCTCTTTTGCGAGACCTTATAAAATGGCGTTGGACTTCAATCGAATGACGTAAAACACCGAATTTAACTTCAGATGCTGAATCAGAGTTTGTGAAAAACCAATTTTTTCGTCAAATTCTCGAAATAAGAACTCGCCGGTATCAGAGGAGAGTGAACCTCTATCATTTGACAATTTAATTCTACGATTGAAATCAAGCGTTATTTGCGGTAAAGGAGCCATTATAAGAATCCTTTCCGGTGGTTATTTTGTGGTGATTTAACCTTATCAGAAACGGATTTTTTCATTTAGTTGATGCGTTGAAATTCAGAATAAATCACTTGATAGATAAGCCTTTTTACTGTGTTTTGGGAACTTCTATGAATAGTCTAGGTATAACTTTTCGTTGCTACCTTTTAGGGATAAGCTAATGGCATGTGTTAAAAGGTCTACATCTTCTGTTTCATTGAGGGAGAATTTGTTATTTTACCTCAGCTTTTTGTTACGCCCACCCCTGGATTCGGAAGCCTGTCCCGCGGTTTTGTTCTCTTTTCGGAAACTTCATGTTTTATTTGTTATTTCGCCCGAGGCTTTTGTTAACAGGGCAGGACTTTTGTTCCTTTGAAACTGGCTTTTGTTAACTTGCCTCAGCCTTTTGTTGCACGCAGACTCTGATTCGGAAACTTACACCGGGGATTCGTTCTCTATTCGGAAACTTCAAGCATTATTTGTTAATCTAGTCGAGACTTTCGTTAAAAGGGGCTGGTCTTTCGTTAAGTTGTAATGCTTTTTGTTACGCTCAGCTCTGGATTCGGAAACTTGAACCCCGGATTTGCTCGCTATTTGTTCACTTCGCGTTTTATTTGTTATTTTTGCTGAGGCATTTGTTAAATGCCTATGGCTTTTGTTGCGTTGTGCCACGTATTTGTTAAAATGCCTACGGTTTTTGTTCAAAGATCAGAAAGTATAAAATTTCTGGTCACGAGACCGGTGCGCGATTCCGCTCCAGGCCGCTCGGTTTTCGCGGGGGAGTGGTAAGCCACCTCGCGCCTGAGGAGGCTTACCGATCTCCCACTTCCCGTTGGACTCTCGTATTGCATCATGAGTCAGCAGCGCTCGAGAAACACACGATTTTAGAGTATTCCGAATCTCGCGCCTTCCGCTCCAATCCGCTTGACCTTTCCATGAAGCCTCTTCCATATCTGATGATGCCTTTATAGCTAGACAAGGACCGGGCATGTTCATGCTTTTGCCCATTTTTTCTCATAATGTCAGATTAATAACTTTGTGGAAGCTCTTACAAGTTTGGGTTTTGGCTTTTTCTCGAGTTTTGGTGGCTATCTTAATGTGTGATTTGAAAAACCACCTTAACTATACAAGCGCATGAGCGTCTATCTGTACGGCTAAGTGTTGATTTTTCCTTTAGCACAATAAAATCATATTCACCTTTTTCTCGCATAAACTTGTACAAAAATAGATTAAGGGATGGGATGACACCTTGGTGATCACAAGAAGATTCACGTTGGTAGCCACAATTTTACTATTAATCTTTTTAACGTGTAATTTTAATAAAGTAGAAGCAAAGCCCATGATTGCAAATCGGGTACACGTTTCGGCTCAGTCAGCTGTTCTAATGGATGAGGCGACAGGACGGGTGCTTTTTGGAAAAGACATACATAAAAAAATGAGGATTGCCAGCATAACAAAAGTGATGACGGCGATACTTGCGATTGAATCGGGTAAGCTGAATAAAACAGTAACCATTAGCGATAATGCCTATGGTACAGAGGGGTCCTCACTTTATCTGAAAAGGGGGGAAAAAGTCAAGCTGAAGGATTTGGTTTATGGATTATTGATGCGTTCGGGCAATGATGCGGCGATTGCGATTGCTGAGGCAGTAAGCGGTAGCACTGGGGGATTCGTTTATCAAATGAATAAGAAGGCCAAAGAGCTTGGTATGTTAGATACAACTTTTGCCAATCCACATGGTTTAGACGACGAGCGGCATCGTTCCACAGCTTATGACATGGCGCTATTAACAAAATATGCGATGCAGAATAAAACGTTTCAAAAAATGTTTAAGACGAAGTTTTATAATACTCCTCAGGAAGGAGAAAAGTGGGATCGGCATTGGAAAAATAAAAACAAGCTATTATTTAACTACGACTATTCAACAGGCGGGAAGACAGGCTATACCAAAAAGACAGGGAGAACACTTATATCTACCGCAACAAAGGATGATAAGGATTTTATTGTCGTAACGCTTAATGATGGTGATGATTGGAACGATCATCGCACCCTCTTTAATTGGGGATTTAATCATTTTAATATGGTCAAGGTCATGCATGAAGGCAAGTTAAATGGTGTCAAAAAGACCTACTATAAGGGAGCAGTTTTTCTCCATCGTGATATCGTCCTGCCTTTGACTACTGAAGAAAAAAAGCATCTGACAACACAACTGATGCTTTACAAGCCAAAGCAAGGCCAGGAATTTCAGAAGCCTCCAAAGATTGCTGGCCGATTAAAAGTAAGCGTCGAAGGTGAAACCCTTGCAGATGTTCCAGTGTTTTATAAGCAGGCGGAGAAAGAGAAAAAGGGCTTTTGGTCCCTTGTCCAAGTGATCATCGGTCATATGCTGGAGCCAGATCATGATTAATTATATTTGGGTGGGGATGTTCGTCATCGGACTTGTCTATGCGGCAATCACCGGACATATGGAGGAAGTGAATGAAGCTATTTTTAAATATGCCAAGGAGGGGGTCACCCTTTGTTTTGGTTTGATTTTCATTTTAGTCTTTTGGTTAGGGATCATGAAAATTGCCGAGGTTGCTGGTTTGCTCAATAAATTGGCCATGGGCTTTAAACCGCTTTTAAAAAAACTCTTTCCAGAGGTGCCAGAAAATCATCCAGCGATGGGCTACATCCTTTCCAATACCATAGCCAATCTGTTTGGGCTAGGCAATGCGGCGACGCCCATGGGGATTAAAGCGATGGAGCAGTTAAAAAAGCTTAATCACAATCGCCCAGAAGCGAGTCGTTCGATGATCACGCTATTGGCTTTGAATACGTCAAGCTTAACGCTCATTCCAACGACCGTCATAGCGATCCGTATGAAGTATGGCTCCGCTCATCCAACCGATATTGTTGGCACAACGTTAATCGCTACGACAGCGACAACAGTGGCTGCACTTCTCATCGATCGCTATTTTTATCATCGTCGTCAAAAGAAGAACAAGTATAAATAACTGTTGGGGGGGAGAACCGTGGAAGTCATCTCAACTCTATCCATTTGGTTTATTCCAATTATCATTGGCATCGTTTTAGTTTACGGAACATGGAAACGCGTCCCCACCTATGAAACCTTTGTCGAGGGGGGAAAGGAAGGCTTTCATATCGCGATATCCATCATCCCTTATTTGGTTGGCATGCTCGTTTCGATCGGTGTGTTTCGGGCCTCTGGTGCATTGGATGCGCTTATTGACATGCTGCGTCCTTTGCTCTCATTGGTCGGTGTTCCAGCGGAAATTGTTCCTCAAGCCTTAATTCGTCCCTTATCTGGGAACGGTGCTTTAGGGATGATGAGTGATATTTTAAAAAATGAAGGGCCTGATTCATTTATTGGCATGCTCTCCTCAACACTTCAAGGAGCAACAGATACAACTCTCTACATCGTGACAGTTTATTTCGGTGCAATTGGTATTAAAAATGTTGGGGACTCGTTAAAGGTGGGTTTTTTAGCCGACTTTGTCGGTATTGTAGCAGCGATTGTTATTGTGACGTTAATGTATGGCTAATAGTGGGTAAGAAATGAAAAGGGTGATTCCCACGTTTTTTATACTACTAGAATTTATAATTTCGCTGACGCTCTCAGAGGAAGATAGTATAAGTGTCACTTTGGCTTCGCCTTCTAAGGCTTGCGATAAGCCAAATTTTCTAAAACGACTTGTTCCGCTTTTCTTTTCTTCAATAAGTCTCTTCGCTAGCAAGTCCCCCCAACAGCCATTTTCTCACGCCTTTACTTGTTAAAAATGATGAGTAAGGGTATGATGAGAAATGAGGTGAAAGTATGGAAAGGCTCCAAAAGATAATTGCTCAAGCGGGAGTGACTTCTCGCAGGAAAGCTGAAGCTTTGATTCAAGAAGGTAAGGTTAAAGTGAATGGGAGCGTAGTCACTGAGCTAGGGACAAAGGTCTCGCCCCATGATAAAATTGAAGTGAATAATATTCCCATCGAACGGGAAGAACCCGTTTATTTTTTGTTTTATAAGCCAACAGGAGTCATTTCGGCGGTAAGTGATGACAAGGGTCGTAAAGTTGTGACCGATTTTTTTCATAATGTGAATGAACGTATTTTTCCCATAGGTCGTCTGGACTATGATACATCTGGTGTCTTACTGTTAACAAATGATGGGGAGTTTGCTAATATGCTGATGCATCCGCGGTATAATGTAGATAAGGAATACATTGTTAAAGTAGCGGGCATCCCAACGAAGCAAACACTGCGGGCCTTGGAAAGAGGGGTTAGATTAGAAGATGGTAAAACAGCACCTGCTGTTGCAACCCTTATTTCTTCTGATCGGCAAAAAAATACGGCGATTATTTCCCTTACGATACATGAAGGAAGGAATCGTCAGGTCAGACGGATGCTCGAGGCTGTGGGCCATAAAGTCCTAAAGCTTAAACGGGAGCGCTACGCTTTTTTAACCGTGCGTGCGATGCAGCCTGGTGACTACAGACAGCTCAAACCTCATGAGGTGAAACGACTCAGAGATGCCACTGTCACATAACCGTCACAAAACCGCCTGCCGTGCGGTTTTTTTCACGCTATAGTAGAAGTGAGACTTTTTTCTTTGGGGTGTCTTATATGTCACAAAAGAGAAAGCGCTTTTTTATTAATGCTTTTATCATTCTGATTATTCTAATAGCGCTCGGGTACACGGGCTACCGTATGTTTTTTAAAACAAGTGTCGTGCATGTAGGAGATACGGCGCCTGATTTCACGGTGCAAAATTTAAATGGCAGAGAAATGACACTGAGTTCATTAGAGGGGAAAGGGGTTATGCTTAACTTTTGGCAATCGGATTGCGACCCTTGCAAGGAGGAGATGCCTTTTATTAATAAGGCTTATCACACCCTTCAATCCAACGATAATGTAGTGATTTTATCCGTGAACGTGGATGAATCCAAAAGCATTGTGAAGCATTTTAAGGATACGTATCATTTGGATTTCCCCGTTTGGCTTGATCACAAAAAAGTCGGTCAGGATCTTTATGGGATTCGGGGCATCCCAACAACATATCTCATTGATTCAAAGGGCAAAGTTGTTGATATCGTTCAAGGATACATGGATGGCAAGTCTACAGTGATGAAAAAGCTGAAAGAGATTCGTCCGTAAATAAAAGAGGTGTTAAGCATGAGTCAGGAAATCATATGTGAGTGCGGACATAAAAATCCCGAAGGAACAATCCTATGCGAAGCCTGCGGAAAACCCCTCCAAGAAGACAATCCTAAGCAATTGCTTAATATGCGTTATGAGGGAAGTGCTCGGCGCTCTCAAACGTATAATCGCACCGCAATTGATAAAATATGGAATTACTTGTCATCTGTGAAGGTGGGCGTTACCCTGATTATTCTCGTCCTCATCGCTATTGCGATTGGAACGATCTTTCCACAGAATATTTACATACCTGCGGGTGCCGATCCGGATACCTTTTATAAGGATCAATATGGCGTATTAGGGCAAATCTATAAAACTCTCGGCTTTGATAATCTCTATAAATCTTGGTGGTTTATTATTTTAATAGGCTTACTAGGGGCTTCAATTGTTGTCGCTAGTCTTGATCGCTTTTTTCCTCTACATAGAGCTTTAAAAAATCAAAAAGTCACCCGACATGAACGCTTTATGAAGAAACAGCGTCTCTTTGGGACAACCCCAACGACAAAGGGTGAGGAGCAGCTCCAAAAGGCTGAGCAGGCATTAAAAGAAAAGAAATATAAAGTTTCTAGAGAAAAAGGCGCTTTGTTAGCTGAAAAAGGGCGTTTTTCCCGTTGGGGACCTTATGTGAATCATATTGGGCTCATGGTGGTCCTCATTGCAGCAGTGCTCCGTTTTATTCCGGGAATGTATGTTAATGAAACTATGTGGATTCGCGAAGGGGAAACAAAGGCGCTTCCGGGGACACACAATGAATATTATATTACCAATCATAAGTTTATCCTCACAACCTATAACAAGCAAGACCCCCAGTATAAACAAGCAATAAAAGAAAATGGTTCCATCGTCAAAAGCTATCAATCGGATGTGACGCTTTTCAAGCCAGAGGGGCAATCGGTATTAGGGGCAACACCTAAGCTAAAAAAACTACGAGATGATCAAATCAAGGTGAACAGCCCGCTAGAATTTGCTGGCTATCAAGTCTTTCAAGCGGACTATCGGTTAAATGAATTATATAAGATGAATTTTACTTTGACGGATCAGAGCGAAAAGAAAACTTTCGGAAAATTAAGTGTTAACTTATATAATCCAAAAGAGAACTATGATTTAGGGCATGGCTATAAAGTAAAATTAACCTATTATTTCCCGGACTTTTACTTTGATGATAATGGCGATCCTGCAACAAAATCAGATACGCCTAATAACCCCGCTTTTATTTTTGATGTTACCACCCCCGATAAGCCGAAGGGGGAAACAAGCTTTGTTGCCATTAAAACCAATCAAGCGATCTCTAAGGATAATCAGTATAAATTGACGTTTGCTGGGCTCGATACACGCAATGTGTCAGGGTTGATTGTTAAACGTGATTTTACGGTATGGATCTTCTTTGTCGGTGCAATGATCTTTCTTCTTGGCGTGGTTCAGGGCATGTACTGGCAGCACCGTCGCATTTGGCTTCGAAAGATAAATGGAGAATTGTGGTTATCCGCTCATACCAATAAGAATTGGCATGGCATTAAAAAGGATATTGCCTATCTGACAGATAGCTTAGGCATTCCTGAACCTGTTGATCAGCTTGAACAAAAGGTAGTGACAGAAGAGAGGAGGAAACATTCATGAGCATGGTGGAAATAAGCAGTATGTTATTACTTATTGCCTTTATCTTGTATATTTTTGGAACGATTGTCTTTACGATTAGCGTGGCGGGAAAAAAGTTCAAAAAGAACGGTGAACAGACCGATGGTAAAGGACTTGGAATAGCAGGATTTGTGATTACCGTCATCGGTTTCTTTTCTCAAGTAGGTTATATCTTTACACGCTGGAAAGCGGACGGCCACTTTCCGATCAGCAACCTTTTTGAGTATACGACATTCTTAAGTGTCATGATGATCCTAGGCTTTATTATCATTTATCTTATCTATAGAAATAATAGCATTGGTATGGTGGCATTGCCTATCGCTGTCATCGTTATCGCTTATGCGAGTGTCTTTCCAAGAGAGGTTGAGCCGCTTATTCCGGCTCTGCAAAGCAATTGGTTGATGATCCATGTCACAACGGTTTCATTAGGTGAGGGAATACTGACGCTTAGCTTTGTAGCGGGACTCGTTTATTTATTGCGCGTCATAGATCAATCCAAGCGCAGTGCACGCACCTTTTGGCTCGAGTTTGTGCTATTGTTTCTAATCTGTGCGGTCGGCTTCGCTCTTGTGTCAGGAATTTTCCAAGCCCTAGGCTACAGCGAAAAATTTCAATGGGTGAATGAAAAAGGAAACACAGCAACCTTGGAATACAATGTACCAGCAATAGCTGGACCGCATGATGGGAAAAAGTTAACCGATGGTTTTGGTCCTGTTTTCCAAGCCCCATCTTGGATGAATGGCGTGAATGCCCCTAAAAAATTCAATACGGTCATTTGGTCGGTCATCGGCGGCTTAGTGATATATGGCATCATTCGTCTTGTACTGAGGGGGCGACGCATCGGTGCAGTATTAAATCGAATCGTCATGAACGTCAACCCTCCTTTAATGGATGAAATCAGCTACCGAGCAGTTGCGATTGGCTTTCCTGTTTTTACTCTAGGCGGCATCGTCTTTGCAGCCATTTGGGCGCAGCAAGCATGGTCGCGTTTCTGGGGATGGGATCCGAAAGAGGTTTGGGCATTGATCACCTTCTTCTTTTATGCTGCTTATCTTCATTTTCGGCTTTCAAGAGGATGGGAGGGAGAGAAATCCGCTTGGCTTTCGGTCATAGGGTTTGTGATCATCATGTTCAACTTGATTTTTGTCAATCTTGTCATTGCAGGCCTCCATTCCTATGCTTAAATGCTGACATGCACCTTCATTCATTGAAGGTGTATTTTTATAGAATTCCTGTTATACTTTTAGGGGATATAGCTCGCTAATAGATTTTTTTAATCACTTAAACGGAAAGAATCCGCTTGCTAGTTAAGTGAAGATTTAAGGAGGATCTCCATGACAGAGGAGAATGCAACAATACTCGTCGTAGATGATGAGGATAGAATTCGTAGATTATTGCGCATGTATTTAGAAAGAGAAGGCTATGTAATTGAAGAGGCAGAAAATGGTGAGGACGCTTTGCAGCTCACTCTTGATAATGATTATGATCTGATTTTATTGGATCTCATGCTTCCAGGGATTGATGGGGTGGAAGTGTGTGAACGTCTTCGTGAACAAAAGGCGACACCTGTCATTATGCTGACAGCAAAAGGGGAAGAGGCGAATCGGGTCCAAGGCTTTGAAGTGGGGACAGATGACTATATTGTCAAGCCTTTCAGTCCTAGAGAAGTTATCCTGCGCGTGAAGGCATTGCTAAGAAGAGCTTCTACTACCAAATTTTTGGAAACAGACACAACGGCTAAAAATATACTCGTTTTTCCACATCTGGCAATCGATCACGATGCCCATCGGGTAACGGTGAATAATAAAGAGGTCAACTTAACACCGAAAGAGTATGAATTGCTCTACTATTTAGCGCAAGCACCAGATAAAGTGTTTTCTAGGGAAGAGCTTTTGAAAGATGTTTGGAACTATGAATTCTTTGGTGACTTGCGGACAGTGGATACACATGTAAAGCGGCTTCGCGAAAAGCTTAATCGCGTTTCTGATCAAGCTGCAAATATGATTGTGACGGTATGGGGGATCGGTTATAAGTTTGAGGTGGGGAACGATTGAAACCGTGGCGGAGCGTCGTCGGTAAACTTTGGGGAACGATCTTGCTCCTTATGTGTATCGTACTCTTTCTCTTAACGGTTTTGCTTTTACAGTTTTTTGAAAATTTTCATGTGGAACAAGTTGAAGACCAGATGACAGATATTGCGGATAAGGTTGCGGATATTGTAGCCCATAATCCACAGGCAAAGGGACCTTATGAGACGGCTGCGCAAATCATTGACGTGTATGCGGCTAGAGGAATCGTCATAAAGGAAGATCAGTCTCAATGGACGTCTCCCTCGCATAATCATCTTCCTGAATTAAAAATTGCTGATATCAAAAGGGACCCGGACCTCAATCGGGTCTTTCAAGCGCATGAAAAGGTAAGTAAAGAAACAAATATGCTTCGAGATCGAGAAAATGGGCATGAGAAATTGGTGATTGTTGGTGTGCCCATGCATTTATCCGATGGCAAGTATGGGGCGGTTTTTGTCTATGAATCGTTGCAAATTGTCAATCAAAGCACTGATGAGGCGAAGAAGCTTATTTATATCAGCGCAGGGATGGCGATCATTTTAACGACGATTTTTGCCTTTTTCTTATCGACTAGAATTGCGGCCCCCTTACGTGATATGCGTAAGGCCGCTCAAGAGGTCGCGGAGGGAAAATTTGATATGAAGGTCCCCGTGCTTACCAATGATGAAATCGGTGAGCTGGGTACGGCTTTTAATACAATGGCAAGCCAGCTGAAAATGAATGTGACCGCTTTGAATCAAGAAAAAGAACAATTATCTGGGATTCTTAGCAGTATGGCCGATGGCGTCATGACTTTTGATCGTGAAGGCAATCTGTTGATTTCCAATCCGCCGGCTAAGCGACTATTACATACATGGTGGTATGAAATGCATCCTGATGCCACCATTCCTAATACAACAGAGTATCTGCGAGATGTTCCCCCGTCTATAAAGGAGCTCTTCTACCAAGTGGTGAAAGAAGAACGGGAGCAAACGGCCGAAGTCACCCTCCAGGGACGGTCATGGGTCATTCTTATGACGGCTCTTTATGACGATCAAAAGGTCGTCAGGGGAGCGGTAGCAGTGCTTCGGGATATGACAGAGGAACGGCGGTTAGATGAACTGCGTCAAGGATTTATTGCTAATGTCAGTCATGAATTGCGGACGCCAATCGCTTTATTACAAGGCTACAGCGAAGCAATTGTTGATGATGTTGTCGGCTCTGAAGAGGAAAAACGTGAGGTTGGTCGGATTATTTATGATGAATCAAAGCGTATGGGGCGATTAGTCAATGAACTTCTTGACCTTGCCCGCTTAGAGGCTGGACATTTTCAAATGAACCAAACATGGGTCGAAATCGGTGACTTTTTTGAGCGGATTACTCGTAAGTTTCAAGCTTTGGCAAGAGAGCAGGACATTACATTGACTTTAGAGGGTCCGCTTCATCCTGAAACAGTTATTTTAATGGATCCTGATCGCATTGAACAAGTGTTAACCAACCTCATTGATAACGCGATTCGTCATACTCATGATGGCGGAGAAGTCACCGTACGTGTGGATGAGAATGACCAACAGTTATTGGTGAGTGTCAAGGATACAGGTGCGGGGATTGCTGAGGAGGATTTGCCTTTTGTTTTTGAGCGCTTCTATAAAGCAGATAAAGCAAGGACACGAGGAAAGGCTGGCACAGGTCTAGGACTTGCAATTGCCAAAAATATTGTTGAGGCCCACAAAGGACAAATCATTGTGCAAAGCAAGCTTGGAAAAGGGACCACCTTTACATTCAGTTTGCCGAAGGCGGTCACTCAGTCATGATTAAACTTATAATGGCAAGGGAGCATTCCTTCTTTGGGATGCTTTTTGTCAATGATGTGCCTAAGTCCTATTGCATTTATATTTGTAAGAGAGTGTAAGCATCGGTATTAAAAGTTTGCTAGAATAATGGCTAAGATAAAAAGATGGTGGATGCTATGACGTTTATGACTTATTTGGTCTTAACATTAATCGAACACTTTAAGGGGCAAAGATCGGTTTATGCCGTCCTGCATCTTCTTAATGGCAAACGCTCTTCACAGACGATCCAAGATGGCTTTTTATTTGCGGTTCATCCTTTCTTTGGCGTTTTGAAATCATTATCACGAAGCCGAATTGAGGCAATTTATGCCGCTCTTCTCCAGCAGGGTTATGTGATACAAAATGAAAAAGATAGGGTAGAGGTAACTGCACGAGGCCAGCGGGCTCTTAGAGAACATCGTGATCGATTTTGGCTCTCTCCGCATCTGAGTGGCTGGTATTCTGACGAAATTGCTCAGCTTTTTTGGCAGCGCCTCTCCCTCCTCGTTCAATCTGTTTCGCATCTCATGTACCATGACAATCGATTTATTCCGGTCATCAATGCTCCTGCTGTCCATACATGGCTGAAATCTTTCCTTCATCATTATCGGAGAGAACACTTGGCAAAGGCTCTCTTGAGTGAGCTTGAACAGCTGTGTCAGAGGCTTGATGAACGGGAAGCACTCCTATTGGTGCATAAAATGTCTGGAAAGCATCTGTCAGGATTGACGTTTTTACAACTTGCGGAGGCTTTAGCACATGATGAGGCTGAGATGCAGATTAACTTTCAAGCGACCTTGCATCATATCGTGAATGAGTTACGAGAACAGGGTGAGCTTTTTCCCATCCTAAAGCAATTGATAGTAGCAGCTGACAAGAAGGCCTTGACTGCAAGTACATACCAAACCTTGTTGCTATTGAAGCAGGGAAAAACAATCCCCGATATTGCTAAAGAAAGACGGTTGAAATGTTCAACGATTCAAGATCATATTGTTGAGATTGCTTTTTTTGATCCAGCATTTCCAGTGACTCAATATGTACCAAAAACGACTTATGAAGCGATTTGTGAGGCATTAAAGCACGTTAAAACAAGGCGTTTAGCGGACATTAAGCGACAGCTTCCCGATGCTATTGATTATTTCCATATTCGCTTGGTTTTGACACGTGAGAAGGGTGGGGACTAAATGCTTGAGGACCAATTGCGACGTTATTTTGGCTTCACCACCTTTCGTCCTGGCCAGCGTGAGGTCATTACGGATGTGGTAGCCCGCCATGATGTCTTTGCAATGCTACCTACTGGCAGTGGGAAATCGCTATGCTATCTTTTGGCTGGTTATCAATTGCAAGGACTGGTCGTCATCGTTTCTCCTCTGCTTTCGTTGATGGAAGATCAGGTGCAGCATATAAGGCTATATGGTGAAAAGCGGGTGGCAGCGCTCAACAGCTTTTTACCTTATGAAGAACGCCAGTCTGTTCTTCAGCAGTTAAAAGCCCTGCGGTTTCTTTTTGTATCCCCAGAAATGCTGCAATCCCGCCAGCTGTTAGAGAGATTGCAGGAAGTAAATGTTGTGCTGTTTACCGTTGATGAAGCCCATTGCGTGTCACAGTGGGGATATGAATTCCGCCCTGATTATCTTAAACTTGCTGATGTCCGCAGACAACTTGGTGCTCCTCCTTGTCTCGCTTTAACAGCGACGGCTGATCAGAGGGTGCGTGAGGATATTATTGATAAATTAAAGATGTCGGATTGTCACCAGCATATTTACAGTGTCGATCGCAAAAATATCGCACTTAAAGTTGAAGCTGTTCAAGGAACATTAGAAAAGCAGGACCGTCTAATCGAACTCGTATCGATGCTTCAAGGTCCTGGCATCATTTACTTTTCAACAAGGGAATGGACTGAAGAGGGCGCAGCGCTTATCCATCAGTATACGGATCTAAGAGTTGCCGCTTATCATGGTGGTATGGCCAATGAGGAACGCCGGCTGATTCAAAATCAATTTTTAAATGATGAAATCGATGTGGTGTGCTGTACCAATGCCTTTGGCATGGGGGTGGATAAGCCGAATGTTCGCTATGTCATTCATTTTCATTACCCTAAACATATGAATGCTTACTTACAAGAGATTGGCAGAGCAGGGAGAGATGGTCGACCGAGCTTGGCTGTCGTCTTGTATACAGAATCAGACCATGAGCTGCCACTTTATATTTTACAAAAAGAGTATCCAACTGAGAAGCAATTGGAGCAAGTCATTGCTCAATATATTAAGGGACAGGATAAGGAATTGGTGGCGACGATTGCCCTGGATGTCGGGTGTTCTGAAACGGCTGCCCGTTTTCTTCAGGAACACATTAGTTGGTGGGCCCCAGAGATGGACAGCCAGGCATTAAAACAGAGACTTCTGCAACGCATTCAAGAGCGCATAGCGCTCAAGACAAAAGCGCTATGGGAGCTTCAACAATGGTTAAAGAAGGATAGCTGTCGGCGCGCAAGGCTGCTTACTTTATATGATGAGAGGTTAGAGACTTCACCAAAATGCTGCTGTGATCATTGTGGCCTCCAATTGGCAGACTTCTCGCGGCAAAAAACCATTCCTGTCTCAGAAGTGGTGATGCCTTGGGAACGACGCTTGCGATTATTGCTGGACCAGAAGGAAGGATCTTATGGCAAAAAGGATTGATCTGCATACTATTTCTGATAGACAAATGGTGAAGGGTTTTTACATTTCACAAGGTTTTCTTTTATTCGTGTCTATGATTTTGTTGACGATGTTTCATTTCTTCATTCATCCACTTCCTCCGTTATTTACTTGGGATATAAAGGCTGTCCTCCTTTGGGGAGTACTTGTCGGTACCTTGGTTGCGGGGGCTGAATATCTATTGGATCGCGTATTTCCAGACCATTGGATGGATGATGGAGGTGTGAATCGCCGTCTGTTTGCTGCCATGTCATTCAAACAGATCAGCTTAGCCATGCTTCTGGTCGCTTTTATAGAAGAATGGTTATTTAGAGGAGTCATTCAGACTTATTTTGGCTGGATTGTTGCGAGTGTGATTTTTGGTGTTATCCATTTTAGATATTTGCATAAACCTGTCATGCTTGTCATTGTCCTATTATTAGGATTTTTATTAGGCTATATTTTTAAAGTATCAGGAAGCCTTTGGCCGCCTGTGATCTGCCATTATGTTATTGATGTCCTCTTAGGCATAGTATTGAAAATGTCGATAATTAAGGAAGCAAAGCAAAAGGAGGGGAGAGATCAACATGAATGAAGAAGAGCAATATTCATCATCGGGCGGTTCCCTTCCCCCAAGAAGAGTAACGCATCGGCGCAAAAAAACGAAACGACAACGCCGTTCAAAAGAGAGGCGTATTGAAGAAGAACGCTTGGCTGCTGAACAAGAGATGACCTCAACTGCTGAAATTACGAGCGAAGAGGAAGAAAGCGGAGCTATTCAAGAGGAAGAGCATGAGGAGGCCGCAGCATCTGATGTGAAAAAAAGGTTCAATGGTAGCCTTATTTTTGCCAACATTGTTCTATGGCTCTTTTTAATCATGGTGGCTGGTATTCTTTTTTATGTCATGACGATGTGAAGAATCCTGTCCTATATTTACCCCTGCGTTCATAAAATAAGAAGGGGTGATGCTAGTGGATGCTAAGCTACTGAAATTATATGAAGAGGAAAGATTGTCGAACATTGCCTTCAAATTAATGGCTAAATTAATTGAGCGAAAGCAAATGAAGGATCGCTATAAATTGGCATTATATATTGTTTCGATTGCTTTATTAATGGTCATGGGGCTTTTGCTCTATTATTTATTTAATGAGCCTATTTATCAAACGGAAGATGCTCTATCTCTTCAAATGCTGCTGCAAAATACAGCGATAAAACATTTTCTCTTTCCTGATCTCATCCTGTTTGTGATTTGGAGATTTCTCAGTCGTCAATATAATGAGAAGGACAAGGATTATGAAAAATTAAGACTTCAATTGATTGATCGAGCTAATGACTTATGGAAGCATCATATTGAACGTGATATACAAGGAGAGGTCTACGAACAACTGAAAGAGATCTATGATATCAATCTTTTTTACAAATAATTGGCCCATATCAAGCCTTCTTATTCAATTAATGGACCCTTTCATCAAAACGTTACCATTGGTGTTTGAAATATTCATTTCCAGTTTTTTTGGGGGATTATACTGAAAAAGATGCCTGTTTCAGGCATCTAAAAGATTTTTTTCTGTGAGTTGGCATCTTTAATCAGCTCTACTGCTTCTCTAAAGCGTTGAGAATGGACGATTTCTCTTTCCCTTAAGAAGCTTAATCCTTCATTAAGGAAGGGATCGTCTGACATGTTAATAATCCATTGATAGGTTGCCCGTGCTTTTTCCTCCGCTGCAATATCTTCATAAAGATCGGCTATTGGATCTCCTTTCGCTTGAATATAGGATGCTGTCCAAGGATTTCCTGCCGCATCATGGTAGAATAAGGCGTTATCATGGTTGGCATAATGGTCGCCCAACCCGGCCTCTTTCATTTGTTCTGGTGTCGCATCCTTTGTCAATTTATACACCATCGTGGCAATCATTTCCAGATGCGCGAATTCTTCCGTACCAATATCAGTTAGCAATCCAATGACTTTATCTGGTATGGAATACCGTTGGTTGAGATAGCGTAGTGCAGCTGATAATTCCCCGTCTGCGCCTCCGTATTGCTCAATTAAAAATCTTGCGAGCATAGGGTTACAGGTGCTTACTCTGACAGGATATTGCAGTTTCTTCTCATAAATCCACAAACCGCTCCCCCCTTTTTAAATGATGGACGCTTAGACCTGCCATGGCCACGGTGGTTCGTTCCATGCCCATGGATGGGTGCTATAGCTGTGACCAAAATGCATTAACGGTCCGAAGCGCTCTTCAAATTGCTGCCTCAATTCTTTGGCTTTTCTAGTATAAGTATTGAACTGTTTGATGGCCTCAAGATCGTCCGGGTGAGTATCCAGATAGAGGTTTAATTCTACGAGAGTAAAGTCCAAGATTTGAATCTCTTCTAACAGCTGATAATAGTCATCTGGCAGGGTTTTATTCGCCACTTAACCTCCCTCCTCTCAGGGTGTTTCATAAGGATTGGAATATGGAGCATATAGAGCCGGCCAAAGCGTGCCGCGCTTTAAGGCTTCTGGGGGTGGGAATTGTTCAAGTCCTGGTGGCTGAAATCCTAAGTAGAGCTGTGGTGGGGTTTCGTAATATTTAACAGTTATGGGTTTGCAAGGGTCATAGCGCCCAACAAAGGGCTCATAGCTTTTTCGCGTGGACTGCTGCATCACATTAGCATTATTCATTGTATTGTTGATCATGAAATTTTCCAACCATTTCACCTCTTTTCCTTAACCCATTATTGGTTATATGTACGCGTAGCTTGTCACATGCTGATTAAAAAAGGAACAATCTGCTTTAGGGAAGCGTCCTTTTAGTTCGTGATGTTTCTTACATTCAAACAGGGGAAGATATGGTATGATCATCATGGCAGGTAAAATCTGTTTGATACTCATAGAAAATAGTAGATTATTTGCGACATTATTTAAAGAAGAGAGCATAGGGCAGGTTTTAACTGATACCTAATTTTTTTAATTGAAGGAATAATCGCGAAAAATGTAGAATCAATAAAAAAGGAAAAAGGGGGACTAGAGCATGTTTGTTAAAAGCGTCATGATTCCTAAGCACAAAACTGTGTATGTTCAAGACCAAGCGCCTGTAAAGGAGGCTTTGGAATTGTTGACTAGGCATGAAATTGATGGCATGCCAGTGATTAAAAATGATAAATATATTGGTTTGATTACCAAAAATGTAATATTCGAGGCAGCGTTTCTTTCTGATAAAGCCAAGGAAGCTTTTATGGAAACAACCACAGTAGGTAGCATTGCTATCGCTCAAGATAATATAGTGAGTGAACAAACGGTATTTGAAGAAACAGTCATTAAAACAAAAGCTGTGCCTCTTGTTGCCGTTACTGATGAACAGCAACAATTTTTAGGCATTGTAACGCGTTTTGAGGTACTTGAGCAATTTCAAAGTGCGTTTGGCATGAATAAAAAGGGATTAAGGATCGTTTTCACATCCGTTGAAACCGAAGGGCGAATATTAAGACTCTCGGAAATCACGAAGCAATTTCATCAGAACATCATATCCTTGATGACATTTGATGATTCAGATAAGCTTGTGCGCCGAATTGTCATGAAGGTTGCCTATGATAA
Source organism: Pullulanibacillus camelliae (assembly GCF_014642655.1). Lineage (GTDB taxonomy): Bacteria > Bacillota > Bacilli > Bacillales > Sporolactobacillaceae > Pullulanibacillus > Pullulanibacillus camelliae. The sequence continues at coordinate 106,571 of NZ_BMIR01000006.1, forward strand.
TGATACCGATAAATATGTAAAGAAGCTTGAGCGCAACGGCTTTAAAGTCCTAGATATTCAGATGACAGAATAGGTGTCACTTTAAAATCCCTGTCATACATTAGGTGTATGGGAGGGGTTTTTTTTGAGGCTACTGACATGGTATATTATCGGTATCTTGTGTGGGTATGAAGTTATAACACTGTTTGCGGGTATTGATGATTTATCATCTTTAGGTGAGTTGATTCTTGAGCCTGGCTCCTTTTTGAGCGGCGCTGTTTTTTTAGTCGCAAGCTTCATCATTCTTTCTTTTGTCATGCGAAAAGGCTTAATTCTACACCTTCGCAAACCTAAGCATGAAAGACGGGCTTCGCTCATCATGAATCTTGTGGCATTACTTTTAGGGTGGGGGTTTCTTTTTATTCAATCGCTCTGGATGACATTGGCGATTGCTGTTCTAACCTCCATACATTTTGGATTATCCTATGATAAAATACAAAAGGGGTTGTCAGAAACTCAATAAGGGGTGCCGCATTTGCTATTCATGGTTTGCACTGTCATCGTTTGCTTGGCCATGGCTTTGATTCTTTATATGTTCATTGAAGCGCATCAAAGTCGAGTGGTGTCATTAGATATTGAGGTAAATGGGTTATCAGAAGCTTTTGAGGGCTACTCCATTTATTTTATTTCAGACATTCATCGCCGTGTGATCTCACAAAATATGTTAAACTCTATAGACACTCCAGATATTGTTGTTATTGGTGGTGATCTGACAGAGGCCGGTGTTCCTTTTTCAAGAGTGGCACGCAATGTACAGAAGCTCTCAACACTCGGTGCTCCACTCCTTTTTATTTGGGGGAATCACGATATTTTTGTCGAACGGGAGTCGTTGCTCGCTATATTCAAACAGCATCAGGTTATACTATTAGAAAATGATACTTATGTTGTAAAGCGGCAAGGTGAATTTTTAAATCTCGTCGGTTTGGGGGATTCCACCAATGACTTAGATTGTCTTGAAGCGGCATTGGAAAAGACGCTGCCTGGTGTTCGCATTTTATTGAGCCACAATCCCAATGTACAGCGAAAGCTTCGGAAGCGCGATCAGATTCCTTTGCTGATTAGCGGGCATACACATGGCGGACAAATTCGACTCTTGGGCTGGGGTCCAAGGGAAAAAGGTGGCGTTAAAGAAAGAGCGTTTGGCACCCTCATCATCAGTAATGGTTATGGAACAACCTCTTACCCGCTACGACTTGGAGCAAAACCCGATACGCTGTATCTGACTCTTTATCGAAGAGAGGAAACGTAAAAGATTTTTATTTTTAGATTAAAAAGCTTGTCCTTTAGCTGTGGCAATTGTATACTACGAACAAGTAACACTAATGAACAGAAATTATCAAAGCAGCATATAGTATAAAAAGATTCTGTCGTGGTAAGGAGGACTTTATATGCGGTTGGAACGCTTGAACAGTGATAAAATAAAGATTTTTTTAACCTTTGATGATCTTAAAGAACGCGGGATTACGAAAGATGAGATGTGGACCAACCTGCCGAAAGTGCAAAATTTATTTCGTGATATGATCATGGAGGCAGATGATGAGCTCGGTTTTCAAGCAGACGGACCGATTGAGGTTGAAGTCTTTTCCTTACCAGCTCAAGGTATGGTTGTTATCGTATCAAAGCGGTTGGATGCAGACCTCATTGATGAGGATGAGGACGATTTTATCGAGATGCAAGTGACATTGGATGAGACCAATGAGATCATTTATAAGTTCGATGATTTCGAGGATATTATTGCCTTGTCTAAACAGTTGGGAAGTCAAGGGGTTCATGAAGGGACTTTGGTGCACTTCGATCATGCGTATTACTTGTTTTTTGATGAAAATCAAATCGATATGGAACTCGATGCTTTTATTGCAATCTTGGCTGAATTTGGTTCCTCATCAACGGTCACTCAATACCGTTTGCTAGAATACGGCAAAGTGATTGTTGAAACGAATGCCATTGAAGAGATCAATCGATTTTTTTAAATACATGATGACCTCACTTTATTATATTGGGTGAGGTTCTTCTTTATTATTTATATTATTTTCATAAGGAAATATGTGCACTTTGTTGGGGGGCATGGATACAATAAAAAAAGAAGCTGCTAAAGCTTTTTTATACTATCAGAATGTATAACTTCGCTGACGCTCTCAAAGGAAGAGAGTATAAGTGTCACTTTGGCTTTCACCTTCTAAGGCTTGCGGGCACCCTAAGTGTGTGATTTGCACAAATCACATCAGGAGTACCAGCGAAGTGGTATAAGCTAAGTTTTCTAAAAAAGATCAGAAAGTATAAAATTTCTGGTCATGAGGACGGTGCGCGATTCCACTCCAGGCCGCTCGCTTTTTCGCGGGGGAGTGGTAAGCCTCCTCGCCATCCGCTTGACCAGGCAACGAAGCTTCTTTCATATTGGATGATGCCCTATACTAAGGACAAGGACCGGGCATGCTTTTCGCCCGGTTTTTCTAATGACGTCGAAATTTATAACTTTGCAGAAGACCTTATAAGTTCGGGCTTTGACTTTCTCCACCTAAGGTTTAGCGATAAGCCTGAGTTTTCTTTATGAAAAATATTGCTGAAATCATTGAAAAATAGCGGGGAATTCTCTATAGTTAATTAGGGATTAAAAACACTTGTCTTTGGAACTATTTATTAATAAAATAATCATAACATGTAAAAGACTGTATGGTTTGATGTGAATGTTATGGGAGGTATATCATGGAAGCCCACAATGAAAGTGGAAATCAAAATGTAGAAGCTGAAAAACTAGACGTACTTGAGTCCACTCAAACAGTGATTAAAGAAGCGCTTGATAAGCTGGGGTATCCGAATGACGTCTACGAGTTATTGAAGGAACCGATGAGGATGATGACTGTGCGCATCCCGATTCGTATGGATGATGGCTCAACCAAGATTTTTACAGGTTATCGTGCTCAGCATAACGATTCTGTCGGCCCGACTAAAGGTGGGGTGCGTTTTCATCCCGAGGTTACTGATACAGAGGTGAAAGCGTTATCAATCTGGATGAGCTTGAAGGCTGGTATTGTTGACTTGCCATATGGTGGTGGAAAAGGCGGTATTGTTTGTGATCCACGCAATATGTCCTTCCGCGAACTGGAAAGATTGAGTCGCGGATATGTACGAGCTATCAGCCAAATTGTTGGTCCTACAAAGGATATTCCTGCACCTGATGTTTTTACTAATTCACAGATTATGGCGTGGATGATGGATGAATATAGTCGAATTCGTGAATTTGATTCTCCTGGATTTATTACTGGGAAACCGCTGGTACTCGGGGGATCGCATGGTCGTGAATCAGCGACTGCCAAAGGCGTAACCATCTGCATTCGTGAGGCTGCTAAGAAAAAAGGAATTCCTCTTGAAGGCGCTCGTGTCGTCGTACAAGGCTTTGGAAATGCTGGTAGCTTTTTAGCGAAATTCATGCATGATGCAGGCGCGAAAATCATTGGTATTTCCGATGCTTATGGGGCACTCCATGACCCAGAAGGGCTTGATATTGATTATCTTCTCGATCGCCGTGACAGTTTTGGAACGGTGACAAAGCTTTTCAAAAATACGATAACAAATAAAGAGTTGCTTGAGCTTGATTGTGATATTCTCGTTCCAGCAGCTATTGAAAATCAAATTACTGAATCCAATGCTCATAATATCAAAGCAAGCATTGTCGTTGAGGCGGCTAATGGTCCAACAACCTTGCGCGCAACAAAGATTTTAACGGAAAGAGGCATTTTGTTGGTTCCAGATGTTTTGGCGAGCTCTGGCGGCGTAACGGTCTCATATTTCGAATGGGTTCAGAACAACCAAGGGTTTTATTGGACGGAAAAAGAAGTTGAAGATCGTCTTGAGGAAGTCTTGGTGAATTCTTTCAATAATGTCTATAATACATCGCAAAATCGCAAGGTGGATATGCGTTTAGCCGCTTATATGGTGGGTGTCCGTAAGATGGCTGAAGCTTCACGGTTCCGTGGTTGGATTTAAGACTGTAGGAAGCGAGCAATCCAATGAGTTGCAAATGCAACGAACTTCTCCTATGATTTTTTTTGGAGAAGTTTTTTTCTATATATTAAATCGTGTAAATAATAGGAGTGGAGCAACTTGGAAAAAACTGTCGAGGAAATCGTTATTATAGGTGCTGGCCCGTGTGGACTTTCAGCTGCAATCCGATTGCAGGAAGCTGGGTTTCGTCCGCTTGTTATAGAAAAAGGAAATGTGGTCCAAGCCCTTTACAATTACCCCACTCATCAACAATTTTTCAGTACAAGTAACAAGCTAGAGATTGGGGATATGCCATTTGTCATCGAGGATCGTAAGCCAAAAAGAAATCAAGCCTTAGCTTATTATCGAGATGTTGTAAGGAGAAAACAGCTTCGTATCCATGCATTTGAGGAAGTGAAGACTGTAGCGAAAACAGAAGAAGGCTTTGACATCCGCACGGTTTATAATGATGAAGAAGAGAGACTTTATCAGGCTAAGTATGTCGTGGTAGCGACGGGCTATTATGATCACCCTAATTATATGGGTATAAAAGGAGAAGACTTGCCAAAGGTGTTTCATTACTTTAAAGAAGCCCACCCCTTTTTCGATTGTGATGTTCTCGTCATCGGTGGGAAAAATTCTGCGGTGGACGCTGCCATGGAGCTCCATCATGCAGGTGCGCGAGTGACGGCCATCTATCGTGGCTCTGATTATTCTTCGAGTGTTAAGCCTTGGATTTTGCCAGAATTCCAGTCTCTCGTTAATCATGGCTATGTCAACATGATCTTTGAGGGGCAAATGGTGGAAATAGAGCCTCATCATGTGGTTTATTCCCATAATGGAGAAACACATAGGATAAAAAATGACTTTGTTTTTGCAATGACTGGTTATCATCCTGATCATTCATTGCTACGCTCTATGGGGGTGGGGGTTGACCCGGAAACTGGGCGTCCGCTTTTTACAGCTGAAACGATGGAAACAAATGTTGAAGGCATCTTTGTTGCTGGTGTGATCGCTGCAGGGAATAATGCCAATGAAATTTTTATTGAAAATGGTCGTTTCCATGGCGATGCCATTACACAGGCTCTTTTAAAAAGAGAAAAGCGGTAGAATAGACGTCAGCAAAGTTTTTTAATTGAATTGTTTTCTAACCTGTTTATCCATGGTACGATAGAACTGTGCATGTGTTTACAAAAATAATGGTTAGTATAAAAAACTTTAAGCTAAAAAAGAAATGAGGAGCGACTTTGCTGGCGATTATATCTGCTGGAATTGCCCCCGGCATAGCTTTTTTGTCCTATATTTACCTTAAAGATAAATATGAAACGGAACCGATTGGCGTTGTAATCAAAACATTTATCATTGGTGCATTGATGGTGTTTCCTGTCATGGTGATTCAATATGCATTTAATAGTGAACATCTTTTACAAGGCAATCTTGCTCAAGCCTATCTTTTAAGTGGGCTTTTAGAAGAATTCTTAAAATGGTTTATCGTGATCTATACAGCTTATCACCACGTTGCTTTTTCTGAGCGTTATGATGGGATTGTGTATACTGCGGCGGTTTCCTTAGGCTTTGCGACAGCTGAAAATCTTTTTTATCTTTATGCTTATGGGATTGATGTAGCACTGTGGCGTGCGTTGCTTCCCGTTGCCAGTCATGGGCTATTTGGAATTATCATGGGTTACTACATTGGTAAGGCAAAGTTTTCTAATAAAAAGGTGAAATGGCTATTGACAGGGCTAATTTTAGCCATCGTTTTGCACGGAACGTATGATCTTTTAATGGATAGTGGCAGTCGCTGGCTTTACGGTGTTGTTCCTTTCATGGCCTTCTTATGGTGGTATGCTTTAAGGAAGGTCAAACAAACCTATAAATATCAAGAGGCTTGGCTCCAAAAATATCAGGCTAAGAATAAGATTGCAGATCATCTTTAGGATGGTCTTTTTTTTACGTCAAAATTTATAGCCTTGCGGAAGCTTTTATAAGTTTGGGCTTTGGCTTTCGCCATCTGAGGCAACCTTGGAATGTGATTTGGAAAAATCATATTAGGAGTGCCAAAACGGAGCCTTTTAGTGTGTATGAAAGCATGAACATCTGGCTAGGTTTAGCAAATCGGTAAAGTATAAGCTAAGTTTTCTAACACCTTTTTCCTTTGATGCTTCCTTGTTTTGCATAAAATCACAGACTTAACAAAAGATATGCTCATAGAATGTGGAACTACAAGGAGGATGGATAAATGAAGAGGAAGCGTCATTTATATGTATCTTTAATGGTAAGCCTAAGTTTTGCTCTTACAATAATCATCGCGCCGCCTCAATCCGCTAATGCCTTTACATCACAAGTGATACAGCGCGGGGCGACAGGGGATGACGTTATAGAATTGCAAGCACGTCTTCAATATATTGGCTACTATAAGGGAAAAATTGACGGAGTTTTTGGCTGGGGGACTTACTGGGCGCTCCGCAACTTTCAACAAGCGTATGGACTAAAAGTTGATGGTCTGGCCGGTTGGGGGACAAAGCTAAAGCTTGCTTCGGCTTCTCAGTATAATGAATCCTATGTGAAACAGAATATACAGCAAGGGAAGAGCTTTACATATTATGGAGGTGTCCCGCTGAGTCAACAGTCCGGATCAGCTAAATCTGGAAGCAGCGCCAAAAGCACGGTGGGTAAACAACAAGCCCCAGACCATTTGCCTGAAGGGTATAGCGCTAATGATATTAAGCTACTAGCGAATGCGGTATATGGGGAAAGTCGTGGTGAACCCTACACCGGCCAAGTGGCCGTTGCGGCTGTTATTCTCAATCGCATTGATAGCTCGTTATTTCCAGATAATGTATCAGGTGTCATTTTTCAACCTGGCGCGTTTACTGCCGTGGCCGATGGGCAAATTTGGCTGACGCCAAATAAAACTGCTGAGCAGGCTGTGATGGATGCCATTAATGGCTGGGACCCCTCTCATGGCGCGCTTTATTATTTTAATCCAGCGACAGCAACATCGAGCTGGATATGGGGACGCCCACAAATTTTGAAAATTGGTAAGCATATTTTTTGTAAATAGTTTGGAGGTGAGCGCATGGTCAAAAATATTATTATCGGTATTCTAGTTGTCGGCATTGTTGGCATTGGTTATTGGGGCTATCTTGAACATAAAGATAAAAATGTTATCTCAACCAATGCAGAGAATAATTATCAACAGGCTTATCACAATTTAACCTATTATGTTGATACCATTCATGACCATCTTGGCACTACGCTTGGCACGCGTTCAACGAAGCTAGCAGCGCCTGAATTAACAGAGGTTTGGCGTTTAGCCTCACTGGCGCGCGGCGAAATCGGTCAGCTGCCAGTCACTTTGCTGCCTTTTAATAATACGAATGATTTTCTATCTAATCTTGGTAAGTTTAGTTTTCAAGCGGCTATAAAAAATGATAATGGCCAATTGACTGACGAACAGTACCAGCAATTGAGCAGCCTTTATAAGCAATCTGGGAAAGTAGAAGGCGATTTAAGGCAGGTTCAAAAGGTCATTATGGACAATCATTTGAAATGGATGGATGTAGAGGTCGCCTTAGCTTCTAATAAACAACCGAATGATAATCAGGTCATTGATGGACTTAAAACCGTCAATAAGAAAGTGGAAGGTTTTCAAAATGAATGGGGGCCAGCTGTAACGCGTTCTAATCTTGATGAATTGGATCAGCTAAACCATTTGTCAGGTCCAACAATATCTAAGAAGCAAGCTGTTCAAGCAGTAAAAAACTTTTTGAATATCAAGAAGGGGTCATTTGACGTTCAGCAATTGGGAAAAGGCGCTGGGTACTCAGCTTATACAGTAACGATCACTGAACCAAAGACCAATAATGTTGTCGTTGCTTCAGTGAGTAAAAAAGGTGGCCACATTGTTTCCATTATCAAGCATAGGAAAATTAATATGACAAAGATAAGTCTCAATAAAGCAGTGAGCAAGGCCTCTCAATTTTTGAAAAAGCACGGCTTCGATCACTTAGAAGTGGTGAAAACAGATCAATATAATCATGAAGGCGTAATGACCTTTGCACAAACATCAGGGAAGATTCGCTTATATCCTTCGACGATTCGCATGAAGGTAGCGTTAGATAATGGTGAAGTCCTTGGTTTTGATGATAGTGAATATTTAATTCACAAAAACATTGCATTAAAACACTATACCCCTAGTTTAACGGCTGAACAAGCCAAGCAAGGATTAAGTAAAGATCTTAGTATTCAGGAAACCGAACTTGCGGTTTATGAAAATGAATTAGGAAAAAATGTGTTATGCTACTCATTCTTAGGAACAAGAAATCAAGATACCTACCGCATTTTCATCAATGCGAACACAGGCCAACAAGAAAAAGTGGAATTACTGACAGCGTAAAATTGCTTTTAGCTTAGGGGCTGGGACCAAACCCGGTCATTGAAAAGAGTGGTACTCGCCAATAAAGGGTGGGCACCACTCTTTTTTAAAATTTTTGGTCATGAGGACGGTGTGTGATTCCGCTCCAGGCTGCTCGCTTTCCGCGGGGGAGTGGTAAGCCTCCTCGCGCTGCGCGCTGCTGAACTGAGGTCTTACCGATCTCCCAATTCCCGCAGGACTCTAGTCTCTGCATCATGAGTCAGCGGCGCCCGTGGAACACACGATTTTAGAGTGTTCCGAATCTCGCGCTTTGCGCTCCCATCCGCTTGATCTTGAATGAAGCTTCTTCCATTTATACTTAGAAAAGGATTAGGCATGCTTTTCCCCTGGTTTTTTTATTTAAGTATAGAGCTAATAGTGTTAATCTTTGCCTGCGAGGGCTTACAATCTTCCACTTTCCGAAGGAGCCTCGTGTCTTTTGCTGTCACCAAAGCTCCTCCTTTAGTATATGAGTAGAATCCCATCAGAAGTGCCGAGCAAAGTGATAAAAGCCAAGTTTTCTTTATTGCAAGTTGCTAACAATGATTAATGCGTGGGATAATAGAAAGAGATCAAGCGTGTCTTGTGATTTTTATATATGGAATTTTTCGAATATACTTTTATATCATTATCAAATGGTTTTAAAGAAAATGCTTTTACTAGGACACTCTTAATGGATGAACGTTATATAAAAACATCAGGGTACCAAATGAACCGTAAAAAGCAATGTCTCTTTGTTATACAAAAATGCCAATAAAATCTGTTAAATCACAGGGGAGATGGATGAATTGTTGAAAATCGGGACAACCTTATATTTAGAGCAAATGACTGAGGGGAAACTTGAAAAATATAAAACGAAAATTGCTTCTATTGGCGAACGAGAGCTTACGATCGAATTGCCCATTCATGTTGAGTCCAAACAATTTGGCTATTTTGATTTAGGCACCCTTTTCCAAGCGCATTTCATTATGGAAGAAAAGGTGTATCACTTTGAGACTGAATTGAGACAGCGATTTTATGAAAGGAACATCCCACTGCTTGTGGTCTCTTTTCCAGGTAATGAGCATCTCAGAACGATTCAAAATCGAAAGCATCTGCGTGTGCAAGCGGCTTTAGATGCTGCCATTTCTCCATTACATAATGAATTTAGAAGGTTTACAACCGTTACGATCGACATTAGCGGAGGTGGTGTTTCGGTTCACCTTCCTAAAGGCTATAGTTTCACTACAAATCAGGAAGTGGGATTGTGGATTGTCCTGCCCCTATCAGGGAATCAATACGTTTATGTTAAGGTAAAGGGTCTTTTTGTACGTCAATACGAGGTTGGGCACTATTCACGTGCGATCTTTAAGTTTTATAACATTAAAGATGGTGATCGCCAGCATATTGTTCGCTTTACCTTGCAAAGAGATCTTTATTTAAGAAAATTATTAAAAAAAGAAGGGATAACGCAATGAAGGAAACAACAGCGAAATCCGTTGAAAAGTGGATTTTACGGCTCGTCTTCGTTCAATTGCTCGCCTTAATTATTGCACAGGTGATGATGAGTCACCTAACCGTCTCCCCCTATTTGAACAAGGCGGTGCGCTACGAGGGAGTCTATAAAACCAAGCAATCAAAGGCAACGGACACCATTCAACAAACGCCATACATGTGGTATGATGAGAAGGACAAACAGGAGGAATAGCTAGAGGAGGATTTTTCACGTTGCAGATTGCTATTGATGGACCGGCAGCGGCCGGAAAGAGTACTGTTGCGAAAATGATCGCAGATAGGATGAATTACATTTACATAGATACTGGAGCCATGTATCGTGCGGCCACTTATAAAGCACTGAAAGAACATGTGGATGTTGAAGATGGTGCAGCTTTAGCCAATATGCTGCAACATACCCACATCGAATTAGTTCCTGATGGCGATGGGCAAGCAGTGCTGTTAGAAGGTCAAGATATTACTGAGGCGATTCGCTTGCCAGAAGTGACGAATCATGTCTCTTTTGTCTCTAAGCATCCTAAAGTGCGTGAGGAAATGGTCGCTCGCCAGCAAGAGATGGCATCTCAAAAAAGCGTCGTGATGGATGGCCGAGATATAGGCACTAAGGTGCTCCCTAAAGCACATGTTAAAATCTTTTTAAGAGCATCTGTTGATGAAAGAGCGGCCCGTCGCTATAAAGAGCAAATAAAAAAGGGAATTGAAACCCCTTTGGAAGCATTAAAAAAAGAGATTGCATTACGCGATGAGAGAGATAGCCGACAGCTTGGCAAAGCTGCGGATGCTGTAGAAATCGATACTACAAATCTTTCAATTGAAGGCGTTGTAGAAGCGATCATGAAGATTATTAAGGAGAGGGCTTATCAAAGTGAGTCTTTATGATGTAGCGAAAGGACCGGTAAAACTGTTTTTTAAACTATGTTTTCGGTTGGAGTATATCGGGATAGAGAATGTTGCAAGCATTGATCCTGATAAAGGTGTTTTACTTTGCAGTAATCATGTCAGTAATTTTGATCCGCCGGCTGTTGGTGCGGCTTGTCCTCGTAAGCTGAGCTTTATGGCGAAGGCGGAGCTATTTAAGGTCCCTGGTTTAAAGCAACTGATTACAGCTTTAAACGCTTTCCCAATAAATAGAGGTGCAGGGGATCGTCAAGCCTTGAAGCTAGCGATTCGCATCATTAATGAAGGCGGAACTTTAATGATGTTTCCAGAAGGGCACCGCATGAAGAATGGAAAATTAGGCAAAGGTCAGCCAGGGGTAGGCTTTCTGGCCTTGAAGTCTGAGGCTGTTATCGTTCCGGTTGCCGTCATTGGAAGGTATAGGCTTTTTCGGAAAACAAAAGTCGTTTTTGGCAAGCCGGTGGATCTGTCTCGAGAGCGCGAGCAACGTTTAAAGGCAGTAGAAATGACAGAGGTTGTCATGGGACACATCCAGCAATTAATTGATCAAGAGAGTAAGAAAACTTCCCATATGAGGGCATGATAAGGGGTTCTACTTGACAAAAGGTCGCGTTTGTAAGAAGTTAAAATAAAGGTTTTTTATTTATCCTGTCTTTTTTGTTAATTTTTAAGGAGGTCACTGTCTATGGTTGATGAAATGAATAATGAAATGACAACTTTTGATCCAATAGAAGTCGGAGATGTGGTGACTGGCACAGTTACAAAAGTTGAAGAAAAGCATGCGCTTGTTGATGTAAACTATAAAATCGATGGGATATTACCTATCAGCGAATTGTCCAGTTTACATATTGAAAAAGTAAGTGATGCCATCTCCGTTGGTGATGAGTTAACGCTGAAGGTTACTAAAATCAATGAAGAAGAACTCGTCTTATCAAAAAAAGAAGTCGATGCCGATCAAGCCTGGGACGATCTCGAAAGAAAATTTAATAACAAGGAGACATTTACCGTCGAGATTGCAGATGTCGTCAAAGGTGGACTTGTCATCGATCTCGGTGTGCGTGGATTTATGCCTGCTTCTTTAGTCGAACGGCATTTTGTTGAAAGCTTCGATGATTATAAGGGAAAAGAACTAGAGGTCAAAATTGTTGAGCTCGATCGTAGCAAACGTAAAGTGATTCTGTCACATCGCGCGGTGCTTGATGAACAAGCGGATGAATTAAAACAACAGACCTTGAATCACTTGTCAGCAGGGGATGTTGTCGAGGGAACCGTTCAACGTTTAACGGATTTTGGTGCGTTTGTTGATATAGGTGGTGTGGATGGTCTTGTCCATATTTCACAATTGGCCCATTATCGTGTGGAAACCCCGTCCGATGTGGTCAATGAAGGGGATAAGGTTAAAGTCCGTATTCTTTCTATCGATCGAGACAATGAACGCATCTCACTGTCAATTAAAGATACACAGCCAGGACCTTGGGAAGAAGCCACTGAAAAGCTTAAAGTGAATGACGTGTTGGAAGGGACTGTTAAACGACTGGTTCCCTTTGGTGCATTTGTAGAGCTGTTTCCAGGTGTAGAAGGTCTTGTTCACATTTCTGAAATTTCTCATCAGCATATTGGGACACCAAATGAAGTGTTGGCTGAAGGGGATCAAGTGAAGGTCAAGGTACTTGATGTCAACCTTGAGCAAAAACGGGTATCCCTGAGCATTCGCGCTTTAGAGGAGCAGCCTGAACAGCCCACCAAGGAAAGTGGACCTATTGAACAAGAAGAATCAACAGGTTTTTCACTTGGCGATGTCATCGGCGACCAATTGAAGAATTACAGACAATAAGTTGATAATTTAAAATCCGACATGCAATCTAATAAAGAGGGTGCCCTCAATGACTTTAGAGGGTGCCCTCTTTCATTCTTCTAAGACGAAGAAAGCGATCCTAGGGTGTTTATTTTTTAAGAATTCTTTCCATACTGTTACAGAGGTGAGACGGTTGGATGGAATTCTATTTTATTGGTTGAGCTGGTGTGGGTGGGTCACGGTATTTTTCTTAATGAAAAAGGGACGCGAGCGAACGTTTTTAGCGATCAATCTACTAATGGTCATCAGCTTGTCACAACAGCATATCACTATCTTTCATGAGCAAATCAACATTGCTTTTTTATATGTGCTGCTTCTAGCTTTCTTTTTTTTAAAAAGACTTACCGTGATGGTGTTACTCTATCAGATGATGTGTTTTATGATTATTGGCATGGCCTATTTTCTTGAAAATCTGTATTTATTAATTGACCCGGCTATTTTACTCCTGATTTCTCCTTGGATGTTGTGCATTCCGCTTTTCTTTATCTGCCAGTTTCTTGCAAAGGGGTTCAGACAAAGAGTATCCGCTGCTATCATTGGGATGTGCTTAGGCGAATTACTCTATGCACTTGCTTTGGAGCCTTTGGAACACCGTATTGGTGGACCGGAGTTTCTAGATCACTTCGCGTTGACAGTGGCGTTAATCGCCGTGTATCACTCCTTACAGCACGCTCTATTTCGCTTAAAAGCACAATATACACTGCAGGCACAGAAACGTATTTCCAAATAACGAAATGCGTTTTATTCTGTGTTAGAAGAGTGTTTTGCGTAGTCGCAATGGGAAAATAATGGCCAAAAAGGTTTAATGAATTTATCGATCTCCTCGAAATTAAATTGTTTCTTATAAGGTTTTTTGATAAGATTAAAACGCCTTGAAGTCAACTGATCAGGGGTATAGATACATAATTCCTAAAATAAAAAAACAATAATGGCAATAAAGCAGGCTATATCTTGATTGATTGTATAGAAAGAGATGTACCGTTATAGAAAGGATGTCCGTTATGGCTCAAGCAGTAGTTGCAATCGTTGGTCGCCCAAATGTGGGAAAATCGACCATTTTTAATCGGATTGTTGGGGAAAGGATGGCGATTGTTGAAGATACACCAGGCGTTACGCGTGATCGGATATACGGAGAAGGGGATTGGCTTGGCCGCCGCTTTCACGTGATCGATACAGGAGGCATAGATATCGGCGACGAGCCACTTCTTGAACAGATGCGAGAACAGGCGCACTTAGCGATTGAGGAAGCTGATGTCATTTTATTTATCGTCGATGGTACCGATGGTCTCACAGGAGCAGATGAAGAAGTGGCTCAGCTCCTCTACCGCTCAAAAAAACCAGTGATTCTTGGGGTGAATAAGCTTGACAACCCAGAGCGTTCCCAGAGTCTTTACGAATTTTATTCTTTAGGATTGGGAGAGCCTATTGGAATTTCCGGTGCTCACGGCATAGGAATTGGTGATTTATTAGATGCCTGCGTTGCTCATTTCCCGGATGAAGAGGAAGAGGAATATGATGAATCCACCATAAAATTCTCTTTAATTGGACGACCAAATGTTGGAAAATCGTCCTTGGTGAATGCGATCTTAGGACGTGAACGGGTGATTGTCAGCAACATTCCTGGGACTACAAGAGATGCGATTGATACGTCTTTTGCAAAGGACGATCAGGAATACGTCATTATTGATACGGCGGGGATGCGCAAGAGAGGAAAAGTCTATGAAAAAACCGAAAAATATAGTGTTCTAAGAGCACAGCGTGCCATTGAACGCTCAGATGTGGTCCTTGTTGTTCTCGATGGTGAGGAAGGGATCATAGAACAGGATAAGAAAATCGCTGGTTACGCCCATCAAGCAGGACGAGCCATTGTTATTGTAGTGAACAAATGGGATGCTGTAAAAAAAGATGATAAAACCATGGAGGCCTTTAGACGCAATATAAGGGAGCAATTTCGCTTCTTAAGCTATGCGCCGATCGTTTTTGTTTCTGCGAAAACGAAGCAAAAGCTGCACCAATTGCTGCCGATGATTAATCAGGTAGCTGAAAATCATAGCTTTCGCGTGCAGACAAGCATGTTAAATGATGTGCTCATGGATGCGATCGCTTTAACGCCGCCACCGAGTGACAAGGGGCGTCGTTTAAAGATTTATTACGGGACACAAGTGGCTGTGAAACCACCAAATTTTGTCTTTTTTGTCAATGATACCGAATTACTTCATTTTAGCTATGAGCGCTACTTAGAAAATAAAATCCGTGAAACCTTTGGTTTTGTTGGAACACCGATAAAAATCAGTCCAAGAAATAAGAGAGAATAGGGGGAGATGAGTGGTGGTGCTGAGCATTGTGTCATGTGTGATCGCTTATTTATTGGGGTCAGTAAGCTTTAGTTATATCCTGACAAGGCTGATTAAGAAAGTGGATATCCGCCAGTATGGGAGTGGAAATGCTGGAGCGACAAACACAGCGCGTGTATTAGGTACGGGTCCAGCGATATTTGTATTAATTTTAGATATTTTAAAAGGTATAGTAGCAGTCTTGATTGCCTTAGCTTTTCATTTATCAGATTGGGGAGTCGCTCTATCAGGATTATGTGCCATTTTAGGTCATGTGTGGCCGATCTATTTTGGATTTAAAGGTGGAAAAGGAGTGGCGACCACCATCGCTGTATTTCTAATGCTCATGTGGTTGCCAACACTTATTGCTGCCATTATTGCCCTTCTTTTGATCGCTTTGACGCGCTACATTTCTTTAGGGTCACTAGCTTTTATCCTCACCCCGATTATTGCCTTATTTTTGGGAGGCTATCCGATGAGTCATATCATCGTTTCTGCAGTTATAGCCCTATTAATCATTTGGAAGCATCGAAGTAATATTAAGCGCCTTGTTCAAGGAAATGAAAACAAATTCGGTTCAAAAGCGAAAGAGCTTTAGGAGGGTTTTACATGAAATCAACGATAGCGGTTCTTGGTTCAGGAAGTTGGGGGACGGCGCTTTCGATTGTTCTCACTGATAATGGCCATTCGGTGCGATTGTGGGGGCGGAGAAAGGAGCAGGTCGATGAGATCAATGCGACCCATGTCAATCGTCGTTATCTCCCGGATGTCAAGCTTTCGGAACACATCCATGCTGTGAATCAGTTGGCTGAAGCGATCAACGGTGTAAAGACGATACTCTTAGTCACGCCGACTAAAAGCATGCGTGACGTCTTATCACAATTAAGAGTTCATTTAACAGAACCGGTTACCATTGTTCACGCTTCAAAGGGGATTGAGCCGCGGACATCCAAGCGGATTTCAGAAATTATTGAAGAGGAAATCCCAGAATCGCTTCGTGAGGCTGTGGTTGTGTTATCAGGACCGAGCCATGCTGAAGAGGTCTCTTTAAGACAGCCAACAACGGTTACCGTCTCTTCAAAAGACAGCGAGGCAGCAGCGTGTGTGCAGGATCTGTTTATCAATCAATACTTCAGGGTGTATACTAATGATGATCTCGTCGGTGTGGAAATTGCTGGAGCACTAAAGAATATTATCGCATTAGGTGCGGGTATTTCGGACGGCTTGGGTTATGGAGATAATGCGAAGGCGGCTTTAATTACGCGGGGATTAGCGGAAATCACTCGATTAGGGGTATCGCTTGGTGCCCATCCATTGACTTTTACAGGACTTGCCGGAATGGGTGATCTGATCGTGACCTGCACAAGTGTACATAGCCGTAATTGGCGAGCCGGCAATCTTCTTGGTAAAGGGCATACTCTGGATGAAACGTTAGAGCAAATGGGCATGGCTGTAGAAGGGGTGCGAACGGCAGAGGCGGTTCACTATTTATCAGAAAAAGAAGGCATTGAAATGCCGATTTCTGAATCGATCTATGATGTGCTGTTTAATCATAAAAACCCGAAAGTAGCCGTTGATGAATTAATGAACAGAGATAAGCGCCATGAATATCGTGATATTCACGAAATGTATTCTTCAAAGATCCATAAAGAATAGAGTCGCCTTTTTTCTTAAAGTTTTGGGCGCGCGACATTCACAATGAAAGTCCTCAGACCATATAATGTCTTGAAAGCGTGGGAAAAGGAGGGCTTTCATGGATCCCAAACATCCATTATTTGATCAAATAGAAAAGAAAACCAATGTCAAAAAAGAAGATATTTTTGCTTTGGCCCAGTCTGTGGCTAACGCTGACTTTCGAGACGAAAAAACAGTCCGAGATATCGTGAAACGTGTCGCAAGATTGGCTAATGTCGACGTCTCTAAAGAAAAAGAAGACAAGATTGTCAAAGCAGTAACAAGCAATAACATGCCTCTAAATATTTCTTCCTTAGCAAACATGTTTAATCAAAAGTAAAACTAGGCCATCGTCATCTACAAGAAGATGTCTTATGGCATACGGTATAGTGTATACGCAAAAATATCCTAATGAAGGGCTGTTATTTTACGGAAGGTTTTAGTCACTGACCGAAAGAGGGCAATTGCTTTCTTTCGGTTTTTAATTTTATTTTGAGACAGCATCACTTATTTGCAGTGGATGTGTGGGCCAGCAATCCAGCTTCGCTCGCTTTCCTCAGATATGACTTATAGAGGAGAGACAAGCTTCCGAATCCAGGGCCAAGCGCAACAAGTGGCGTGAGTAAGTGAACAAAAGTTCCCTTCACATTAACCAGTGACCAGGTCATTTTAAAAAAAGTGCCTCGCAAAATAACAAATAAAAGCCGAAGTGAACAAATAGAGAGCAAATCAGGGATGTCTGTCAGTTTCCCAATCAAGGACAAGTGTAACAAATGTGGTGTGAACAACTTAACAAAATGAGATTTAAAAAGAACAAAAGGGATGTCTGTTTTTGACAAAAGCTCTGTGTAAAATAATAAAGCATCCAACTCAAAACACTAGAAAGAAATGAATACTTGCTTTCTTGCTTGCCATAAAGCTTGGCATGCTATACTAGCTTTAGGAAAGTGGTGCGAAAGTGAAGCGCACATAAAATACTAGGGAGATTCGCACCAAATAAAAGGTCATTTCGCTCCTTGTATTTCCTTTTATTACATTTTATTATAATTTAAATGTAATTTATTGGATTCCAAAGGGACTTTATGTGGTTATTTTGCTGGATTTCGCCCTTATTGCATAATATTGAGTCGCACTCTTGATGAGTGCTGATTGGAATACGGTAGCTTGACATAGAAAGCGAAAGGAACGTTCTTATTAGCCTGTTATGTGGCTTGAAGGTGTGACATGTGCTTTGGGAGGTCTTTAGCCGTGCAAAACCGCTCCGAACCATGGTATGCTGCTAATCTATAAAAATAGTGAAGTCGCTCACATTTTTATGTTAAAATAGCTTAGACAAACCAAGGAGGGGGTTGTATGTCGGCAGGAATGGCTGGAATGTGGCTTTCCTTCGTAGCGATGGGCATGATGATTGTCGCAGCTCTGCTGATTCTTTTATCTAGAACAAGATTAAAAGGGATTATTAGAGGATTCATTTCTGTAATTGCTTACATTCTGTTAGTGTTTGGTGCCTTGCTCATGATGCTTGTTGTCATGACATGGCCTGAGTAAATCCTTGTGTGTAAGAATGATAGGATGTGTTATGCCATGCCATATGTCAAACGCTTTTATTTATACATAATTCTTGGTGGGCTCTCACTGCTCTTTACAGGTTGTGCAAACCACAGCACGGATGAAGGGGCAAGGCGTGTCGCTTATAAGGCGCAAATCGCGGCCGTTCAGGACGCTATTGATTCTTATAAAAAGAAAACAGGTGTCCTTCCGATAAAGAATAGTACTGAAAGCACACCCATTTATAGAAAATATCGCATCGATTTTAATAAGCTCAAGGCTTATTTACCAAATCCACCCTCCGATGCCTATGAAGAAGGTGGAGACTTTGAATATGTGTTAGTTGATCCTGAGACGCATCCAACAGTCAAAGTTATCGACATGGAATTGGTCAGCGAAGTTCAAGACTTGAATCAGCAAATTCAAATTTATTATGCGCATCACAAATTTGCTCCACTTAAGGACATACTAGCTGATGGACGTTACAGCATTGATTTTAAAGCATTGGGCTATAAGAACGCGCCGACGGTGATCAGTCCTTATAGCGGTAGGCACTTGAGCTTTTTTCTTGATGAACATGCAAAAGTTGAAATTGATTATTTGCCTGATATTGAGGATGTGGTGAAAAAGTCCGGGAAGACCTATAAGGAAGGGGTGGATTTGCGGGCGCTTTTGGTTGACAAATACCCATATGTCCCTATCTATTCTGTTCCTTATACCATGAAAAAAGGACAGGTTGAATTTTTAATTGAGGACAAGAAAAAATAAACAATGTTTTTTTAGTACAAGTTTCAAATGAAATAAAATAAATAGGCATGATTTACCCTCTTTAACAATATTCTATATTGGGAGAGGGTTATTTTTGTATTTTTTGAACTTATATTTTGTGATTTGCCAAACGAATTAGCATATTTGATGGACAAAGTCATAGGTATATAATACGCGCATATGGCTTTTGATGATTAAGTTGATCGGGAGGGTTTAAATTGGAAAGAGTCGATATTTTTAAGGATATCGCCGAGAGAACAGGAGGAGACATCTATTTAGGTGTCGTGGGGGCTGTTCGTACCGGAAAATCCACTTTTATTAAAAAATTTATGGAGCTAGTTGTTCTCCCCAATATTGAGGATGATGCTGAAAGGGCGAGGGCTCAGGATGAGCTGCCACAAAGTGGAGCGGGCCGCCAAATCATGACGACTGAGCCTAAATTTATTCCAAATAATGCTGTGGCGGTTCAAGTTGATGATGGGTTAGAGGTCAACATTCGTGTAGTCGATTGTGTAGGCTATGCCGTCCAAGGTGCCAAAGGATTTGAAGATGAAAATGGTCCAAGGATGGTGCATACACCCTGGTATGATGAACCGATTCCCTTTCAGGAAGCAGCAGAAATTGGTACAAGAAAAGTCATACAGGAGCATTCGACACTTGGGGTCGTTGTGACAACGGATGGCAGCATAGGGGATTTGGGACGTCACGACTATCTAGAAGCTGAAGAACGCGTTGTTGAAGAACTGAAAGAGGTTGGTAAACCCTTTATCATGATTGTTAACTCAGCGCATCCGCAGCATGCTGAGACACTGGCATTGCGCAATGAATTGATTGAAAAGTATGATATTCCAGTATTGGCGCAAAGTGTTGAAAATATGACTGAGCATGATATCAATAATATCCTTCGGGAAGCATTATATGAATTTCCAGTTCTAGAGGTCAATGTCAATCTTCCGAGCTGGGTGATGGTTCTCCGTGAAGATCATTGGTTGAGACAAAGCTATGAAGAAGCGGTCAAAGAAACGGTTAAGGATATCAAACGTTTGCGCGATGTAGATCGCGTGGTTGGTCATTTTAATGAATTTGAGTTCATTGAAGACGCTCAGCTTGCTGGGATGGAGATGGGACGTGGGGTTGCTGAAATTGATTTATATGCACCAGATGATCTCTATGATCAAGTCCTTAAGGAAGTCGTAGGCGTCGAAATCCGAGGTAAAGACCATCTACTCCAATTGATGCAGGAATTTGCAGACGCTAAAAGAGAGTATGATCAGGTCGCTGAAGGCTTGAAAATGGTCAAACAAACGGGCTATGGAATTGCCTCACCAGCCCTCTCTGATATGAGCTTAGACGAACCAGAAATCATTCGCCAGGGCTCGCGTTTTGGTGTCAGACTACGTGCGGTTGCGCCTTCTATCCATATGATTAAAGTCGATGTGGAATCAGAATTTGCGCCGATCATAGGCACTGAAAAGCAGAGTGAAGAGCTTGTGCGTTATCTCATGCAGGATTTTGAAGATGACCCATTGTCCATTTGGAATTCCGATATCTTTGGTCGCTCGTTGAACTCTATTGTTCGTGAAGGGATCTCAGCAAAATTATCTCTTATGCCTGAAAACGCTCGCTATAAGCTAAAAGAAACGTTAGAGCGTATCATTAATGAAGGATCCGGTGGATTAATTGCCATCATTTTATAGCATTAAGACTCCTTGTGAAAGGGGTCTTTTTTTAAAAGAAAGTATAAAATTTCTGGTCACGAGGACGATGCGCGATTCTGCTCTCAGGCAGCTCGCTTTCCGCCCTGTTTTTCTTAATGATAAGTTGGGTGCCAGTGGAGTGAATAGTTTCATTCCATTCTGCTAGATGACGATCTGCAAGTTTAGCTTTCAGTAATTTTCCAGTGGTCTTATCCCGTCAGTCTTTTCGTAATTTTTAATAAAAAAAGGTATGGACCATTATATTTTTTTAGACGCGACACTTTGTTTTATTTGACTTAAAATTAAGAAATTACGCACATTGGCCCAT
Organism: Pullulanibacillus camelliae; assembly: GCF_014642655.1. Classification (GTDB taxonomy): domain Bacteria; phylum Bacillota; class Bacilli; order Bacillales; family Sporolactobacillaceae; genus Pullulanibacillus; species Pullulanibacillus camelliae. Next base: position 127,602 of record NZ_BMIR01000006.1, read on the forward strand.
TTTGGGGCTTATTTTTTTGTTTTCATGAATAAAAAGTCATATTTTGTGTTTTTTTTTAATGAAATTCGGTGATAATCTTAAAAAGTTGTTGAATTATTGTTTGAGTTCCTTTAATATAGCGTTGAAAACAGTTTTTTGTCAGAAAGACAAAGCTGAAGCCTTGAGAGGAGGTGAAGGCATTGAATAAGACGGAACTCGTAAATGCTGTTGTTGAATCAACTCAGCTTTCCAAAAAAGATGCAACTCAAGCTGTTGATGCTGTATTTAATACGATCACTGATGCCTTGAAAGAAGGCTCTAAAGTTCAACTTATCGGTTTTGGTAATTTCGAAGTACGCGAACGTTCCGCTCGTAAAGGACGCAATCCTCAAACGGGTGAAGAAATCGAAATCGCTGCTAGCAAGGTACCAGCATTTAAACCAGGAAAAGCCCTTAAGGATGCTGTGAAGTAAGTTTTATACATAGGGCATGAAAGAGTCACTTCGGTGGCTCTTTTTTCATGTGCCAGGCATGGCGATGATCTAGGTGATGAAAGTCCACTATCAACTAGCCACTAGAGAATTGTAAGGTACTTATGGCGAGGTAGGGGTGTTCATAGAGCCTTGTCTTAGATTACTATCTAAAAGTACACACTGTGCTATAAATTGAACCGTCGTATACGAAACCGTACGTACGGTGGTGTGAGAGGGGCGGATTAGCTATTTACCTTTTCCCTCTACTCGATTCGGATGTATGGATGTGCTGCGCACGTATACTAGTAAAATGACGTATTCCAAGAAGAATATGCATTTTAAACGGGGTTATGTAGACAATGCAGAGACTTTCATGAAAAATTATCTGCTTTTCGCAAATGAAGCAAAGGTAACATTAGTATGTCTCTGTTTTTATAAATCATGCATGTATGATCATCACTTTCACCCGACTTTATTTATAACAAGCAATATGATAGAATTTGAAGAAATATAATACTGTACCCAGTGAATGGAGGATCACCGTGAGTGTTGATCACGATAAAATAGAAAAAGCAGTCACAATGATTTTGGAAGCAATAGGAGAAGATCCTAATCGTGAAGGGTTATTAGAGACGCCGAAGCGCGTTGCCCGTATGTATGAAGAAGTGTTTCAAGGATTAAACCAAGATCCTAAAGACTATTTTGCGACAGTTTTTGGAGAAGATCACGAGGAACTTGTTTTGGTTAAGGATATTCCTTTTTATTCGATGTGTGAACATCATCTTGTACCGTTTTATGGAATGGCCCATGTTGGCTATATTCCCAGAGGTGGTAAGGTAACGGGTTTAAGCAAGTTGGCAAGAGCAGTCGAAGCCGTTGCCAAACGCCCACAATTGCAAGAGCGGATCACCTCGACGATCGCAAATTCTATTGTTGAAACACTTGATCCACATGGTGTCATTGTTGTCGTAGAGGCAGAGCATTTATGCATGACCATGCGTGGCGTCAAAAAGCCAGGCTCAAAAACCGTCACATCAGCTGTTAGAGGGGTGTTTGAGCATAATGCTTCTGCCCGTTCAGAAGCGATGATGCTTATCAAAGGATAGGAGGGATTGTCTTGGCGACTAAGCAATCCGAAGATTTTTTTGTTATAAAGGCATTGGAAGATGGAGTGAATGTCATTGGTTTGACCCGTGGAGCGGATACACGCTTCCACCATTCTGAAAAACTTGATAAGGGCGAGGTCATGATTGCCCAGTTTACAGAGCATACTTCTGCTGTTAAAGTAAGAGGAAGAGCATTGATTCAAACCCAACATGGAGAAATGAGCTCTGGAATGGAATAAGAACATACATATCTTAAAACTTTTGGTTAAAAATACTGATAAGAAATGTTTGAGAAATGTGAAATGTGGGCATAGAAAGAGAGAATGCAGGTTGACGGCTGTCTTTGTCAGATAGAGTTAAGAAGGCTACACATGCTTCTGCTTGCACTTCAAGAGCTTGCCAAATGGCAAGTTTTCTTTTCGCCCAAGCTTTGACACTTCCCTTTATGCCTGGTTTAGTCTTATGCTATAATGGTCAAGTAGGTTTAACCTGAGGGCGGTGCGCAGCTTATGTCAACCATTGCTGTACATAAAAACATTGATTTCCCAGTAAATGAGGGACGTGTGATATCGTGAATAATGAGCTAAAAAGCATAAAAAAATTGATACAACAATCCACTCAACATCCAGTTCTTGATCAATACATACAACGACCAGAAATTGACGATGATAAGCTCTTGGTTCTCACTAGGATGTTCAGTACCACTTCTTCCTTTGATCATACTGAAAAATATATTGCCTCCATCATGATTGTCCAAATGGCTCTTGAAATTCATGATTCTATCACGCTAGATGTATTGCAGAATCCAAGCGATATTAAAGCAAGACAACTTATGGTACTTGCAGGGGACTATTATAGTGCTCAGTACTATCGCTTGTTAGCTGAACTTGAGGATTTTCAAATGATCGGACATTTATCAGATGCGATAAGAGAGCTGAACGAGTATAAAACCGAGGGAATCAGTGGGGAGTTTCATTGGCAGCGAGTTTTTGATTTTTTTCGAGATATTGAATCGACAATTTTGTCTAAGGTGGCTAATATTCTTGACCTCCGCCAGTGGATGCCGATGATTACCCGTTATTTCACCTTGAAACGCATCCTGCATGAAGCCAAGCAATGCCGTCAAGGGTCACCAACCCAAGTACTGCAGCCAATCTTTCAAAAAAGACCGGAAAAGAAAAAACAATTTCTTCAGGCTGCTGAGTCTTTTATAGAAAAATTAGTAGTAAAAGTTGAAAAGGATTTACAAGAGGGTCCGCCATTTTTGTCACAACTTAGTCTTATGACGGCACACTGGAATACCCCAACGAATAGAGTGGCGGAAGAAGGTTTATCATGAACGAGGTAAAAGAAGTAAAAAGAGAAAAGGTTCATCACGTTTTTGAGAGTATTTATAAGAAATATGATTTCATGAATTCATTAATTAGCTTTAATCAGCACAAAGTATGGCGGAAAAAAGCGATGCGGCTTATGGATATTCAAGCTGGAACACATGCGCTTGATGTCTGTTGCGGCACAGGGGATTGGACAATAGCCCTTAGCAAAGCCGTTGGTCCAGAAGGACAGGTGAATGGATTAGATTTTAGTCAAAACATGCTATCCGTTGCTCGTCATAAGCTTGAGGAGGCTCATCTCGATAACGTGCAATTAGATCATGGTGACGCCATGCAGCTTCCCTACGCCGATGACACATTCGATTATGTGACGATCGGTTTTGGACTGCGGAATGTACCTGATTATTTAACAGTTCTAAAGGAAATGTATCGTGTCCTAAAGCCGGGGGGGACGATCACTTGTCTTGAAACCTCTCAACCAAAATTACCTGTATATACACAATTATATTTCTTTTATTTTCGTTTTGTTATGCCTGCGCTAGGGAAGATTTTTGCCAACAGCTATGATGAATACGCATGGCTACAGGAATCAACAAGAAATTTTCCTGGCAAGGCAGAGCTCGCCGATTTATTTGAAGAGGCGGGTTTCCGCTCTGTTCACATCACTTCACTAACCGGAGGCATCGCTGCCATTCATCAAGGGCAAAAGACTCAAAGCGTGTAGTAACGACGAGATTTTAAATATAATATAAAGGTGAAAAGTCGATGAGCTTAGCAACAATTTATAGAGAGATTAGATCAGATATTAAGGGAATCGAAAATAGACTCGGACAGGTGATTACAGCGGACCAACCCATTTTGACTGAGGCATCCTCGCAGCTGTTGAATGCTGGAGGTAAGCGCATGCGTCCGATCCTAGTCTTGCTCGCTTCGAGATATGGCGATCGCTATCATGAGGATGTGCAAAAGACCGCCGTAACACTTGAACTGATACATATGGCGTCGCTTGTTCATGATGATGTCATTGATGATTCCGATATTCGGCGTGGCGAGCAGACCGTTAAAGCCCGTTGGAATAATCGCATTGCCATGTACACAGGTGATTTTATGTTTTCCAAGGCCTTGAAAGTAGCTGCGGAAATCGAGCATCCACAAATCCATCAGATTCTCTCGTATACGATGAAGGAGATCAGCTTAGGTGAAATCAAACAAATTGAGGACCAATATAATTGGAATCAAAATATTCGCAACTACTTATTGAGAATCAAAAGAAAAACGGCGTTGTTACTCGCGGTGAGCTGTCAATTAGGGGCACTGGCCGCAGGGGCCAGCGTTGCGATCTGTCGCGACCTCTACTATTTTGGATATTACATGGGCATGTCCTACCAGATCATTGATGATGTTTTAGATTTTGTGAGCACCGAAGAAGAGTTAGGTAAGCCGGTAGCGAGTGATATTCGCCAGGGAAACGTCACACTGCCAACATTGATGGCTTTTCAAAATCATCGGGTTGCTGAGCAATTAATTAGACTGCTGGAAATTCCAGAAAAAACACCTGAGGATTGGAGCAAGGTCATTCAGCTGATTAAGGAGTCAGGCAGTATTGCTGAAGCAGAAGCCATCAGTACGCGTTTTATTAATAAGGCTTATCGGATACTTGAACGGATGCCTCATGCAAAGGTGACAAAGCAAATGGAACGGATTGCTGATTACATGAGTAAAAGAAAATATTGATTTGTCAAGGCTTCTCTGTTTTGATAGACTATAATCGTCACCTATTTAAAGGAAGTGATAGGTGTATTTCCTTTAATGAAATAGCAGAGAGTGGAGGATACATACTATGGAAAGAACCTTTTTAATGGTCAAGCCTGATGGCGTGCAACGCAACCTGGTAGGTGAGATTGTTTCTCGCTTTGAAAGGAAAGGCTTCCAGTTGGTAGGTGCTAAGCTGATGCATGTTTCTCGGGAACTGGCAGAACAGCATTATGCGGAGCATAAGGAACGACCATTTTTTGGAGAGCTTGTTAGCTTCATCACATCCAGCCCTGTTTTTGCAATGGTTTGGGAAGGGGAAGATGTGATCGCTACCGCTAGAAAGATGATGGGGACAACGAATCCTGCTGAGGCGGCTCCTGGAACCATTCGTGGTGATTATGGCGTTGAAATGAGTCGCAATATTATTCATGGCTCAGATTCCCCTGAAAGCGCTAAGAGGGAGATTGCTCTTTTCTTCTCTGAAGATGAAGCGCTTACTTATGATAAGGCTGTTAATCAATGGGTTTATTAGTTTGAAAGAACCAGCAAGTGGCTGGTTCTTTTGTTTTACAATCAGAATATATAACTTCGCTGATGCTCTCCAAGGATGAGACTAAAGTACAGCTTGGCTTGTCGCCATCTTCAGGGTTGGCGACAAGCCAAGTAGCCAAGTTTCCTTATAACACATGGGGGAATGATTAGATTTTATATATAAAAAAGGAATAGGAGACTAGGAGCAGCACTTTTCTAGTGCCTGAAGATATACTAGGTGCGGTGATTGGAAGTAAGAATAGCACACAGAATCTCGAGTGAAAGCGTAATATCTGATGATTAAGGACTTGCGCATTTATGCATGTTTCTATAAAATGATTTAAGAAAAACTGCCACGAGTTATTATGATGCTGAGAGATTCTTGGTTCCTTTTTATTTTAGATAGTGTTAAAGGGGACTTTTAAAAAATTCTACATAAAACGCAAGAATATGCTAGTATATATAAAATGAGTTATGATGGCGTCACTGCACGATGATAAAAGGCAAAAAGTCTAAAGCTGTTGGCCTTCTGGTAGTGAAACGTTCATTGAGAATCTAGCAGGATTTTACGAATTGAGGGTGTTGGGGGGGCCAGCATGAATGCAAGATGATTATCACTGGTTTCAAAGTGAAATCTTTAAGATGACAGGGATTAATCTCGCCCTGTATAAAGAAGATCAGATGAGGCGGCGGTTATCAAGCTTGAAAAGCAAGCATGGTGCAGCGTCATTTGTAGAATATCATGAGCAATTAAAGCACTCACCAAAATTACTGGAAGAATGCCTTGATAAAATAACGATCAACGTCACTGAATTTTTTCGTAATAAACAGCGGTGGGATGTTCTTGAACAGACGATTTTACCAAGCCTGATTTCGGGCAAAAAGGACAAGTTTAAGGTTTGGAGTTCTGCCTGCTCAACGGGTGAAGAACCTTATTCATTATCTATTCTGCTATCCAAGCATCTCAGCGATGTAGACTATGATATTCTAGCGACAGATATAGATCAAAAGGTATTAGACCTTGCGAAGCGTGGTGTGTACCCTGATCGCGCTTTAAAAGAGGTATCAGACGCAGAACGAAAGGCTTTTTTTATTGAGAGGGCAGGAAGCTGGGCAGTTAACGATCGAGTGAAACAGTCTGTGCGCTTTCGCTCTTTAAATTTACTCGCCGATCGTTTTGAGAGAAATTTTGATCTTATATTATGCCGTAATGTCGTGATTTATTTTACAGATGCGGCTAAGCATGAACTTTATGGCAAACTCGCCAATGCCTTAAATGAGGGTGGCGTTTTGTTTGTAGGCAGTACAGAGCAAATTTTTAATCCTAAGCAATATGGTCTCGAACCAATTGAGACCTTTTTTTATAAAAAAATACCATATTAAGGAGCGTTATTATGCGATTTTTAACTGCAGGAGAATCTCATGGACCACAACTTACACTAATTATTGAAGGCTTTCCAGCTGGGTTGGCTGTAAATGCTGCTGACATAAATGAGGAATTGCGCCGTCGTCAGGGGGGCTACGGTCGTGGTCGCCGCATGGTGATCGAAAAAGATCAGGTTAAAATAGTTGGTGGAATCAGACATGGCTATACAACAGGAGCGCCGATCGCTCTTGTGATTGAAAATAAGGACTGGAAAAACTGGACGGAAATCATGGGGCCAGAACCTATTGATGATCCAGAATCCGTCAAAAAGCAAGTGACGCGTCCACGTCCAGGACATGCCGATTTGAATGGGGCTATAAAATATGGACATACAGATATGCGTAATGTCCTAGAGCGCTCATCAGCCCGCGAAACAGCAGCCCGCGTCGCTGTAGGGACCATTGCTAAGCTGTATTTGAAGGCCTTAGGCATTGAAATTGCTGGTCGTGTTGTGGAAATTGGTGGCGCGCGAGATGAATCTGAGCGACCAGAAAGCATCGATGCGATCCGCACGATCACTGAAGCCTCTGAAGTAAGATGTCTAGACAAAGAGGCAGAAGAGGCGATGAAAAAAGTAATTGATGAAGCGAAGGAAAATGGGGACTCTGTTGGCGGTGTGGTTGAAACGATTGCGACAGGGCTTCCTGTAGGTCTTGGCAGTCATGTTCATTATGATACAAAGCTTGATGCGAAAATCGCAATGGCTGTGATGAGCATTAACGCCTTTAAAGGTGTAGAGTTTGGAGAAGGGTTTGCCATGGCCAGTCTTCCCGGGAGCCAAGTGCATGATGAAATCCAATGGTCTAAGGAAACGGGGTATACTCGTAAAACCAATCGTCTCGGAGGCTTTGAAGGTGGGATGACCACAGGAATGCCTGTTGTAGTTCGCGGGGTCATGAAGCCTATTCCAACACTTTATAAGCCATTGCAAAGTGTCGATATCAAAACCAAAGAGCCCTTCGCAGCTAGTATTGAGCGCACAGATAATTGCGCCGTACCGGCAGCGAGTGTCGTGTGTGAGCATATGGTGGCTTGGGAGCTTGCTGTGGCGGTCAAAGAAAAATTTGGTGGCGATCGTATGGAGGATGTCATCCAAGCGGTTGAGGCGCACCACAAACGATCGGTGGCTTTTTAATGGAGCGATTAGATATCCAGACTCCACATAAAAATTATCCTGTGATTATTGGGGATGGCCTGCGTTTTAAGCTCACCGAGTTTCTATCAAAATCATATTCTGCTTACGTGATCATCACCGATGATCACGTAGCACCATTATACTTAGAAGACGTTAAGACAGCATTGAGCTTTAGCACTAATGTATTTGATTTTGTTGTACCGGCTGGTGAAACGGCCAAAAGCTTCGCCACCTATAAGCGCTTAATCGATGATATTGTCGCCCTTAATCTTGATCGGAAGAGCTGTGTGATTGCACTTGGTGGTGGCGTTATTGGTGACTTAGCTGGATTTGTCGCAGCCACTTTTTTAAGAGGCGTTGCCTTTATTCAAATGCCAACGACACTTCTCTCACATGATAGTAGCATTGGAGGAAAGGTGGGCATCAATCATGAACATGGTAAAAATTTGATCGGTGCATTTTACCACCCAGAGGCTGTTTTATATGATACAGAGTGTCTAAAAACATTACCTGCTAGTGAATGGCGCTCCGGACTTGCTGAAGTGGTGAAGCATGCCATCATTGATTCTCCAGAGCTTTATCATAGAATGCGGCAGGAGATTCCCACCTTTGATGCCATTGACTTACACACGTTTGCACCGCTACTAAAGGCGGCTATGGCAGTAAAGGCTAATGTGGTGGCCAATGATGAACTGGAAGCTGGCATGCGCAAGTTTCTCAATTTTGGTCATACCTTGGGACATGCCATCGAGAAAGAGTCAGGCTATGGTGTGCTTAGTCATGGAGAGGCTGTTGCTATCGGAATGATTTTTGCGCTTCGGTTAAGCGAGCGGATCTATCACATTGCTTTGCCAGTAGCTGAAATCATTGCGTGGTTTAAACGCTTAAGTCTGCCCATCGCCATTCCTAAAGGCCTAACAAGCCAGCAGCTTTTGGAGCGGATGAAGTATGATAAAAAGCGTGCCGATGGCCATATTGTTTTCGTTTTACTCAAAGCGATTGGTGAGCCAGAAGTGACCCCCGTAGAAGATGCGGTTATCTCCAACTTATTAGCGGAATTTATTAATGGGTAAAAGAAAAAGATTGACACCCTGATAAAAATTCGTTACTCTGAATTATAGAATAGTGAGTAATGAATTGAGAAAGTTTATCTAGAAGAATTTTAGATGAGATGAGTAGAGTTAGAGAATGAGTTTAGCTGAGGAGAGCTTAGGGTAGTCGTAATGTGATCATTCCCCCATAGGCTGTTCGCCTATGGGTTTTTTAGTTTATCATCGTATTTTTTATCCCCCTAATACCTCATGCTCATTCTCTTCCATTCAAAAGGAGGAGAGAGTATTTTGACCACTGACTTGCATGTCAAAAGTAATTTCAAAGATGGATTATCCCGATTAATTAATGGTGAACACTTCAATAGGCAAGAGGCTAAAGGCATGATGGATGCCATTATGAGTGGTGCCGCAACCTCCAGTCAGATTTCAGCCTTTTTATCGATCTTACGCTTCCGTGGCGAAACCGCAGAGGAGCTAACGGGCTTTGTAGAATCGATGCGCGCGCATGCTTTAAGACTTGAACATGACGAAGACGTGTTGGATACGTGTGGTACAGGAGGAGATGGCCTTTCCACCTTTAACATTTCTACAGCCGTTGCTATCCTTATCTCTTCTCTAGGAGTAAAGGTGGCAAAGCATGGCAATCGCGCTGTCTCTTCCAAAAGTGGAAGCGCGGATGTTCTGGAAATTCTAGGTATTCCCGTTCAATCCACAGCAGATGAAGCAGTGGCCTCCTTAAAAACCAAGCATATGTGCTTTTTGTTTGCCCCTCTGTATCATGCCTCGATGCGTTTTGCTTCGGCGCCAAGGAAGGAATTAGGCTTTCGAACCATATTCAATGTTCTTGGACCGTTGGTCAACCCCGCGCAGAGTCAGAGACAGCTATTAGGCGTTTTTGATCTTGATCATGCGAAAAAGATGGCTGAGTCCTTGAGAGCCTTGGGCACGCAACGTGCTTTAGTCGTGACTGGTGATCGTGGTCTAGATGAGCTCGCTATTACAGGACCTTCCTGGGCTTTGCTTGTGGAAAAGGACACGATTCAAGAGCTCACCCTTTCTCCTGAGGACTTTGGATTGCCGCTTGGTAGACTGGAAGAGATTCAAGTGAAGACGGCTCGAGAAAGCGCTGAGCTGATTCAAGCGATTTTTGACGGTAAGAATCGGTCTACACCGGCTCATATTGTCCTGTTAAATGCTGGAGCAGCCCTTTTCGTTGCCGACAGAGTCGCCACTATTAAAGAGGGGATAGCCCTTGCCCAGGAAGCCATCGATTCAGGAAAGGCCCTGAGACAGTTAGAGCGATTAAAAACAGTAGAGAAGGTGGAACGTCATGCTTAAAGAGATTATTCAACACAAAAAAGAAGAACTAGAAAACTATGTGTTTGACCAAACCCCATTTACCGGTGAGCGCGTATCACTTAAAGCGGCCTTGTTAACCCCCCATCATGAGGTGGGGCTCATCGCTGAGGTCAAACAGGCTTCTCCGTCTAAGGGAACCTTTACCCATTCCTTTGATCCCATTGCCATTGCTAAGAGCTATGAAGACGCTGGAGCAGATGCCATCTCAGTACTTACGGATAAGAAATTTTTTAAGGGATCGCCCATGTATCTAAAACAGGTCAAGGCGACGGTTACTCTTCCTGTATTAAGAAAGGATTTTATCATTGATGAACGGCAAATTGCTGAGACGCTTTCAATGGGGGCGGATGCGATGTTATTAATCGCTGCGGCCCTTTCTCCAAAAAAACTTTATGAATTTTATCAAAGGGCTTATGAGAACGGCCTGGAATGCTTGGTAGAGGTTCATAACAAGGAAGAATTGGCTGGGGTGCTTTCCGTCTTTCAGCCTGAAATTATTGGCATTAATAATCGTGACCTCAAAACCTTCAATACGACATTAGATACTACAGAAGCTGTGCTTCCCTATGTGCCAAAGGATAGTGTCGTCGTGAGTGAATCGGGTATTTTAACTGCTCAGGATATCGAGCGGCTATCCAAAAATGGCATTCATGGTGCATTAGTTGGTGAAGCCTTGATGAAGGCTGAGACACCAGAGAAAGGGATTCAAGGCTTGTTTGAGGTCGAGATGCAGTGACCTTGCTATTAAAATATTGTGGAAATCACTTTTATGAAGATTACAAGCTGGCTGTTTCATCACATGCACAGTTTATTGGGTTTATCTTTTATGAGGGGAGCCCCCGTTATGTCGCGCCTGAGACCGTCGCTTCGTGGGTTGATAAAACGCCTAAGAAAAAACAGCAACAGCTCGTCGGGGTCTTCGTCAATCCTACATTAGAAACCATAGAGAATACACTCAATCATGTGCCTCTTGATGTCGTGCAGTTGCATGGAACAGAGTCGTTGCCTTTTGTGCAGAGGGTCAAGTTAAGTACGCAATGCCCAGTTTGGAAGGCTATCCATCATGAACAAGAGGCTTTGCAAATCATGCAGCTCTTTCATGGAGAGGTGGATGGCTTTATCGTTGACGTAAAAACGAAAGAGGCGTGGGGGGGGACAGGTCAATCCTTTGATTGGCGGGCGATCCCCCGTTATACAAAGGAAGCAATCAAGCAAAGCGTTCCTTGTTTGATTGCCGGTGGCATTACTCCTAGTAATGTTGAAGAGCTTCTCGGCTATCAGCCACAAGGCATTGATCTCGCTTCTGGTATTGAGGCCAATGGTAGAAAATCAAAGGATTTAATCACGGAATTAGAAGGAAAGGTTGTGCAAATGTCATGATTAATCTCCCAGATGCGCGTGGGCGTTTTGGTGAATTTGGCGGAAAGTTTGTCCCTGAGACATTAATGTATGCACTAGAAGAATTAGAGGAAGCGTTAACCCAAGCAATGGCTGACCCTGAATTTATGGCTTTATATCAGGCAACTTTACAGGATTATTCTGGACGGCCGACACCGATCACGCACGCTAGACGGCTATCCGAAAAAGTGGGCGGCGCATCTATCTATTTAAAACGTGAGGATTTAAATCATACTGGTGCCCATAAAATCAATAATGCAATTGGACAAGGATTGCTAGCCAAACGAATGGGCAAAGAGAAGCTGGTTGCCGAAACAGGTGCTGGTCAGCATGGGGTGGCGACAGCGACCATTGCGGCTTATCTCGGTTTATCCTGTAAGGTATTTATGGGGAAAAAAGATGTGGAGCGACAAAGTCTTAATGTCTTCCGCATGCAATTATTAGGGGCGGAGGTCATTCCAGTAGAGAGCGGCAGCCAAACACTGAAGGACGCTACAAATGAAGCGTTACGTTATTGGGTGGAGCATGTGGAGGACACGTTTTACTTAATTGGTTCAGTTGTTGGTCCTCATCCCTATCCAAAAATGGTCAGAGATTTCCAGCGTGTTATTGGAGACGAATCTCGCCAGCAATTTCTTGATCTGAAAGGGAAGCTTCCAAATGCGATTACGGCCTGCGTTGGCGGCGGCAGCAATTCGATTGGCATGTTTTACCCTTTCTTAGATGACGATGTGGCCTTATACGCAGCAGAAGCGGGGGGCCAAGGGGAAGAGACAGCTTATCATGCCGCCACTTTAGCTAAAGGAAGAAAAGGTGTCATTCATGGCTCATTAACCTATCTTATTCAAGATGAAAATGGGCAGATCATTGAACCTTATTCAATCTCTGCAGGTCTTGATTACCCAGGGATAGGACCGGAGCACGCCTACCTTTCTTCTGTTGGGCGTGTCCATTACGAGAGCATTACGGATCGTGAAGCATTAGCAGCTCTAGAGCTATTATGTCAATACGAAGGGATATTACCTGCCTTAGAAAGCGCCCACGCTCTTGCCTTAGCCTTAAAGGAGGCAAAGACGATGCCGAAGGAACACTCTATCTTAATTTGCTTATCAGGACGAGGGGATAAGGATGTTCACACCATACAAAATGCTTTAAAAGTAGGTGAAAAGGATGAGTAGATTAACGGACTATATGACGAAGGATAAAGGGACCATGCATTTTGTCCCTTTTGTCACTGCTGGCGACCCCAATCCTGAGGTTACCATTGATCTAGCGTTACTGTTACAAGAGCTTGGTGCCAGTGTGCTAGAGCTGGGAATTCCCTTTTCTGATCCTCTCGCCGATGGACCGGTTATTCAGCGCGCTTCGCTACGAGCATTAAAGGGAGGCATGACGTTAGCAAAAGCGATGGAAATCGTGCCAGAAATGCGCAAGAGAGGATTAAAAATTCCTGTTATCATCTTTACTTATTACAATCTTCTGCTACAATTAGGACAAAATCAGTTTATGGAAAAAGCAAAAGAATACGAGATTGATGGTCTTTTAGTTCCCGATTTGCCTTTTGAGGAAAGTGAAGCTTTGCGAGCCGCTTGTCGGGCGAATGAGCTTGCCCTGATTTCTCTTGTTGCACCAACAACGTCACCTCAGCGTTTAGAAGTGATTGGACGCGAGTCAGATGGGTTCTTGTATTGCGTTTCATCTCTTGGTGTAACAGGCGTTAGGAAAACCTTTCATCCCAATGTACTGGCGTTTCTTGAGCGTGTTAGAGCGTCCACAACACTGCCTGTGGCTGTAGGATTTGGTATTTCCTCACATGAACAAGTACAAGAAATCGCCCCTTATTGCGATGGTTTTGTTGTTGGTAGCGCCATTGTCAGGGAAATAGAGAAAAGAGAAGTGACCTTGGCTTCTAATCGTGAAAAGGCAATCGCAGACATTAAAGAAACGTTATCTCAAAAGTTGCTTTTAAATATTGAAGGAGCCGATAACGTTGAAGAAGCAGCTCAAAACAATTAATCCTTACCAACCAGGTAAACCGATTGAAGAAGTAAAGGCAGAATATGGCCTAAATGAAGTGATTAAGCTTGCCTCGAATGAAAATCCTTTTGGCAGCTCACCGAAAGCCATTGAAGCGATGAAGGAAGCGATTCATGATATGGCCGTCTACCCCGACGGCCATGCGACGGCGCTGCGTCAGGCACTCGCCCAAAAGCATCATGTTTCAGAGGAGCAATTTGTCTTTAGCAATGGGCTTGATGAGCTCGTGCACATGCTTAGTCATAGTATTTTGGAGCCTGGAATGAATACAGTATTAGCGGATATTACATTTTCAAGCTATAAAATCAGTGCACTAATAGAAGGAGCCGAGCTTCGCGAGGTCCCATTAGTGGATGGCCGTCATGACTTGCCGGGAATGCTTGACCGAATGGATGAACATACCGGAATTGTCTGGTTATGTAATCCGAATAATCCTACAGGGGAAATCATTAAGAAGCATGAGTTAGAGGACTTTTTAGAAAAAGTACCTGAGCATGTCCTAGTTGTTGCTGATGAAGCGTATCACGAATATGCCGATCACCCTGAGTATCCGCGTACTGTTGATTATGTTGAGCGTTATCCTAATCTCATCGTGATGCGGACGTTTTCTAAGGTATATGGCTTAGCTGGCTTACGCATCGGCTATGGCATTGCGAATGCCCAGCTTATACGTGATTTGGAACCGGTCAGACAGCCTTTTAACGCTTCTCGCATTGCGCAAAAGGCGGCCATTAAAGCCTTGGATGATCACGAATTTATCAATTATTCTATTGAGCAAACGCATCAGGGCTTGGAGCAGTATTATGCTTTTTGCGAGGCATACGGACTAAAGTATTTTAAATCCTATGCTAATTTCATTTTGATTGAGTTTGATCGGCCTGGAGAAGAGATTTTTAATGCCTTGCTGCCTAAAGGATTTATTGTTCGTGTGGGTGTTGCGCCTGGGATGCCAAATACGGTTCGGATCACTATCGGTTCCAAAGAACAGAATGCAGCCATTATCGAATGCTTGAAGGGTATTTTAAATGAGAAAAAATAAAATATTTGTCGTTGGATTAGGATTGATTGGTGGTTCTTTGGCAAAGGCATTTCACGAGCATAGCAATACGACGATCACAGGCTTTGATCCAGATCAGGCCACCTGCAAGAAGGCATTGGAGCTCGGAGTTGTTGATACCATTGAACGGAGCGTCGGCGAGGGAGCGGCAGAGGCTGACCTCATTCTTTTAGCAGCGCCAGTATCAGGCATAATTAAACTCCTTGATGAGCTTGCTGCAATAACACTCAAGCCTGATGTTATTGTAACGGATACAGGAAGCACCAAAAAGGGGATTCGGGATCAAGCTCGACACGTGCTTGGTCCCGAGGTATGTTATATCGGTGGTCATCCGATGGCAGGCTCCCATAAAAGTGGAGTGATGGCGGCGAAGGCGGATCTGTTTGAAAATGCCTTTTACTTTATTACACCGGAAAAGAACACACCTTCTGAACAAGTTGAGCGTTTAAAGGGATGGCTCGTGCCAACACGGGCCAAAGTGATGGCAATTGACCCTGAGTCGCATGATGAGGTGGTAGGGGTGATCAGTCACTTCCCACATATTGTGGCTGCTGGCCTTGTCCATCAGCTACACTTGAATCCGATGAATCAAGCACTTGATTTACCTCGGCTTGCGGCAGGTGGTTTTAGAGATATCACGCGGATTGCCTCATCAGATCCCACGCTGTGGCAAGATATTATCATGAACAATAAAGCTGTCTTAATTAAGCTATTTGAGGATTGGGATAAGGTCATGACCCATGTGAAGGACAGCTTATTGGCACAGGATGTCGAGGCGATCTTTCAATTCTTTCAAAAAGCGAAGATGGCACGCGATCAATTTCCAATTAAGAAAAGGGGCGTTTTGCCGCCTTCATACGATCTTTACTTAGACATTACCGACCGTCCTAATGAAATCTCAAGAGTGACGGGAATTATTGGCCAAGCCGGCATCACCATCATTAATATTAATGTTATCGAATTAAGAGAGAATGTTTCAGGTGTGCTGCGGATATTCTTTCAATCGGATAAAAGTCGTGATGAGGCTATGGCCCTGCTTAAAGCGCATCATTACAACACATATGTGGATGAATGAGCGCTCTGAGTCAGTAGAGTTAATAGTGTTTTTTGACTGCTTTTGAAGAGGAGCTTAACTCCAAATTCGAGGCAGTTTTTTCATTGCTGGAATAGCCATTATAGAAAGTTGGCTTCTAGTAAGAGGCTTGACAATTATCCACCGAATCCGAATGGCTTGAATCCATTACGTCTCTCAGGTTATGATGGAATAAGATGTTTCTTGCCTAATAAAAGTCTTTCAAAAAAATTTATAGGCTGGAACCTGTGAGTTTGTGTCAACGTAGATTAAGTTAAGCCTATCACCAGTTCAATGAGGTGGAAAGGTCTCTGTGTGTTGACATTGAAATAGGAGTGTTAATGACGATGAATGAGCAGTTAAAATGGGCGATAGATTTAGTAGAAAATGGGCAGTATGAACAAGGGCTCGAACACATCAAGCGATTATTACAGGATGCGGATGAAGAAACCGCTTTTGAGATTGCTACGCTCTATCAGGAATGGGGAATGGCCCAAGAGGCACACAAAATCTTAGTCCGCTTGCAGAAGCGTCATCCCAACGATTCTCACATTCTTATGGCACTCGCAGAAATTGAAATTGATCTTGATAAAGAGGATCAAGCCATCGATTGGCTTTTAAATATTCATCAATTGGATGAAAACTACTTAAGTGCGCAAGTTTTGCTAGCAGACTTGTATCAGGCTCAGGGATTAGAAGAGGCGGCAGAAAGGCGTTTAACGGATGCGCATAAACTTGCTCCGCATGAACCCGTGCTTACTTTCGCTCTGGCCGAATTTTATGCGACGACAGGACAAGCGGCTCATGCTGTTGAACTGTATAAGACTCTCATTCATGAACCGGCTTTAGAGCATGAGAATATCGAGTTAAAGCTTGCTGAAGCGTTGAGTTATAGTGGGAAATTCGAAGAGGCACTTATTTATTATAAAAAAGGACTTGAAGAGACAACATCTATTGATAGCCTTTTTGGTTATGCCGTCACAGCAATGCGTGTGGGTCAACACCGAACAGCTATTCAGGCTCTAGAGGAGCTGAAAGACATCGACCCCCAATACAGCACCCTCTATCCATTATTGGCTTCTGCTTATGAAGAAGAAGGAGCAATAGATGAGGCCTTAGAGACCATTGAATCGGGTATTAAGGTGGATGAATTTAATGAGCAGCTTTTATTGGAAGCAGCTGATTTGTCGATGAAGGTCAAGGATAGCCCTAAGGCTGAGCACTATTTGAAAGAGCTGTTAAATATTGACCCTGAAAATACCGACGCTCTAAAAAAGCTTGTTGAAATTAAGCGTGAACAAGAAGCTTTTGACGAAATCATTTCCTTGCTTAATGATGAACAAACCACTGACCCTGAACTTCTGTGGTATTTAGCCAGTGCTTATGTTGAAGATGACGCCTTGGAAAAGGCGCGTGATATTTATCAACAGATTGTCTCACATTTCAATGAAAATGCTGTCTTTCTTAAGGAGTATGGAGAAGTACAATGGCAGCTTGGTGCCCCAGATGAGGCAGCTGCACTTTTCGAACAATCGTTGCGTTTGGATCCGGAAAATGATGATCTGCGCGCATTTCTCGAAAGAATATAGCAGGAGTTTTTTAGAAAATGAAGAATATATATTTAGGAGAATTTTAAGCTTGTGAGGAGCTAGTGATACGAACAGGGGGCCCATGTAATAGGGGTGGAATGAAGGGAGAGAATACCGATGGAGCAATTGATATCCATTGAAGAGAAGCGTTCATTTTTAAAGTGGTTCCTCCGGCGGTATCAGTTGAAAAGTCGCGAATGCATTTGGCTGTTAAACTATGTTTTAAGCGATGAACATTTAATTAGTTTGCTCAAGTTTGTTGATAATACGAGTGGCTGTCCAAGAGCTATGATTATTTCTGAAAAAAATGCTTCGCACACAGCTTTTGTTTATCGCAAGCATGATGTGGAAACCAATGAGCCTGAAAAAGCTTTTCATGATATAAGAATGGACCAGGACGAGATTATTTACGTTCATCTCGTTTTTCCATCTTCTTCGCTGTCTTCAGAATACGTATCTATTTTGGAGGAAAATCCTCATGATCGGCATTTTATCAATGCGCGTTATGGTGATGAGGTTAGCCGACTTATTGAACAAGCGGAGAGTCAATTCATGGTAGCCTTTTTGGAAAGTGAAATTGATAAGGCATTGGTAACCCATGACAAAAAGCGCTTTGTTGAGCTTGCTGCTCAGCTAAAACAAATCAGAGAAGGACGCTGACCAAAGTCGGTTACTGATGACCTTAAAATAGCCGTGAAGGGTTTAAGTGAATAGTTTGTAGGAATAACCCTTGTGATTTATAAGGGTTATTCTTTATAGTGTGACAGGCACAGATACGAGATAGCGACTGTGACTTCATCATTCGTCCAATGGTTTCATAGATTATATAGGAGACAGGCTTCTAAGATGCAGCGCTTAAAAAGGAGAGTCTGATAATGAAGTGGCGAGCAAAGGATATAGAACGTTATCTAACTGAAAAGAGTTTCATCGATACTGTATTACTCCCTTTAATTCCGATTCAATGGGAAGAGGCAATGCTTCACACTGTTAGAGAAGGGGAATTTATTCAAATCGTGTCGGCAGAAGCGGAAAGACAACTCACAGGAAGAGTGATTTTGCACCCTGCTTTTACTTACTTAAAAGCGGAACCGTTGGAAGAACATTGCAAAAGACTTGAAAAGTGGAAACAACAATTGATAAATAATGGATTTAAATTTGTCTATTTTGTGACATCTGATGTTCAGTGGAAGACGATTGAAGATCGTATTGAGCAGTTGATCTGGATGCCTGCTGTGCCATTAGAGCATATGAATGACCGTCACCGTGGGGATTTTATTGAAGAGAATGTTGGCTCTATTATGAAAATAATAACTTCTCAGTGGAAATTATAATTGTGCCAAAGTTGTCACTGTTTATTGACAGTATAAGAGTGGTTGCGCTATCATTGGTATGTCTTAGTAATATTGTGTGCTATCATTGTTCGGAACTTCCAAGTAGAATAGGGGGGGAATTATGAGCAAGAAAGAGCATGATGTCAGCAGACGTCAGTTCCTAAACTACACGCTTATGGGTGTAGGTGGCTTCATGGCAGCTGGTATAATGTCACCATTAGTCCGTTTCGCCGTTGACCCACTCCTAAAGGGAAAAGAAGGCGCGAAAATGGTGCCTGTGATGGATGTTAAAGACATCACAAATGAGCCGCAAAATAAGAAGTTTACAGTGAAAAAGGTTGACGGATGGCATAAGTTTGACGAACAGCAAATCGCCTATATTTTCAAAAAGAAAAATGGCGATATTTTAGCATTATCTCCAATCTGTACTCATCTTGGCTGTACAGTGGCTTGGAATGACGATCCTTCCCATCCCAATCAATTCCATTGTCCGTGTCATGGTGGACGTTACACGAAAACAGGAATTAATATTCCTGGTACACCCCCGCCAGCACCTCTAGGTGTTTATAAGACACAAGTTAAAGATGGTAAGTTATACCTTGGGGAAGTTATATCACGAGGGGGGTCCTAAACAATGCTACAGAGGATATACGATTGGGTGGATGAACGCCTGGATATCACGCCGCTTTGGCGCGATGTTGCGGATCATGAAGTCCCTGAACATGTTAACCCTGCTTACCATTTTTCGGCCTTTGTTTATTGCTTTGGTGGACTTACATTTTTCACAATTGTCATTCAAATTCTTTCTGGAATGTTTCTCACGATGTATTATGTTCCAGATATTAACAACGCTTGGGATTCCGTTTATTATTTACAGAACCAAGTCGCTTATGGTGTGATTGTAAGAGGCATGCACCATTGGGGTGCCAGTGTGACAATTGTTATGGTATTTTTACATACTTTAAGGGTTTTCTTTACAGGCGCCTATAAAAAACCACGTGAATTGAATTGGATTGTCGGTGTGCTGCTCTTTTTCGTTATTCTAGGTCTTGGATTTACCGGTTATTTATTACCCTGGGATATGAAAGCGTTATTCGCGACAAAAGTTGGTTTGCAGATTGCAGCCTCCTTCCCGTTTATTGGGGACTGGATCAAACTGCTGCTGCAAGGAAGTGACATTGTTGGTGCTCAGACGCTAGCGCGGTTCTTTGCTATTCATGTCTTTTTCCTACCAGCTGCTTTAATGGGATTATTAGCTGCCCACTTCTTAATGATTCGAAGACAAGGGATTTCTGGTCCGCTATAAGGTGATAGAGTGGACATGGTTTCGAAGCAGTTATAGTGGGAAGTGTTTCTCGGCTTAGTTGTAAAAAGCGAAGTGGAGAGCATCTCCCCTGAAAAGAGTTACAATTTTTTATGCCTCACTTTCATTTAGAAGGAGGGAAAAACATGCATCGTGGAAAAGGGATGAAATTCGTTGGGGACTCGAGGGTTCCGGCGAAACAAGCGAAGTTTATTCCGCCTAAGGATTATTCCGAATATCCTGGGAAAACAGAAGCTTTCTTACCAAACTTCCTTTTAAAGGAGTGGATGGTAGGAGCTGTATTCCTTGTTGGCTTCCTCATTTTAACCATCTCAGATCCTTCGCCCTTGGAAAAAGAAGCCGATCCAACGAGTTCAGGCTACATTCCGCTTCCTGACTGGTATTTCTTATTCTTGTATCAATTGTTAAAGTATCCATACGCTTCTGGAGAATATAAGGTGATTGGTACGGTGCTCATACCTGCCATTGCAGCGCTTGCCTTGTTGCTGGCTCCGTGGCTTGACCGTGGATTTGAACGCCGGCCCATAAAACGCCCGATTGCTACGTTAATCATGTTGCTCACCTTTGTGGCAATGGTTTACCTTACATGGGAATCGACGGTTTCGCACAACTGGGAGCAGGCGGAACAACAAGGAAAGATCGTTCAGACAGTGGACTTTGATAAATCGGACCCTGGATATAAAATATTTAGCCAAAATTGCGCAAAATGTCATGGGGATAACCTCGAAGGGTCTTCATTGGCCCCCGCGCTTGTCGGTAAGGGGCTTGATCCAGCTACAGTAAAAACCATGGCAACAAAGGGTGGAGGTCAGATGCCTTCAGGGATCTTCAAAGGTTCAGACAAGGATTTAGATGCGTTAGCAAAATTTGTTTCAGATGTGAGTAAAAAATAAGCTGGGATTCCAGCTTATTTTTTTCGTGGGATTTACAGGTTAACTTGCATAAAGGTTTAGGATAACTATGATAAAATGGAAATGTTTAGAGAGCGTATCTTAACTATGTGGACAGGCTCAATCATACGTTCGAAATAGGAGGCTATTCATGTCAGCCGTTTGGTATTATTTTCTTCAGCAGAGAAATGTCATGCTCGTATTATTGATCATTAATACCGTCGGAACTATTTATGGATATTATTGGTATGGCGTGCAGCTCGCAGAAACACCGCCGATTTTTTTACCATTTGTTCCGGATAGTCCAACCGCTAGTCTCTTTTTCTGTGTCGTTCTTTTTGCCTTTTTAATAAAAAAACGCGCGCCTTTAATAGAAGCACTAGCCGTCACTTCGTTATTTAAATATGGGATATGGGCTGTCGGGATGAATATTGCTTCAGGTTTTACAGGCTTTGAGCTCACTTTTCCGAATTACATGTTAATTGTTTCACATGCATGTATGGCGATCGAAGGGCTGCTTTATATCCCATTTTATAGAATTAAAATGTGGCATTTGGTCGTTGCCGGTGTGATCCTGCTGCATAATGATATTATTGATTACGTTTTTGGGATGATGCCAAGATACGATCCATTGGCAAATTATCAGCATGTCATCGGCTATTTAACCTTCTGGCTAAGTGTGCTTACCATTTTTCTGGTTTATTTTCTCTGTATCAAACGTCAAAGCATATCGCTCAAAAATTAATGTGTAAGTGGGGCTGCAGAGGTCTACTCTTGTCCACCACATCATAAACTAGTGGTAAGTGAGAGGGGGATGAGGGATGAAAAGGTACATTGTCAGCCTCATTGTCAGTGCGTTAATATTGGGACTCCCCGCACTGGGACATGCACAAGAAAAAACGAAACCCATTCAGACGTTAGTCTCGTATTCGAACAAGGCTTATGAATTTATCGATGATAGCAAGCCTGATGTCGCGCGTCAGTATTTAGACCGATTCGATCAGGAATTAAAGAAGCACCCTTTAGGACTTGACGATCTTAATCAACGCACGCTGATGGCGAGTGAGGATCATCTTAAGCAGTTAATTAAGGCGAAGGCCGATCAGAAAGCTTTGAGAGAAGCGGCTGTTCAATTTCGCCTCGTTGTGGATGCGCTGGATGACGATCATTCGCCACTATGGAAGAGTCTGAAAGATCCGTTATTTACTGCTTTTAATAAAGTTCAAGCAGACGTGAAGCAGAAGAATGATCAAACTTTCCAATATGATTTAAATCAATTTATGGATATTTATCAAATAATTTATCCTGCTCTAGTCATTAGTGTATCACCTCACGAGCTTGAACCTATCGATCAACAAGTCAGTCATTTGACTAATGATAGAGCAACATTTATTCAAAACGAAAATAATGAAAGCTTATCTCATATTAAACAGTTAAAAACGAGCTTGGATCACGTCTTTCAAAAAAATCTGTTGACAACACATCCGTCCCAATCTGTTAGAAGTTTGATCCTTATTATGGGTGGCGTTGTTTTGCTCACATTAATTTACGTTTTTTGGAGAAAATATAATGGCACAGGCTGGAAGAATGATCATACGATTCGAGAGAGTTAACAAGTGAATGGCTAAATTTAAGAAGAATATGTAATAAATACAGAAAATTTGACGTTTTTATGAAAACTTATATAAATAAATATTTATATATAGTGGCTTCTTGTTGACAACCTTCATGAGTTTGACTAAAATTGACCTTAATAAAACATCGGAGGGTTGCATCATGGGTATAGGTGCTTACTTAATTTATTTTGTCATCATCATGATAATCCCGATTTGGGCGCAAAGTAAGGTCAGGAATACATTTAACAAATATGTGCGTGTGCCTAATGAAACGGGGCTGACAGGGGCACAAGTCGCACGCCGTATCTTGGATGAACACGGTTTGTATAATGTCGATATTGAAGAAGTTGGGGGACAATTAACAGACCATTATGATCCAAGGAAAAAGGTTTTGCGTCTTTCTTCGTCCATTTATCACGGGAATTCAGTTGCTGGTACAGCCGTTGCTGCGCATGAAGTTGGCCATGCGATACAGGATAAAGAAAACTACGTGCCACTTCGATTTCGTCATTCCCTTGTTCCGGTAGCTAATTTTGGATCAGGGGCTTCATGGTTATTTATTTTGGCTGGAATGTTCTTGCACAGCTTAAATTTATTGTTAATAGGCGTTATTTTCTTCGCTGCAGCTGTTTTGTTCCAAGTCGTCACCTTGCCCGTTGAATTTAATGCTTCAAGACGAGCGTTGGTACAACTGGAAACCTTAGGACTGATTCATAGTGGAGAAAAGCGCAATGCCCGAAAGGTTTTAAGTGCAGCCGCCTTGACATATGTTGCTGCCGCTTTAGTTGCGGTCTTGGAATTGTTGCGTTTTGTACTCATGTTTGTCGGTATGAATAATGATGATGATTAATAAAATAAATGGCGTGAAGGATCGGTCCCGATGGGGACCGGTTTTTTTGAAAGGATACAAAAGTATAAAATTTCTGTTCATGAGGACGGTGTGGATTTCGCCCCAGGCCGCTCGCTTTCCGAGGGGGAGTGGTAAGCCTCCTGGCGCCTTGCGCTCCATTCCACTTGACCAGGCAATGGAGCCTCTTTCATATTGGATGATGCCCTATACGAAGGACAAGGACCGGGCATGCATTTCTCCCGGTTTTTCTTAGTAAGAAAAGATAAAATTATTGTATGGGCACTGTTGATTTTCGCTCTAGGCTGCTCACTTCCCGTAGGACTCTAGTATCACATCGTGAGCTAGCGTGTCACTTGGAAACACATGATTTTAATAACGTTCCGAATTTCTCGCACCTTGTCTTTCACTCCAATCCATTTGACCTAGGAAGGGGTGAAGTGTTCAAATCACGGCATGAAAACAACAAAAAAAGAGAAGTGCAAATTAACAAAAGGCCCACCATTTTCTAAAAGCTCATGGCAATTTTAGGTGTGAGCACTAGAAAGAGGAAGTCTCTTTACATTTGCTATTCTTCAAAAAGTGGTTTTTTGTTTTCATCCAAGGTAAAGCCTTCACCTAGAACATCATGAATATCATTGACTGCAACAAATGCATGTGGATCGACGCTTTTGATAATGCTTTTTAAGCGAAAGATTTCGCTTCGACTAACGACACAGTATAAAGCATCAATCTCTGCACCGGTATAGCCTCCCTTACCCGAAAGTAATGTAACGGTCCGATCAAGCTTTTCGATGATTTCTTTAGCAATCTTATCATTATGCTTAGACATAATCATAGCGGCGTTGGCAGCATATGCCCCTTTTTGTATGAAGTCAATCACTCGAGAAGCTACAAATACAGCGACTAAAGTGTACATGGCCTGCCGATAATCGAGATAAATCAAAGAGAGGGTAATGACGACGGCGTCAATGGCAAACATCGTCCTTCCTATTGGCCATCCCCAGTATCTAAAGGTTAAACGCGCGATAATATCAGTTCCACCTGTCGTCCCACCATACCGAAAGATGATTCCAAGCCCAGTTCCAATTGTCACACCAGCAAACAGGGCAGCTAAGGTCATGTCATTCTCTAATGTAAAGTGGAAAGTAATGAGATATTGAAAAACCCATAAAAAAAGCGATAACGATACTGTACCAATGACGCTGTATATAAAAACACTGCGACCGAGCAACCGCCAGCCAATGATAAATAACGGAATATTAATGACAAGGTTACTTATGCCGGGGTCGATGTGAAAAAGATTGTAGAGTATTAAGGTTATCCCTGTCACGCCACCTTCGGCTAAATGATTTTTGATATTAAAATTAACCAGTCCAAATGCGAAGATCGCTGCTCCTAATAGCATGAAAAATATATTTTTAGCTTTGAGTGAAAAAATCATAGGCGAACCTCCTTAGCCATTCCAAGTAGTATAGGATTCAAACGGCGTCCCTATACCTGTTTACATGCTCCCTTAGCTAGTATAGACAAACCACAGGTCTTGTTCAATAATCAAAGGTTATAATTTGGCAATATCGTTCATTTTTCGCTAATATAGACATAGCTAAATGTTTAGAGTAATTTAGAAACAGAAAAACAAAGAGGAGAGACTACCGATGAAAACAATGGCAGAACTTCAGCAAGAAGTAGATCATTATATTAGTCAATTTAAAGAAGGCTATTTCTCTCCATTGGCATTGATCGCTCGTCTGACTGAGGAGCTCGGTGAATTGGCAAGGGAAGTCAATCATTATTATGGTGAAAAGCCAAAAAAGGCAACAGAAAAACCGAAGACGGTTGATGAGGAACTGGGTGACTTGCTTTTTGTGGTGATTTGTTTGGCCAATTCATTACATATTGATTTAGAAGATGCATTTGATCAAGTGATGCATAAATTTAATACGCGTGATAAAGACCGTTGGACACGCAAAGATGAAGAGGAGGCAGCGAGTCATGAGTAATCAGGAAACAATCAACATAGCGGTGGCAGGACCTAGAGGGAAAATGGGGAAGGAAGCCCTGCAAATGATAGCCAAAACAGGGCACTTTCGGTGCGTGGCGGCTATTGATAGAAAAAATGAGGGAAAACGGATCAAAGAGCTAGAGGGCTTTCCAGATTTGGACACCCCGATTTATACGGATATTGATCAGTGCTTTTCGGAACATCCTGTCGATGTCCTGATTGATTTTACACACCCTGAAGCAGGAAAATATCATGTGGAGAAGGCGATCGCCTATGGTGTTCGTCCTGTCGTCGGTACTTCAGGCTTTAGTGAAGCTGATGTTGAACATTTGAGCTCTTTAGCAGAGGAGAAAGGTGTGGGTACCATCATTGCCCCAAACTTTGCAATTGGTGCTGTACTGATGATGAAATTTAGTCAGATGGCTGCCCGTCATTTTCCTGATGTGGAAATCATTGAACTCCATCACGATCAAAAGCGTGATGCCCCTTCAGGAACAGCGGTTAAAACAGCGGAAATGATCCAGCAAACGCGAAAAGAGAAAAAACAAGGACATCCTGAAGAAAAAGAATTAATCAAGGGCGCACGTGGTGCAGACTTTGATGGATTCAGAATACATAGTGTGCGGCTACCCGGACTCATTGCTCATCAGCAAGTGCTTTTCGGCGGAGAAGGAGAGCTGTTGACTCTTCGTCATGATTCAATGAATCGTGAATCTTTTATGCATGGCGTTCGAGTTGCTGTCGAAACGGTCATGGATTTAAAGACATTGGTTTATGGATTAGAAAATATTCTGGAGTAGAAGGGGAGACCACTGATGAAAATCGCTTTAATCGCCCATGATAAAAAGAAACAAGATTTGGTGCAATTCACATTAGCCTATAAGCCGATTCTTCAAGATCATCAATTGTTTGCAACCGGAACAACTGGAAAACGGATTATGGAGGCGACAGGTCTTGATGTCCATCGCTTCCAATCAGGCCCGCTTGGCGGTGACCAACAGATTGGGGCCATGATTGCCAATGATGATATGGATGTGGTGATCTTTTTCCGCGATCCGCTTACCGCTCAGCCTCATGAACCAGATATTTCGGCGCTCATTCGTTTAAGCGATGTTTATGAGATTCCTCTCGCGACCAACATGGCAACGGCTGAGCTCATCATTCATGCTCTGGAACGCAATGAATTAGAATGGCGCAGTGTGATTCGTGAACGTCGTAATCTTGACAAAGGCCCTTCGCTATGACCGCTCAGCGAACTCTGGATATTCTAGCTTTTGGAGCTCATCCTGATGATGTTGAAATCGGAATGGGGGGACGCTTGCCTTGCATGCTTCCCAAGGCTACAAGGTAGGTATTTGTGATTTGACCATGGCTGAACTATCTTCAAATGGCACTGTTGCGCTAAGACAGCGAGAGGCGGCTTTAGCTTCTGAGCTTTTAAATGTGACTGAACGGTTGAATGTCAAGCTTCCTGATCGGGGATTGACGATTAGCCCAGAGACAATAGCTACACTTGTTGATGTTATTCGAACTTATCAACCTAGGGTCGTTTTTGCACCTTATTTTATAGATCGACATCCGGATCACGGACACTGCAGTAAGCTGGTTGAAGAAGCCGTTTTTTCAGCAGGAATTCATAAATTTCAAGGACAGCAAGCTTTACCGAGCCATAAGGCTGAAGAACTTTATTTTTACTTTATAAATGGGTTTCATACACCAGACTTTTGCGTCGATGTGACCGCTGTTCATGAACAAAAGATGTGCGCGTTAAGTGCTTATAAAAGTCAATTTGCCATGACGGAGAAGACAGTGGCAACACCGCTGACATCTGACTACTTAGAAACGGTTGAGAGTCGAGATCGACTATTTGGTAAAGAAGTTGGAGTGCGCTTTGCAGAGGGATTCAAATCAAAAAGACCGTTACGGGTTAAATCGGTAGTAAGATAGAGAAGAATAAGGAGAAAGCCTATGTCATTAAAGATTGGAATCACATGTTATCCGACCATTGGCGGTTCAGGTGTAGTGGCCACTGAATTAGGAAAGAAGCTTGCTGAAAGAGGACATGAAGTTCATTTTATCACCTCAAGTATTCCTTTCAGGCTAGATCAATTTTCATGTAACATCTTTTACCATGAAGTTGAAGTTAATCAGTATTCAGTATTTCGCTACCCGCCATATGATCTGACGCTAGCCAGCAAGATGGCTGAGGTTGCGCAACGCGAACAATTAGACCTTTTACACGTGCATTATGCTGTTCCTCATGCTGTTTGTGCGATTTTGGCTAAACAGATGGTTGGTGAGCATTTGAAGATTGTCACGACCTTGCATGGAACAGACATTACTGTATTGGGATACGATCCTTCGCTTCGGCAGTTGATTCAATTCGGGATAGAGCATTCAGATCATGTTACGGCGGTATCCAAGGACTTAATCAAAGAGACCCGCGAACTCCTAGAAACAGAGACGCCGATCACCCCCATCTATAATTTTGTGGATGAAACGATTTATTATCGTCATGATTCAGAACACTTAAAATTGGCTTACGGGATACAGCCAAATGAAAAAGTATTGATTCATATTTCTAATTTTCGGGATGTTAAAAGGGTTCCAGATGTGATTAGAACGTTTGCGCGTGTGCAGGAAAAAGTGGCATCCAAGCTGTTGCTTATTGGTGAGGGGCCTGATCTTCCTGTTGTTACGCGGATGGTCAATGATTATGGACTGAAGGATCGGGTGCTGTTTTTAGGAAAACAAGAAAATGTCGCTGAGCTGTTATCGATCAGTGATCTGGCACTTTTGCCATCGTCCAAAGAAAGCTTTGGACTTATTTTACTGGAAGCTGCGGCCTGTGGTGTACCATCGATTGGGACCAATATTGGAGGAATACCGGAAGTGATTCGTGATGGTGAAACAGGCTATTTATGTCCTGTTGGTGCCATCGACCAATTTGTGGCGAGAGCTCTTGATATCCTGCAACATCCTGAGCGTCAAAAGCGAATGGGGCAGGCTGCCATGGAAACTGCTACTCAAGCCTTCCATTCCGGTGAAATCGTTTCACAATATGAAAAGGTCTATTATCAAGTATTAGAGCGAAGGTAACAAAAAATAGTTGAAGGAGAGGCACATATTATGAAGGCGCCCTTTGAGCTGGCAGAACGTGTATTAAAACGATTCATTGATCACGGGTATGAAGCCTATATTGTTGGTGGTGCTGTGCGCAATTGGCTCCTTGGCCTCTCTATTCATGATATTGATATTGCAACCTCTGCCAAGCCTGAAGAGGTTATTGCTCTGTTTCCTAGCACCTTTCCTGTCGGTATTGAGCATGGAACAGTCCTCGTACGCCATGACCATGTCGATTATGAAGTTACCACGTTTCGAACAGAAGGGACTTATTCTGACTTTAGGCATCCGCAGCATGTCACCTTTATTGGGTCCTTAGAAGAGGATCTTGCTCGCCGTGATTTTACGATGAATGCGATGGCTAGGGATATATCCGGGGTGATCATTGACCCCTTTCACGGGAGACAACATCTTAAGAAGCGCCTGCTAAGAACAGTTGGTCAGGCAGAAGCGCGATTCCTAGAGGACCCCTTACGGATGCTTAGAGCTGCACGCTTTGTGTCACAATTGAATGTGAAGGCCGATTCAGAAGTGATCGAAGCCATGCAAAAACAAAAGTGTTATATTCAGCGGCTCTCTATTGAAAGAGTGCTTCAAGAAATGTCGAAGCTTTTACAGGGACACTGGGTTCTTTATGGTTTAGAGCTTTTGATGGCTACCAATGTGCTATTTGAGCTGCCAATGCTTTCCAATGTTACGCCACAAGAAAGGCAGCATCTCTTATCTGTTGATTTCAATCGGTGTGCGTCTCTAGCAGAGCGCTGGGCGACCTTTTTACTTGCTCTTGAACGAGCTGCACCCGCTGCTTTTTTAAAAAAATGGCGTTTTTCGAACGCGTTGAAAAATCAAATCCTCTTGTTGATGCAAAATTACCATTGCTACAAGGAAGCTGAGTGGACAGCATGGAATCTTTATAGAGTAGGGCTGCACCAAGCATTGGCCATTCAACGTCTCCGAGCCGCTAGACATGAAGCCGTTGAAAGCGTGATGGAGCATTTACAGGCAATGGCTCAAGCCTTACCGATTCAGACGAGAGCGGATTTGGTTATAGATGGACATGATCTGCAGGCATGGCTTGACCAGCCACCGGGACCATGGATTAAGGGGACGTTAGCCAATATTGAACAGGCAGTGGTTGAGAAGCAGCTGCCAAACGAAAGAGCTGCGATAAAGAGGTGGGTAAAGGCGTGTCACGAACAAAAGAAGAAACCTTAAAAATACTTTTGCGACATCAACAGCACTATATTTCTGGGCAGGCCTTATGCGAGCAATTAGGCTGTTCACGAACAGCTATATGGAAGCAAATCAATGAGTTAAGAAAAGAAGGCTATACGATTGATTCTGTCCAAAAAAAGGGGTACAAGCTCCTGGCCAAGCCTAATAAGCTGATTAAAGAAGAAATTGATCTGCATTTGACGACGGACACCTTTGGCAGGCATCTTATTTACTATGAAGAAGTACCTTCAACACAAAAGCTAGCCCACCATCTGGCTGAGGATGGCGCAGCAGAGGGGACTTTGGTGGTTGCAGATGAACAAACAGATGGGAGAGGCCGCCTAGGAAGGGCGTGGCATTCTCCAAAAGGGACAGGCATTTGGATGAGCTGTATTTTGCGACCAACATTGAGTTTAGAACGTATCCCACAATTAACATTAATTGCTGCCGTTTCAATTGTTAGAGCGATTAAGAAAATCTCAGGGGTACAATGTGGGATCAAATGGCCGAATGATATTCTTTTTAATGGAAAGAAGCTTGTTGGAATTTTAACGGAGCTTCAAGCTGAAATTGAAAGCGTAAGAGCTGTGATTATTGGCATGGGCATTAATGTTAACGTTGATGCAGACGCGATTCCTGAAGCTCTCAAGCCTATTGCGACATCATTGAAAATGATTTCTGGTGTGAGGCAATCTAGAGAGCAATTGATCGCAGCGATTATGTCCGAGTTTGAAGGGCTGTATCATATGTATTTAGAAGAGGGCTTCTCGATCATCAAACAGATGTGGGAAGCGCATGCCTTGAACATTGGTCAGCACATTCATGCCCGCCTTGCAAACGGTGATGTCATACACGGCATTGCACAGGGCATTAATGACAAAGGCGTGCTGTTGCTTCAGGACGATCAGGGCGAAACGCATCATATCTATTCTGCTGATATAAATTTATGATTTTTTGTACTATCAAAATTTATAATTTCGCTGACGCTCTCAAGGGAGGAGAGTATAAGTGTCACTTTGACTTTCGCCACTTGAGGCTTGCGGGCAATCTAAGTGTGTGATTTGCAACAGCGAAGTGGTGCAAGCCAAGTTTTCTAAAAAGAAAGTATAAAATTTCTGGTCATGAGGACGGTGCGGATTTCCGCTCCAGGCAGTTCGTTTTTTCCGCGGGGGGAGTGGTAAGCCTCTCGCACCTTCGCACTGCTAAGGTCTTACCGATCTCCCACTTCCCGCAGGACTCGAGTCTCCGCATCATGAGTCAGCGGCGCTCGAGGAACATACGATTTTAGAGTGTTCCGAATCTCGCGCCTTGCGCTCCCAGCCATGAAGCCTCTTCCGTATATGAGGATACTCTTATAGCTAGACAAGGACCGCGCACGCTTTTCGCCCAGTTTTTCTTATTATATGGATAATCCCTCTTCATCCACAGCACACTAGTGGAATGGGAGGGGTTTTATGCAGAGAGTGGTTACTGGTTTAACAGCTTTTATTTTGATGTGGAGTCTCGGCCTTATTCATCAGGCAAGGGCGGTTGAATTTGGTGCTATTAAAAAAATTAAATTGCACTTGGAAGCTGGTGAGATAGCAGTTACTTTTTTTAGGCTGTCATCTGGTGAAGCCACATTGGTGCAGACGCATCACGATAATATGCTTATTAATACCGGAAGCAAATCCGCGCGTCACGAGCTGTTTAATACGCTTAAGGTTTTTAATGTAGAGCATATTGATAAGCTGATTCTTACTAACCCTGGGGCTTCTTACCTTGGCAATTTGACATCTGTTGTCAGAGCATTTGATGTGAATAAGATTTATACATCTCGGACCATAAAAGCGCACTTTTGTCAGGAAAAGGACCTTTCTTATTGTTTTTTATTCAATACGTGGCGCAAAAGGAAGTATTCCCCCTTACCGCATCTTAAAGCAGAGGTTATGGCCGCATCAAAGCAAGGGGAGCTGAATATTTTATTTCAATTCAAAGACACTACCTTATACTACATGGGCTTTTTTA
The DNA here is from genome assembly GCF_014642655.1 of Pullulanibacillus camelliae. Classification (GTDB taxonomy): domain Bacteria; phylum Bacillota; class Bacilli; order Bacillales; family Sporolactobacillaceae; genus Pullulanibacillus; species Pullulanibacillus camelliae. The sequence goes on from NZ_BMIR01000006.1 coordinate 159,263, forward strand.
ATCGAGAAAATCAAATGGAGCTTCATAAGCAGCATCCTTTTGAAGCAAGGATACTGAAAATAAGTCATTACGGGGCAAGTGAGCGATTTGATGAGGATTTTCTCACCCATATGGACTTAGATATGGCCATTTTGTTCCATCATCCGATGGTGAAACCGAATAGAGCCTTAATCAATCAATTGGAACATGATTGGGTCAAGGTATATCCTCTGGAGGCATTAGGAACAATCACGCTTTTATTAAAGCCAGATAGCTATGATATTAAAACGTATTATTGATCGACAATTGTTGCATTTCCAACCAAAAATGATTAGGATAGAACATGAAGAAAAAACGAAACCAGGAAGGTTTCGTTTTTTAAAGTGTGAGGTATGAGGTGTGGGTTAGGTGAGTTTTTTCCCTTTAAGAGATCTAAAGCATTTGCTTTTGTAAGGGTAGTAATAGTTTGACCTTGAGCGATTGAACTATGACTAGCAGTTTTTGCACAAAACACCTTCAATCCTTTGTTTTCAAAAAGCATACTTGCCTTAAGCAAGGATATAAAGCTATCTGTATTGTTTTCGAGGTCCGCTGATTTCTAAGGCGGGGAATTTACAAAGGCGATGGATGAAAAAAGAGGCCTTCATGTTTTGATAGCTAAAGCTTTAGAGGAATGAACACAAAATGGTGTTTAAAATATATCGTACATAAGCGAGTGAATGTCAAATGTATAAGTGGTTGTGGGTCGTTGTGGCCGTTATTATTTTCCTTGGCTGTGGATTGGGCTTCCTTTATCATGCAGCGATGTCCCCTAAACGTGCGGATGCTGATCATGCCAAGCAATATGCGCGGGAGCATTACAACGTGAAGCGAATCGTTTCCGTCAGTGATTTTCATGGAAAAACATCCTATCACGTTGTCAAAGCTTATTTAAACAGTAAGAAGAAACCTGTTTATATTTTTATTCCTGATGATAAGAAAAAAAACAATGTGACCCTCGTACCTGTAGAGGATGGCTATACAAAGGATGAGATTTTAAAGGCGTTTAGAACGCATGTAAGATATAAGCAAATTATTTCAGCCAGCCTTGGGATGGTCAGTAATACACCAGCTTGGGAAATTGTTTATAAAGATGATGAAAATCACTTTGTTTTCAGTTATTATAATTTTAATAATGGTGATAGCTTATCTGATCCAATTGCCATTGAATAAAAACAAGAAATGGGAAGTAAGGGAGACGTGAGTGATGGAATTGTCGCAAAGAGTAAAAAATATTTCCCCTTCAAGCACCTTAGCAATTACTGCTAAAGCAAAAGAACTTAAAGCGAGCGGCATTGATGTGATCGGTCTTGCTGCAGGGGAGCCTGATTTTAATACACCGGAGCCAATTATTGAAGCAGCTTTTAAAGCAGCAAAGGAAGGACAAACAAAGTATACCGCTACATCAGGAATTTCAGAGCTCAAAGCGGCAATTGTTCAAAAAATGGCGAGGGATTCACATTTGACCATTAGTCCTGAAGAAATCATTATTACAACGGGAGCTAAACATGCGCTATATCTAACCTTTCAAGCCTTGTTAAATCCTGGAGATGAGGTGATCATCCCCTCTCCTTATTGGGTGAGCTATACCGAACAGGTCAAATTGGCTGATGGTGTTCCTGTCATTGTTGAAGGATTAGAAGAAAATGATTTTAAGGTGACTGTTGAGCGTATTAAGGAAGCGACTACGGCAAAGACGAAGGCGCTTATTCTGAATTCACCAAGCAATCCAACAGGGATGATTTACACGGCAGATGAACTCAGAGAAATCGGTCAGTATTGTCTCAAAAATGATATTGTCGTCGTTTCCGATGAAATTTACGAAAAACTCGTTTATGATGGGGCGAAAGCTGAGTCTATTGTTTCAGTAGTGCCTGACCTTAAAAATCAGTCAGTCATTATTAATGGGGTTTCTAAGTCCTATGCAATGACAGGGTGGCGGATTGGTTATGCTGTTGCGGAGGCTAGCTTTATTAAAGCGATGACCAATGTTGCCAGTCACAGTACATCCAATCCTACCTCGGTTGCCCAGTACGCAGCTTTAGCAGCCTTTAACGGGTCACAAGAGCCAGTAGAAACGATGCGACAAGCCTTTGAAGATCGCTTGAATCAAACGTATGAAAAGCTGGTCTCCATCCCTGGCTTTAAGTGTATTAAACCACAAGGGGCCTTTTATTTATTTCCAAATGCTAAATGGGCAGCGGAGATGACCGGTTTTACTTCTGTGACAGCATTTGTGGCAGCTTTGGTCGAGGAAGCCAAAATTGCAATGGTGCCGGGAGAAGGGTTTGGTTCTCCTGACAATGTCCGGTTATCCTATGCTACCTCTCTTGACAATTTAAACAAAGCGTTAGAGCGCTTGAACACTTTTATGGAAAATCATATTAAGTAGCTCCAAATCGCTTTTAGTATGATAAGTAAGCCTAAGCCTTTTGCCGCCGTTTAGGCAGATCGTGTACGTAATCCCTTGATTGCTTTGCTTTTACTTTTCGTCAATAGAGCTTGACCAAATAGAGTACGTGAAAGCGACTATAAGTGATGTCAAGGTTTTCTCTAATGAAAGGAATGACTTAATAACAACATGAAAAAAACAACCATTTCAAATGTGTCCCATTTTGTTGGACAAGAAGTTAAAATTGGTGCATGGATCGCGAATAAACGCTCGAGCGGAAAAATCCAATTTTTACAGCTTCGTGATGGCACCGGTTTTATTCAAGGTGTCCTTGTCAAGAATGAAGTGTCAGAAGCGATCTGGGAAGCAGCGAGTACATTAACGCAAGAAAGCTCACTATACATTATCGGCACAGTGAGAGAGGATAGTCGTGCACCGTCTGGCTATGAGCTAACGATTCAAGATGTCTCTATCCTTCAGATCGCTCAGGATTATCCGATCACCCCAAAGGAACATGGTACCGAATTTTTAATGGATCATCGCCATCTTTGGTTGAGATCGAGTCGCCAACATGCGATTTTGCGCATTCGAAATGAAATTATTCGTGCGACTTATGCCTTTTTTAACGATCAAGGGTTTATTAAGATTGACCCACCGATTTTAACAGGGAGCTCCGCAGAGGGAACGACAGATCTTTTCCATACAGAGTATTTTGATCGTGATGCCTATCTATCACAAAGCGGTCAGCTCTACATGGAAGCTGCGGCTTTAGCCTTTGGTAAAGTATTTTCTTTTGGACCAACCTTTCGTGCTGAAAAGTCAAAAACCCGCCGCCATCTTATTGAGTTTTGGATGATCGAGCCTGAAATGGCTTTTATTGAACACGAAGAAAGCTTGGAAATTCAGGAACAGTATGTGAGCTTTATCGTTCAATCCGTTCTTGAACGTTGTCAGCCAGAGCTGAAGGCTTTAGATCGGGATCTATCTAAGCTAGAGAAGGTGACAGCGCCCTTCCCAAGAATCACATATGATGAAGCCATTCAATTACTGAAGAACAAGGGCTTTGATGATATTGAGTGGGGAGAAGATTTTGGTGCACCGCATGAAACAGCAATCGCTGAAAGCTTTGATAAACCAGTTTTTATCACACATTATCCAACGCAAATCAAAGCGTTTTATATGAAGCCTGATCCTGAGCGTGAAGATGTCGTTCTTTGCGCGGACTTAATCGCTCCAGAGGGCTATGGGGAAATCATTGGTGGAAGTCAAAGAATTGATGATTTAGCCTTATTAGAACAACGCTATCAAGAGCATCAGCTTACTGATCCTGCCTATGAATGGTATCTGCAGCTTCGGAAGTATGGCAGCGTGCCTCATTCTGGATTTGGTCTTGGACTCGAACGCACCGTCGCATGGATTACTGGAATTGAACATGTGCGTGAAACGATTCCTTTCCCACGCTTATTAAATCGCTTATACCCATGATTAGGTCAAGCATCTCTGTTGATTCAGGGATGCTTTTTTACCAGACAGGCCTCGTTGTCAACTTGCTTGGAACAACTCGGCTGCCTATTCGGGAAGTCATGCTCGCTCTTGTTGTATCCACTGAAACAAGTTCCCTTATCTTATTTTTATCATGGACAAGAAGGTGCAGGTGTGGAAGGCCTTCACTTTCGCAGAGAGTGGTAAGCCTCCTCGTGCTGCGCACTGCTGAGGTTTTACCGATCTCCCACTTCCCGCAGGAGTCTAGTCTCCACATCATGAGTCAGCGGCGCTCCATTCCACTTGACCAGGCAACGAAGCCTCTTCCATATCTGATGATGCTCTTATAGCTAGACAAGGACAGGGAAAGCTTTTAAGCCCGATTTTTCTTATCAGTCTAATGCGGAAAAGTAAAGTCAAACAGGCTTCAATCACTCTCTGTCTAGTCCGTGTTGGTTTAAGCGTATCGGTGATTTATGGTATAATGAAGCTAAGAGGTGTCGAAATATGGAGAAAGCAATAATGATTGAAATGATGACTGATGGAGCGCTTGCTATACCGAAGCTACTGTTGGATTCCTATGCTGAAATCGGGTTAGATGAAGCCCAATGCATGATGATCTTACAGATTTTTAAATATATTAAAGAAGGTAACGCCTTTCCGACACCAAATGAGTTAGCAGGTAAGATGAGCTGTGATGCTTCTCAGTGCTCCAATCATCTGCGGGAACTCGTTCAGAGAGGATTTTTGGACATTGTTCAAGAGAAGGATGGCAGTGTCTATTCAGAAAGCTATTCATTGGAACCTTTATGGAATCGGTTGATGAGTGTGCATATGCTTTCTCGCACGCAGCATCAGAAGATCGAGCAGGAGGATGCGCTTTATACCATTTTCGAAAAGGAATTTGGCAGACCGCTTTCACCAATGGAATGTGAATCCTTAACGATGTGGATGGATGATGATGGACATCCCCCAGAGATCATAAAGGCGGCACTACGAGAGGCGGTTATATCTGGAAAGCTTAATTTTCGGTATATCGATCGTATTCTTTTTGATTGGAAGAAGAACGGGATTCAAACCTTAGATCAAGCCAAATCACATGGAGAAAAGGTAAGAGGTCGGTTTAATGTGAAGACGCCTGCACGTCAAGGCAATGAACAGCAGCGTAAGACCGCGCCGTTCCCAATGTATAACTGGTTAGATAATTAAAAGGGTGAGGGCTTCTTTTGTTGAAGCCCTGATTTTATATGGACTTATCCGTTTGAGAGTAGGGAAATAGATGCGCCCTTGAATGCATCCAAAAAACAAGAACAGGATTTTTGGGGATATTTTTTAAATGGTGGAGCGGCACTCGCTATTATATTTGGAAAGAAAATGGATTGCAGTGAGCACTTTGCCAGTAGGGGGGATATCATGGCGATTACAAAAAAACGCATGCGCTATATATTAGATACATTACAGGAAATGTTTCCAGATGCGCAGTGTGAACTGACGCACTCCAATGCTTTTGAGCTGACCATTGCCGTTTTATTAAGCGCGCAGTGTACCGATAAAAAGGTCAATGAAGTGACTAAGGATCTCTTTAAAAAATATAAGAGCCCTTGGGATTATCTCAATGTCCCCCTTGAAGAATTGGAGCACGATATTAAAAGGATTGGGCTCTACCGAAATAAAGCTAAAAACATTCGTAAACTATGTGAGTCACTGATTGAAAATTATGGTGGTGAAGTGCCACGGACACATGAACAGTTAGTTGAATTAGCTGGTGTGGGTCGGAAGACAGCGAATGTGGTGGTCTCCAATGCGTTTGGAGTGCCGGCGATAGCGGTAGATACTCATGTAGAACGGGTGTCTAAGCGGCTCGGCATCGCACGATGGAAGGATAGCGTGTTAGAAGTTGAAAAAAGCTTGCAGCATTTAATCCCTAAAGATGAATGGACCATTACCCATCATCGGCTCATTTTTTTCGGCCGTTACCATTGCACGGCACGAAATCCCAAATGTTCGGAATGTCCCTTGCTTGATATTTGTCGAGAAGGGCAAAAAAGAGTGAAGGTGGCGAATTAGAATAAGTGGGAACTGCACCCAAAGTGTTTACTAGGCATAGGATAGAGCATGAGCATTCTTTTGAGGAGGAAAATCATGCAAATTCATGTTGTAAGCCAAGGGGATACCATTAATGATTTGGCCGAAACCTTTGGAGTGAGTCCCCAATCGATTATTGATATTAATGGACTGGATGCTTCGACAACGCTGGTTGTGGGTGAAACCTTACTTATTCCTGTGACCAATCGTTATGTCGTTCAGCCAGGCGATACACTTTGGAGCATTTCACGCAGGTTGAATGTTAGCCTGCAGGAGCTTCAGCAGATAAATCCAGGGGTTAGGCCTGAATCTCTTTATCCTGGTCAGTCATTAAGACTCCCAACACGCCATAAACCTTCACTCGTTGTCAATGGGTATTTGGAGCCGCATACGGGCAATGCTAATCGGTTCACTGCTGCAGCATCAGCGTTGACATACTTGTCCGTATTTAGTTATCAAGTGAATGCCAGTGGAGAGCTTACTGCTCCGGATGATGCAGAGGTTTTGCAAGCAGTGAAAAATACAGATGTGGCACCGATAATGAGTATTACCAATTTAGTAGAGGGGGCCTTTAATCGTGATGTTGCTGCAGCGATCTTTGCTAGCAACGCGATCCAAGAGAAACTCTTTACAAATATCCTCAATGTCTTAAGCAGTAAGGGCTTTCGTGGTGTTAATGTAGATTTTGAATATCTGGGGAGCAATATGCGCTCTGATTATAATCAATTCATCGAGAAGCTAACAACGCGTATGCATCAAAATGGTTATATTGTCAGTACCGCGTTGGCTCCTAAGACGAGTGCAGAGCAAGTGGGTGCCTGGTATGAGGCCCATGATTATGCGTTTCATGGTCGAACCGTTGATTTTGTCATACTGATGACGTACGAATGGGGCTGGAGTGGTGGGCCACCGATGCCTGTATCACCAATAACTCAGGTCAGACGGGTTGTTGATTATGCTTTAAGTGAAATGCCAGCCAACAAAATTGTGATGAGCGTTCCGTTATATGGCTATGATTGGACGCTGCCTTATGAACCAGGCGGGGAATTTGCCCGTGCGATTACGTACCAACAGGCCATTAATTTAGCTCGTCAGCACAACACAAATATTCAATATGATCAAACCCAAGAAGCGGCTTATTTTAGATATACAGCTGCAGACAATAAGCAGCATATCGTCTATTTTCAAGATTTAAGATCAATGGCTGCAATGTTTCAGATAGCAGATGATGACAATCTGCTGGGGATTAGCTTCTGGAATCTTGCCTTTAGCTTTCCCCAGGTTTGGCCTTTGCTTGAAGATAAATTCAACATTACAAAACACTCTTAATATATTTTTACAGCAACCACAGTAAAAAAACTGCGGTTGTTTTTTAAAATATGCGAGACGCCTGCGGGAAGTGGGAGATCGGTACACTCCTGCGAAAAAAGCGAGTGTCTTCGATTGCAATCAGCACCTGAACCTATCTAGTGCATGATAAAAAGAGGAAAAATGCTGCTAAAGCTTTTTAAGTGATTTCACATCTCTCTATAAAGGACCTCTATATTTTTACTTCTTGTACTTTCTGTCTTTGCAGATTATTATTAAAATAGTGTCGAATGGAAGGGGATTGGAATGGGACAAATTGTTTATTCGTGCATTACACCTCATGGTGGCGAAATTATACTTGAATTAGCTGGACAGCATGTTGAACGAATGCAAACAACAAGAAGAAGCATGGAAACACTTGGAAAGAGGATGAGAGAACAACGGCCAGATGCACTGGTTGTTATTACACCACATGGCATTCGTAGTGATGGCCAATTTTCGATTATCAATAGTGAATCAGTAGTGGGCAGTGAGCAAGAAAATAATCGCACATATACTATGAGACGGGAAGTAGAGCGTCCTTTAGCGCAATCCATTGCTAAAGAAGCGCAGGAATCAGGTTTGCCTGTAAGCTTGCTTAATTTTGGGACCACTGAAGGTCCTTTATCCGTGTTACCCCTGGATTGGGGAGCGGTTGTTCCTTTAGCTTTTATGCCGGACTTACCTGTCGTTATCATTACGCCTTCACGGTTAAATAGCAATCAGGAAATGCTTCTTTTTGGGGAAATCTTAAGAAAGAGCATTGAACAATCTGACAAAAGCGTGGGTATTATTGCGAGTTGCGATTGGTGCCATACACATGATGAAGCAGGTCCGTACGGCTATCATCCATCTGCTAAAATTGTGGATGAACGGATTGTATCCATTATTAAAAGTGGAGCTTTGGAGGAGTGCGGAAACATTTCTCAAGAGGATATTGAAAGCGCCAAACCAGATGGGATTTGGCAAACTCTGATATTGGCTGGCGCAGTTCCGCAAAATGATCGATCTATTGAATGGCTCTCTTATGAAGTCCCTACATATTTTGGTTTAATATGCGCAGAAGTGAGTCGGAATTAATCCCTGCAAATCTTAGTTTTTATATCTTGATATTATCACTTTGGGACCATTTAAGCTTCTTAAAGTATAAAAAGTCCCCTCAAAGGCTTCGTAAGCTTAAGAGGGGGCTTTGTGTGCAGTCCATTAATGGTCGTCTGAATTTTGCTGTTGCGAATGGCCATTCGCTGGCGCGTTACTGTTATCATCCGATGAGGAGGAATTTTGATCAGGTTGTGATTGATCAGAATCATTATCGCCTTGGTTATTCCCTTGATCTTTGTCATTGTTATTCTGCTGATCGCCAGAGTTTTGATCGGAATTATCATTATTATTTTGCTGTTGGTTGTTGTTGTCGTTTTGTGAATCTGATGAATGCGTATCCGAATCTTCTTTATTAGCGTCTAGATCGTCGTCACTCGGAATTTTGATCGTTACCGTTGCCGCATCACTTTCCTTGGTATTCGCCTCATCGCTGTCCGTATAGATCGCTTTGACAGAAAAATCATACGTCTGTCCAGGTTCTAGATGGTGCACTGTAATGCTTTTATCATCGGTATTATCCAAGGTTTGATAATCACCATTAAACTTTTGTGATACCTCAAAGCTGATATTGCTTGTTTTTCCGTATTTCCAAGTTAAGGTGACCGATTGATCGTCCTCATTATATGTGGCTTTAAGGCTTGTCGGCGCATCAATTTTTTGATATTTTGTCGACTGTTTGGTTGGTTCTGTGCCTTTGACATAATAGCCTGTTATAATATCGCTGCTTGGTGTATTAGAGCTGGCGACAAGGCCGGTGTCTTTTTCAACAGAAACCTTCGCAACAGAACTCGGCTGCTTCCAGTCAGGTGTACTTCTTGAAGCCAACGCTAAGATGAGCTTTCCAGCTAGTACGTTGGAAATATGCTTTTCAGCTGGAGTGAGTAACAGGACACCATCCTTTTGCATATCACTGCTACTATTCGGGTCGACTCCTCCTAAATCATACCCATTCCAAACCGATAAGGAAATATCCGGCGTATAAGCATCAAACCAAGAATCAAGGTAGCCTGAGTTAAGATCAGAATCAGAGATATTGTATTGCTTTTGGAGTTCAGGACCAGCGTTTGAAGATCCCGATTTACCAGCGACTGTGTAGCCTGCTAAACTTGGACCGCCATAGGTCCCTTCTGGATTACTGATGACTTGCTTTAGCATTTGCGTAATCATAAAAGCAGTATAGTCCTTCATGGCCGGATGCTGGTCATGGTCAAAGCTGACTTTGCGTCCATCTGGATAAACAATGGATTTGAGTGCGTGGGCCTCGTTATAAATTCCTCCATTGCCAAAGGCGGCGTAAGCTGTTGCCATTTGTAATGGGCTAACACCACTATAAGAGCCGATAGCATAGGATTCATTCAGTGACTTGATGCCCATGCCTAGTTTGTTAGCAAAGTCAATAATCTTTTTATCGCCTTCCTGATCGCTTACCTCTTGCAGTGTGCGTACGGCAGGGACGTTCCTGGACATGTACAACGCGCGTTCAATGGTCATTTTGCCTAAGTACCTGCCATCCCAGTCATGGATGTCTTGGCCGCTTGAATATTTGAGTGGAGAATCATCCGTCATCTGAGTGGTCGGCCATTTCATATATTCAATCGCTGGACCGTATGCAAAAATCGGTTTTGCGGTAGAACCAATTTGGTTGCCACCGTGTGTGGCAAAGCTATAATCTGTTGGATTATAGTGGCGCCGGCCACCAAGGGCTAGAATACCCCCTGTTTTGGTATCGACAATGGCGATACCTGCTTGCATATTTTTTTTAGTATTAGCGAAATTACTATCGTCATTGAGCAGCTCGGTGACTTTATTTTGGGCGAGTTCACTGAAGGTGGTATAAATTTTAAGCCCGCCTTGTGCCCAGGTTTTGTCACTGATTTCTTTACCTTTACCAACATATTTATCTTTAATATAGTCAATGACTTCATAGTCTTGCTTTTGATTCGTTTTTTCATTGCCCTTTGGACGATTTTTAAGCATTTCTTTGATCGTCACTTTTTTCGCTTTGTCAGCTTGTGCCTGTGTGATTTTGTGGTTTTTCACCATCATATCAAGGACAAGATCACGGCGTTTTTTAGCATTATCCGGATGAGTGATCGGATCATAATAAGCAGGGAGGTTCGGAATCCCAGCTAGCATAGCGGCTTGTGCCAAGCTGATATCATTAAGCTGATTTAATGATAAACCAAAATAGGTTTTAGCAGCCGTCGCCACACCGTATGCACCTTCGTTATAATTGATCTTATTGAGATACATTTCTAGAATTTGATCCTTGGTGTACTCCCGGTCTAACTTTACCGCAAGATAGGCCTCTTGAATTTTCCGCGTTAAGGTTTTCTTCGGTGTGAGATAACTGAGCTTAATAAGCTGTTGGTCAATTGTGCTGGCCCCTTGCGAACCAAAACCGTTTTTAACGTTGGCCACAACCGACCCCCCAATGCGGACGGGATCAATACCAAAATGGTGATAAAATCGCGCATCTTCTACTGAAACGACAGCATCCTTGACTACCTGAGGAATCTTATCGATCGGGGCATAGATGCGATTTTGTGACCCCGTGGTTGCTAGAACCACATTCTTTCCATTTTCGTTAACACCATAAATCTCGTTCGTTGAAGCGATTTTTAGTTTCGATTCATCAAGTGTCGGGGCGTTATGGATGATGATTGCAACGGCAATCGATCCTGCTAGCGCCATAAACAGGACGACGAGCACAAGTGTTAATAAAATGCGTTTAAAAAGACTTTTTTTCTTTTTATTATTCTTTTTGTTTTTTCCTTTGTTGTTCTGCATTGCTTTTCTGCGTTCTTGTCTTGAAGTATAGTCTGCCATTACGTTTCTCCAACCTTTCCGATAGGTCACAAACCATTTTCAATTAAGAATATACCTGCTGTGAAAAAGGGAACCTATCAGGTCCTTCTAGAAAAATTCCTGATCTCTATATTAAAGTCGTTTTTACTAAACTGATCAAGTGATAATCTTCGTGTTTTATATCTGTTTTTGTCCGTTACCTCAGAAAAAGACACTTAATTGTCACTTGCTTTATAAATAGTATTGGTCAATGGCCTTTAAGTAATCAATTCTTGGCCGATAACTTTGGGGAATGAGAAAGCCATTGGAAACGAAAGTATGTTTCGGAATGGATTTTCTTCCGCCATCCTGCTGCTCTTGCCAAAACTTGAAGAGAAATTGGGCATCCAGCAAATAAACCTCATTATTGCTCGAAAATTTGACAATAATAAAAGCAATCCCTCCATGTTCTTTTACCTGTTGCATGTGCTGAATCTGATGCTCATGAAAATTTTGCAAGGGTAATGCAGTTTTATTTTGCGTTTCTTTTGCCTCAAAGTCAATATACTTCCCTTTATAGACACCATTGTAATCTGTTGTTGAAGGCTTTTTGAAATAGGCTTCAGTGATTCTTGCTGCGCTTCGTTTTGGATAATCAACATTCACAATTTGTAACGGTGTCGGTTTTTTATGAATCAACGCAATATGTTGTTCACGATAATAGCGATTGGTTGTATTCAAATCATCCTCCAATGTCATTCCACGGTTCCCATAGTCCACTCTACGGGTTGGGTGTGAGGAGTGGAGGTTGGGTGGGTTTGAAGCATGAAACGATTTTCCATTAGGATAGTTGATCATGTATTAATCCCCTTCTTTAGACATGATGAACGGACAAGCACCTAAACGGTATTCTCTTATTATAACGCATTTTATTTGAATAAGGTTTCATTTATTGTGAAAATCACATATTAACAAATAGGGGGATAGTGATGATACAGCACACGTTGACGGCTTCTAGATGTTCAGATAGGAGGAGGGCGACAGCCTTTTCGACAAGTGACCAGCTGATGATACGAGCGATTAGGCGACTGACCCATGTATATAATTGTGATAATCTTTCACGGACACAGGCTTATCTGTCCTTTTATCAGCGCCATTCGGAAATTTCTTGGGCCTTGCTGGCGAGCATGGTGTCTAGAAACGCGGGGTGGAATATGAACGATTTGTGGACTGAACCCTTTTTACGCTTGTTATCAAAGCACTTTCGACAGGTGTTATTTCATGCTTATGAAAGGCCTAATTGGCTGATATTTGACGATGCTTTTCCACAGCTCCTTATCTATGCTTACTCATTGAAGTACAATAAACCGCTTTTTTACCTTTTGAAGGCTTTTGATGTTTCTGTCTTTATGGAAGCAGAATGGGAGCGCTTTTGGAAAGAGCGCGATACCCAACGATTGTATAAATGTCAAATTATTAATGAACAGCATGTTATTGAAGAACCCGTCATCCGCCAGATGTATTTTCAGGCCAAGGTGTTTGATAGCTTCACCTTCAGTTTACAAGAATGCTTTCAGCTGAATGCCGTCATCTTTCCAACGATGGAAGGAAGGCTACTAGGTTTACCCGTCCGCCAGTTCCAGCATGTTGATAAGCGCATTGAAATGGGGAAAAGCCTTCATGAATTGCTTTTTTATACTGCTGATTCTTCAAAAATTCAAGCCTTTGCTTTAAAGGTGCTACATACAGGAAATCGCCAGGATTATGAGCGATTGTCATCAAGCATGTCCCTTTCGACTTCACCTAATCATTCATTAAGGGATGTGATCCAAGTTATCCGGCATAAGAAGCTGAATCGAAAGGATTGGTTTCAAGGGGCAATCTATGGGCGTTGGTTAGCTGATCCGCAAAAAAAGGACTACCAGCTTGTCGCCTTTAGAAGAAAAAGGCGCTTGCTCGATGCGGTTGTAAAGATTGTAGAAAAACGTGAAAAGACAATGAAATAAAGATGGAATAAGCACTTTCTTTGCAGAATGGGCACTTCTTTTGTCAGGCATGAAGGGACTTCATAAGATGTCACGAATATAGTGTTTAAATGCAAAAGGAGAGGGAGATAATCATGGCAAAATCAAAAAAGTCCTCTGGAATTTCTGTTGAGACCTTTACCCATAAACTTGATATGCTGGAGGTAAAGGTGGATCAAATTGAACGGAAGGTCGCTAATAAAGCGGATGAAATTGTCACCGTACAAATATTAGAGCATCGCCGAGAATTGGAAGAGATCTATCGCATCATTCAGGATATTGATGTCCATATTGAGTCCATTGAGGCCCAGCTCAGGCTTTTTGAAGAAAGGAAGCAGCAGATTAGCGAACATCAGGAGACGCTGCCCTTAAGTCGCAAGAATCGGAAAGAAATAAAAGGGTCAAAATCTATGAGTCCGCTTTTTTCTTAAATTTTATCATGTAGAAGGAGGGTCTGATGCTAATTGCAATGGCAGGCACCTGCCTCCGGGAGAGTGGTGAGCCTCCTCGCACTGTGCCCTACGGGGTCTTACGGATCTTCCACTTTCTGTTGAACTCTAGTATCCGCATCATGAGTCAGTGGAGATTCGGGAACACACGATTTTAGAGTATTTCGAATCTCGCACCTTGTGCTCCACTCCCCTTGACCTGGCAACGAAGCATCTTCCATATGTTGCTCTAGGTCAAGACAAGGACTAAAGCATGCTTTTCCACTGATTTTCCTTAAATCTCAGGGAGTGGCTGTTTCTCTTCACTTTTGGTAGGATAAGAGTGGAGGTGACGGTCGTGGATCATGACCAAAAACGCCAGTTGCTGCAACTGAATGAGCAATTAATTCAAGTCAATCAACGCGCTCATCAGCAATTTGTTCAAAAAACCCGCTCTGAAGGGTATGAGATGGATTTTTATGGTGAAGTGAAGCCCTTTGCCGATAAGGTTTTGGCACTTGTCGATGAGTGGCGTCCATTGGTGGATGAGTGGATTAAAAGTGATCATCCCAAGTATATTTATGCCAAGCAGATCAACGATACTTATGATAATTTGACGATTGTCTCAGTGACTTGTTTTCAAAAGGACACACGTCGCAGGCGATTTTTAGAAACAATTAAATCCATTGATTATGTTCTTAATGCTATTCAACAACAATTTTCTTACAATTAATGGGTTTTAAATTCGTCATGTTTGACACATATTAAAGATGAGAAAGGATGTGTTGACATGACGGTCTCGCAACAGTTGAAACAAACCATAGCGACATTAAAGAGTGTTCAAGCAAGCTTAGAGCTTTTTTCGTATGAAACAAAGGATAAAAATACGCAAAGCTTGTTCAAACAAGCGAGCCAAGAATCTGATGAGGTGATTGCATCCCTTGAGACGCGTTTATTACAAGTGCAAAAAGAGGAGCCTCAATTCGTCAGTTCTCCCTCCTCTCAGGGACAGTCCTCATAATCCTTGAAAAAAATCCCGATCACGGTTAAAGGTGACGGGATTTTTTAATTTGACTGACAATGGGGTTAAAGAGAATAAATCTGTTTTAAAGTTGCTTTAAGATCGGTGAGGATGAGCAATGCTTGCTTGTTATCCTTGACTGCGATAGCAGCTTGCACTTGAGAAATAGCGTTTGCGACACTTTCGTATTCGGCTTCATCACCCATCAATTGATATTTCCACAGGTGTTTATGATAATATCGCTTTAATTTTTGGGCGTATTGATCAGCTGCATCCCAATTTTTCGTCGTAAGATTATCTTGAAGTTCGGTTATGATTTGATAAATAGGTTTTTGTGATTTAGCAGAAGCTCCATGGATAGGCGTGAATGCTACACAAAGGAAGAGAAGCAGACTAAAGCATACATAAAGTTTTTGGCGATACATAAGCAACCTCCTGATGTCATTTATTGAAGTATCTTTTTCTTATATTATCCAAATAATAAGGAATAATAATAAACAAACTTTTGATGGAGGAACAGACATGCCAGAATATCTGCTTATACTCATGCGCTCACTATTTTCTTTCGTCTTTTTACTCATCATATGTCGGATTCTTGGTAAGCAACAAGTCTCGCAGCTTACATTTTTTGACTATGTTGTTGGCATTACTATTGGATCGATTGCGGCAACCTTGTCGGTAGATCAAAATGTCAAGATTCTTAATGGTGTTATCTCTTTAGGCATCTGGGGTGGTGTCTCATTGCTTATTGCATTGTTAGCCCTGAAATCGCGTATTTTTGAAATACTGGTTGGTGGAAAACCGACAGTAATCATTGAAAATGGAAAAATACAGGAGAAAAATTTGCAAAAGGCTAAGCTATCTGTAGAACAGCTCATGCTCAATCTAAGAGAAAAGAATGCTTTTAAATTAGCGGATGTTGAGCTTGCGGTCTTTGAGACAAATGGACAGGTGAGTGTCATGAAAAAATCTGATAATGAGCCCATTACTCCGAAGCTGCTTGGAATGGCTGTTGAACAAGAAAAACGACCTTATATCTTTATTCGCGATGGTGTGGTTCAAGAGCAAAGCTTAGAATCAGCAGGTTATAGTAAAGAGTGGCTGTACGGTGAAATTCAAAAGCAGGGGGCAAGTAATTTTAAGGATGTTTATGTGGCACAAATGGATTCTAAAGGGAACTTGTATGTGGATTTAAAAAATGACAAGAAGCTTGAACCCGCCTCAAATGCAAGACAGGTAGTAGCAGCTCAAATAAAAAAAGTGAAAGCAGATTTAGACATGTACGCCTTGGATACTGAAAATCAAGAAGCCACCCAATTATTCATGCAGCAAGCTGAGAAAGTTCAATCACTTAATGAGGCGCTTGCCCCTTATTTAAAATAGCTTGGATAGTCTTCTATTAGGCCTAAAGTCAGATTTAATAGATCTTTTACTCATAGGAAGCTTAGGACAAGCATAGACTCTATTAGATCTGATTTATAGGAGGACGAACCAATGATTGAAAATAAATTAGCAGCCAAACCCGCCTCATCGTATAAAAAAGTGCTTGCTAAGCTTGAACATGTCAAGCAATCTACAGAAGAATGGGACCCAGAAAAACTTGTTGATCACCTTTCTTCATTGTTATTTAAGGGTGTGCTCTTTTTTGCTGTCCCTTACTTTATTTATATCCTTATAAAATTTTTGACAATGAATTAAAATTAAAAGCTTACGACGGTGCGGGAAGAGGCACTTGGCTGACTTCTGTTAATTCGGCTGGCAGCTCTGAAACAGGACCCGTATAGTGCCCTGTGTTATAAAGGGTGGAAATGGGTTTAATCATACCGGCGCTCCCAATTTGTAGAACTGACGAGTTCGTAATTCCTTCTATGTTTAACGTCTGGATATGAATGTCTTGTTGAATGAAGAAATTCATAAGCCGTCATCCTTTTTAATTATTCGCAGCATTGCTGCTATCCAGGATATCGTTGTCCAAAGAATTTGTATTGCTGACAATATTATTGGTTTGGATAAAATCACCTGTATTTGCAGCACCTGCTCCTGAATAGTTTTTGTTCGTGGTTTTTGGAGCGACATTTAATGTGTCCCCAACATTAAATACTCCACCACTGGCGATAGCATCTATTTTAATGGGTCCGGTAATTCCAGGCATAATCAACATCCTCTGTACATCAATCTCTCTTATTCATTAGGTGTTCGAAGATAGTTGCGGATATTTATCCCGCGAAACTGTGCATCAATTGTCGCGGTTGAACCGACTTGTATAATAGAGGCGGCGGAAACCGAGGTAATTTTTACTGTTGAGACATTGATAATAGGTTCATCATTAACGAAAGCTGTTTGAATAGGTTCATATACGTTAGTAACGAGAAGCGGTGTATAAAATGTATCATAATCAGAAAACTTTCCTTCACTTCCTAAAAAAATTGGGAGCTGCCGCTGGATGGCGTAGGCATCGTTTTCCGGTGCCAGGGTATGGGTGTCACCAATCTCACAGCAGGAAGAGAGTGAAATATTTCTGATGAACAAGCGATCCACCTTACTTGTTCTTGGTTCCACTAGTGACTTCCTTCTGGTGATAGGGGAACCAATGGTTGGGTAGTTACAGCGGCTTCAGGAGGTGTATCGAAGACAGAGGACGTACCGACGGTCTCGGCATCACCTATAAGCACTACTGAAGCGGAGGCGACACCAATAATGCGAATTTGTTCGACATTAAGCTCTTTGTTGACGACGGTAAAATTCAAGATGAATCTCCCTTTCCTTTTGGAATATGTGAAATAAAGTTATCAAATGCCTTTAAAACATCCGCCCTGACCCGCTGGATGACTTCTGTGATTACCGCTTCTTTCGGCATGCGTTCAAGTGGTGCATTTTTTATATAATAGTCGATGCGGGGGAGAAGTTGGCGTCTTACATCTTGAACAATAAACTGGCGATAGGGCTGGTCAAGTGGGTAGCGATGTTTTTCTTCGAGTTGTAAGAGGTCCTGAAAAACGTCTTCTCTGAAATAATCATCGAAATAGTGTTGAATATCTTCGGCAATATCCATGCCTTTTTGTTTTTGTTCAGTCATTTGATGCGGTGATGTATAGGCAACATCTCCTGGTGCAGACACAGCGTTATGGCTCACCAAAAACTCATTAAGCTCGTTTTCTCCTTCTCCAGGTTTAATTCCAATATTTAACGTGCCATCAAGTTTTTCAATCTTTAACTGATCAAATGAATAGTGAATCTGAATGGGTTCTCTTGTATTAAGAGCATCGATTTTGTTCGCTAGCTGATCAACTGTTTCTTCCAAAGCATGCAAGCGCTCGTGATAATGACGCAGCAGTCCATCGGTATAATGCATAAAGTCATTAAAATTACCAGGCTGTTGGTATACCATAAGCTCACCTCAATCATATTATATGCAGCAGCGCATATAGGTGTTTACCTATAACCTTCCAATTATCACTCTTAAACATTTAACAATTGGTTCATATCCGCTACATCACTATCAAGGACCTGCGTTTGGTTGTTTGTAGTGGTTGTTCGAATAAAATCTCCTGTGTTGAATGAACCTGCACCGGCATAGGTTTTCGTTGCTGAATAAGGTTCAATGCGATAGACATCGCCAATATTAAAGGTGCCACTGCTTGAAATATTGACGACTTGAACAGCACCAACAATTGCGGGCATAAGAAAACATCCTTTGGGTTTGGAATCTATGTATTAAGGTATGTTGGTAAAGCCTAAAACGGGAAAAAAACTTGCCACTTGGCAAGTTAAATTAACTTTGTTTGTTCATATATTGTGCACGTTTAACGAAGGCTTCCTCATTTTCAATGAGTCCACATACACCGCATTGGATTTTTTTATCGGGACCCCGATAGGGCAGATGAAGGGGGCCTGCTTGGTCGGCGGCAAATTCCTCCATGATCTCACCTGATTGCGGATCAAGCTTTACGCTTTTCGGCTTTTGCTCAATAATATTAAATCGTGTTTTGTTGGTTTTACAGCTTGGACATAAATATGGACTGGCCATTGTCGTCACCTCCTCTTCATTATTTTTCCCTTGATTTCGTGAAATATGTTTGTAAGACTAAGTGTTGACATCACGACTAAAATCTGCTAAGATTATCTTGAATTCAAGATAAATAAAGGACTGAATCACATGACCCTGGAAAACGAAGCTCTTTCACTGAAATTATTTGTTATATTGTCACGGACATATCGCACAATAGCTGATCGGGTGGCCAAAGATATCCGGAGTCATGGATTAAATCCAACTGAATTTGGTGTCATCGAGTTGCTGTATCATAAAGGTGAACAGCCCATTCAACAAATTGGTGGCAGAGTTTTGCTTGCAAGTGGAAGCATGACGTATGTCATCGATAAGCTTGAGAAGAAGGAGTTGATCCGTCGTCAGCCTTGCCCCAAGGATCGGCGCGTGATCTACGCTGTTTTAACGGAAAAAGGAACCGCATTGATGGATACTATTTTTCCTTCCCATCAAGAAGCACTTGCAAAACTTTTGGCTGGTTTAGATGAAGATGAGAAAAGGACATGCATGGAACTGCTGAAAAAGATGAGCTTCTATGCGCAAAAACTCGAATGAGTTTTTTATACTATCAGAATGTATAACTTCGCTGACGCTCATGGAGGAAGAGAGTATAAGTGTAACTTTGACTTTCTCATTAAGGCTTGGCGATAAGGCGATAAGTTGAGTTTTCTAATTAGACATTAGAATTTGTTACTTTGTGGAAGACCTTAGAGTTCAGACTTTGACCTTCCCTATTTGAAGCTTGCGTGCCTCTGCAGTAGTGTGTGATGGAGTGCCGGCGAGCGGTACGGGCGAAAGCCAAACTTCTTTAACTTATATATCTCGAATTCATACTAACTGAACTGAAGATAATAATATCTGGATATCTGGGATGAAAAGGGCTTTGTCTGCAGCATACGATTCCCTTTTCGTAAAAGTTTTTACTTTTTATTAGTAAAAAAAAGATCATTCAGGGCAATTCTATTGGGTGTATAACTATTCTTTCCAAAATAGTTTATATAAAAAATTTTTAAAAGGAGTGCATTCATTCATGGCACAAGTCAAACTTGCAGTAATTTATTATAGCTCAACTGGTGGCAACTACAAACTTGCTAATTTTGCAGCGGAAGCCGCTAAGGAGGCAGGTGCGGATGTCAAAGTTGTCAAAGTACCTGAACTTGCTCCAGAAGCAGCTATTGCTTCAAATCCCGCTTGGAAAAAGCACTATGATGAAACAAAAAACACTGTTCCAGATGCAACTTTAGAGGATTTAGAGTGGGCAGATGCTTACATTTTCAGTGTTCCAACACGTTTTGGTAATGTTCCTGCACAATTCAAACAATTTGTAGATATGGCCGGCGGTTTGTGGGCACAAGGTAAGCTTGCTAATAAAGTGGTTAGTGCAATGTCTTCTGCTCAAAACGCTCATGGCGGTCAAGAAAAAACGATCCAAGCCATTTACACAACGATGTTCCACTGGGGAGCGATCATTGCAGCTCCAGGATACACAGATAACTCCATCTTCGCAGCTGGCGGTAATCCATACGGTACAAGCGTGACGATCAATGGTGAAGGCCAATTCCAAGAGGATGTTGAAGCAGCTGTTAAACATCAAGCTAAACGCACAGTTCAAGTGGCAAGTTGGGTAAAAGCTGGATTAGAAGGCTAAATAATACTTTAGTTATACTAAAAGGAGAGGCGAATAGCCTCTCCTTTTAACGTTTTAAAGAGATGATTCAACGGACTTCAATTTGCTCAAAATGACTCAAGTGAATAATTACCGATGTTACCTTCCATAATAAAGGCAAGCCATTGAAATTTATTTAACTGGAGGTCCAAAAGATGACATCGCGTGATAAAACGCACGATAGTGATAATGATGCGCTCAAGCTTGTGAACTTTGGAAATTATTTTTATGTCGAGAGTTTCCCAGAGCATCATCCTGAGAGTTTGGTGACAGAGGTCACTGAGCCAAGAGATGAAGATGAAATGGAAGAGAGTGAGCACTAAATGGTGTGAGGTAAGGGTTTACAAAAAGGATTTTGCTTATAAAGGGATGTACCGCTTATATACCCTTCATGGGGAGCTGCTTGGCATGCTATCTGGGAAGATGATGGCGGCTATTGAAAGCGGACATTCTCGACCAGCTGTCGGTGATTGCGGATCAGGAATTTACAGAGATTGCAGTTCTTGCCGCACAATGCAAGTTCAGAGACTGTCAGCATCAAACCGAACCAGATTGTGCCGTTCAAAAGGCGCTCGCTGATGGGACTTTAGATGAAGGACGTTATGCGAATTATATTAAGCTTCGTAAGGAAATCGCTTATATGGAAAGAAAGACGAATCAAAAAGTAAGGCTTGAAGAGAAGAGGCGCTTTAAAAAAATCACCAGTAATCAAAGAAAAAAGCATGGATGAGGTTCTCTGATGAAGAGAGCCTTTTTTAAAGGATAAAAAGTATAAAATTTTGGGTGCAAATGGAGTAAAAAGTGCCTGCTTCAGCTGCAAACGGCTCGCTTTCTGTGGGCACGGCCTCTAAAGCACACCACACAAATTGTCTTAAATCAAGTACTAAAGCATGTCAGGCAAGAGGGGTGCGCTATTTCATTGAAGCCGATTACAATGGATCAGGTCAATGCGAATGGTGACAGCTATCAGACGTTGTGGGAGTGAAGGGAAGAAGCCAGAAGCTAGTGTGGGTGTTCCTAGAGCATCAGAACCTGTTTAATCCTTTGATCATGTGCTTTTTCTCAAGATTTCAAATGGAGGTTGATAGGCCTTGTACTCGGACAGGAGCTGATTTGACGTGGCAGCTATCATGGTATATAATGGGGGTTGATTAATACTCAATACTATCTTCTAAGGTCATCTCTCCCCTCAAAATAGATTTTCCTTTCGACACTTATTTCTATCCTAGATTAAGTCAATTGAAATGAAGATGAGACATTTTGAACAGTAAAGTTTTGTTGGACAATTCGTTTGGCACGGTCATCGGAGCCGTAAAGACGAAAGAGAGGTAGGGCTTTCGTTGTGTTGGTCAGTCAAAATTAATATCGCCTTTTGGCATTACAATTGAAAGGAGTATGGATGGTCGATTCACATCTTATTAAGCTTATCGACGCCAGCTGTGGATACTCTTCATAATATGTGAAAGTTATTTACCCGGTAAATAGTGCAACATATTGGTTTTTCGTGAGATTTTGCTTAGCTGCAAATAGGTATTGTCAAATGGTTGGATACCGAAGGAAATTCGGTTTATCAAAATTAAAGAGGGTAATGGTGTCTTTGGTCATAAAGTGCTATTAAAAGTGACGAATTTTATAACCTTAGAAGAAGAGCAATGTGTGGTATATAACGTTGCTGCGGGACGGCTGTAGCTCCTAAGCGGAGACAGCTGTCAACTCAATAGATTAAAAAAGTCGTCTTCGGACGACTTTTTTGTTTTCTCGTTAAAAGACCGGAAAGGATACAAATCCCCTATTCCAAAAGGATCAGGTGTTGCTCAGTTTTTCTTAAAACGTTGACGAAATGACAATAATTAATCTTTACTTTTTTATATATTGGCTATGCTTGATAACAAGTGTGTTGACAAAATGTCAATACACTTGTTATAGTTTACTAGGACCTTTTATCACTTTGACCATACATATTTAATTTAAGGGGAAAAAGAAGATATGAATAAGGAACAAGAAAATTCACTGGGTATGCTTTTAAAGGCCGCGTTAAACGAACGGTCTTTATCACTGAGAAAGTTTAGTGAATTAACAAATATTGATGTGGCAACGATTTCACGCATTATTAATGGGAAAAGAAAGGCTACGCCAATGCATTTGCAGACTTTTGCAGATCGTCTCGGTATAGCGATAACAGAGTTATTCGCGGCTGCAGGTTATGCTATTGACTCAAAATCACAACAGCAGGATTCTGAAATGTTATCTTCTATTAACATGATTCAAAGTGTCTTAGAATCTTCCGGTACATATGATAAGCCATTTACGATTCAGCATGTTGAGCGCGAGCTGGAGAAGTATCAGCAATATGCCAATACTGATGAAGGGCAGGAGACAATACTTAATGGGTTTGAGGCAAAGCTCAAAAAGGTCGGCAGTATCGGACCATTTATCAACCAATTAAAGAACATGTTTCAGCGTTTTCGGTTAAAAAGGGGAACCTCTATTGAACTGTCTGTCATTGGGGGAGCGCTTCTCTACTTTATTTTCCCAGTTGATGTCGTTCCTGATTATATTTTTCCGATTGGTTATTTAGATGATGCCATAGCGGTCAAGCTTGTCTTAAATGTATTAGAAACAAAGCTGTAAAAAAAGAGTGAGGTTAGGGGATAACAGATGGGAAGCAGAGTAAGGGCAAAGAAGAAGCGGCGATGGCTTAGACTATCCTTATTAAGTCTATTCACATTTTTTATACTCATCGCTGTCTTTTGTATTTATCAATATAAAAATGGTGTATCTGAAGCAAGTAGTGGACAAATCAACCAAAAGGTTTTCGGAGATTTTAAAGGGAGTGAACCACACTATGGAGAGCTAAATGTTCTCTTACTGGGGAGTGATTCTAGAGGAGAAGCGCACGCCCGTTCGGATACACTAATGATCGCACATTACGATCAAAAATCGCATCAATTAAAGCTGGCTTCTATTATGAGAGATACATATGTGGATGTTCCGGGGCATGGAAAACAAAAAATTAATGCTGCGTTTGCCTTTGGGGGACCTGAGCTCGTCCGACAGACGCTTAAGGAAAACTTTGGTGTTGACATTAATTATTATGCCATTGTTGATTTTGAAGGTTTTTCAAAATTGGTGGATATTATTGCACCAAAAGGAATCGCAGTCAATATTCCTTACAAAATGTCCTATGGCATTGGCATGACGCTTGAACCAGGAAAACAAGTTTTGCACGGTGATAAATTATTGGGTTATGTGCGTTTTCGTCATGATCGTTTATCTGATTTTGGTCGTGTGGAGCGGCAGCAGGAGGTTTTACAAAAAATTAAGGATCAAGCTGTTCGGGTACAAAATATTGTCAAATTGCCTAAGCTTCTTGGCACAGCGACTCCATATATAGAAACGAATATAGACACTCCAACATTGCTGTCTATTGGTAAAGGGCTGATCACTGAGAAGAGCAAAAAGATTGATACCCTTCGCATCCCTGTTCAAAATTCTTATGAGAATGAAAGGGTTAATGTTGGAGATGTCTTGAATATTGATTTGGAAAAAAATAAGCAAGCCCTAAATGACTTTTTAAATTCAAGTGAAGAAGAGGGTAGGAGTCAAAAATAATCTGATATCTGCCCTTTGGCTAGTGGCCGATTCAACCGATGAAATACTACGGTTTGAGTCGGCCATTCTTGGTTTATTTTTGCAATTTGGATGATTGACTTTGAAGTGACACTTTAGTTTAAACAGCTGCCTATGCCATACAAAAGCCCTATGCATAGGATAAGAGTGCATGGTGATTCAAGTAATTAAAGGAGTGTCGTGTTTGAAGGGCATTATTTTAGCCGGAGGTAAGGGAACACGCCTTGCACCCTTTACAAAAATTATTAATAAACATCTCCTGCCAGTTGGTCCTCAGCCGATGATTTTTTGGTCAATCCAAAAACTGAGGGAAGCGGGTATGACGGAGCTATTAATAGTGACCAATCGCAAGGATTATGATGACTTTTATCAGATATTAGGTAAAGGTGACGCGTTAGGTGTGCATATCACCTATGCCTTCCAAAGAGAGGCAGGCGGCATTGCAGAGGCCGTTTATTTGGGCAAGGATTTTGTCAATCAAGAGCGGTGTGTTGTTTTACTAGGGGACAATATTTTTAAAGAGCCGCTCACCCAAATGATCAAAACGTTTAAACAACAAGAGGCAGGTGCCATGGTCCTTTTAAAAGAGGTCAGTGATCCTCGGAGGTATGGTGTGGCTGAAGTAGATGAAGCACAGCGTAGGATTAAGAAAATCGTGGAAAAACCACAGCGTCCCTTATCTCGTTATTGTGTGACCGGGGCATACCTTTATGATCATCAGGTCTTTGATTTAATTGAAGAGGTGATCCCTTCATCGAGAGGTGAACTGGAGATAACGGATGTGAATAATCTGTATATTGCTAAAAATGAGTTGACTTATCAGCTTTTACATGAGTGGTGGATTGATGCGGGGACGCATGATGCCTTATTTCGAGCAAATTGTCTCGTATATGAGGAGAAAGTGAAAGCGTCTTGCGAGAAGATGAATGAACACATTGAAGGGAATTGAAAGGATGGTGATGGCATGAACAAAAATTATAATCAAGCATCGTTTAATGCGTCGTATTACGAAACAGGCTTAGGGCCTATCCCCTACGATCGAAAGGCTGGGGAAGGCCATTGGCTCCATTTTTTTTCGAATGTCGCTGATCGCATTATAAAAGAACTGGAGGTCAAGCGCACTCTTGAAGTTGGCTGTGCAAAGGGCTTTTTAGTGGAAAGCTTGCGTGATAGAGGGATCGAGGCAAACGGTTTTGACATCTCAGAGTATGCCATTTCAGAAGTTAGGGAGGATATCGAGCCTTTTTGTAAAGTGGGATCAGCAGACGATCCTGACCAATATCACGGAACCTACGACCTCATTATTTGTATTGAGGTTTTAGAGCATGTGACTGCAGACATGGCAAAACGTGCGATTGAATTAATGTGCCGGCATAGCGCGCGGATCCTTTTTTCTTCGTCTCCTGATGATTTTGAGGAGGCCACACACATTAATGTACACCCGCCAAACTATTGGGATCGCCTTTTTGCGACGCAGGGCTTTTTACGTTCCTTTTCTTCCTGGCCCAGTGAGGCGGTAGCAGGCCATACCGTATTGTATGAACGCGCTGATCAGATGGAAGACGAGCGCAAAGCGACGATTGATTTAGAGGGAGCGCTTAGACGCCTTCAGGATATCTATCCCATTAAAGGGCAAGAAAAGCAAATACCTGTAGTGAACATGCAGCTGACTCAAGAGTTGATCAGTTTATTAAAGAAAAAAGAACAACTCAATAAAGAACGTGACTTTTATAAAAAGCAATCTGCTCTTCTTGAAACATGGAAGGCGGAGACGGAGCATTCAGAGCAGGATGTCTATACTCCGCTCAAACAAAATTTGCAAAAGCGGGATGATCAGCTATTAAAAGAGATTGATCATCTTCATCATATTCTAAATGCCGTGAATAGCAAGCTTATAGAGTGTCGACGGATGATGGATACGGCGCAATATCTTTGGGAAGAAGGAAAGAATCATTGGTTAAGTGAAACCGAGGATCATGATCCTGTTGCCTTTATGGTGCAAAAGCAGGAGAGCCAACAATTCAGCTATCGGCCCCTCATCAGTATTCTCACACCCGTATACAAAATCGACCATAGAATTTTAAAAGAAACGATTGAAAGTGTTCAAGGGCAATCCTATGATCGCTGGGAAATGTGTGTGACTTATACCGCTGATGAGACAGAAGAAAATATTCATTTTCTCGAAGAGCTTGGCAAACGGGATCCGCGATTTAAATGTCAAAGACTTCACACGAATCAAGGCATTTCTGACAATACAAATGCGTGTCTAAAGATGGCAGAAGGGGATTTTATCGCGTTTCTTGACCATGACGATCTCATCACCCAAAATGCGCTTTTTGAAATGGTTAAAGTAATGAATCGCTATCCTGAGGTCGATTTTATTTATTCTGACCGCGATATCATTGATCAGGATTCAAAAGAACGAGAAG
Organism: Pullulanibacillus camelliae; assembly: GCF_014642655.1. Lineage (GTDB taxonomy): Bacteria > Bacillota > Bacilli > Bacillales > Sporolactobacillaceae > Pullulanibacillus > Pullulanibacillus camelliae. The sequence goes on from NZ_BMIR01000006.1 coordinate 185,718, forward strand.
CCCCTCTATTTAAACACGCTTGGTCATGGGTCACAATGCTTTCTGGTAACTATGCCATTCATTTTAGTGTTATTAAGCGCAAGCTCTTTGAAACGATTGGTGAGCTTCGTTCCAAGTACGATGGCGCTCAAGATCTAGACCTATTTTTAAGAGTGTCAGAGGCAACCGCGAATATTATTCATGTGCCAAAGGTTTTATATCATTGGCGGAAGGTGCCCAGCTCTGCAGCTTCAGGTATTGAAGCTAAGCCCTACGTTTTAGACAGACAGCTTGCCATTTTAAATGCCTATAAGAGTAGACGTGGTCTCAACTGCACCATAAAGCGGAACAAGGATGGAGAGATTCAAGTACAGTGGCAGTTAAAGGCTAGACGGCGATACCACGCCATAATTTATATGGATGATGGAGATGATGTCGCACGTGTTGGGGAAACACTAGATGCTTTAACGCGTCAATATTGCAAACCCTCACAGGTGGTCATCCTCTCTTCAAAGGCGGAGGCTATGCCGCAAGCTTTACGAGATAAATACGACCATTTAAATATAAGTTGGGTAAGCCCTGCCGCTGAAAAGATTGCGCTAACGAATCTAGAGATTCTTAGTGATTCCAACGTTAACTATCTTTTCATCCTTAAAGCAGGCGTTGTTTTTGATGATCGTAAAGTCAGTCATGATTTTATCGCCTGGCTAGAGGAAGCAGGATATAGTGGCGCTTCGGGTAAAATACTTGATCATAACGGGTTGATTCAAAACGCCGGCTACGTGATGACGCCACAAAAAGAGCTCATTGAACCCTATAAAAAATTGCTTCCAGGCTCAGGGACAACATATGGAAGCGCCAACTGGTATCGGCAATATCTGGCGGTTTCTGAATGCTGTTTTATGGTTAACCGTGAGCATGTTCAGCAAGCATTATTCAATTGGTCCATTCAAGCATTTAATAGAGAAAGCCTTCTAGGGTTACAGCATTTCATCTGTCAAGCCTATGAGACGAGTATGGTTTATGATCCTTTTATCTTAGTTGAGGCACCTCCTCTCCCACCTCTCAAGACTGTGACTAGGGAACTGCAAGGAGCTGACCCCTATTATCATCCAGCAGTTTGGGATTGGAATAGCGATGTATTAAAAAATAATGTGATGGATCGCAAAAAGAAATTGTTAAGTAAAGTGGATGTCTCGCAAGCAATGGGTGTAGAAATCGGCCCTTTGATGCGCCCGATTGTGACGAAAGAAGAGGGCCGAGTGTTTTACGTGGATCATACGACAACAGATGAGTTGATGAAAAAGTATGCGGATGATCCGAATGTCGATGTATCTATGATTGAGACAGTAGATTTTGTCTGGGGAGAAAAAACACTCCGTGAAGCTATTCCTTCTCACTATCAATTTGATTATGTGATTGCCTCGCATGTCATTGAGCATGTCCCTGATGTGATCGGCTGGTTAAATGAAATGGATGACATCTTAAAGGTAGGGGGGAAGGTCTGTCTAGCGATCCCAGATAAGCGATATACCTTTGATTATGCTCGAAGACTGACAACGGCGGCTGAATGGATTGATGCCTATTTGCATCAGATTAGACGCCCAAGTCCACGACAAATCTTTGATTTTTACGCACATGCTGTCCACATTGATGTTAAAGAGGCATGGGAGAGCCAGGTGAATCTTGAACAATGTGAGAAGTTTGGCTCAGATGAAATCGCTTGGGATTATTGTAAAAAAGGGATGGAGGAAGGGGCATATGTTGATGTCCACTGCTCCGTTTTTACAGCAGAGTCTTTTTGTCGCTTATTAAGGCAATTGTTCCAATTGAATTTACTGAATTTTAGAGTGGCGAAGTTTTATAAGCCCGAACCTTACACACTAGAATTTATCGTCATTTTGGAGAAGCTTCCCAAGTTTCAAGATTTAGATGAAAAGAAACGTCTACAGCTACAATCCTTGCCAGCGTTCGAAAATGATGAGAAGGCAGATGAAGAGAAAGGAGATGACAAGCAATGATTGACCAGGTACGAATAAAACGTCTCACAAAGCATTGTGACGACAGAGGCTACTTTGCGGAGCTCGTTAGAAACGATGAGAATTTACTTGCCCAATTCGGTCAGGCTTCGTTATCGATGAGTTATCCAGGTGTGATTAAAGCCTTTCATTATCATGAAAAACAGGATGACTTATGGTTTTTTCCATCAGGAAATGCCCAGGTTGTTCTCCATGATCTAAGACCGTCATCACCAACAACAGGGCAAACGGATGTTTATTATATGGGAGAGGAAAATCCCATTTTGTTACTCATTCCCAAAGGCGTGGCACATGGCTATCGCGTTTTAGGTGAAAAGCCGGCAACTATTCTTTATTTCACAACGGAATCTTATGATCCAGAGGCTCCAGATGAAAAACGTCTGCCGTATGATAGTGAACAGATTGGCTTTAGTTGGAAAACGGTATATCGCTAACAGGAAAGTGTGGGAAAGCCTGCACTTTCTTTTTTAAAAGATCAGAAAGTATAAAATTTCTGATCATGAAGGACGGTACGCGATTCCGTTCCAGGCCACTCGCTTTCCGCCGGGGAGTGGTAAGCCTCCTCGTGCTGCTGAGGTCTTACCGATCTCCCACTTCCCGCTGGACTCTAGTATCGCATCATGAGTTAACGTCGCCCGTGGACTACATGATTTTAGAGTGTTACGAATCTCGCGCCTTGCGCTCCCATCCATTTGATCAGGCAATGAAGCCTCTTTCATATTGGCTGATGCTCTATACTAAGGACAAGGACCGGGCATGCTTTTCGTCCGGTTTTTCTTATACTATCAGAATGTATAACTTCGCTGACGCGCATAAAGGAAGAGAGTATAAGGCGGGCTTTGATTTTCTCCACCTGAGGCTTGCGGGCACCCTAAGTGTGTGATTTGCATAAATCACGTCAGGAGTACCAGCGAAGTGGTGCAAGCCAAGTTTTCTAAGAGTTCTTGATGCTGTTGTGACCATAGCAAAGGAAGGTGCCGTTTTAACAAAATACAGCTACGAAATGGCAAGCAAAAATTCAGGGTGACATCAAATCCGCTATCCGAATATACATATAACGTTATTTTCAAATGAGAGGGGAGGAAGGTGAAATGGCGGCAAGTGATCAAAACATGCCGAGAGTGGATCAATTAATAGACGCCTTTCAGAGAAAGCCGTTATTATCGATTCTGTTGCCTGTCTATAATACGAAGGCGGAATGGCTAACGAGGTGTATTCAATCCGTTCGACAACAACAGTATCCTTATTGGGAGCTATGCATTGCTGATGATGCTTCGGATCATCCACATGTTCAGCGTATCCTGCGAGATTATGAAGCAATGGATGAACGGATTAAGGTGCATTATCGTCAGATCAATGGCCATATCTCAGAAGCCTCGAACACAGCGTTAAGGCTGGCGACGGGGGAATTTATTCTCTTGCTTGATCATGATGATGAATTATCAGAAGATGCCCTTTATGATGTAGCTAACGCGCTTAATCGCTTTCCAAATGCTGATATGCTCTATAGTGATGAAGATAAGCTCGATCATGAGGGGAAGAGATGTTATCCATTTTTGAAGCCGGATTGGTCACCAGAGACTTTTTTATCCCATATGTACACCTGTCATCTGGGTGTTTATCGCACGACCATTGCTCGAAAGATTGGTGGATTTAGAAAAGGGTTTGAGGGAGCTCAGGATTATGACTTTGTTCTAAGATTCACAGAGATAACTGACAGAGTCATCCATATTCCTAAAATCTTATATCATTGGCGTATGCATGAGAAATCCACAGCGGTTAATGTTAATGCCAAGACATATGCATTTGCTGCTGGGAAACGAGCGCTTCAGGAGGCGCTACAGCGTCGTGGTGAAGGAGGATGGGTTGAAAGCAGTTATTATTATCCAGGACAATATCGGGTGAGATATCCTTGTCCGACAGATCAGAGCATCTCCATTATTTTGCAAGTCAATGTATCGCGTTATGATTGGGTAGACTGGGTCGATCAGCTCCTAGACCATACCGATTATAAAAATGTTTCCTTCTTAATGCTCTTCACCTCAAATGATGTAAAGGCTGATAGTGTTCAACGGGTGAATAAGCATCCTCGGTGCCAAGCTGTTCACTTGCCCTCTGATTTTTCTTTAAAGGATTTACAGCGACGTTTGGATAGGGGGAGTATGGGCACGTGCTGTTTTTTTATTAAACGGCCCTTTAAAATGCCTCGATCTGACTGGCTAAAGGATCTCGCTGGTTATTGTCTGCGCCCGGCGATTCATTCAGTATACTGCAAAGTGTATCATCCTGACTATTCCTTTTATCCTGAAGTGATTTCTAATACGGTTCCCCATGATTATGATGGTGTGATGATGAAGCGCGAGGCTTTATTAAGGTATCCTATCGAGGATAGCGACACAATAGACTCTTGGTTAAAAAAGTTAGAAGGGAGAGCGGTGTTTATTCCCCTGTGATCCTGTTGCTGTTTTTCTGCTATTTCTAGTCTTAACCCGCATGAAGAGAGGAGTGCTTGTATGCCAAAAGTATCGATTATTTTGACGAGCTATAACCGCCCACGCTTAATTGGTTCAGTCATACAATCAGTGATTGATCAAACGTATGAGGAGTGGGAGCTATGGATCATGGACGATCATTCACAAGAAGAAACGGTTCAGGCGATTGCGCCATTTATAAGTGATCCGCGTGTGCATTTTTATAACAGTAAAATTGAAGATAAAGACAGGTATAAAACGACACGCTATGCAACACTGATAAATGAAGCCATCCGTTTGTCAGAGGGGGACTACATTTGTTATCTGACCGATGATACATTCTATTATCCTGACAAGCTGAGCAAAATGGTCACTTTTTTACAGGATCACCCACAGGTCGATGTTGTCTATTCCAGTCAGTGCGTTAAGCATACTGATCCAGCGTATCACGTTTTTTACGAAAGTGAAATCAAGGCTGAGACGATATTAGAGAAAGCTGCGTTTAAGGTGGATCATTGCTCTGTTATGCACACCAGAACCCTCGCACAAAAAGTACGTCAAAAGTACGGTGAGTATTGGGACGATGATCCGAAGTATTGGCATTGTGCAGATGCTGTATTTTGGTCACGATTAAATGATTTTGCTTGCTTTTATCCACTTCCAGAACCATTAGAGTATACACTGAAGGCCACCAATTGCTTCCAATATCTTTATGCCAATCTCCCTGAGGATATTCCTGATGGTACACTTGTTAAAGGATTGAAGGATGAACTCTTTTTAATTGAGAATCAAAAGCGGAGACCCATTTCAGAACAGATGTTTCGTGCGTTACAATACGAAAGCTCTAAAATCGTGATGATTCCTGATCCCTTCCTCTTTAGATATTCAGAAGGAATAAAGATTGCTGAAGATTCTCCATTACCTAATAAACGCTTGGTGACAGCGGATAACATCCATTATTACTATTTGCAGCAGGGATGCAAGTGTCTCATTGAAAATGAAGCCGCTTTTAGCAGATACCACTTTCAAGATATGCCTGCTATCCAGTTATCGGAAAAGCAAGTGATCGATTTACCAGACGGCTCGATGATTCGCGCATGCATTAAAACGATAGAAGATGCCCCAGAGCTTTTATATGTTTATGATGACCGCTATTTTCTCTATCATGATCATCTGCTACATGAGATGCAAATTGAAGTCGTTTTAAAATTAAAATTATCTCTGGCTCAAGCGGTGTCACTGACCGATAGAGAATTTCATTTATTTAAACAAGGCAAAGGTTATGAATGGAAGCTTCCAGTCTCTCAATTGATGTGACTCTTTAGAGAAGCGATGGACTCTAGCATGTCGCTCATGCGATGTGAAAAGGTATGCGCCTGCAAGACTTTTTGCTTGGCATGAGCTGCGATGGTCCGTCTTTCATCCTCTTCATGACAATATTTTTCTACGAATTGAACGCATTCTTTCATGGAGTTATAGGTCACGATCTCTTTGTCTTTTTCAAAGAAGCGAGAGACTTCCTCCATATTGGAAGTTAGCTGAAAAGCACCACAAGCGGCGATATCCCATGTGCGATTATTTAAACTTTTATTGATGACGCGCATCCTATTTTTATTTTCCTTCAGATCATAGGGGCGATGAGGATTAAGAGAAATTTTACTTTCATTATAGAGAGCGGCGGCTTCTGTAGGGGTTATCCAATGATCGATGATCGTTAGTCTTGGATCCTCAGACCAATCTGTCAGAAGTTCAGCCCATTTTTTTCCGACAACGACAATAGAATAGGGGCAATGCTCTAAGAAATAAGCGATCAGGGCTAGCCTCTCAGGATAGGGGAAACCTACCATATTGATATCGAAACGCTTCTGTCTATCGATCTCTCTCTCAAAAAATATACTCGGATTGGTGGCGAGAGGCAGATAGGTAACGTGCGGATGACCGGCTTCGGTATAGCGGCTTAAGGCATTTTGTTCAATGGTAAAAATGTGATCGTAGCGCTGGCTTAACGGAAGGGTCTGATCCATATAAAAGGGGTCTTCCGTAAACCAAACCACTTGTGGGATTGCATGTTCGCGCAAAACCTGCTGCATTTCCTCCTGTAGGACAAAGCCGGTTAATGTCAGCATGATGTCTGGTTTATTCTCTTCAATTGTTCCCTTAAGTGCCTCTGTCCCTTTATAGATAGTAAAGAGACAACAGGAATAACCTTGTTGCTCGATTGCTTCCTTAATTGAACGTTCGAAGTAATCATAAATACCTCCAAACCCAGAAGAAATGAGAAGAATATTCATCATGACACTCCTTTTTTAGAATAGATGAGGGTTGCTTGACTCACACATTGAGTGTTGTAGTCGTTGATGGCATGCTCGCGATCATTTTCGTAAAGTAGTTTAATAGTGTTTTAGGTCTATACTTTTCTTTAGGCGTTTGAATGAAGGGTGTTCTTGTAAAAAGAATAGGTCAGATTGATAGTCAATCTGACCTTTGCTTATTAACCGAGAGGGGCTAGGGTAATTGCTGCGATTTCTTGGCAATTAATGATGATGACACTACCCGTAGGTGTGACACCAGAGTTGTCGATAAAGGTAGCGCAGCAATTGTGATCATCAAAGCATGCGAAGGTTAAAGGTCCTAATCGAACATCACTACCTAATAACATGACAAATACGAGTCGACCTGGATCGAGTGCTCTTAATTGTTCACATGCGCAGCCTTTACAGTGATGTTTCTTATGCTTATGATCAAATTTAGGGTCATGTTCGAAGTGGTCACATCCGCACGATTTATCGTCAAATAGTCCCATGAATAACTCCTCCTTCGTTGAAATCCCTGAAAAGTTAGGGTACTATACTATATTACTTTGGACGTTTGAATGTATAGATTGATACCTATAAGAGAGTAAAATAGATATTTGTCATAGGAATAATCGATAGGAAGGCCGAAAAAAATGAACAATGAGGAAGGTTGCCATCAAAGAGATGTGCAACCCTGAGTAGGTGTATCTTATAGTATTCATGTAAGAGATTAAATGTGTTCAAAAGGATAAAAAATAGAGGAATGTACGGGTAGGTATGTACCTGTAAAAGGCCTAAATGTATCAATTGGTTAATGCTGCAATTTTGCTCTTAATATCATTACTGATTTCTTTTGTATCAATGGTGTAGGCTTTCCCTTTATAATGAATAACAATGGTTTTGGCTTTAGGCTGTCCTGTAATTTTGAGATGATTAGCTGATATGACATAATCCCCGTTGGCTTCCTTCTTGTAATGCGCGTGATTGAGCTGGTCTTCAAGAAGCGGCTGCAGTGTATGTTCATAGAAATGCGTTGGATCAGTCATAGGTGACGTTCCTTTTTTTAAGAGATCTGTTGGCGAATGTCCAACAAAAAGTAGGCATAATATCCCAATAATAAGAAGAATTAAAGCCAATTTTATTGCTGTACGAAATACAGCCCGCGCAATCAGAATAATAAGTATGATAGCGATGATACATAATAGCCAATGGTGAGTGATCGTGTCGATTAAAGTAGGCATGACAACACCTCCATTTATGATTATAGACGAAAAATGACGTGTGTCATACTTTATTCTTGAAAGAATAGTAACAGAGTGTGAAAAACAGGTTGTTCCTATGATCACCATACAATCATTATGGATATTTTTAGAAATAAATGTATGTGTAAAATAGTTCTCGGTGGTATTTCTACAAAATCCTAGCCAAAAAAGAAGAGGCACTCTATCATAAATGTATGCCTACCAGAGCAAATACATCGTAG
>NZ_BMIR01000007.1 GCF_014642655.1 Pullulanibacillus camelliae
GAACCAAGCGAAGACATTCGCGCGGTAGCTGGAAAAGCGTACAAATTTAGAGTGCCAGAAATACTGGGATGAATAGGGTACCGAGAAAAGTTTGACACAAACAAAATAACGTTAACCGTTGCATTCAACCCCGATTTTTGTTATTGTAAATTTATATTTGTGTTTAACGGGCATTTTCCGTTGATCGCGGGAAATGCTTTTCGTATGCATAAGATTTAAATGAGATTTATGTTTAATACGAACCTACGTTACTGGCTATTTTCTACATCTTTGTTGCTTAGTCTCTTAGACAACGGAGAAATATGGGAAATAGTCTAAGCATAAAGAGTTGAAAAAGAAGGAGCTAATTATCATTACTATGAATTTTAACGAATTAGGACTTACGAACGAAGTTTTAAAAGCAGTTCAAGAAATGGGCTTTACGACTGCATCACCCATTCAAGCTCAAGCGATTCCACTTGTTCGTCGCGGGCAAGATGTGATTGGACAAGCACAGACAGGAACTGGAAAAACAGCAGCTTTTGGAATCCCACTAATTGAAAAAATTGATTCTACCAAAAGAAACCCTCAAGGCTTAGTCATTGCACCCACACGGGAATTAGCAGTGCAGGTGGCTAATGAACTTAATAATATTGGTAAATACAAGCATATTCACGCCATGGCGGTTTATGGTGGAGAAGATATTGGTCGACAAATTCGTGGCTTGAAAAAACATCCACAAATCATTACGGCTACACCAGGGCGATTGCTGGACCACATTAATAGAAAAACAATTCATTTAGATCAAGTGCATACGGTTATTTTGGATGAAGCCGATGAAATGTTAAACATGGGTTTCATTGACGACATTAAGAAAATTCTTAATCAAGTTCCGACGGAAAGACAAACACTTTTGTTCTCAGCAACGATGCCACCGGCCATTCGCAACCTTGCTGACCAATTTATGAAAAATCCAGATGAAGTTAAAATCAAGGCAAAAACCTTAACAGTAGATCGTATTGACCAGCATTTTGTCGAGCTCAAGGAACGTCAAAAATTTGAAGTATTTCTCCGTTTGATCGACATTCAATCCCCTGAGCGTGCCATTGTATTTGGTCGGACAAAGCGCCGGGTTGATGAGCTTGCTTCTGGGTTGAGAAGGCTTGGCTACAAGGCGCGCGGATTGCACGGTGATCTTACGCAAGCGAAACGCGACCAAGTCATGGATGACTTTAAAAACCATCGAGTAGCCATTCTTGTGGCTACGGATGTTGCGGCTCGTGGGCTTGATATCAGCGATGTCAGCCATGTTTACAATTTCGATATGCCACAAGATCCAGAAAGCTATGTTCACCGCATTGGTCGAACAGGACGTGCAGGGAAGAGGGGCGAAGCGATTACCTTTGTCATCACTTCCGAGAAGCAACACTTATTCATGATAGAAAAAACGATTAAGAAGAAAATTGAACGCATGCCCATTCCTTCTCAGGAGGATGCAGCGGATGCAAGACGACAGGAAACCACAGAGGAATTACTAAAGGTACTCAATAGAGGAACAAACAGTAATTACCGTGAATTAGCTGAGAAGCTGCTTGAAGAGCATGATGCAGTAGACATCATTGCTGCTGCGTTGAAACAGTTAACCAATGAGCCTGAATTGCGCAAAGTTAAATTAACTGATGAAAAGCCGTTACAATCCAAAAGCTTTCAGGGAAGAAGAAGACGCGCACCACGTCACCCGCGCCAGCAACATCACAAAGGCGGGCGCCCACAACAGCGTCGTCATCATAGCCAGCCACGTGCAAAAAAACAGTAGGCTATTCACATTCAAAAAAGCCATCGGAGCTATCGATGGCTTTTTATTTATGCTTTAAGCAAAGAAAATCGAGCTTAAAAGCATGCTCGGTCCTTGTCCTTAGTATAGAGCATCATCCAATATGAAAGAGCCTTCATTGCCTGGTCAAGTGGATGGGAGCGCAAGGCGCGAGATTCGGAACACTCTAACATCGTATGTTCCTCAGGCGCCGCTAACTCATGATGCGGAGACTAGAGTCGGCTGCGAGAAGTGGAAGATCGCTAAGACCTTAGCAGTGCGAAGGCGCGAGGGGCTTACCACTCCTCCGCAGAAAGCGAGCGACCTGGAGCGGAAATCCGCACCGTCCTCATGATCAGAAATTTTATACTTTCTTTTCTTTTAAAAAAAGTAAAGCATATACTTGTTTTTTAGTAGAGGGATGGAATTTATTGCTAAGGCTTTATGGTTGAAATTATCTGAATAGATGTTATAATTAGAGAAAAGGCAAGGGGGCATTACAAATGAGATCAGAACGTTCCCATGAGCAGTCTATACCAGCTAATCAAGGCGCTAAAACCAATGAAAAGCTTGTCTCCATTGATAAAGATTATGCGCAAATGGTTTTAGATTCCATCTATATTAATGCATCGAAAGAAAGATTGCATAGCCTCATTGATAAAGCACTTGATCAGCGTGATCGTGAAGCCTTCATGAAGTACAGTGATGCGTATCGTCAGTTAAATAAATGATAAGAGTAAAAGGGGTTACGAGAGAGATTTATTTGCCGGAACCTACACAATGCAATGATGTACAGACAGTTAAAATGAAATGAGAAACCTATAAATATAAAACCTCATCGCTGTTTCTGCGATGAGGTTTTTATGCATGGCTAATTTAATTGATCAAGAAGGGCTTTATATTGGTTGATAAGTGTTTGATCACTTTGTAAGGCTTCAAGCCGTTGTTCATAAATAGTTGTCAAAGCATTTTTATTCTGTTCATCAATAGCAGTGATGGTCTTATACCATTGTTGTTCGTAATGGTCACTGACCTTGCTCATGTTTTCATCAATAATCCTATCAATTGCTTTATCAAGCTGCTTCCTCAGTGCCTCGCGGAAGAGCTTTTGTCCATCCCCTTCAAAAAATTGCTTTGGATTTTTATAGTGTTTAAAGACGTCTTGATAAGCGGTAATGCTCATTTCTTTTAAAGAAGCAACAATCTCTGCGCTCGTCCATTCTCTTTTATTAAGCCCTTGAAGCGGCCAGCCTTTACCAATGCTGCTCAACTGATGAGCAAGAAGCGTTTGTCTCTCTTTAGCTAAGCGATCAAGCACTGATTCAATGCGGATGAACGTTGCACGACCTTCCTGATCAAGGTCAAAGGATAAAAATTGGATGCATTCTTCCAAACAGCCAGTGAGCAATGCTTTCTTAGAACCACTCGCATTTTTTTGTAAAACTGCAGGATTGAAAAAACGCGTAAAGGTATCAAGATAGCGCTGCATCACACGTTTTTTAACATAAAAATAATAATCTTTAATCTCTTGTTTAAGCCGTTCTGTATACGACGCTATATGATCCCTTGCCAATAAAGCTTGGATGTCCGTGAATTCTGCTTGGATATTCTGCTGACGTAAACGTCTCTCATTTTCATCCAAAGAAGCCGAATCTAACACCTCATGAATGATGGTTTTAACCTGTTGTATTTCATGGTTTCCTTGCGTTACGATTTGGCCTTTTAAATCGTTTTGGATATAGTGCATCCATTCTTGATAAAAGGCTTGGAAGCCAGAAGGATCATTACTATTATCTGCTTGTTCACTAAAGACGACGCCTTCTTGCTTTGCTTGCAAGACCAAATGACTTGAAACACCAAATAATCTTGGTTGGCGAATGCCAAAGCTTAGCAAGCGATCTTCAACATAGTTTTTTACATCCTCAACCTCTTGGGGATCACGCGCTAAGTCAATCGCATTGACAAGGAAGAACATCTTATCTAATTCAAAGGCATCCTTCACACGTCCAAGTTGAATAAGAAATTCTTCATCGGCGCGGGAAAAGGCATGATTATAATAAGTGACATATAAAATGGCATCAGCATTCTTAATATAATGAAACGCCGCTTCGGTGTGACGAGCATTGATGGAATCAGCCCCTGGCGTATCTACTAAGATTAAGCCTTGACGCGTGATGTCACAATTATAGTAGATAGAGGCCGTCTCTACAAAGCAAGCTTTTGTTTCATCTGCAATAAATTCTTGGGCTTCATCTAATGAAACGGTAAGTGTTGTACCAAGATGAGCGGCAACTGCTTGCCAGCCGCGGGCAGCAGCTAATAAAAAGGTGAGGTGCTCATGTTCTTTTTCGGACAGTTTGTTAATGACATTATTTATATCCTCTAATCGTTCAACCGCAAGATGAAATGGCGCCAAAGCCTCATTGATTTCTCCTAATAATGCTGCTTCCGTTTTTAGCTTAATATGAGCTGTTTTATGTGGATGGTCTGCATCTACAGGCAAAATGCGATTGATTGTCGCCGTTGTTGGATGTGGCGAGACAGGGAGGACCTGTTCACCCAATAAACTATTAGCGAAAGACGATTTCCCCGCGCTAAAAGCACCAAATAGGGCAATCGTAAATGTTTGATGCGCTAAGCGATCGGCTTTGTTTTCTAGATTAGTGACAAAGGCTTCAAAACCATGAACGGCCTTTAGAGCTTGAGAGAAGCGTGCAAATTGCTCCGACCAATGGTTGATTTGATCTTGATCAACCTGTATATCAGTGATTTTCTCTTGCTCAACTACAGGCACTGCTTTTGCCTCAACATCCAGGAGTGGAGAGAGCGTCTCTTGTCTTTTGGTCTTGAATGAGTCAGGAAGCTGCTCCGTCGTCCAAATTGGCAGTTCGGCAATCGCTGCTTTGACTTGTTCAATGCTTTCAGTAGAGAACAAGTCGTGTGACTCCGAAAGCGTATCAAGCTGTTCAAAGTAATGCTGTTGCTCCTGGGAGAGGGTTTCATAGCGCGATGCGGCATCAAATTGGTCTTGTAGCTGCGCCACTTGGTCATCGATCTGCTGTAAGTGGTCTGCAAGCTGTGGAGTGATGATGCCTTCAATTTGCTGGAGCGCCTCTTGAACAAGTCGGCGAAAGGTTTTTTTAATGTCCTCAGCTACGTCTTCTGTATATCGTAATAGATAATCTCCTGATAAGGTCGCACCGCTGTGAATGAGCTCCACGAGTCGCTCGCGTTTTAATGAAAAACTGATGCCTAATATAATGGCTTGTACGGCTTCTTGCTTCCCTATAAGCGTTTCGATTTCTTGACTTAAAGTATCGGTCGTCTGCAAGCGTAGGGTATTGACATGGTCAGATAAATGCTTAAAAAAGATGTCAAGCCGTTCTAGGCGCGCTTTTTCCACCTTTTGCTTTGTTGAAAACATTCCCACTTTAAACTTGGGCTGATAGGCTTCTAAAAAGCTTCTGGCAGCTTCGCGCGTTTCATAGGGCATGAGAATGGCACTATTAATGGTTTGGTTCGTCTTTTTTACAACAGCTTGGGTCCAATTTTCTTTTGCGTCTACTGCCGCTTCCTTCTGTTGCTGCAGGTCGACATAAGTCGTGTTGAGTTGGCGGATATCTGTATCCATTAACCGGTCTTTATAAGCATCCATCTCCCTTTTGTGCGTGTTGATCCACCACTGTTTGTGAGTATCAATGAGATGCTGAATAAGCGCATCATCCACTGCATCCGCAGGCTGACCATTATGTTGTAGTTCTTGTAAAAGTGTTTTAAGCTGAGCGATATCGTTACGACTTGAAGCAGGCTCTACGATCGAGACATAATGGAGGCTTAAAGGAGAGAGTCCCCATGAAGCCAATCCCTCTTCAACCTTTTTCTTGTAATCGACTAGGCGGATCTCAGACTCCTTATGTTTATCCATTTGTGTAACAATAATGTGGAACGGTTTATTTAATGCCTGTATGCTCTTTAGAAAATGGAAATTGTCAGCCGCCTGCATGTGATTGTAATCTGCCACATAAAAAATGACATCGGCAAGCTGCACTGCTTCTTCAGTCGCTGCTTGATGGGCAGGATCGGTAGAGTCAATCCCAGGCGTATCCATTAATCCCCAATAAGGCGGAAAGTCCGCTAATGTTTTGACACGAATTTCTGATACCTCAGCGCCATTTTTAGCATGTTGTTTGATGACTTTTAAATCGTAGGGAGGAGTAAAGCTTACAAGCCGGCCATCCCAAAAGACGATCTGTATCTCCGGAGTGCCATGAGAGATTGACACCAAGTTGGCACTTGTTGGAATTGGGCTGGTCGGTAATAAGTCCTCTTGCATAAGCGTGTTGAGGAGACTTGACTTGCCGGCGGAGAAGTGACCGCAGAAGCAAACATCAAAGCGTCTAGCCTCATGCTTTTTCAAAAGATTAAAGGTTTGTCGAGCGCGTAAGGCGTCGCCATGTTTGTTGAATAGCTCATAGAGTGAGAGCAGTGTATCTTCATTCTTAAACGTTATTCCTGATGTATCCTTCACAATCATCACCTAAATTTATCAAAATGTTGTATGAATCATTCACCACTTAATGATCTTTTCGATTTCTTAATTGGCCACTCCGCTAAAAGCATACCACATACAATCAACGTTGCGCCGATTTTAGCAGAAAGATTCATAGATTCATGTTGCCAAATTGTCGCCGTTAGACCTGCAAACACAGGCTCCATGATAAAGATAATGCCCACATGAGTAGGGGAGGTAAAGCGCTGTAGGCTCGTTTGTAAAAAATAAGCACAAGCTGTTGCAAATAGCGCAGTAAATAAACAAGCAAAGAGCACGGGCGACTGAGCAAAAGGAGCCAAAGAAAAGGTCTTTGTTATACCATCGAAGCCTGTACCGCTTATTAAGCTTAAGACAGAGACGGTCACAAGCTGCACGATGGTGAGGTGGGCGCTTGAAAAAGACCGTGTGACTTTATCAGTCAAAACGATGTGAAGACCAAATGCCAAGGCGCATATGAAGGCGAGTAGGTCTCCTTGATTAATGACAACGGATTTTAACATGGCTAATAGATAAAGGCCAACCGTCGAAAAAACTACTCCAATTATAGCAGTCCACTTTGGTGTGTGTCTAAGGATCACCCATGCGAATAAAGGGACAAGAACGACGCTTAACCCAGTGATAAAAGCCATTTTAGAGGAGCTTGTATAGAGTAAGCCGATGGTTTGCGTGGCATAGCCAATGAAAAGGAGCACACCAAGCAGGATCCCATTAAGCACCAATGCCCAAGAAAGCCTTGTTCTGTTTTTAGAAAACAGCCTATAGCCAATATATAAAAATAAGGCAGCAATAAGAAAACGCCAACCGTTGAAGGCGAGGGGTGGAATAACAGCAATCGCATCTTGGACAACCACGAAGGTTGTTCCCCATATGAAGGCTACAGCTAATAATCCCAAATCTGCGAACCATTTTCTTTGCATGTCATTCCCTCCGTTTTTGCTGTTGGATGGCTTTTTGAATGGCCGAGCGCGCTAAATGATCTGCCTTCTTATTTTCAGCACTTGGAATCCATTTGATAAAAAATAAAGAAAAGTGTGATTTGAGCTTAAGCACTTCATCCAAGTAGGCCTGAAAGCTTTTATTTTTAACATATTCTTTTTCTACTGCACGCTCAACCAGCTGAGAATCCGTTCGCACAGAGATCGCTTGGTAGTGCTTATCTATACAAATATGCATCGCCGTAATCAAGGCCTGAAATTCAGCGTGGTGGTTCGTTGTTGAGCCAAGCGGAAGGGCTATTTCCTCGGTCTGTCCACGCTCAAGCTTGATAAGTATGCCAATGCCCGATGGACCAGGATTTCCGGCGCTTGCTCCATCAATATAGACTTCGATCACCATTCTATCTCCTTTAAATTCATCTCTTTGTTACCATAGGTCTTTTACAAGAATACAACAAGGGCTAACAAGATGGAAGGACTAAGTGACAACAAAGAGTCTCCCAAAGCTCCTTCATCATTTTAAGAAGTGTCTGGTTGCTCCTGAACGAAGCTTGTTTTCTTTGTTCAAGCTTCTTTTATCCTTTATAATGATTAAGAAGAAAATAATTTGCCTAAATACATAGAAAAATGCTTAATTAACTATTGGAGGTCTCGCATGGTACAACAACAGCTATCGGATATTGACATTGCCCAATCAACTGAGCTACTTCCTATTCAAACCATTGCCCAGCAGCTAAATCTGAAAGCAGATCAGTATGAATGTTATGGAAGACATAAAGCCAAGGTCTCTATAGATGTCCTAAAAGATTTACAGCATCAAAAGCCTGGTCATATCGTCCTCGTGACTTCTATTAACCCGACCGCAAGTGGCGAAGGCAAATCAACGCTCACGGTAGGGTTGGGACAAGCGCTTAATAAAATTGGAAAAAATGCGGTAATTGCCTTAAGAGAGCCCTCCTTGGGTCCAGTAATGGGGATGAAGGGGGGTGCAGCAGGTGGCGGTTATTCGCAAATACTGCCAATGGAGGACATCAACTTACATTTCACAGGTGACCTACATGCTATAACATCTGCACATAATTTGTTGGCAGCCTTAATCGATAATCATATCCATCAAGGTAATTCTCTTCACATTGATCCACAACGCATCGTCTGGAAACGCGTTTTGGATCTCAATGATCGCGCGCTTCGGCAAATGGTGATTGGGTTAGGAGGCCCCGCTAATGGCACTCCTAGAGAGGACGGGTTTGACATCACCGTTGCTTCAGAAATCATGGCCATTCTGTGTCTCGCGATGGATCTTGAAGATTTAAAAGCGCGTTTAAGCCGCATTGTTATTGCCTATAGTGATAACAAGGAACCCATTACAGTGAAGGATCTCGGTGCTGAAGGGGCTTTAACGGTCTTATTAAAGGATGCGATTCACCCCAACCTAGTGCAAACCATTGAACATACGCCTGCCTTTGTTCATGGGGGACCGTTTGCCAATATCGCCCATGGCTGTAGCAGTTTAGTGGCAACAATGATGGCGGCTAAGCTCGCTGATTATTGTGTCACAGAGGCTGGATTTGGTGCCGATTTGGGGGCTGAAAAGTTTTTAGACATTAAAATGCGAACAGGTGACCTCAAACCCAGTGCTGTGGTCATCGTAGCAACGGTCAGAGCTTTAAAAATGCATGGTGGTGTGGCAAAGTCTGATTTACAAAAAGAAAATCTTGAGGCGCTCCAGCAAGGGGTTGCCAATTTGAAAAAGCATATGGAGACAATTTCTCATTATGGGCTTCCTTATGTGATCGCCATTAATCGCTTTACAACCGACACGGAAGCAGAGCTTGCTTTCCTGATTGATTGGTGCAAAGCCAACGGGGCTAGGGCTGAGTTAGCCAATGTTTGGGAGGAAGGGGGACAGGGCGGTATCGCGCTCGCTGAAGCTGTGGTTGCGGCCATTGATCAAGAGAGCAATGCCTTCCAACCGTTATATGCTCTTCATGATTCCATTGAAGAAAAAATAAATCAAATCGTTAAAAAGGTTTATGGAGGCGGCCGCATTGAATTTTCGGCAACAGCCAAAAAGCAGTTGCAAGCCATTGCTGCACATGGATGGGAGCATTTACCTATCTGTATTGCCAAGACACAATATTCTTTATCTGACGATCCGACCAAGGTTGGTAGACCCGAAGGATTTACCATCCATATTCGTGAGCTCGTTCCTCGTATAGGGGCAGGGTTTATCGTTGTTATGACAGGGAGCATTTTAACGATGCCAGGGCTCCCAAAACAACCTGCAACTTTGAATATAGGGTTGAATGCAGATGGACAAGTGGAAGGATTATTTTAAGGACGGAGCTACATGAAATATGTTGGCAATTTTGCACGCATTTTGGTTAAAATGAGAAAGAGTCCCTTGCATTTGAGTTGATTCTTAGCCTATAAAAGTGGTATTGTATGACCAAAGTCCTTATTAAGGAGTGGATAGTGATGTCAATGGCTTATGAAGAATATATGCGTGAAATCGTTAAACCCATGCGTGCGGAATTAACCGATGCTGGCTTTGCAGAATTAAGAACACCAGAAGCCGTGGATGATTATATGGCAACAGCTGCAGGAACCACACTTGTATTTGTGAATTCCGTTTGCGGATGCGCCGCAGGTCTTGCGCGGCCGGCAGCTGTCAATGCATTGCAGCAGAGTGACCTCAAACCCGATCATTTGGTGACAGTGTTTGCAGGGCAGGATCGTGAAGCAACGGCTCAGATGAGAGATTATTTTGATGGATTTGAACCGTCATCACCATCTATGGCACTTCTTAAAGGAAAAGAAGTGGTTCACTTTATTCCTCGTGAAGAAATAGAGGATGAGGAAGTAGAAGATATCATTCAAAATCTTGTTGAGGCTTTTAAACAACACTGCTAAACACGTTTATATTTAAACGCCAAGGCCTCCTTGGCGTTTTTTCTTGCCCTTTACTATCAAATATATAGCTTTTGCTGATGTTCTTTAAAGGTGATTGTAGGAGGACAAAGCAAAGCGGTGCGGTGCAAGTTAAGTGCTCTAATCGCGGAGACATCATGCTGAAGAATGCCATGCAGCTGCTCTCTTTGCAGGAATATATTTTAAGAAATAGGAGTGGATGCCCCATCTTATCAAAAGAAGTAAAGGAAGCGATTATTGAGAAATTGCAAAGCTATTTTTATAGTGAACGCGGTGAAGAATTAGGGTTAATTGGTGCGGAGAATTTATATGATTTTTTCATTAAGGAGTTTGCGCCATATGTTTACAATGAGGCCCTCTTAGACGCACGGAATGTTGCTGAACGGCAGATGGAATCTTTAAATGAAGAATTATATGTTTTAGAAAAAACAATCAAGCACAATCGATAAAAAGTGTGTTATTATAATAATTTGGGAGGTATCAACTATGACAAAACCATATCGTGTACTACTTTATTATAAATATGCACACATTGATAATCCAGAAGAATATACAGCTCAGCATCTTGCCTTCTGTAAGGCGTTAGAACTCAAAGGAAGAATTCTTGTTTCAGCCGAAGGGATTAACGGCACAGTGTCTGGAACGTTCGACCAGACAGAACGTTATATGGACGAGCTTAAAAATGATCCCCGTTTTGCAGGCATTGAGTTCAAAATTGATGAAGCGGATGACCATGCGTTTAAAAAAATGTTTGTTCGTTATAAGCCAGAACTCGTTTCTTTGAAACTTGAGGAGGATGTCAATCCCAACGAACTTACTGGGAAGCATCTTGAGCCAAAGGAATTTCTTGAAGCCATGCAGGATGAGGATGTCATCATTATTGATGCTCGTAATGATTATGAACATCAAATCGGTCATTTCCGTAATGCTTTGTTACCTAATATCCACGCCTTTCGTGATCTTCCAAAATGGATTCAGGAGAATCTAGCTGATAAAAAAGATAAGAAAATCCTCACGTATTGTACAGGTGGGATTCGCTGTGAAAAGTTCACAGGCTATTTGCTTAAAGAAGGCTTCAAGGATGTGAGCCAGCTTCATGGCGGCATTGTTGAGTATGGCAAAGATCCCGAGGTAAAGGGAAAATATTATGATGGAAAGTGCTATGTCTTTGATAGCCGAATCGCCGTTCCGGTTAATCGCACCGAGGAAGATGTGATTGTTGGACAATGCTATTATTGTGGCAAGGCAGAGGATCGCTTAGTGAACTGCGCGAATCCAGAGTGCAATCGCCAGCATATTTGCTGCGAAGAATGTGAAGTGAAGTACGAGCGTTCTTGTAGTAAAGAATGTCGTGAACATCCTCACAACCGCTATAGAATGGCACAAAATGCTTAAAAAGAGAGACCGCTTATACGTCTCTCTTTTTAATACCATCAGAATTTAGCACTTGGCTGACACTTATAAAGGGAGACAGTATAAGCTCAGGTGACTTCGGCCTTTTGATGTGTAATCGCCAAGTGGCAAAGACTAAGTTTTTTTAGTTCAGTACATAACAATATTTGGGAGGGGTTTGATGGTAGAGCATTTATTTTTACGTCATGAGCATGAGCGGAAATTATATGAGAAGGCTAAGGCACTTGCCGAACAGTTCTCTAAAGACGCTGCAGAAAATGACCGCACCTCACAGTTTCCCTTTGGGCATTTTGAAAAGCTGAAGGAAGAAGGCGTGACTTCCTATACGGTTCCGCGTGAATTTGGCGGAGAAGAGATTTCCGTAACAGAACTTGTTATTTTACAGGAACAGCTTGGTCAAGGAGACCCCGCGACAGCATTAAGCTTAGGCTGGCATTTAGGTGTGGTAATGGACCTTGCAGACCGTCGATCCTGGGCTCCGGAGAGGTTCCAAGAGTTTTGCGAGGGGTTAGTCAAGCAGAAGCAGCTTATGAATCGTGTGATGACTGAGCCCAAAACAGGGAGTCCAACGCGAGGAGGTAAACCGCAAACCACGGCCAAAAAGCTGGAAAAGGGTTGGGTTTTAAATGGAAAGAAGACCTTTTCCACACTATCCGCTTTCGCTGATTGGTTTTTGGTGACCGCTTCTATAGAGGGGCGGGAAGAGGTGGGCTGGTTTCTCGTCCATCGAAAGGAAGAAGGCGTTTCGGTTAATAAGACGTGGGATACGCTTGGCATGAGAGCAACACGGAGTGACGATGTATTATTCAATCAAGTGCACATAGGTGAAGAAGCGCTTGTCGAAATCATTACGAAAGAAAAAACCGAGCAAGCGTTACCTCCTGCCTGGCTCCTGCATATTCCGGCTTGTTATCTTGGGATTGCCTTGGCTGCTCGCCGGGATGTGATTCAATTTGCCGAAACCTATAAGCCAAATAGTTTGGATTTTGCCATTAAAGATGTTCCAAGAGTAAGAGATCGAGTGGGCGAAATTGAACATCATCTGCTTCAAGCTCGTCATGTCCTGTATAATGTTGCCAGACAATGGGATGAATGCCCAGAGCAACGACAAGCTCTTGGACCATCTTTGGCAGTAGCAAAAACCGTAGCATTAGAAGCTGCATCCCAAGTGGTTGATATCGCCATGCGCATTGTTGGAGGAACAAGCCTTAACCGTTCCTTACCTTTTGAACGCTACTATCGCGATGTAAGAGCAGGCTTATTTAATCCTCCAACCGAAGACTCTGTCCTTGCCATGCTTGCTAAACAAGCTTTTAATGAGTGATGGGCATCGAGATCAGCCGATATATGAGACGCGTGTACTGAGTCGGACTTTACTAAACGGGTAAAGTCGGTTGTGGAATTTGAATAAAGCTTTGCGAGAGGTAGGCAAGTCTTTCGACGACGATGCGAGTTGCTCTAGGCATGAGGTAAGCATCAATCGTGGCGCCTGGCCTTCTCGCTTTATTTAATTGTGTGACAAAATAATCATGATCACCGATGCCAACCCCATGACCATAATAGCGTCCGTTAGGAAGAACAATGACATTTTCGCCTTGAAAGGCCATATGGTTTGGGCTCACTTGCGGGTTTTTGAAATACCGAACATCCCCTGGGATATCCCCTTGCTGAACCGGTTCAATAGTGAGAGGGAGATTCGGAACATCCTGCCAATCCCACAAGTAGAGATGAGCATAGAGTGTATTAAAAAGCTCTTCGCCAATGCTGAGTAATATCCCGTGAAGGAGAACGATTTCCATCGCTGTGGCACATTCAAATCCATAGGTGCTGCCATTGTTAAAAATATCTTGAAGCCCTGTGCTAGGCTGTGTATTATTTTTTAGCTGTAGTCCGCCCATTTCTGTTATTTCCCAGTAATTAGGGTTGCCCTTTGTTCGATAAAAGGTTTCAAAGTCGGCCCCGCTTTTTGCAAGTGTTAGAGCAGAATCAATAATATGTGATCTTAAAGTCACTGCTAAACGAAAGACGAGTTCACTGCTAAAAAGATAAACCTCACCATTGTTAACCATGCTAGAGATGATCTCTTGGCTATGATTTAAAGCGGGAGCGAGCTGCTGCGCTTGACTTATTGTAAGGCGCTGCCCTTGGATAACAAGCATATGACTGATCACTCCTCCTTCGATGATATTAATGACAGCAAGGACGGTAGATGCGATGCTCATCCAAATGCGCTGATAATGGTTGTTTTATCCACTCTCGCCATTTGCTGCGATTTTCCTTGCGATAATGCGCGGAGGTCGTGGATAAGCGTTCTTGGACGTCTAGGCTAAGCTGTGCGAAGCTTTGTGCCTTGTCAAATTCTTGATGTGACAGTGGTGAAATGTATTGACCAGTCTGACAATGGATGGCTTTGCCAAGATATTTAGCCCCATAATGAATGACAAAAGGGACAGGATCATGATTGGTATCATTCGTTTCGCCAGTGAAAAGCAAGTATTGATGATGCTCTTCATACCAATCTTCTATCGTTTCAATAGCCACTTCTGGAGAGGTAGAACGAACATTTGGAATAAAATGTAAAATTCTTTGAGCGAAGCGGCGTTCCTTTGGTGATGCGTATAAATACCGCGCAACATATAATAGCCATTCACATTGGGGCGAATCATAGAGTAGCTGTAGGAGATAATGGTGCTGCGCGCTGTTTCGATAGCGATGAAACAATAATTCGACAAGCTGAGCCATATGGCCTTCTTTATAAAAGTGATAGAGATGGGTACACGCATGGTCGATGACATATAAAAAATCATTATTTAATAAAGTTGCACTGCCAGATTCAATCATCCATGAATAACATTGGACATGGTTATCATAGGTTTCGAGATCTGACATTGGCAGATCTAATATCGGTGGAGCAGTCAAATTTAAATTTAACACTTTTTCGATGTGCAGTAACGCAATGCGGTTACGAATCGATAGCTCCTCAATTTCTTTGACGTCATCTTTTAAAACAAATAAACTTGGGAAATCAAGAAACGGATCATTGAGTTTTTCGTAGGCTTCTTTAGGCTTTCGGGAGACTTCTTCGATCCATTTTTGCCGGAGTGCTTCTGGGCCTTCTTCCGAAAATACGCGATTAAATAAATGGCGCTGTCTCAATGTGAATGCCTCCAATTTACAAACATCGTTATCTCAACACTATGATTGAACCTGCCTATTCATGCTTTTGAAGAGGAAAGCACTGGACTTAAGCTTTGTCATGTAAAAATGCAGTGATACGCGCTTCCAGATCACTTGTTTCATAAGATCTAAAAAGTTGAGAAGCTAAGCGAACGGGATCACCAAAAAAGAACCTTTCATACAATTCCTGACGGCCGCCAAAGGCGCTTAAGGATACATCCCAGGCTAAGCGAAAGAGCCGCACCTTCTCTTCGCCATTTTGTGTAGATGATTGTAAGTAGTGGCGCAAATCAGTTCCAGCCTGGGACTGGAAATCGCTCTCTGTAGGGATCGAGACGAGCCCACTAGCACCTATAAGTTTAATGATTTCGATCATGCGTGGGTAGAGCTTCGTATAATAAAGGATGCCGGCCTGAAGTGGGTTTGCATTAGGTGTAAGAATGCCCCAGCGGTTGAGTTGTGCCTCTTTTTCAGACGCATAGATTAAGCCCTTCATCACTTCAAGACCGACGACCACCTCTGAGACTTTTTCATGAATATGCTGATATTCACTAATATTGATCGATTGAATCATCTGTTTCATAATGCCAAGTAAACTCTCGATTTTAACGATGTTTTTACTGATGACAACATGGGTGGTCTGTGAAAAAAAGCCACTCTCTGGATATAAGCGATTATTAGCGGTGATGCTTCCATATAAAAAGACACGCTCCCAAGGCACAAGGACATGGTCAAAAACAACGATCGTATCCATTTCTTCAAATCGACTGCTGAGTGGATGATCATAGTGAGAGTCACCACCAACAAAGGAGTCCCGACAATAATAGGTGACGCCTTCGGTATTGGTCGGTATGGCAAAGGCATAGGCCATCGGTTCTGCCGTCTTCATTTGCGGCAAACGCGCTCCTGATGGAAACACAAGGAGTTCATCTGTTGTTACCCCTTGGGTTGCAAGAAGTCTTGCCCCATGAACAATGATGCCATGGGAGTTTTCATCAATGACCCGCGCTGCTATGACTGGGGCGTCTTGATCTTCCAAATAAAATTGTGAACGATTGACTTGAGGCAAGATAAAGGTATGTGTGAGCGATAAATCATTTTCACGGACATATTCATAATAATTCCTCATATTTTCAGCCCGTTGTGGTGCGTCTTCCTTCAAAATATCAGCTGATGTACCAAGAGCCATGATCGTGGTATTCATATAATCTGGTGAACGACCAAGCATGCCAAGGGAAAGCTTTGCCCATTCCTGTATGGCTTTGCGCCGCTTTTCAAGATCTGCGGGCGTTTTGGGAGCCAGATACGTCGTTCCAATAGCGTGGCCCGTTGTGTCGGATGGCCATGAGAATAGCTCCTGATAATCAGGATCACATTGCAGATCGTAAAGCTTTGCCTGTGACCGCAGCAGCCCTTTGAAAGCAACGTGCTCTGAGAGCTTGCTTGTTATGCGTTCGCCGCGAAACCAGACGTTTGGTTTTAAAGCATTGATACGCGCAATATATTGTTTGCCGTTAATCATGAGATACCCCCACTTTCTGATACTCCTACGTTTCTCTCTACCAAAGTTACTGTAAAATTTGATATACTACTAAGAAGTAATGAAAGGAGATGCCTATGAAAGCTCAATTTAGTATTGGCGATATCATTAAAGTAAGAAGTAAGACGGGCGAATACGTTGCTAAGCTTCTTGAATATAGGAATGAACAGATGGCAGTTGCTGAGACATTAGCTGTTTTGAAGCATCCAACTCAAGGCGATTTACATCAGCCCAATGAAGTGAATGTGCCGTTATTCCATCAAAGAAGAGCGCATGCGTTTCACGAAAAGGTTGTGGTGAATCGAAGCGCTATGTCTGCTTATACAGGAGAAGTACCAAATTATGAGCAATCATTAAAGCAAGCCCTTCAAGATAAAATGGCCCAACTGCAGACAAGACAGGATTCTTGGGCCGAAAAGTCTTATGCTCTTTTACAAGAGCTAGAACAAGAATACTTTCATTAACAGTATGTTATATGAATCAAAGGGCGTAATTATTATTAAAAGGATCGGAGAGTGAAGCTTTTGAAACAATATTTAGCTCTATGCGAACGCATTCTACAAGAAGGCAACGAAAAAGGGGACAGGACGGGGACGGGAACCCTAAGTGTATTCGGTCATCAAATGCGTTTTGATTTACAGGAAGGTTTTCCGCTTTTAACGACAAAAAAACTACATATCAAGTCAATCATTTATGAGCTTTTATGGTTTCTAAGAGGGGATACCAATGTGGCTTATCTCCAGGAACACGGTGTGCGTATTTGGAATGAATGGGCAGATGAGAAGGGCGATCTTGGTCCCGTATATGGGCATCAATGGCGCTCATGGCCTGGTAAGCATGGGGAGACGATCGATCAAATTGCCAATGTTGTTGATATGATCAAAAATAATCCTAATTCACGGCGCCTCATCGTAACGGCCTGGAACCCTGCTGATGTTCCAGATATGGCTTTGCCCCCGTGTCATTGTCTGTTCCAATTTTATGTTAATGATGGAAAGTTATCGTGTCAGCTGTATCAACGTAGCGCCGACGTGTTTCTTGGTGTGCCATTTAACATTGCCTCCTATGCCTTACTCACGCATATGATTGCCCATAGTGCTGGTCTAGAAGTTGGCGAATTTGTTCATACTTTAGGAGATGCTCACATTTACCTCAATCATCTGGATCAGGTGAAGCTGCAATTAGAAAGGGAGCCCCGCCCTTTACCACAGCTGAAGATCCAACGTGAGGTTTCCTCCATTTTTGATTATCAATTTGAGGACTTTGTGATTGACAATTATCATCCACATCCTCATATTAAGGGACAGGTTTCT
Source organism: Pullulanibacillus camelliae (assembly GCF_014642655.1). GTDB lineage: Bacteria > Bacillota > Bacilli > Bacillales > Sporolactobacillaceae > Pullulanibacillus > Pullulanibacillus camelliae. The sequence goes on from NZ_BMIR01000007.1 coordinate 17,654, forward strand.
GTATGATGGCTTTTCTTGTAGCGATGGATCGCAATGGGCTCATTGGTAAGGAGAACGCATTACCATGGCATCTACCTGCTGATCTCCGCTATTTTAAGCGTGTGACGATGGGGCATCCCATCGTCATGGGACGGAAGACATTTGAGTCCATTGGCAAGCCGCTTCCAGGGCGTCAAAACATCATTTTAACGCATAACACCGAATATAGCGCTGAGGGCTGTAAGGTTTTTCATCATCCTGAGGAAATCATGATGTATTTAACTGACACGCCTTTATGGTTTGTGATTGGCGGGGCAGGGGTGTTCAAAAGTTTTTCACCCTTTGTGGATCAGCTTTATCTTACGAGGATTCATGCTGAATTTACAGGGGACACCTATTTTGATTTTAATCCAGCTGACTGGCAGCTTGTCTCTAAAAAAATGGGGACAGTAGATGATCAAAACCGTTATCCGCATGAGTTTTTGATTTATAATAAATCGCTTAAACGGGAAGAAGATTAACGGAAAGAGTGAGCACTGAAATCGAACGACAATATTGTAAAATATTCCGCATACTACGAAGCTCAGTCCTTCTTAGTATGATTGGTGCTTCTTATAAGGAGGATCGACCAAAACCATCACACGTGATTAAGGGACTTGGGTTAAGTGCGAACGTCCTTCAAGGAACTTTGGCTAAAACTGTCACATCACCATGTAGCAATGTCGAAGCCAGCACGTCCTATGCGTCGAACGTCGACCTCCCTGCATCATGCAGGCATGCGAAAAGCAAGGACAAGGAGTGAAAACCAACAGCAGAAATTGTAAAATCATCACACACCGTCACTTTTCAGTGGTCTTCATAGAAGGCCCAACTTTTTGGGGTTAAAGGTTTTCTTCCATTTTCTATTCAAGCTTTCTCTACCCCCTCTTTTATCATTTTGCACCTCCTGAATGAACCTCTCATATTTCCATCTATTTTCTCTTATTGATTTTGGACTTTCATGCACATCGCCGTATTTAGTGGGTTTGTCCTTATCACACAAATTCCTACCCTGCATAATCTGATAAAAAGCGTGTAGCGCATGGATGGAGTGATAAGTGTGTTAAGTGCGTTGTTGATCCTCACTATGTATGGTCTAGTAGGAAGTATTTTTTCTCTTCTCATCCTTGGCGTTCGGAATGAAGCTTTGGTAAGCGATAGGCAACAGTGGGGCTGGTTATTTTGCACATTGTTAGTGTTATGGCTGCCGCTAGCGATTTTAAGCTTGATCATTGGTCCATTTGTTAAATCGGTATCTGTTGATTCACATATTTAAGGAGAGTACCGCTTGAGTTTGTTCATGCCATTTGCTGAGGGGAAGATGAGCCATGCAGAAGGTACAAGAACGATACATGCAAAGTATTTGCAGCTCGCACCCATCCGAGGATATCCTTTATCACTTGGGGGAATTAAAAAAAGTTTATACTGTCGAGCGCTTGACGCTGAGTAGAAAACAACAGTTGATGAATCAACTAAAGCACGGCGCATTTGCCGAAGAAACATTTACTTTTTTGATGGACCCGATTCATCCTGAAGGGGTTCAAGGGCTGATTGTTAATTCATTAGGAGTAGGCTTTGTGGACCAGTCGCTTTTTAATGAGCTACATTCAGCCATCCCTTGTCAAACTGCCGAGTTAGAGTGGCGGAAAGGGAAGAGCCTGGACGATGAGAGTATCGACTTGTTCTTAGCTGAAAAAAAATTCTGTATGGATCAAGCGAGTGAGAAGCTGTTCAAAGCACGTGAGTACTTAGACTTTATCAAACAAATTTACCAAGCCTCCATAAATCAAGAAGCATTAAATCTTCTTTTAAAAGACATTGTTTATGAGCTATTTTCAATCAAAGATGTGAAGCTTCAAGCCTGTCAAGGGGTGGCTATAAGTTATTTTGGTTCTAATAACCGTGCGAGATATCAGCACATGTTCCAATGGTCAAGGGAATCGATTCAGCGCTATATTATTTTAAAAGGCTTTTCTGGAACAGGGAAAACAAAAATTTTAAAGGCATTGGCTGTTTTGGCGATAGCAGCCCGCCTATCTGTTGAGCTTTACCGTTGTCCTTTTTATCCTGAAAGTCTTGACGCAGTGGTCATTCCTGAATTAAAAACAGCGATTATTGATGGGTCAGAACCTCATTCTATTGAACCGGTTCATCCGAATGATCGCCATTATGTATTAGAAGAACAATGTGTTAATGAAGAAACGCTCTATTCATTTGCAATGGAACTAAAGGAAGCCAACATGCACTATAAAAAGTATATGCATGACGCCCAGTTTTTTTTACAAGAAGCGAAAAATATGCATGAGCAAGCCGAATATATTTTGAACCGTTCACAAAGGACCTGGTTAGATCAAGTAATAGAAGATTGGGAGAAGCTTGTTGGAGACATTGAAAAATAAGCAGGACTGACCCTGATACTCAGAGTCAGTCCTTTTTAAGATCAATCTTCAAGGGGCTTGACGCTTTCTGTGCCGGTGAGGCTAGCGATCATATGGACTAATAAATCAATTTCTTGTTCCATATCTTGTAAGCTGATGGTTTCAACTGGAGAGTGCATATAGCGCAAGGGAAGTGAGACTAAAGCTATGGGTACCCCTTTTCCTGTCAATCGCATGCGATCAGCGTCTGTTCCGGTATTGCGGGGAGTGAGCTCATACTGGACTTGCAAATTCAATTCTGCAGCCGATTTTTCTAACAGTTTATTGACCTTAAGATTAATGGGAGCTCCTTTTGCAAGGACAGGACCACCATCGAGCTTCACCTCAGCAAGCTTACCATCATTAGCACCGGGATAGTCTGTGGCGAAGGTGACATCACAAGCAAGGGCAAAGGTCGGTTGCACATGGGCAGCGGCAAAATAGGCTCCGCCTAAATTGGTTTCCTCATTCACTGTACTCACAGCGTATACACCAACTTTAGGATGTACTTCTGACAGCTTACGTAATACTTCAGCAACGATAAAGGCTCCTGTGCGGTTGTCTAGGCCTCGTCCTGTTAAGCGATTGTTTTCAAGAATTTCAGGGGTGCGTTTATAGACGGCTAGATCACCAATTTGGACATGCTGTTCCATTTCCTCTTTGGATTTTGCGCCACAATCTATGTATAAATCATCAAAATCAAAATCATCTTTTATGCCGCCATGGTGTTCAGCGTTCGCTCCGATTACGCCTGTTAATGCCTTGCCGTATCCGAGGATGTGTACTTTCATACCGATGGCGGGCTTCGCACCGATACCACCCACTTTTTCTACACGTAAAAATCCGTTGTCATCAATCTGCTTAATGGCCATGGCAATCTCATCACAATGCCCCGCAAGCAGCACCTTAAAGTTCGCATCTGGATTAAGGGCGGCAATCACATTTCCAGAACCATCCGTTTCTATGTGATCAGCGAAGGGTTTGACGTATTCCATCCACTTTTTTTGTATAGCCACCTCTTGACCAGAGGGGGATGGTGTTTTTAGTAAATCGAGTAAAAAGTGTTGATTCAATGTGAATTCCTCCTTAAGATGAAACTATGTAGAGTATAGAAATTAGCGCTTGTTTAGGGTAAAATAATTGTAGCGTTTTGATCGTGAGTATTTCCCCTAACAATACTTTATCACATGTTATAATAAATATATAATGTTTCTATAGATAGAGTGTGCTCACCAGATGTACAATGGATCGAATCAAAACCACAGCGTTGTTAAAGGTTAGTATGATTAAGCTTGGAAAAATGGTGTCCACCTTTTACATTCAAGCAATATATACCCCATGCATTACAGGGATTTTTTACTACTTCTTAAAGAGATGTTCGTCTTCAATTTCATTTATTTCATAGAGTGTTAAATTCATTGGGGGACTATTGATGGACCACTTGGATAAATCACATCCGCATATCACAAAAGAACAAGAGCTTGAAAACTATTTTATATACACCAAATATTTTCCGGAAATGATTTCTCGTCATCACATTAAAAGTGGGGAAATTCGTTATGTTTCTCCATCTTCAGAGCATTTATTGAAATATTTCCCTCAGGATCTGCATGGTCAATCCTTCTATCAATATATCCACCCTGATGATAGAGAACAGGTCAAAGAACAACTTTGTCATCCCTTTCAGTCTTCGGGTAAGGTGACTTATAAACTGAGAAGACAATCGGGGGAATATGTGTGGGTAGAGAGTATTTATAAGAAAAAAATTGAAGGTGTTTCAAATTCAATCTCAGAGGATGAATGTTTTTGTATTACACGAAATATCACGGATTATAAGATGGCGGAAGAAGAGCTGAAAGAGGAAGAAGACAAATATCGCACACTTGTTCAGCATTCTAATGAAACCATCGGCATGATGTCCGCTGAGGGATTTTGGATTTTTATTAATGAAAGTGGCAAACGGTTACTAGGAATAACACAGCCTCGGGAAGTGATTGGGTGTTCCATTTTTGACTTCGTCCATGCTTCCCAGCGGGAACATGTGTACAATGTCTTTCAAGAAAATAGGGGATCACGCCATGCCTTTAAGTTAAATAATATTACCATTGTTCGGACAGATAAGGAAACACGCCAAACAGAGATCGATATTATTCCGACGAATTATAAGCATAGGCGCACCTTGCAGGTCGTTATTACCGATATCACTGAACGCATGAAGACAGAAGAACTATTGCAACAAACGGAAAAGTTATCGGTTATCGGGCACTTAGCTGCCGGTATTGCCCATGAAATTCGCAATCCTTTAACATCGATCAGGGGATTTACACAGCTGTTGAAAAATAATATCGATGAGAAATATTCCTCCATCATTATGCAGGAGCTTGATCGCATTGAAACCATTGTTGGGGATTTGTTAGTTTTAGCGAAGCCCGAAGTGATAGCAAAAGAAGAGGTTGACCTTATTCACTTGATGAAACGGATGATTTCTCTCCTGCAATCGCAGGCCATTATTAATAATATTTATATTGAGTTTGACCATGAGAATGAGTCCCTTCTCTTTGAGTGTGAACCTAATAAGATCCGGCAGGTTTTTATTAATATCATTAAGAATTCAATCGATGCGATGGAAGCGTCAGGCGGGTCGATTTATATCACACAAAAGATCAATAGAGATGGAGCTATTGAAATCCAAATTAAAGATGAGGGGAATGGCATTCCTGAGGAAAGATTGGAGAAGATCGGTGAACCCTTTTATAGCACGAAGGAAAAAGGGACAGGTCTTGGGCTTATGATTTGTGATCGTATTGTCAAAAGTCATGGCGGAACGCTGTCTATTCATAGCACGGTTGGTAAGGGAACAACCATCACCATTACCTTTCCATTTTCTCAGTAATGTTTGAGAGACTGCTCTGGAGTCATTTGGTGGTGTTAGGGAATTATCGCTGCTTTTTGTACAATCAAAAGGTATAAAAGCTTTGCTAGCACTATTTAAGGATGCTCGTATCCATTTAAACTTTCGACTTTCACCACCTGAAACTTGCGGACATCCTTAAGTGCATGATTATTTTATAATTATGTCTGGCTGAGCTGAGTGAAAGCAATGGGTGAAATCGTCTGTTGACAGAACAAAAGATTTTTCTTAGTATAGGGACAATACTATTTAATATCGTTGAAAAAGAGAGTAATTATTTGGCGATCTATAGCGAATCAGGGATGGTGGAAGCCTGTTGATCAAGAAATAATGAAGCGGACTTTGGAGATGCATTATTGAACAAGACAGTTTAGTAGATAATGCCGGCTAACGTCGTTATGCGTTGAAAGCAGGTCTTTTTGGACAATAAGAGTGGTACCGCGGACAACTCAGCCCGTCTCTATTATAGAGGCGGGCTTTTTGCACGATTAGAAAGGGTAAACCTTTGCTGGACATTGATTGCCAGCGTGACTGGAGGCGTCATGATGAAAACCTATACGGAACGCTATGCAGAGACTTTAACACAGAAACTTGAGCCCTCTTTATCAAAAGAAGCGATCATTTCGCTTATAGAAGTACCAAAGCATCGTGGACATGGTGATCTGGCATTTCCATGCTTTCAATTGGCGAAAGAGTGGAAGCGATCCCCACAAGCGATAGCAAAGACTTTAGCTGTACAGTTGAATGACCCACTTTTTACAAGCTTCCAAGCCGCTGGACCTTATATTAATGCCTTTCTGAATCGAGAGGTCGTTGCTCAAGAAACCCTCACGGAGATTTTGCAGAAGGAAGAGGATTATGGGGCGCATGATTTTGGTGAGGGTCAGGTCATTGTGTTAGATCTCTCTTCGCCGAATATTGCTAAACCTTTTTCCATGGGGCACCTGCGTTCGACTGTAATTGGTAATGCCATTGCCCAATTGGCGGAGAAATGTGGATTTGAGACCGTTCGTTTGAATTATATTGGAGATTGGGGAACACAATTTGGAAAGCTGATCGCAGCCTATAAGCGTTGGGGAAATGAGGAAGCTGTTAAACGCGCCCCTATAGCTGAATTGTTTAAGCTTTATACGCGTTTTCATACCGAGGCTGTTCAGCTTCCAGAATTAGAGGATGAAGGGCGTTATTGGTTTAAAGAGCTTGAGGCTGGAAATGAGGAAGCTTTAAGCTTGTGGCGTTGGTTTAGAGAGGAGTCTATCCAAGCCTTTAATGCCATTTATTCTTTACTTGGTGTAAGGTTCGATTCACTGAATGGAGAAGCCTTCTACAATGATAAAATGGAACCGGTTGTCACTGAATTGCAGGAAAAAGACCTATTGGAAGAGTCTGATGGAGCACGGGTTGTTCGTTTAGAGGCATCTATCCCACCGGCCCTGATTAAAAAGAAAGACGGTGCCACCTTATACGTTACTCGCGATCTGGCTTCTGCACTGTACAGAAAGCAGCATTATCATTTTGATTATTCATTTTATGTTGCAGGCAATGAGCAAACTCTGCATTTCAACCAGCTTATTCAAGTATTAAAAAAAATGGGGTACTGCTGGGCAGAGACGATGGAGCACATTCCTTTTGGCATGATATTAAAAGAGGGAAAAAAGATGTCGACGCGCCAAGGAAAAGTTGTGTTTTTAGAACAAGTATTAGCAGATATCATCCAACAGGCAGTCCAAAATATTCGTGAAAAAAATCCTGAATTATTAGATCAAGAACGTGTGGCAGAGCAGGTGGGGGTTGGGGCAGTGATATATCACGACCTCAAGCACCATCGTCAAAATGATGTGGAGTTTTCTTACGATGACATGCTGAGGTTTGAAGGGAATACGGGGCCTTATTTGCAATACACTCATGCACGAGCGCTTTCGATTTTAAGAAAGAGCAAGCTCTCTAAGCCTGTCTACAAAGAAGGGGCTACTGTTACCGATCAAATGTGGGAGCTCATCACACAGCTCACTTATTTTCCTGGACATATCGCAGATGCTTTTGAGTGGCGTGACCCTTCACTTCTTGCAAAGTCTATTTATAAAATTGCTCAGTGTTTTAACCACTATTACGCACACACGCGCATACTAGTGGGAGGAGATCAGGAACAAAAAATTGCCTTAACAAAAGCAACGGCCATTGTCATTAAAGAGGGCCTAAGATTACTCGGCATACAGGCGCCAGAAGAAATGTGAAAAGAAGTGATTCTTCAATTCATCGAATTAAAATGTGGCATGTGCCTTCCACGCGTGCCCTTCATTTTTTTTATGTGATGCATATGATGCAGTAAGACAGCTATTACTATGTCCTCTAGTCCTCTAACTTAAAGCACCTGAAATCAGCATGACTGAAAGGAGAGAAGAGGATGTCTGCACAATATTACTACACACATTGTCAAAAACACATTAACCATCCTGTCGAAATTCGTACCCATGATGGAGTTCTCCATCACGGTATTGTCCATTCCGTTGATCAAACACATGTCTATCTTCGTCCGTTTGATGGCGCACCTGGCCCACAAGGACCAGGCCTATTTGCTTTCGGAGCTTTTGCAGGAGGATTTTTAGGCGGCTTAACTGGGGTAGCATTAGGGAACATTGCTTTTTTTAGGCCCTATCCGTTTTTCTACTAATCTATAAGGCTATAAAAGTCGACCATTAGGTGGTCAGAGAATCCCCAGTGTTTTTTGGGGGACTCTGGCCATTTTTTAAAAGATCGGAAAGTATAAAATTTCTGGTCATGAGTACAGTGCGGATTTCCACTCCAGGCGCTCGCTTTCCACGGGGGAGTGGTAAGCCTTTTCGCACCTTCGCGCTGCTAAGGTCTTACCGATCTCCCATTTCCCGCAGGACTCTAGTCTCCGCATCATGAGTTAGTGTCGCCCGAGGAACACATGATTTTAGAGTGTTTCGAATCTCGCGCCTTGCGTTCCCATCCACTTGACCAGGCAATGAAGCCTCTTTCATATTGGATGATGCTCTATACTAAGGACAAGGACCAGGTATACTCTTCGCCCGGTTTTTCTTAGCTATAGATTGACCAATGACATCAAAGGTGTTTCAAAACGATGAGGACTAAGCTTGTACACGTATGCCTTTGGTTTTGAGCTTTTTTCACATTTGCCTATGTAAATACTTACTTGTTTTGCCGCTGCACTCAAGCGTAAGTTAAGCGGTATAGCGAAAGCTACTTTATTTCCTTCAATGGTTTATCTTAGTAAGGATGTTTTATAATGGTAGAATAAAAGCCATTCCTAAAAGGAATGGCGTTGAATTTTTAATTAATACACGTATGCCGTTCCAACGATAATCAACAATATAAATAAGACGACGATTAAAGCAAAGCCTGCTCCACCGCCAAAGCCTACTCCATCTGTTCCATAACTCATAATTTATCAACTCCTTATCGGTGATACGTTATCTTATGCATGTCGTACCAACAATGTTATTCAATGATGGCCTACTCCTTTTTTTTCGGAAAATTTGCAGTTTATTCGTATTTATAGTATGATAATAAGTAATATAACGAGAAGAGGTGAAAGGATCGATGAAATTATCCGTTGTTTTGCAAATGGTTTGTGCGTGAGTACGGGAGAAGTCTGCCCTTTTTTAAGCACTTACCAACTGCAAGCAACGGAACGTCTCGATTTCCTTTCACAGCTTTAACGGATGTTTTAGAGAAGGGCAAAGTCGGCGGGCTTTGCCTTTTTTAATGACTGCCTTTTCAGCCTTGGGACCTCTTCCTGAGGATAATGACTAAAAAGGCAGGTCAGGCTTCCTCCTTGCGGTTGGTTACGACAATAACAAAGCATCAAGGAGTGAAGGATAAATGAGTTTAATAACTGTTGAGCGATTATCTCATACATTCGGAGATAAAACCGTTTTTCAAAATATCAATTTTCGTTTACTAAACGGTGAAAAGGTCGGTTTAGTCGGTCCGAACGGAGCGGGAAAGTCCACGTTAATCAAGTTATTAACAGGAGAGCTTTTACCTGATGAAGGAACGATTAAATGGGCCTCTAAGGTGCGGTTTGGACATCTGCAACAGCATATCGGTTTAAAACCAGGCCTCACATTGCGTGCCTTTTTAAAGCGGGCATTTCAGGAGCACTTTCAGATAGAGAAGCAGGGCATCAAAATATCTGAAGGGATGGCGACGGCAAATGCAGAGGAACTTGAAGTGCTGCTTGATAAATACGGTCGGATTCAGGAATGGCTGGAACAGCACGACTTTTATGCCATTGATGCCAAAGTAGATCATGTTGCCGATGGATTAGGTCTGATGGCTCTAGGTATGGATAGCGATGTGACCCATTTGAGCGGCGGCCAGCGGACAAAGCTTCTCTTAGCAAAGCTGTTACTGGAACAGCCAGATGTACTGCTTTTAGATGAACCGACAAACTATCTTGATACGGCACATATCGACTGGCTGACAGGATATCTTAAGTCCTATCCGCATGCCTTTATTTTGATCTCACATGACACGGCATTTATGAATGAGGTTGTTCATTTGATTTATCATCTCGAGCATCAGCGCTTAACACGCTATGTTGGGAATTACACGGCTTTCTTAAAGCAGAGTGAACAACGAGAGCGACAATGGCTGGAGGCTTTTAATAGGCAACAAAAGGAAATCGAGAAGCTGGAAACATATATTGCCAAGAATAAAGCCCGTGCTGCGACGGCTAGACAAGCTAAATCTCGAGAAAAGCGCTTAGAAAAAATAGAACGACTGGAAAAGCCAACCCAAGTTCCAAAACCACGTTTTTATTTTCCTACGAGAGAAGCGTCTGTTCGTCTGGTTTGTCAAGCCGATGGATTAACCGTTGGGTATGAACGCCCGCTTTTTCCTAAACTTGATCTTAAATTAGAACGAGGACAAAAAGTGGCGATTGTGGGGCATAATGGGATTGGCAAAACCACTTTATTAAAGACACTTTTAGGTTGGCAGCGCCCGATTGCAGGGCAGGTGACTATTGGTGACAGGGTATCCCCAGCTTATTTTGAACAAGAGCATCTTCTTCCAAATGAAACACCTCTTGAATTTATATGGAGAGCCTTTCCGCAATATGAACAGAAATCTATCCGTGCGGCTCTTGCAAGGTGTGGATTAAGCGAGCGCCATTTACGCCAACCGCTTCCTGTTTTATCTGGAGGGGAACAAACTAAAGTGCGTTTGTGTTATTGGACATTAGCCCCGTCCAATTGGCTTATTTTAGACGAACCAACCAATCACCTTGACGTCAAGGCCAAAGCGTCCTTAAAAGAGGCGCTAATGGCTTATAAAGGAACCATCTTACTCGTATCACATGAATGCAGTTTCTTTGAGGATTGGGTCACACATGTGTGGGATAGTGAGACGTGGATTAATTAGTATAAGGTGGGGAGAGCTACTAAGACTGATTTATGCAGAGAATGTTATGAAATATAATAAGGAGGATGAGATTCCCCTTATACCGAACGCTAAGAGTTTAAAGGAGCTAAGGAAAACAAAAGCGTAATCAAAATACGGAGACTCCTTTGGGAGCGGGGCGAGGGTGACTTCACGAATGAATAAACGACGCGTTGTTGTTGACGACAAAGCAAGCCTAACAGACGCAGGAACAGGGGTTTCTTAGTCTAAGTTTTTTATGGTTTTCAAGGCACTTCGGCTAACATCATCACATCCATGTGATAACACCGAAGCGAGCACCTCAGGCCCCCCAAAAAAAGTAAAGAACCACTTTTCAGGGCCCCAGATGGCCACCCCTACCCACATCGTATGGGCATGAGGAAAGCGAGTAGTTTGACAGAGCGCTTCATCACTCACTTAAAAATCCGAACGCATGCCTTCAAAATTATGAATGCGTTCGGATTCTCTATGAGCTGAAGACTTCTATCTCAGCCCCTTTTAATAAATATGTGGGTTAATATTCCATTTTTTCAAAATAAGGTTTGCCAAAAGTAAGGGCGATCATGGCGACTAAAACGCATGCACAGCCGACATAAAAAGGAACGTGTAGGTTAAAGACCTCGGAAAGCTTTCCGGCTAGCCAAGGAGCGATGGCGCCGCCAACAAAACGAACAAAGCTATAGGCTGATGAAGCAACACCGCGTTCTACAGGTGAGACCTCCATAACAGCTGTTGTGATCAGCGTGTTATTAACCCCTAAGAAAGCACCAGCGATAATGATGAGAAAAATGACTGTATTTTGTGAGCTTGTAAATAACCCCATGCAGAGCAAATCCAGTGCAAATAAGATTAGAATACCATATAGAGTTTTCAGCAGGCCGAAGCGCGCCTGCAGCTTAGGAGCAACAAATACGGAGGTAATCGCCAAAAGTACACCCCAAAAGAAAAAGACATAGCCTGTGCCAATTGCTGTTAAATCCATGACGAATGGAGAATAGGCAAGCAAAGTAAAGAAGCCAAAATTATATAAGAGTGCAGTAATACCAAGGCTTAATAATCCACCATGCTTGAGCGCACGAAAGGGGTCTAAAATCGATGTTTTTTGTTTAGGCTTTGGCACACCTTTTAAGAGAATCCAAATGGCTATAAAACCAATGGCCATGAGTATGGACACTCCGAAGAAAGGTCCGCGCCAACTGATTGATCCGAGCGTTCCACCTAATAATGGACCGACGGACATACCAAGACCGAGGGCTGCTTCATACAAGATAATGGCAGATTCAGAGCCTCCAGTTGCCACACTTACAATTGCGGCAAGAGCAGTAGAAATAAAGAGCGCATTGCCTAATCCCCAGCCCGCTCTGAAGCCTACGATTTGGCCAACAGTGTTGGACATACCTCCAAGAAAGGCAAAAACAATGATTAAGAGTAGCCCAACAAGTAAAGTAGCTTTTGGACCAATTCGGCTTGAAACAAAACCAGTAATTAACATAGCTACACCAGTGACGAGCATATAACTCGTAAAGAGTAGTTCAACTTGAGAAGGGGTAGCATGAAGCTCTTCTCCAATGGATTTTAAAATCGGATCAACTAAGCCAATCCCCATAAAAGCCACAACGCATGCAAAAGCAACAGCATAGGCTGCTTTTGGCTGATGAAAAGGGTTGGCCTTCTTATTGTTTGTAGCATGCGAATTCATTCAATCACCTCTAATTCATTTTTCAATCTTCTAGCATTTTGGAGCACAAACGGATCATTTCTTTTGCTTCTTCTGGAGTTAATTTGCCGAAATATTTCTCTAAAACTGTGGACCGTGATATCGAAATATCCTTGATTAAATCCCGCCCTTTGTCAGTAATCACGAGATGGATGACACGACGATCATCAGCAGAACGTTGGCGCTCAATGATGCCAGAACGCACCATGCGATCAGCGAGCGCCGTCATTGCTCCAACAGAAATGCCGAGCTCTGTCGCTGCGTGTGACATGGTTTTAGGTCCATCGCTGTCTAAGGATTCTATGAGTTGAATCTGTGGACTGGACAAATAGAAGTTCCACTTTTGGCGTACCTCGCGATTAATGCTGCGATTTAAACGAATGAAGGTAAAAAGATTAACCTCAGCCATTGTCGCCTCCTAATTGTGATCTTTATAATAATGCTTTTAATCACATCAATTATCATACAAAATTATTTTACCTATGTAAACTATTTACCTCAACAAAATAAAATCGACTATAAATTTGAACATCCTGTGACAAATGCTTCTTATTCACTATTTTTATATATTTCAAAAAAGTAAGCGTTTGACTGTAGGGTGATGACAATGCTAATCTGAAAATAAAAAGCTTTCGTATTAAGATTTTGAAAGCGGTGAGGTGATTGTAATGCAGGGTATGAATTCTCCTGATGCGTTTTGGTCCCTTGGTTTTTTTAATCTATGGCATCCTGTGATGGTCATTATACTGATTGCCATTGGTTGGCTCTACCTTTATAGTGTTCGCTCTAAGCTTGGAAGGATTCCGTCGCTTAAAGCCTTTTTCTTTTTAGCAGGTTTATTTGCCTTCTATGCGGCTGAGGGGAGTCCGTTTCACGCATTTGGTCATCATTATTTATTCTCAGCGCATATGCTGAGCATGTCTATCACCTATTTTGTCATGCCGCCCCTGATTCTATCTGGTCTTTATGATTGGATGGTTGATCCACTATTAAAGCAGAAAAGCGTTCGCAGCATTCTTCACTTTTTAACGAATCCGATTCTAGGAGTACTTTTATTTAACGTTTTATTGTCTTTTTATCATGTTCCAGTGATTTTTAATTTTATAATGAGTCATCCATGGATGATGGTGATGGCTAATGTCGTTCTAATCTTTTTTGCTTTTATCATGTGGTGGCTCGTCTTTACACCTACTGAAAAAAACACAAGAGTGCTGACGGATTTTCAAAAGCTAGGCTATGTTTTTGCTTCTAGCGTTATTTTGACTCCGGCCTGTGCGATGATCATGTTTGCTGATCATTTTCTCTATATTAAAACAGCAAGTGAAGTCACAGTTCTCCATTTTTTACCGCCGTTACAGGATCAAAAATCTGGCGGTGTCGTGATGAAAATCATGCAGGAGATCGTCTTTATTTGTGTGTTAGCTTCTATAATTTATAAATGGGCCAAAAAGGAAAGAGACCCCCAAGCTAATGATCTTAATCCAACGTCTGATGTTGATTTAATGCAACAACCAGACTATTAATAAAGAACGAGAACACTTTTCGGGGACCCCGATTGTGTGTCGGAGGCCTGCTCATGAAAAGAAAAGGTTTTGACGGAGGGCTTCATGCCTTTCTGGAAAATTCGAACGTTTCCTTTAGAAATTGTGATGCGTTCGGTTTTTCTATGAGCAGAATCCTTCTGTCCTAGCCACTTTCCTATCGTTTGACACTTTGCCATCGATATTCTATTAAAGTTTTGTTTAGAGCGGGCATGAATTGGTATAACTAATCATAGACTATAGAAATGCCGCAAGCAAAGGAAGATTCTATGATAGGACCTCAACTCATTCGCAATCATTTTAACCGCCCAAAATTAATCATCGTTATACCCATCTCTATTGTTTTTATATTTATTTGTACTGCACTTCTCACGATGACTCAAGTTCAGCGGTTTTTATTTATTGATAGTATGAATAGTGCTTTAGGTGGTATAAAGGCGGAAACTTTCCTAGAGCTCATGGGGTGGGAAAACCCATATTATGACAAAGAGCTTCCCGATGAATATGAGCGGATCAGTTTCTCAAAGATGGCTTTACAAACGGTCACTAATATTAATTTTAAAGATGAAAGAAGTTTGTTAGGTAACGAACTTCCTGGGTTTTCTGTCTTTGATACAAAGATCATAATTGCAGGTGAAGGGACTAATTATACGAATGTCCCAATTGAATCGCCTCCTCCACCCGATTATGTATTAAAAGGGGATAAGAAGGAGAACGCTGATGAAAAGAAGGATACACCACCACCAAAACAGACAGCTACTCATGCTCAGGTGTTTTTCTATAATACGCATAGCTGGGAGTCTTATCTTCCGCTTCTAGGTGAAACAGGGGCAAAAAATGCCAACCTTGCTTCAACACAAGATCAGAGCAAAAATGTCCATCTTGTCGATCAATTCATCATAGATGGTCTTGCCAATGATGGCGTTGAAGCTGTCCAGGATAAAGATATTGTCACGGATTACAATACTGCGTACAGCATTTCTCGAAAGTTTATCAAAGCAGCGATTGATAGTAAAAAAGATTATCAGTTATTTTTAGATATTCATCGTGACTCTTCTCGTAAGAAGGATACAACAACAACCATTAATGGCAAGAGCTATGCACGCGTCTCTTTTATCATTGGAGCGGCCAATCCGAATGCTGAAAAGAACAAGACGGTAGCTCAAGAGCTTCATCATAAGCTAACAAAGGCCTATCCTGGTGTAAGTAAAGGTGTTTTTGAAAAAACGAGAGCTGAAGGTAATGGGGTATATAACCAAGATCTATCCCCACACGCTTTATTAATTGAAGTTGGAGGGGTTGACAATACCTTAGAAGAATTAAAGCGGACGGCGAATGCTCTTGCGGATGTGATCAGTGAATATGTCAAACAGGCTGATAAAGTCTAGGTGTTTGTATTTGACGAGTCAATGGGTTTCATATAAAATAAAAAAATCCACAGCATCAATGGACAGACAATATAAAAAGGCGGTAGCATGTTGCTTATAGTATCTTTGTGCAGAAGCTGCCACCATGAGCGAGAGACTCCTACGAGGTGATCGATTCCTGAGTAGGAGTCTATTTACTGGAGGTGGAGAAAAGTGGTAAGTATTGTCGTGGGATTCTTTGGGATGATTGGTGCATTGTTAAGATATGAACTATCAGATATCGGACTGTGGCAGGGAACCACATTTCCAATTGGAACACTTTTGTGCAATTTAATTGGTTGTTTGGTATTAGGCTGGTTTAATCAGAGCATTAAGCGTTCCGAAAAAATACATACAAATATAAAAATAGGCATTAGTACGGGTTTAATTGGTTCCTTTACCACATTTTCAACATTTAGTGTTGAAACCATTGAGCTGTTTCAAAAGCACCATGTTTCTTTAGGCATCTTATATATTTTAGTAAGCCTTATTGGCGGTTGGTGCTTTGTCTTTTTGGGGGACAAGCTGGGACAACGCAAGCATAGAGAGGTGAGTCAATAAAGATGCCATATGCTATTTACGTTATCATAGGTGCCTTTTTTGGAGCCATCGCACGCTTTTGGTTTAGCAAGCTGTTTAACAAAGAGGCCTTTCCATGGGGCACGTTAATTGTCAATCTAGTTGGTGCCTTTTTACTTGGGCTACTCACAGGGAGCCATCAGCATAAATACATCAATATGATGCTGGGCACAGGATTTATGGGGGCATTTACAACCTTCTCAACATTCAAAGTGGAGAATCTAGCCCTTCATTTAAAGAAGCTGTGGAGACCACTGACCTTTTACGTTGTGATCACATATGGTCTTGGCATATTTCTCGCTTGGCTAGGTTATTGGATGGGGCAATAACATTCAGCTTTATCACTAATTTTTAACATTTTTTCTTACATGTTATATTCTCCTATACCATTGTCCTATATTGCTCATATACTATGGTGACATTCAACATGGGATAGGAGGGCTATGCGTGTCTAATAATCGTTTTTATGATCTCTGTCAAGCACATATGCACCGTGCCGTAGAAATTAGAACTGTCGACGGTCAAGTGCATCGCGGTATTATTAATCGTGTTGATCAAAATCATGTTTATTTATCACCGCTTTCTGGGAATCAAGATGGATTCGATGGAGGACCTGGTCTTTACTACTGGGGATATGGCTGGGGCTTTCCAATCGCTTTAGCAAGCATTGCTGCCTTAGCAGCGATTGCTTTCTGGTAAAATGGCGGGCGAATGACACAACAAAAATACGCGTTAAAGTAAAAAAGGAGAGGACTTCACCTCTCCTTTTCACTTTAATGAGGAAAATAAAATTTTAATGGAGTGGATCGTGCCGCTTCCGCTCCAGGCAGCTCACTTTCTACGGGTACGGCCTCAGCTCATTTGGGAATGGAAAAGTGGTGTTCCTAAGTATTTATGATTAAAAGTCTCCTGTTCCTGCGTCTACGCGTATGGCTTGGAAGTCAGCTTTCTCGAAACAACTCGAAGTTTATTCGTTAAGTAACGCTGGCCCCGCTTCCGTTAGAGTCTCGCATCTTCTGCTCCACTTCATTTGTTGGCTCTCGAAGCCTTTTAACTCTAACAAGCTCCTTTCGTAATGCAGCCCTGATTTAATTTTTGTTTTTTTATTTATCAACATTCTGCCAAATTAACCTACGAATTGACAAGTGAGGAGCTTGTTTCGTTCATGATAACTCGCGCCTGAAGGGGCTTACTGATCTCCCACTTCCCGCAGGAGTCTCGCGCCTTGTGCTCCCATCCACTTGACCAGGCAATGAAGCCTCTTTCATATTGGATGATGCCCTATACTAAGGACAAGGAGCGGGCACGCTTTTAAGCTCGGTTTTTCTAATTTTTCTCAGACGATGGTGACCGTAAAAAGCGCAGCAAATCTCCGTACACGACATGATCTGATAGAATAAGGTCTTGATGGGCCGCTTCTTTAAGTGTTAGGCAATTTGACATCGCTACTTTTTCTCCAGTGGGCTGTTTGTAGCATTGATGGACATTGGCTGCATAAAGATAACGGTCGGAGATCGCACTGCCATCCCGTTGCACGGTAAAGCTTTTGCGTTTGTTTGAAAATAAATCAGCGCCAAACCCGATGAGATGGTCAGTAGATAGGCCAAGAAGATGAAGGATCGTCGGTCTAAGATCCACCTCGCCCCCTGTGGTGTGCATGACGTGTGATGAAGCGCCATCTAAGTTGGGAATATGAATAAATAAAGGAACCTTTTGCAATTTGTAATGTGAATAGGCTGTGATTTTATCCTCGCCTAATACGCTTGCCATTGCTGGATTGTGATTATCGGAAATGCCATAATGGTCACCGTATAAAATCACAACGGATTGATCATACAAGCCAGTATCTTTAAGCCTTTGAAAGAAATATCTCAGCGCCTCATCTTGATAGCGTGCCGTTTGAAAATATCGGTTGACGACACCATCACCAGTGTCTGCTCTCTTGAGAGAGGCTTCACCATGATCTAATAAAAATGGAAAATGGTTTGAGAGTAAGATGAATTTGGCATAAAAAGGCTGTTTGAGCCTGGCGAGCTTTGGGACAGCTTGTTTGAAAAAGGCTTTGTCCTTTAAGCCGTAATTAATGGTATTTTTTTCTGTCAAGTGAAAATCCTTTTCCGAATAAAAGTGATCATAACCTAGTGTCGCATACATAATGTCTCGATTCCAAAAGCTCTTATGATTGCCATGAAAGACGACGGAAGTATAGCCACTTTTGTCAAGGATATGCGGTAAGGCCTGATAATGATTATGCGCATTCGTTGTATAGACTGCTCCTCTGGGCAAAGGATATAAAGCGTTGTCTATGAGAAATTCTGCATCAGAGGTTTTTCCTTGTCCGGTATTGTGATAAAAATGATCGAAATAAAAAGTGTCGCTTGTCAATTGATTGAGAAAGGGCGTCACCTCTTCACCATGAAGTTTATAATGAATAAGAAAGTTTTGTGTGGATTCTAAGGAGACAAGAATGACATTTTTATGTTTGGCGATGCCGAAAAGATTCGGGTTAGGCGGCGTATAATTGGCTTTTACATAGTTTTCTACTTCTATGGTATCGGAATCATCGGCAAAGGCCTTTTGAGAAGAGGTCCGGATATTCATAATCATGTCGTAAATATGATAATTATACAGTCCTAATAGTTTAACGAGTTTAGCTCGATCAAAGCCGCGGCTGAGGAGCTGTGGTCTCTGGCCTTCAGCAAGGGATAGATTAAAAAGAAATAAACACCCTGCAATAATAAACATAGAACTGATATTGATCTTTTTATCAAACGCCCTGTCGTTGGTTTTCATTATAAATAATGTGGAGAGAATGCAAAGTGTATCGAGCCAATAGAGAAAATCATGTGGGGCCATTAAGGCCTGAGTGCTATTCCCCAACTGGCTAAAATTTTTGAATTGCATGAGATCCGGAACTGTTAAAAAATCATTAAAAAAGCGATGATAAATTATATTAGCATATAAAATCACAGTAAAAGAAATAGTGAAGGCGCCTGTATAGAGCTTAAAAAGTCGCCCGTTAAAAAGCAGGGCGCATCCAAAAAAGAAAAAAGCAGTGCTTAAAGGCGAAATGAGCAAAATAAAGCCTTGCACATTGTTCTCAATATCCAAGTGGAATTCAAATAAAAAGGCAAGGTATGACTTTAACCAAAAGCAGAAAATGGTTAGCCATACCACATTCTTTGGGTTAATCGTTTGTAATTGGCTGTACTGCATACCTGAAAAAAACCTCCCTGTAGCACATCAGCTATAGCATATGTCGAAAGTGGGCAAGTTATGTTGACAAAATGTCGAACGCATAAATCAAAATCATTATTATTTACAAATTCAATAGAGGCAGTTAAAATTAACGTTAGCTAAATCAAAATAATTATCATTTAGAGATATTGAGGGATATAGGCATGAGTCTGGCACTCGAATTAAAAAATGTCACAGTACAATATCAAACAGATATTGCTGTTAAGAACGTGAGTCTTGCTGTTGAAGAGGGAGAATTTTTAATCATTATGGGGCCTAATGGTGGCGGAAAATCGACGTTAATAAAGGCCGTGTTAGATCTTGTTCCCTTAACAGCAGGAGAGATCACTATCAACGGGCAAAATCGCCAGCATTCCTTTGGGAAAATCGGTTACGTCCCCCAACAAAGCTATTTTGATCATAAGTTTCCAATTACGGTCAAAGATGTGATCCTGATGGGAAGATTGCCTGCAAAAATGCGTTGGTTTCACAGGTATAGCGCACAGGATCATGAGATTGCCCAGCGCGTGATGGCGGATTTGAATATCGAACATTTAGCCCATAAAAATTTGGACGAGCTTTCAGGAGGACAAAAGCAAAAAGTACTTATTGCGAGAGCGTTGTCCACTCATCCTGAAATCCTTGTCTTAGACGAGCCAACGACAAGCCTGGATCCACCTTCACGACTACAAATCTATAACATCCTGAAAACGTTAAATGAAAAGATGACCATTGTAATGATTAGTCATGATGATCAAACCATCAGTCAGTATGGGTCAACCATGATTTATTTTAATAAGAGGATTCTTTATAAAGGCAAGGATTTTCCACCGCAGCTCCTTGTTTCAACGAATATATAGGAGGGCGTCATGAAAATCGAATTTACACAGCATATTTTAATGCATGCCTTGATCGGCGGCGTTATGGCAAGTATTATTTGTGGTATTATCGGCATTATTGTCTTGGAAAAAAGATTGGTGATGATGAGTGGAGGGATTGCCCATTCAGCTATTGGTGGGATGGGACTAGGCTATTTCTTTAACTTCGCTCCAATGATTGGTGCTGTCGTCGTCGCGGTGCTTGCTTCCTTAGGGATAGGGCGCTTTCAGAGAAGGCAAAACGAGACAAGCGATGTTTTGATCGGTATATTTTGGGCAGTGAGTATGGCGATCGGTGTCTTTTTAATGGATCTTGCTGGTAAGCAAGTTGAATTTGAGGAATATTTATTTGGTAACATCTTCACGATATCTACTTTGCAATTATGGTTGTTTTTAGGATTAATGCTTTTGCTTATTCTTGTTTTCATAGGGCTTTTTCATGCGTTTAAAGCCTATCTCTTCGATGAAGAATATGCCTCTGTTCAAGGTCTCAATGTCCGTTTTTTTGAATGGTTCCTCTTTATTGTCCTTGGTTTCACGACCATTTTGATGATAAAAGTTGTGGGCATGCTACTGGTCATTGCCTTGTACTCCGCACCGCCTGCTATTGCTAAACGGCTAACAAAAGTATTTTATCGCGTGATTATCTTGACGATTGTTTTAAATCTATTTTTTGTTCTTGTGGGTGTTGTCATTTCCTATGTCCTTCATATTTCTTCCGGAACAGCGATTGTATTCCTCACTGGGATCACTTATTTTACAGTCATGACGATAGACCTGTTGCGGACCAAGCAACGTTTACGTCGGGACCGCCTAATCAATGAGGATACACAAACCTGAACTTATGCGAAAGGGGGAGGGGAGCATGACAGCATCGCTACTCAGAGATGTGATTGCCAAGGATCTATCCATATTATTTA
The DNA here is from genome assembly GCF_014642655.1 of Pullulanibacillus camelliae. Lineage (GTDB taxonomy): Bacteria > Bacillota > Bacilli > Bacillales > Sporolactobacillaceae > Pullulanibacillus > Pullulanibacillus camelliae. The sequence goes on from NZ_BMIR01000007.1 coordinate 38,708, forward strand.
TTGGATTCAATCCAAGCCTACGGTCAGCGGAGGTAGGCCATCATTACGCCAGTCCCAATAATCGCTTTTGGACCATTCTTTATCGCTCCGGTCTTACGCCTTATCAATTATCTGCAGATGAGGATACTCACCTATTAAAATGGGGGTATGGGTCGACGAATATCGTCGACCGTCCCACAAAGGCGGCTGATGAGATTACTCCACAGGAGTATGCAGAAGGCAGAATAAAGCTAAAAGAAAAGCTAAAGACCTACCAGCCAAAATGTGCCTGCTATGTCGGGAAAGGTGTCTATCTTCAATTTGCACGTTTAAAATCAGCACCATGGGGAAAACAAAGCTATTCACAAGTGGAGGGGATGATTGATTTTGTTGTGCCTTCATCCAGTGGACTTGTGCGGATGAAAATAGATGAAATCGTCTCGATTTATAGTCAATTAAAAAATTTGTAAATGGATATTGACAGAGCTCATACTTTGTTTATATGATAGGTAGTACATAAAATAATAGTATCAGCGTTGAAGAGAAACAGTAGTGAAGCTTTCCCTGGCACAGAAAACCGACGGTTGCTGCGAGTCGGTGCACAAAGTCTTTGCAAATTACCTCTCTGAGCTTCCTTTGTGAATTTTAGTAGCAAAGGACGGTGAGCAATCATCGTTAAACGTAAAGAAGTTGGGTTCGTTACACCGATTAAATATTAACGGATCTAAAAAGGATGGTACCGCGCATATAAAGCGCTCCTTTATGAGGAGCGCTTTTATTTATATCTTAAGAAGTATAGTTATACGCTAAAATGCCTGGTTCTGCATTGCAAATAGGTATAGCCGAGGTTTTTCTAAGATGGATGGTTGTTGCATTGTAAACAAGATAACTTTTAAGACACCGAATGGAGGAAGGTTTAGTGGATTTAATTCAGGATTTAGAGTACAGAGGATTATTGCTTCAAGTAACCGATAAAGAGGGTTTAAATAGCGCTTTACAGCAGCCACTCACGCTATATTGTGGTTTTGATCCAACAGCGGATAGCTTACATGTCGGTAATCTTTTGCAAATCATCGTATTAAAAAGATTTCAAGATGCTGGACACCGACCGATTGCTTTAGTAGGTGGGGGGACAGGTTTGATCGGTGATCCTAGTGGACGCTCTAGTGAACGACAGTTAAATGAACAGAATATCGTCGAGGATTGGGGCAATAAATTAAAACAGCAGCTCTCACGCTTCCTTAATTTTACGGATGGTGATAATAAGGCCCTATTGGCCAATAATTATGACTGGCTCGGGAAGTTGACTCTCATCTCATTCTTACGTGATATTGGCAAGCACTTCCCAGTAAACTACATGCTTTCTAAGGATTCTGTCACTTCCCGAATGGAAGCGGGTATTTCTTACACTGAATTTAGCTACATGATGCTTCAGGCTTATGACTACTTAAATCTTTTTGAAAAAGAAGGCGTGCGTTTACAGATCGGCGGCAGTGATCAGTGGGGCAATATTACCGCAGGTCTTGAATTAATCCGTCGCTCTGGTCATGAAGAACAGGCCTTTGGTCTGACCATGCCTCTTATAACCAATAGTGATGGTCAAAAATTGGGTAAATCAATGGGCAATGGCATCTGGCTCGACCCAGAAAAAACGACACCTTATGAGTTCTACCAATTCTGGATTAATACCGACGACCGTGATGTCATTCGTTTTATAAAATATTTTACGTTTCTATCAAAAGAGGAAATTGCTGAATTAGAAAAGGAAGTTGAAACGGCTCCAGAAAAACGCATGGCTCAAAAGCGTTTAGCAGAAGAACTCACAGCTTTTGTTCATGGTCCAGAAGCTTTGCAGCAAGCGATCAAAATTACTGAGGCGCTATTTAGCGGTGATATCAAGTGCTTATCTGCTGCTGATATTCGTCAAGGCTTTAAGGATGTGCCTACGTATGTGATGGAAGAGAAGGGTGAAATGAGCCTTGTTGACTTAATTGTGACTGCAGGTGTGACCCCATCAAAACGGCAGGCACGTGAGGATATCCAAAATGGTGCCATTTACATTAATGGCGAACGACAAACGGATGTCAGCTATAGAGTGACCGAAAAGGATCGAATTGAAGGACACTACCTTTTAATTCGTCGCGGCAAGAAGAAATACACATTGGTTCAATATTGATTGAAGAAAGCACATGATGGGCGCATCATGTGCTTTTGGTAACGTTAGAATGTATAACTTTGTGGAAGCCCTTTAAATGCCCCTTGGCTTTCTCCGCTTGAGGCTTGGCATATAAGTCAAGTTTCTGATGTCGATACTCGAATGAGCGCGCCTCTTTAGTGCCATATTAAGGATAGTCAATCGATGTGGAGGAGAGTTGGATGGCAGAGAACATCAGTCGCTATGACCTTGAACGATTAGTTGAGGATAAACGTTGGCTCGCACAGCAGGGGGAGCTTGCTTCCTACATTCCGGAATTAAAGCGAGCCGATCCTTTACGCTTAGGGGTATCGATCACGACGCTTGATGGTAAAACGCTTTCCGTAGGTCATTGTCAGGATGCTTTTTCTCTACAAAGCATCTCTAAAGTCCTCAGTTTAATAATGGCACTTATGGACAATGGCTTTGATAACGTCTTTTCTAAAGTCGGCATGGAGCCTAGTGGTGAACCATTCAATTCTATCAGCAAGCTGGAAACGATGGAGAATCATATTCCTTTGAATCCGATGATTAATTCAGGTGCGATTGCGGTTAGTGCTTTAATTAAGGGAGACTCCGTGGCACATCGGTTTGAAAGGGTGCTCAACTTCATTCAGAAGATTGCCGATGATTCGACCATTACTCTTAATGAAAAAGTGTATTTCTCAGAAAAGGCGACTGGGGATCGTAACCGCTCGCTGGCCTATTTTATGAAAAGTACCGGGGTGATCGAGACCGATGTTGATGAAGCCCTTGATCTTTATTTTCGTCTTTGTTCTATTAACGTTACCTGCTGTCATCTCTCTAGAATTGGGGCCTTTTTGGCTAATAAAGGAGTGATTCCAGGGCAAAGGCAGCCGTTAGTAAGTGAGGATATTATAAGGGTCGCGAATACCATCATGTTCACTGCCGGTATGTATAATGAATCTGGAGAAAGTGCGATCCGCACAGGTATTCCAGCAAAGAGTGGTGTGAGCGGAGGGATTTTGGCCGTTGCACCAGGGCGGATGGGGATTGGCATTATTGGTCCCGCTATTAACAAAAAAGGAAATAGCATTGCTGGTTTAAGCTTGTTATCGGCTATTTCTAAAAGCTATGACTTGCACCTTTTAACCTAGGAAAACTGATGAAATGAACAAGCATGTCATCCGAGTGGGAGACATCATGCTTGTCATCATGCTGTTAATGGATGCTTTGATGCATTTCTTGCTTTTGTAAGGTGATTAAACGCAAGGCGAGGCCAATCGCTCCAAGAGCAAGTCCGCAAATAAGCCCAACCCAATACCCATATGGCCCCAGCCCGGTATAAGCTGCCAGGATATAGCCAAGGGGAAGCCCAATGATCCAATAAGCAATGAGTGTAAGAATGAGTGCAACATTCACATCTTTATACCCACGTAGGGCACCTTGAATGGGGGCCTGTAGAGCATCAGAAAGTTGAAAAAACACAGCGTAAATAAGAAAATGGCTGGTCAGTTGAAGAACATGAGAATCTTCAGTATACAAGCGAGCAAACGACTCTCTAAAAGTATATAAAAAGATAGATAAGACGCAGGCGATGATGATCGCTAGACCAATACCTAAAAAACTATAGGTCTTGGCATCCTGATAACGCCCAGAGCCATTTTCATAGCCGACTGCTATCGTTAAGGCCATAGCAATGCTTAAGGGCACCATGAAGAGCAAGGCTTCAAAATTTAGAGCGGCCTGATGCGCCGCAACAGTTACTGTACCATATCGACTCATAAACAAGGTGACTGCAGAAAAAATACTTGTCTCAAAAAATATAGCAAAGCCAATGGGGACACCAATTTTCAATTGCGCCTTCCACTCTTTAAAGGAAATTTTATAAACGTGTCGAAAAGGTTTATAGCTTGCAAAGGGATGCACACGGATGATAACAATAAGTGCAATTAACGCTATGATCCAATAAGTAATGGCAGTGGCATAACCCGTGCCGACACCACCGAGCCTTGGAAACCCAAACTTTCCAAATATGAATAAATAGTTAAAAAGAATATTAATGGGTAATGAACAGAGCGTGATCACCATAGTAATAGTGGTTTTACCATGGGCGTCCATGAAATTGCGCAAAACACCATAGACAAATAAAGGAAGAATGCCAATAGCAAGCGCATGAAGATAACGCTTAGCAATACTTTGAACCACTTCGGTCAATTCCATAGCATTTAAGATGGGCTGTAAAACAACACCACCAATGATGACAACGGCTAAAGCGATAGCAATGGATAAATAAATTCCTTGCATTAAAGTGAAAGGGATTGCTCGCTGCCTTTTACGACCAAGATGGTTGGAAATGAGTGTGGTGATCGCAATCAATATACCAGATAAGCCTGTATATACAGGCATCCATAAACTGGAGCCAATGGCGACACCAGCAAGATCATTTGTCCCGGCGTGTCCTGACATAAGTGTGTCAAAAAAGCTCATGGCGGATAAGCCAATCTGGGTGACAAGAATCGGAAAGAGTAAGGTGAGAATCACTTTCAATTTTTCCGATAGGCGATGTGTTGGATACATAAGATTCCTTCCTTTGACCAAGACAATATAGACCTATAGAAGTATACCATAGGCTCTGTCATTCTACATATAGTTGGGATGATTTTTTACCGCATAGTAAGCTAGATATTTCGACTCTGAGACGCTTGATGCTATAATAGGGCTATAGATATTTGTTAGGTGGAGGAAACAGGATGACCAAAGCAGTGTATTATGAAGATGCCTATATCAAGCAATTCACCTCTCTTATTGTCCAAACAGGGGTTGATCAAGCAGAGCGTCCATATGTGATTCTTGAAGAAACTGCTTTTTACCCGACTGGCGGTGGACAGCCTTCTGATCAGGGCACGATTGAGGATATTCCTGTCATTGATGTTGAAAAGAGCAATGATGCAATTATTCATTACTTGAAAAGTCCTTTGAAAATGAAACAAGGGACCAAAGTGACAGGGCGACTGGATTGGGAGCGGCGTTTTGATCATATGCAGCAGCATGCTGGACAACATTTATTGTCGGCTGTATTTGCAGATCATTTTGGCTGGCAAACGACGAGCTTTCACCTTGGTCGTGAAATCAATACCATTGATCTATCAACAGATTCTCTCTCAGAAGCGGCTGTTCACGAAGTAGAACAGGCTGTGAATACTGTGGTTTTTGAGCATCGTCCGATCACAGCGACTTGGGTGGAAGGCGATGACTGGCAGCGTTATCCGTTAAGAAAACCGCCAACTGTATCTGAAAATATTCGTATCGTTATGATTGATCGTATCGATTATAATGCTTGTGGTGGTACGCATCCAAAAGGAACGGGTGAAATTGGCGCTGTAAAAGTCCTTGGCTGGCAACGTCATAAGCAAGGGACGAGGGTCTCTTTTATTTGTGGCTGGCGGGTCATCCATGATTTTGGAAAAAAACAGCAATTGCTTAAGCAGCTGACACAAGCGCTCAACAGTCCTGAGGATGAACTTCCCACTGCCATAGATCAGCTTTTCGACAGGCAAGATAAACTGCAAAAGAAAGTAGAAGAGCAGAATGACACGCTTCTTGATTACGAAATTCGTGATCTCATCGCTGAAGCACAGCCATTCCATACGTATAAGCTCATTTCGACCAGCTTTGTTGACCGTTCTGTGAAAACCTGTCAAAAGCTAGTGGGGAGCATTACTGATCAAGAACCACGAGCAATTGTATTGGCTGTTATACATAATGATGCCCGCCTACATTTCATCGCCGCTCGCGGGACAGAGCCTCATTACAATATGAATGCCATCGTCAGACAAGCCTTACCTTTTATTAACGGTAAAGGCGGAGGAAGACCTGAGCGCGCTCAAGGTGGTGGAGAAGCTGTTGTAACACCCGACTTCTTTTTAAAGCATGCAACACAGTTTTTAGAAAAAGAAACTCTTGTGGAGGAATGAAGATGGAAAGTATAAATAAAGAAAAGGTTCAAGAAGCATTGGATCTTTTTCTGAATCAAGATGTCTATTTGCATTTGGAGACGACCAATGGTGTGTACACAGCGTTTAATGATGAAAATGCGCTTTCTGTTGGTGCATACATCCGCAACGGTAAAATCAATTACAGTATAGGCAAAATTACTGGCGTAGGTCCTTATCGTGTAGGACTAAAAATCGATTTAGGCTGGGTATATGCAGAAGGATTAACAGATTGGGAGTTAGATGATAAAGGGAGATTGCTGTTAGCTGGACACCATGCTGATGGAAAATTAGCAGCGGCACTGCAATTAAGTAAAGAACCATTCTAAGAGTAAATGAGGAGGACCATGATATGGAGAGACATGTGCTCGTCGCCTTCCCTCATCCAGACGATGAGGCGTTTGGTGTAGCAGGAACAATTATTCATTATACACAAGCAGGTGTCCCGGTAACTTATGCCTGTGGAACACTTGGAGAAATGGGACGAAATATGGGGCAACCTTTTTTTGCAAATAGAGAAACTTTACCTGAAGTAAGAAAGAAGGAGCTCCAAAATGCTTGTAAAGTGATGGGGATTCAAGATCTCCGCATGATGGGCTTGCGCGATAAGACCATTGAATTTGAGGATGAAGAAGCGATTGCAGACAAACTCTACGCTGTTATACAAGAAACTAAGCCATCATTGGTGATCACGTTTTATCCAGGCTATGCCGTTCACCCGGATCATGATGCTTATGGCGCCGCTATGATCAAGGCTTTGATGCGCCTACCAGAGAATGAACGTCCCACCATTCACTGTAAGGCCTTCTCCAAAAATTGTGAGGACTTTATTGGAAAACCTGACGTTATCAACGACGTTGCTGATGTTCTTGACCAAAAATTAGATACAATTCGTGCCCATAAAAGTCAAACGGAAGCAAATTTTAAAGTGTGGGATGAAAAAATCGTCGCTCAAGATGCAGAACTCCTCAATTGGCTTACCAAAGAAACGTTTTGGACATATAAAGGCTAGAGGGGATCAAAGTGATGAATATCACTATAACCGATCGAGCCAATCAAGCTTTAGAAGAGTTAAACACTGTGGAAAACAGTTTATTAAAATTAAAATATGAAACGGAGGGCTGTGGCTGTGTCGTCTCAGGAGTGAACGAATTGTGGGTGGTCACCGCGCCTGACGTTGATGATATTTTCATCGAAACCAACGGGACACCTATTCTTGTAGAACGGTCTAAACGGGTTTTTTTGGATGAAGCGCTGACCGTCGATTACTCAGATGTCACCCAGATGTTCATGCTTAAAAGTCCTAATCAAATCTTGAATCCAAGAATGCGGTTATTGAATAAAGTGAATGTTCGGTAAACATGACGCACAAGAAAGATACGTTCTTTCTTGTGCGTTTTTAAAATTTTTCTTGGGATAATTCTTTTCTTCTTGTAACACTCTAGAAGAGATATAATGAAAAGGAGGCTATTAAAAGTGAAATTAGCGGCCCATGAGCTTCATGCATTGAATGAATTGACGATGAGTTGTGTGAATTCGATCACGAATATGGGGTATATGCTACAGCATGTGATGGATCCAGAATTTAAAGCGATTTTAGAAAGACATTTTCCTCTTCATGTTCGTGATTACAATATGAAAGTAGAGTTCCTAACTCAAGCGCAAGGGGCGACAAAGGAGTTACCTCTATTAAAGGAGGAAGCCAAACTCAACGATTTTACGGCATCTCCTGTGGCAACTTATCCACCCATACAGCCAAGAACGATGGTAGATAATATGAATGATCGTGAAATGGCAACAGCCTATTTGTTAACTCTGAAACGGGCCGGACGAGAATATGCCTGGCAGGCGATGGAAATGGCTAACCCTGAAGTCCGTTCGTTTTGCCAAACTGCCTTTATGATGAGCTGTTCACATGCCTATGACATATGGCAATATATGGTTCAAAAAGGGTACTATCCGCTTGAGGCTGCTGATCCTACTATGACAACCAAAATTGCAGCGATATATCAAGTAGTTCCTGAAAACCAGCCACATATTCAGCAGTATATAGCTGAACATCAAAATCCAATTGCAGGACAAAGTAACCAGCTTTATCAGTGAAATCCAAGTGACATGTGCTTGTCGAGAGACCCGTGTTCATCATTCTACGGGTCTTTTTTCAAAAGAAAAGAAAGTAAAATTTCTGGTCATGAGGACGGTGCGGCTTACCGCTCCAGGCCGCTCGCTTTCCGCGGGAAAGTGGTAAGCCTCCTCGCGCCTGCGCACTGCTAAGGTCTTACCGATCTCCCACTTCCCGCAGGACTCTAGTATCCACATCATGAGTCAGCGGCGCCCGAGGAACACACGTTTTTAGAGTGTTCCGAATCGCGCGCCTTGCACTCCAATCCACTTGTTCAGGCAATGAAGTCTCTTCCATATCTGCTGATGCTCTAACTAGACAAGGACCAGAGCTTTACGCGCGGTTTTTCTTATTTTGGTTCTGGTTAAAAAAGGCGTGGGGCTTAAATTATACTTCAGCATAGTATATATTAGATTCATACATGACTAGAAAGGAGCAAAGAATTGTATGACACAATCCATACGAAATATTTACTGTGTTGGCCGAAATTATGCGCAGCATGCCAAAGAGTTAAACAACGAAGTCCCAACCTCGCCCTTCTTATTTTCCAAACCGACGCATGCCTTAGTAGAGGCTAAGAGCCAATCCATCCCACTACCAGGTCATCGGGGCACTATTCACTATGAAGCAGAATGGGTTGTACATATTTGTAGACCCTATCAAAAAGGGATGTCGTTAGAAGATTTGATTGATAAGATGGCGCTTGGCATAGATTTTACTTTGCGTGATGTTCAAAGCGAATTAAAGAAAAAAGGACAGCCTTGGTTGCTCGCGAAAGGGTTCCCAAATTCAGCGATCATTAGCAAATGGATAGACTTTCCTGGTCTGGAAACCTGTAAGCAAACGCCTTTTTCTTTATGGAAGAATGATCAAAACGTCCAAACGGGTAATATTGAAGAGATGCTTTTCGATTTACCGTCGATTATTGCATTTACGGCAGAGCACTTTGGCCTAGGCGAGGGGGATATCATCTACACTGGAACCCCATCAGGTGTAGGCCCAGTGGCAGATCAAGATAAATTTGTTTTAAAATGGGGTGAAGCGTCTCTCGCAGAATTTACCGTTGATTTGCAATCCTCAAGGGTGGGGAAAAACTAAAAGAGGTTACTCGAATACCGAAAGATAAATTTTAAAAGCAGTTAGGGGAAACGGAAGCGTCGTAAGCGGCGACTCCTAGAGGGAACGGGGCGAGCTTTACTTCACGAATAAACTTCGCGTTGTTCCGAGGAAGCTGACTACGAAGCCTAATCTAGTAGATGCAGGAACAGGGAACACAAATCGTCTATTCCAAAATGTATTGAAACCACTGGAAAAGTTCCCTTACCTTATTTTTTGTCATGGCACAAGGAAGATTCGGTGCTGATTTCATTTCAGGTACTCACTTTCCGCGGGAGAGTGGTAAGACTAGCTCATCATTACCATCCCAAAAAGTCAAGTGCTTTTTGGGATCCCGATTGTTCGTCGGAGTCGTGACCTTGGAAAGCGAAATATTTGACTGAGCGCTTCATGACTCACTTAAAAATCGGAACGCATTATTCGAAATGGGTGAATGCGTTCTGCGGGCTTCTCTATGAGCCGAATACGTCTGTTCCAGTCGCTTTCATAATTTCTAACTTCGCTCACGCTCTTAGGAAGATGATCATTTAAGTACCGCTGTGATTTTCACTGTCTAAGGCTTGCCGACACCTCTTAAGTAGGTAATTTGCAAAATCCCATTAGGAGAACTAGTGATACGTGAGGGTCAAGTAACAGTGTGTTATATTCAAAAAATCTACAAAAAGGGGAACGGTTGTTTTCTTTTTGTCCTTTAGTTATAATAATGAATAGATAATCTCCTCTCAGAGTATGTTCGCATCATGTTAAATAAGGATGTGAAATGTATGTCAGTTCCCTTAAAAATCGTCTGTGAAACCCCTTCATCTTATCTTGATCAAGACCGCCTTTGGAAAGAAATTATTACTGAATTATTTGAACCATTTGTATTATTTTTTATGCCAGACCTATTTGAACAGCTGGATTGGCAAAAGCAGCCTGAAATGCTGGAACAAGAGCTTCATGGTATCGATGTGAATAGAAAAGGAAGGAGAGAAGCTGATAAGCTTGTTAAGGCCTATCTCAAGAATGGGCAGGAACAATGGATTTTAATTCATATTGAGATCCAGGGACAGCCGGATAAGGATTTTTCTTTTCGTATGTTTCAGTACTTTTACAGAATTTTGGATAAATACAAACAAAAAGTAGTAGCACTAGCTCTTTTCACAGATAACAGTAAAGTATTTAGACCTGATCCATTTCATTATCACTTTTATGGAACAGAGGTTCACTACACATACAATTTTGTAAAATTATTAGAACTGGATGAGACAATGCTTCTTCTTTCGAAAAATCCTTTTGCCCTAGCGCTTTTAGCAGGAAAGTACGTCATAAAAAGTAAGAATAGTCATCAGCGTTATCATTATAAACGACAGTTGTTCGAACTCATTAAAAAGAAGTATAATGATAATCGAACAAGTCAAAAAATGCTTCGGAAAATCTTGATCTTTATTGATTATTTACTACAAGTCCCTCAATCACTAACCGCTGAGCTTTATAGCACGATTAATCCGCTGATGATAAAGGAGGAATCAAAGATGTCAGGATTGCTTGATGGACCTTCTCCAACGATAAGAAGTTATATTGAACATTTAAAAGCAGAGGGTAAAGCAGAAGGTAAAGCAGAGGGTAAAGCAGAAGGTAAAGCAGAGGGTCTAGAAGTTGGAAAACAAGAAGGCATGCAAGAAGGGGAACGCCAAGCTAAGCAAAGTATTGCCAAGGCCCTTTTACGAGAGGGGCTTGAACAAGAGCTGATAGTGAAAGTCACTGGATTATCTCAAGAGGATATCAGTAATATCATTAAACAATCTGAGCCAAAGAATTAAAGTGAGCGTTTAATTGAACGCATTTAACGTTATTTGGAAGTGATGCGGTGTCGGGGGCTGTATTATGGATCTAACTGTTGAATCAAAAGATCTACAAAATTATTTAAATGAAACGCCTGAAGTCGATTTCTCTCATCCAGAGAAAAAAGATAAAGCAAGGGAATTATTTGTTGGAGCTCAGCTCTTTCTGATATAGAAAAAGCAAAACTTGCTTTTACCTTTGTTAGAGATACCATTTCTCATTCTTGGGATATCCAAAATTCTATGGTTACCGCTACAGCCTCTGAGGTTATACAGCAAAAACACGGGATATGCTATGCCAAAACCATGTTACTTGCGGCGCTATTACGTACTCAAAGTATTTCTGTGGGTTTTTGTTATCAGAGGCTTTTACTATTTGATTCTCCTGAACAGGGGATTGTCTTCATACACTGAATGCGATTTATTTGAAGGCTATTAATAAGTGGATGCGCTTGGATGCTCGTGGAAATAAAAAGGGAGTAAACGCGCAATTTTCACTAAGTGGTGAACAACGCGCATTTTCTGTTAATAAAGCTTTAGGTGAAAAGGATTATCCCATGATATATGTTGCTCCTCATCCCAAGACAGTCGCTGTTCTCCAAGAACAGACCGATACACTTGTCATGTACAAGCGGCATTTGCCTACTTGCCTGTAGAAACATAAGAGTTGGGGAAGCCCATTAATATATACAGCCCCTCTTTTTTCCTCACTAGCGAAAATACAATCATTCGTGCAGACCACTATCAACACTTTACCTTTTAACAATTTAATAAATTAAATGGGTATTTAAAAGTCATTTTATCACATGAATTCAGCCAAAGATTTTAAAGGATTTGATATACAAGTGGAGTGATAAGAAGCCCTTCCTTGATTAGCGGAGTACTTAAAAGAAACGACTCGGATCACTTTTACCTGAAAGCCGGCTAAAGTTAAGCATGTGATGTGGATACCGCGAGGATAAGCGCTTTACTAATAACATAAGTATAGCATATTTTTCTTATTTTTATCAGACTATAATTAATGGTCTTAATTATTTATACTTTATACATCTTTCGATCAATGATTCTCTTTCAATCACAAGGGATGCAAAGAGGAGGGTGTTTATGAAGGCTGGCGTAGCGCGAATGTTGGCAAAAGAATGGACCTTACGGCATGTAGCTGAGAATAAAGACATTCTTGGTGCCTACTTAATCGGGTCTACCAGTATCCTGTCTGATAAAACCGCATTATCTCCTGACTCAGATGTTGACATCATGATTGTAATGGCGAACGAAATACCTTCAATGAAGCTAGGAAAATTTGTTTTTAAAGGGTGCTTACTCGAAGTATCCTTTCTTTCTTCGAGGCAATTGGAATCGATCGAACGTGTATTATCCTCCTATCATTTGGCGAATAGCCTGCGTTTTGACACGATTATCTATGATCCTGTGGGGGAGCTGCATCACGTGCAAAAAGCGGTTGCTGATCACTTTACTGAAAAAAAGTGGGTGCTGAAACGGTGTGATGATGCAATGCATCGAATTGTAACTGGAATGCACTCAATAGGGTTAAAAAATCTGTGGTATGATCAAGTGATGGCTTGGTTATTTTCTACAGGTGTTACGACACATGTTCTTCTTGTCGCAGCGCTTAAAAATCCGACGATACGTCGTCGATATGTGGCCGTGCGTGATGTCCTTTCTGATTATGGCTTGAATGATTTTTATCATGAGCTACTGCAATTGTTAGGTTGTCAATCTTTTACTAAAGAGCAAGTCTCTCATTATCTTGTTACGCTAACTGAGACTTTTGATGCAACGGTATCTGTTTCAAAAACACCCTTTTTTTTCAGTAGTGATATTACTTTACAGGCCCGAGCACTGGCCATTGACGGGAGTTGGCAATTGATCCATTCGGGTAATCATCTTGAAGCGGTCTTTTGGATAGTGGCGACGTTTACCCGCTGTCATAAAATCTTAGCTGTAGATGCTCCAGAGCTTGAACAAAAGAGAGCATCAGCTTTCCATAAGGTAACGAATGATTTAGGGTTGATGTCCAGAGACAGCATAATTAGACGCGCAAGGCAAGTGTGTGATTTTATACCGAAGCTCCGCAGTGTAGCTGAAGAGATAATGGAGAGGAATCAAGACGTAAGGAAGGGCCGAGCACCGCATGAATGAAGCCATCTAAGCGCATGATAAAAGTAAAAATGGGATGTGATTCATCATGCGTATCGGTTGTCATCTCAGTACGAGAAATGGGTATTATGGTGCAGCACAAACCGCGATGGAAATGGGGGCTGGCACCTTTCAATACTTTCCTAAAAATCCCCGAAGCTTGAAGACAAAAAGGTTTGATCGTAAGGATGCGCTGCGCTGTGCTTCATTTTGTCAGGAACATCATCTTATTTCAATTGGTCATTCTGCTTATGGAAGCAATTTGGCGGCAGATAACGATAAACGCCAATGGGTGATTGATTCTATTTTGAATGATTTAGATATTACGCAGACCTGTGGCTCGATAGGTACAGTTGTTCATTTTGCCTCTTATCATGGTGAGCCGATTGAGGGGTATAAAAAAATGATTGACACACTCAATCATGTATTATTGAAATGGGAAGGGACAAGTCTCATTTTGATTGAGAATAATGCTGGGAAAGGTGGACAGCTTGGTTTAACTTTGGAGGAAATGGTCAAAATTAGGCAACTTTTAAATCATCCCGAGAAGGTCGGTTTTTGTTTCGATACTTGTCATGCTTTTGCTAGTGGATTATGGGACGGGACCGATTGGTCAGCAATAGAAGAAAAAGGCAAGAGGCTGGGCTATTTTGATTTTCTTGAGGCCATCCATCTTAACAACTCTGTCTATTCGGCAGGATCTAAGCGCGATCGGCACGCGAATGTAAAACATGGCGCGATTCCCTTTGAAGCACTCAAGGCCTTTATGCAATCGAACAGCGTAAAGGATATTCCTATGATCCTCGAGACACCCAATACGGCAGGTTATACGCATGCTGATGAATTAGCTGAGATAAAAAAAGCATTATCATGAAAAAGCTTAGAGATGGTTTACTTTTTAAACATCAGTGAAGATGTGGGAGTGAGGTGTTATGACTTTAAAATGGCCAGCTTTAGAGGAATACATCGCAACTTTTATGAATAGGGAGCATGTTCCTGGTTTAGCGATCGCAAAGCAAAGAATGGCGAGGTCATTTATCAAAAAGGCTTCGGCTATCGTGATCTAAAATCAAAGGAAGCTGTAATACCGCAAACCATTTTTGGAACCGCTTCAGTCACAAAGTCCTTTACTGCGATGGCCATCCTCGATTTGGAAGCTGAGGAAAAACACCAACCTCTTCGATTTTATTTTCATCAAGACAAAGACAAAGCTTTTGCTGTCCTATTTAGCATGCGGCTTTTGTTACAAGCATAAATGATTTCCAAGGCAAGCGCAGAAACCGACAGGCTTTTTTCTTAAAAGCGCCAATAGAGCCAATCGAAGATGTCATGCATTGTTAATCCTTGCATCAACATCATGAAAATTGTAGTTTTTCTCTTAAACCCAAAGATGATTTGTAAAATATGTGAGACTCGGCTATCATATTCATTGTAAAATGTGAAGCAATCAATGTACAATGAAAAGGAGATCGTGGCGTGAATCAACAAATTTTTTGAAATTTGTTTGACATTACCAACAACGATTACTTAACCTAGATTTGATGTGAGGAGACAGAATTCATGAAAGTAAAAATAAATCGTAATGCGGCCAAGCAATTGAAAAAGATGCTTGAAACGGAAGAAGCAGAGGGAAAAATGATCCGAGTTGCAGTATCACATATGCACGGAGACCATGCCCACTATGAAATAAGTTTTGATACGCCACAAGAACATGATGAAATTGTCAGCACTGATAAAGATATTGATATTCTTTTGGATACAAGAGAAGAATTTTTAGACGGCATTTGGATTCAATATTTTTTCGTTCCAGAAGAAGGATTTGTTATTACTAACTCATCGAAAAGTGGTCATCATCACCACTGAGTCTGTCGAAAGCACCATTCTGAAGCCCCAAGGTGAGCCGTTGCCTTGGGGTTTTTAGGCACTTAATAGTAGCTTGAGTGAAAGAGGCCATTTATTTTAAGTTTGTTCATGGAAAGCATGGCCAAATCTATAGAAGTAGGGAGCTGGAGCAATGAACTTAGCTTACACTATTTGTTTCTTACGACGCGGCGAGGATGTTCTTATGCTGAATCGCTTAAAATCACCAGAGATGGGTGTGTGGAATGGTGTTGGGGGAAAATTAGAATCAGGAGAGACGCCTAAGGCCTGTGCGTTAAGAGAAATACAGGAAGAGACAGGTATTCGGTTAATCGATGTGCAGGAAAAAGGGATTGTGACCTGGAATAATGAAGGTGGAATGTATGTTTTTATTGCGACACTACCTCTTAATTTTACTTATGAAACACCCAAGGCGACAAATGAAGGGATCTTAGATTGGAAGTCGATTTCATGGCTTATTGACACACAAAATGGTGGGGTCGCTGAGCATATCAAGCAGGCACTTACACTGTTCTTTAATGATCCCAAAAGCTACGAACATCGCTGCTATTTTAACGATAAAGGGCAGCTTGAGACCTTTACACGTATTCCTTTACAAACTCACTCACACATAGAATAAGCAAGGCCTATGGAAAAAATTAGAGGCGGTAAATAGTAAAAGGGTTTCGTAGCGCATTTATAGAGGGGCTTAAATCTAGATTTTTCATTCTAATTCTGGCCATACTTAGCGATGTGCACCCAAGTCGAAAGCTTTGATTTTTTTTATTAAATCTACAACTGGAGGGGTAATTGATGAAAGCCGTATTATTAAAAGCGTTTGGCAATGCAGATCAACTCTATATTGGGGAGTATGACAAACCGCAACCAAAAAGTCACGAAATTTTAGTTAAGGTTCAGGCTACGGCGATCAACCGAGCGGATATCGCGCAAAGAGAGGGACACTACCCTTCCCCAAAAGGAGCGAGTCCTTTGATGGGCTTGGAGCTCGCTGGGATTGTCGAGGAAATGGGTTCAGAGGTCACCATGTGGAAAAAGGGGGATCGGGTATTTGGCTTGCTTGGTGGTGGGGGCTATGCGGAATACGCAGTACTACCTGAAAAGATGGCTATGGCTATCCCAGAAGCAATGGACGCTGAAGCAGCAGCTGCTATTCCAGAGGTGTTTTTAACAGCATATCAAACTTTGTTTTGGGTTGGACACTTACAAAAGGGTGAACGCGTCCTCATTCATGCGGGAGCGAGTGGTGTCGGTACAGCAGCAATCCAATTAGCAAAACAAGCGGGTGCCGAAGTGGTGGCGACAGCAGGATCAGATGAAAAGCTACAGGCGTGCCGTGATTATGGAGCAGATCTTGTGATCAATTATAAAACATCCGCTTTTGACCAGGTGATAGAGGAGACCTGTGGAGAGGCGGCTATTGATGTTATCCTTGATTTTATAGGTGCATCCTATTGGGAGAAAAATATGCGCGTGATCGCTGTAGATGGCCGCCATGTCTTAATCAGTACTCTTGGTGGGGCGAAACTTGACCAGTTTCATTTAGGCCAATTAATGGCAAAACGTGTCACAGTGACAGGAACAACGCTTCGATCAAGACAGTTGGATTATAAAGAACGACTGACTGAAGAATTTGCATTGTGGGCTTTACCGCTTTTTAAAGCAAGGAAGATTACACCTGTGGTTGATCGTGTCTTTCCGATTGAACAAGTAAAGGAAGCTCATACCTATATGGAAGCAAATAAAAATATAGGAAAAATTGTTCTTTCTATATAAATTTATGCGTCACTAAGGCGGAGATTGACTTGACCATTTACGGATCAAATCTTGTAAGGTGGCCACTCTCATCCTCTTGTGTTGGCGTGGCTGTTATTGTGATGAATGATCACGGTAAATACCTTTTGCATCAAGGGACGTTTATGGAATGGTGTCTACCTGGAGGGATTCCTAAGCCGGGGATGTCCCAGGAAGAGGCTGCAAGGTATTTTGTAGAACAAGCCACAGGTGGCTTCAACATACAAACGCTGCATATGCATAAAATTATCCATGGCAAGCGATTATTTCCTTTAGAAAGCGAGCAGCTGAAAGATGGCTATTTTATATCGGTTGTCTATCTTTCTAAACCTAAGGTGATGATGGAGGATGCTGACCAATTATCTGACTGCTTTTTTGATGTCAATCATTTACCGTTCGCCCTTATGCCACAAATTAAAGACCTTTTAATCCAGCATAAATTAAATACCTTTCGTAACTATCAATGACAGGCAATGATTTCACTTTCAGAAATCATTGTCTTTTATTGTATTCAAAAGCAAGGCAATAGTCCTGCCAGTATTTCTGGGGACAGTTTATGCATTGGGCATACAAAAATAGATTTTTTTCAAAAAACGGAAGAATGGCTGAAGGAGTGATACCGTGAACAGCGTTTCTCGCCGCATGCTCTCATTCCTTCACTGAAAGCAAGCGACATGGTTTAACAACCTCCCCAATTAATCACGCTATGACACCTTTTCTTTCAAAAAAAACAAGCGTCTTTGATTAAGTATTTACTGACTCGTTTTTTTGTTTAGGAAATATCTTTATCTCACCTTAAATCCGTGGTATGTTTGAATGGAATGGCGCTAGAAGCTTTTTGAAGTTATGGACTAAAGACGTTGTTTTGACATCCTCTAAGACTTGGAAAGTGATAGAATGCCTTTGCTTTTGAAATGAGGAACGCAAGATAAATTCTTAAAAAAGAAGCTGATGGAATGCTAGGAACATGGGTGTGTCAAAGGATTCAGTCAGATACATACACGATGCAGTTATTAAGAGAAGTAGAGTGCCTCAATTTACCCTCGGCATGGGTAGCTGCTGGAGCGATACGTCAGCTTATTTGGGATGAATGTCACCATTATTCTGAGCGGACGCCTTTAAATGATGTCGATGTGGTTTATTTTGATCCAACGAGCAGTGAAATGACGGATGTACACGTTGAGAGCTATCTAAGAAAAAGGAATAGCTCGATAAATTGGCAAGTTAAAAATCAAGCGCGCATGTATATTAAAAATGGCCATATGTCATACAAGAATGTAGGCGAAGCGATGAGTTATTGGCCTGAAACAGCGACAGCCGTTGCTGCACAACGAGATGAATGGGGTTCTGTTCAGCTATTAGCACCCTATGGGGTGAGTGATCTTGTTCAACTCCTGCTACGACAGAGCTCCAAATGTAAAGATGCCACGCTATTTATGAATAGAATTAAAAAGAAGAAATGGCTGGAGCGGTGGCCACAGCTGCGTATAGTGAAGTGATGCGCTTTAAAGAACATATGAAAGAAGGAACATCAATGAGAATCAAGCTCCCTTTTCTATTAGCTTTATTTACAATGCTGTTATTCGGTGCCTTTGAAATGTTAAAAGGGGTGTCCGCTCCATTTATGCAAGAGGATTGGCATCTGAGCTATTTACAGATCAGCAATATCTTTTTACTTGATAGCTGTGGGTATATGCTTGGCACCTTTTGCTGCGGGTGGATCATTGGGCGTTTAGGGATGCGTTGGGTGATGATGCTTGGCGCAATGGGAATGGCTATTGGTACTATTGTTATCGTCTGTGGCTCAACTTATCTCATCATGCTGCCAGCCTTTTTCTTTTTAGGATTGGGTGCTGGTTTTTTAGAGATAGCTGCCAACGATGTTGTTCCAGCAATGGAAAAGTCTCAAGAAGGGCAAGCGCGTTATTTTAATTGGTTGCATGGTGTTTATGGCTTAGGCGCTTGCTTATTTCCGATCGCGGCCGCGGGACTCATTAGCTATTTTGGGAATTGGCGGTATGTTTATGGACTTTTGTTATTGGCTGTGCTCACTATTTTTGTTGTGGCCAGCTTGCGCAAACACGCTTTAGCCATTGCTACGGCTTCCAAAGCCACAGGATCTGATGAAGGGCAACAGGGAAAAGGGGTGTTACGGACACCACTTCTCTATGCACTATTAGCGAGTATAGTCACTTATGTTATGGCAGAAATAACGATTGCAGCTTGGCTTCCTTCTTTTTTGATGCGCGTAAAAGGGCTGACTGTTACGCACAGCTCGGCCTACTTATCAGGCTTTTATCTCGCTTTTACCATCGGTCGTTTAACGGCACCTTTTTGGGTGAATAAAGTGGGAAATTTATGGGCTATTATGATCAGTACTGTATGTGCCATTTGTTTTCTGAGTCTGGCGATATTTGGAGGACCATTTTTGTTATTTTTCTTCTGGTTCACCGGGCTTGCTTTTGCTGTCATATTTCCGACCATCGCTGCAATGGCTAGTAGTTTGTTTCCTGAAAAATCGGGGAGGGTGCTCGGGCTTCTCTTTACCTCTGCTAGCATTGGTACTTTCGTCGTTAATTGGCTCATTGGTGCCGTCTCGACATTCGTTGGGTTAGCGACAGGATTTTTGTTCATTTTTGTATTTCTATTTGCTTTGATGGTCAGCATCGGTTTTGTCGCTCGTTTAGCACGATTCCAGAGCGTTTCGCCACTAAAAAAACGCATCTCATAAAACTATCGAAGAAGGGGAGGTGTCAGAATGAAAAAACTCTATTTGATTCGTCACTGTGAGGCTTCAGGTCAGGCCCCTGAAGCGCTGTTAACCGACAAGGGAAGATTGCAAAGCGAAAGCTTGAGCATGTTTCTTTCAAATCTATCCATTGAGCAAATTGTCTGCAGTCCGTTTTTACGCGCTAAGCAATCGATCCAGCCTTTTGCGCAGAAGGAAAAGTTCCCTGTTCGCGTGGATGAACGTTTGCGAGAACGCGTCTTATCGAACGAAAAGCTTTCAGATTGGTACATCGCTTTGAAACAAACGTATGAAGATGTTGATTTGAAGTACACGGGAGGTGAATCAACAAGAGAAGCGATGCATCGCGCTATAGAATGTATCGATGGGTGCCTTCAAGAAGCGCAATCAGTGACAGTTCTAGTGACTCATGGGGGATTGCTTTCTCTCATCCTGAAGTATTATGATGATAACTATAGCTTCACTGATTGGGAGGGATTGACAAATCCCGATGTATTCTGTCTCACATTTGTTCACTATGCTGAAACACAGACACCAAAGATTGAACGGATATGGGGGCAAAGTGATGGAACAATCCCATAGGAATAGGCAGCAGAATAGTGTTGCTTTGAATACTTGAATGAAGAGCTCGAGGAAACTATCCAATTTATTTTAAAGGGTATAAAGCCAAATAAGTAGACTGGGGATGATAGCTGTTATCCTAATTAATGAAGAGCCGTGAAGGGGGGAAGAGGGTTGACTGTTAAGAATATTTGGAGGGGGCAAAAAGTGATCTTGCGGGCGATTGAAAGTCAAGACTGGGAGGCATTTCATGTCAATGATGAAGATAGCGAAGCCGCTCGCTTATCTGATATCATCTATCCACCACGGTCGACTGATGCTGCACAAAAATGGGCGGAAGAACAGGCGCTTAAGGAAAAAGAGGGGCATGACTGGATGCTTGCCATTGAGAGTCTGGAAACCGAGCAGGTTGCTGGTACTATAGTGACTTATAATAGCGATCAAACCAACGGCTCCTTTTATTATGGCTTGGCTATCTTTAGACCCTATTGGCGAAGAGGTTATGCGAAGGAAGCGATACATCTTCTCATGAACTATTTTTTTAATGAACTTCGCTATCAAAAAGTCAATGCCCATGTTTATAGTTTTAATAAAGCGTCGATTCGGCTTCATGAACATCTCGGTTTTCAGTTAGAAGGACGTCTGCGCCAGATGATTTATAGCCAGGGAAGCTTTCACGACGAATTGATTTTTGGTTGCACTGCGCAGGAGTTTTATGAACAGCTAGGACAGAGCAAATAATTTGTTGTGGCTCCAAATACATGATATCAAAAACTAGAAGGATCTAAATACGGGCTTAAGTCACTGGTAGGTCAGAAGTAGAGGGCTATAAAGGGGCGTTTAGCCGTCAACATCTAGTGATTTTCAGTTGTTTATTGCAGCACTATGGCACTGAGTGTATGAGTGCAAGCCTTTGTGAAAAACTCTGGATTGTTAATCAGAAGTTGAATGGGTTATTCTAATGATTCAACACGATCAAATGGTCTGGCTGAGGCAGTATGAGCTTGCATTGCTTTTAAGTCTAATACTAAAGAAGCGGCTATCATAAAATCAATACCTAAAATAGCATCAAACCCATAAGTGTGAGATAAAGTGCCAAGTTGAAAGGTGAAGGATGTGAGAGGACATTGATCAATAACCAGAAGGTCAGCTGTCATTTCCAAGCAACATTCACTATGCCCACCGATGCCGTACATACGAACGATGCGTGTCTCGCGAGACGGTTCAAGATCAATAGCAGTCACTTGGTCGCGATCAAAGACAGATACCGCACAGCCGCTGTCAATTAAAACGTGCTCAAGATAGCAGCTTTTATTTTGATATTGTATAGAGCAGCTGACCATCGGGAGGCCATTGTTTAAAGTAATTTTCATTTCTCTCACTCATTATCCTAGTAGACTACTAGAATTTATGAGTGTGGACTAGAAATCATGACAGCTTTTTGCTAGGGGAATTTGCTGACTATCTTTTATTTTTATAGTTTATAGCTTAAGGGATCATCAATCGGCAATTTTTTAAACGATCGTTTAAATTCGACAAATGCAATGCTTGTTTTACATTCATATTGGACATTGCAAAAAAAGCGTACATAGAAAAGGATTTATAATCGGCTCTCTATGCACGCTTTAAGTACATTACTTTTTTTTATCTAAAACATCATGATCGACATAGCGTTTGCCTTCCAATTCACTCAGAAGATTGATAGCTACTCGCGCACCATCGCCGCTGGTTACGATGGTATGGACGCTAACGCCACCAGCAGTTCCCGCTGCCCAAATGCCTTTTAGACTCGTGCGTCCCTCGGCATCCACTACAATGACCGTTTTAACATAAGGCTCTTGGCCATCTTTTGTTTCTAATCCAATGTCTTGTGCAAGCTTTTGATTAGCGCCCGTGGCTAAAATCACCTGTTGGGCCTGATAGTTTTCTCCTTCTTCTGTTTCAATTGTGAAACCTTCGCCGCTTTGAATGATATTTTTGACCTTTGCTTTAACGAATTCGGTACCAAATTTTGCGGCTTGTTGGTGTCCGACTTTAACGAGGTCACCTCCAGCAACATCGTCAACCCCGTAGTGATTACGCACCCAAGCTTTTTGTGTTAATCCTTTAGCGTCATCAATGATAAGTGTGGCTTTGCCTGCCTTGCTGGTAAATAACGCAGCACTTTGACCAGCAGGACCACCACCAATAATTACGACATCATACATGTCATAGCACCTCCAAATCTTTTCTAATACATGTGTTCAGCTTACTTAAGCGTATCATATTTATTTGAAAATAGTAATTGTTTTGACTAAGATAAGGTTAATAATTCTTAAGAGAAGTTTAGCATAGGGGTTAAAGAAGGCTCACTCCACAACACCAATGGCAATATAGATTAATATTTTTCTAAAAATATCTTGTAAAAAACATTCTATTATGTAAAAATTATAGAATTATTTAATAAAGGTGTGGGAGAGTGGAAAGATGGATTTTTTTAGATTTGACGACCCACAGATATTTCATACGCGTGTTGAGCGTTTACTTTTAAAGCAAGAGGTCATCAATCAATTACCCTTAGGCATTATCCATTCTTTGATCAATCGTGACTTACCAACCTTGCTTGAAAGTCCCCCGCTGATGGCCTATGTCGGTTCAGAAGCAGACCCACGTTTGGTTTTAGTGATGACACCTCCTCAAAATTTAATCATTTGTGGGTCTGATGAAGCTCTGGATGAAACTCTCTCGATAGCCCTTGAGGGTATTCGTAACGTCCACGTGCCTGGCTTTATTGGAGCTGCCGAGCTCGTCAATCCATTTGTACACATGTGTGAAGAAAAGTTTGGCGTTAAAACCGAGGTAAAGATGAAGCAGCGGATCTATCGCTTGGATCGTGTTCAACCAATAGAAGTGTGTCTTGGCCATTTGCGAGTGGCGAAGCTGAGGGATAGTCAGTACATTGAGAAGTGGTATACGGCTTTTTCACTTGAAGCACTTAACGAAGCGATCCTCGAAGAGAAAGTCAAGCAACAGGTTAAGCTCGGCATTGCGGCTGAAGCCATCCATGTGTGGGAAGTAGACGGACAGCCTGTATCCATGGCAAAATGCTCGCGACCAACGGATAATGGCATTACCGTGACTTTAGTCTATACACCTCCTGAACACAGGGGACATGGTTATGCCTCAAGCTGTGTAAAAGCATTGAGTGAAAAGCTTCTGAAACAGGGCTTTACATATTGCACACTTTACACAGATCTCGCCAATCCTACCTCTAATAAGATCTATCAAGCAATCGGTTATTATCCTATTGCGGACTCATTGGCTTATCAAGTAGTTAATGACGAATATCAATTTTGACGAAGGGGCAGGATAGCGCTACGATAACCTACATATCCAACATTAGGAAAGGAGAGGAGCCGCTATTCAAAGGTTGAGAGAACAATTAATGATTATAGATGGTAAAGGGTACAAAGCTTATAAAAGCATTAAAGGAGATTATCGCTTTCCTAAGTTTAATCTTGTGATTGATGCTGTACAAGGTGATCCCTTTGCCTCACCTTCTAAAATCAGAATACGCGTTTCAAGAGAGGAAACGGCAATTTCTAATAAATGTATGCAAACAAAAACTCAGAAAATGATGTGTGAGGATGTCTTTCTTCGGGAGATCCATCGTACGCTCGCCTCAATAAACATAAACGTAAAAGGGACGGGTAAAAGTGGTGCACTATCCATTGATCCTCCTGGTCAGGAAATTTTAGAAAGAACGGCTGTTCAGATTAATAAGACAACCATTACACTTTGCCTTTCAGTGGGTCTCCCTGCAAATGGCAGACGTATACTTGGTCAACAAGCCATCAGGCTTTTTTTTGAAGTGATTCCTCAGGTGCTCAATCAGTCTATTTTTGCTCTGAAGGAAGAACTGTTGCAGGATCACGTTCAGCTCATAGACAAACAAGTGGCGATTCGAGAGTATATGAAGCAGCACAATCTTATCGCTTTTATCGGTAATCAAGCGATTTTAGCACGAGAAAGTGGTGTGAGCGATCGGCCACGACGTGATTCGCCGGTGATT
The DNA here is from genome assembly GCF_014642655.1 of Pullulanibacillus camelliae. Lineage (GTDB taxonomy): Bacteria > Bacillota > Bacilli > Bacillales > Sporolactobacillaceae > Pullulanibacillus > Pullulanibacillus camelliae. The sequence goes on from NZ_BMIR01000007.1 coordinate 63,088, forward strand.
CCATTTCAATCACCGGCGAGCTTGGAAGTGGCGATCCCAGTTCCTCATCAAAAGGTCCCCATAAAAGGCATGGCCATAAAACAGGGGATTACTTTGATTGTCGGTGGTGGATTTCATGGAAAAAGCACGTTGCTGAGAGCCATTGAAAAAGGGGTCTACTACCATATCAAAGGGGATGGCCGTGAATTTGTACTGACCGATCCTACTGCAGTAAAAATTCGTTCTGAAGACGGCAGATCAGTACGTAAGGACGATATTTCTCCATTTATTAATCATCTTCCGATTGCAGGAGATACCGAGCGGTTTACCACGGATAACGCCAGTGGAAGTACATCGCAGGCTGCCAACATTGTTGAAGCGCTTGAGGTTGGTACGAGGACGTTGCTACTAGACGAAGATACCTGTGCAACAAATTTTATGATTCGAGATGCGCGCATGCAGGCTCTCATCCATAAAGACGATGAACCGATCACGCCCTTTATTGATAAAATTCAACCATTGTTTGATGTGCACAAAGTGTCAACAATATTGGTAATGGGTGGATCAGGAGATTATTTTGATGTAGCTGACACTGTGATTAAAATGGAACATTTTCTCGCCTATGATGTCACTGATAAAGCAAAGACCATCGCAAGGCAAATGAAGAGCGCGCGTCAATCGGAAGATCCGTGTCCCTTTGGCAATCTCCAATCGAGGTCGCTTGATTTTAGCTGCTTCAACAGTAAAGTTGGCCATAAGCAACTGAGTAAGGTACATCATCCAGCCACTATTCAGTATGGCAAAAGTTCAATTCATCTTGAGGCTGTGGAACAATTGGTCCATCCAAGTCAGACTCGGATGATTGCTGAAATCTTCTCTTTTATCGAAAGACACTTTAATCGTGGAGCCTCTACACTATCGTTACGTGACTTACTCGAGCGCATCCAGAAACAAATTGAAATAGACGGCCTGGCTTCATTTTCTGCTTTTAACGGTCATCCAGGGGAGCTGGCGAGGCCAAGAATCCATGAGGTAGCCGCGGCGATGAATCGCTGGCAACACTTAAAGGTCTTAAATGGATGTGTAGAAAAAAATAGTAACATAGGAGAGAACGAGAGATGAGGAATTCAGACGCCTAAATTATGTTTAAATTACACTTGTGTGATGGAGGGGATACGTTGGAAAAGCTTCAAATAATTAATAAGGCCAAAGCCTTTGCTCGATCTGAGCTTGGTGGTGATCCGAGTGGCCATGATTGGTGGCATGTTTGGCGAGTAGCGAAGCTGGCGAAGCGCTTGGCTGCTGAAGAACAGGCGGATGCCTTTATTTGTGAATTGACGGCTTGGTTACATGATGTCGCAGATGAAAAATTAAACGATAATGAAGAGACGGGTCTTCAGAAAGTTGAGCTGTGGCTTAAGGAGCATGGTATCGATATTGAGGATCAACAGCATATATTGGCGATTATCCAGACGATGTCTTTTAAAGGCGGCGGACGGCAGCCAATGCAAACTTTAGAGGGAAAGGTTGTTCAGGATGCGGATCGCCTTGATGCTCTAGGAGCTATTGGAATTGCGAGAACCTTCGCTTATTCCGGAGCTAGAGGCCAGCTCATCTATGACCCATCCATAACGGTTCGAGAGCATTTGACCCATGCCGCTTATCGCAATGAGAAAAGCACGGCGATCAACCATTTTTATGAAAAATTACTAAAATTGAAAGTTACAATGAACACGGCATATGGTCAACAACTGGCTGAGGAGCGTCATCGCTTTATGCTGGAGTATTTAGACAACTTTTATAAGGAATGGGAAGAGAACTAGTGTAATGGGGATGGGTTATTCAGTTTCCCCATCCCATTCACTATATAAGCCTGTGCCGTTACAGCCTGGACAGTCGAAAGGCTGTGTGTATTCCAAACCGCTTACAGGTATGAACCCACGTCCATTACAATCTGGGCATAGGCCCAAAGTTTCCATTTCAGAGCGATGCTTTTCTTGTCTTGCTGTGTTCCACTCTGAAAATTTATTAAACCATCCCATTGATGTCACCCCACTTTGATGTATATCTATCAGTTTGCTTGATTGCTGGATTTTTATACTTCTGAATGTTTTTTGGCTCATATCATCATGGTGTATTACAGTGGTATAGGCGAATGAATTCAGTATGCTATTGATAGATCATGTATGAGGAGGAGTACCAATGAAGTTTGTCCTGTTATTTGGCCCACAAGCTGTCGGGAAGATGACGGTAGGGCAGGAGCTTGCAAAGATAACCGATTTGAAATGCTTTCACAATCATATGACCATCGATTTACTCGTTCCTTTATTTGGGTATAGCTCAGAAATGTGGCGACTTTGCCACTTGATTCGTGAAGAGATTTTTAAAACAACGGCCAAGAGTGATCTTTACGGGATGATTTTTACAACGGTTTGGGCCTTTAATGATAGAAAAGATTGGGATAGTGTTGAAAAAATATGCCAAATCTTTCGCGCTGAGGGCATAGAAATTTATTTTGTAGAATTAGAAGCCCCTGTTGAAGAACGATTAAAACGAAATCGGACAGTGCATCGTCTGCAACATAAACCAACTAAGCGCAATATTGCTGAATCCGAACATCATTTATTAAGCACTATGGAAACGATGAGATTAAATTCTTTGGAAGGCGAAATCACCGAGAAAAATTATCTGAGGATAGACAACTCAAGTATGAGTGCCAAGGCTGCAGCGCTCACTATAAAGGAACGCTTTCAATTATGAGTAAAAAAAAGTTTGGCGATTGCCAAACTTTTTTACTTGCTTTTTATGTAACTTTTTTATATGATGGATTTGGTCTCTTAATAATATAATTACAAATTTATATTTATCCAATATAAATTATAACTTAATTTTTTTTATCTGTCAACCTTTATGCGTCAATTTTTGTGCTTGTAGGCATTATAAGCACTTAAGAGGCTCCGTTATCCATAAACTATAATACGGAAAGAAGTTATCTTTTTAAATAATGTGGGGAGAACTTAGCTTAACGCTCAAGGGTTTGACAGCGAACGGCCTAAGTTATTACTTATAAAGTCTTTTTAGCACTACACCCGATCACCTTACAAGAGAAGGGAATGTCTGTATGGCAATTGAAAAAAATCAGTGGTTGGAAGAACAAAAAAGAGTGGATCACGTTGTGGACGTTATTGATGAAAAAGCTAAAGCTCTAACTCAAAGCACCGAAGGTCTTAAAGGAGATATCATAGGCCTTCGTAAGAATTTCTGGGAGGATGTCACAGTAAATATCGATGAACCTGATGATATCATAGAATCTCATGCCAGTATTAAACAACAATCAGAAATGTTAGCTGAACGGGAAAGAAGCCATAAACAGTATTATAAAGAATTGAAGACACTTGAACGATTGAAAGAGAATCCTTATTTTGGACGCATTGATTTTAAAGAAGAGAGCGAGGACAAAGCTGAGTCTATTTATTTGGGTATCGCTTCTTTAATGGATGAAAAGAATGAGGATTTTCTGATCTACGATTGGCGTGCACCTATCTCCAGTCTTTATTACGACTTTTCTCCTGGTGAGGCAGAATATCAAACCCCCGAGTCGAAAATAAAAGGTATCATGGAGCTGAAACGACAATTCATTATTCGGAGCAGTCAGATTAAGGGTGTGTTTGATACCGGAGTGACAATCGGTGATGAATTACTGCAGGAAGTGCTCGGCCATCATTCAGATACACAGATGAAGAGCATTGTTGCGACGATTCAAAAAGAGCAAAATCAGATCATTCGGGACGATAAGAGTCCATTGCTCATCGTACAAGGGGCTGCCGGCAGTGGCAAGACCTCAGCAGCTCTTCAACGGGTTGCTTACTTATTATATAGATATCGCGAGACATTGACTGCCAGTAATATTTTGCTGTTCTCACCTAATCCTCTGTTCAATAGTTATGTTGCTTCAGTCCTTCCTGAGTTGGGGGAGGAAAACATGGAGCAAACGACCTTTTATCACTATTTAGACAGTCAGATAGGTGAAGCTTTGGCAGTCGAAGATCCTTTTCAACAAATAGAGTACACGCTCTCATTGGATGAATCTGATCCAAATTATAAGGTAAGAATGGCAGGGATCAAACTAAAGTCCAGTCTCAACTTTAAAACACTCATGGATGACTATCTTACAAGGTTAGCAACCGAGGGCATGCGTTTTAAAAACATTGTTTTTCGTGATAAAACGTTAATTTCTGCTCACGCGATCTCTGATTATTTTTATTCTCTAGATCCTCACCAATCTATAGCGACACGCATCGAAAATGTTCAGCAGTGGCTCATCAAAGCGCTTAGAAAACATGCGAAGCGTGAGCGAACCCAAGTCTGGGTAGAGGAAGAAATTGAATTGCTAAGTAAGGAAGCCTATTTAAAAGCTTTTCAAGAACTGGAAGAAACCTACGGGAATCGAGAGGATAGCTTTGACGATCATGAAAGGGAACAACAGTGGTTAAGCCAATATATTGTTCGCCGTCACTTTAAACCCTTAATGAGAAAGATCAAGCAGCTTAAATTTATTCACCTCAGCGCACTCTATCAGCAGTTATTTGAGATGATGAAGGTAGATACGGAAGCTTCATGGGAACAGATTGCAGCCCAATCCATTGAGCATATCCAATCCCATCAGCTGTATTTTGAAGATGCCGCACCTTTTGTTTATTTGAAGAGCCATTTAATTAAACAAAGTCATCACGCGTCAATTCGACATATTTTTTTAGATGAAGCACAAGACTATACGCCGTTTCAATTGGCCTTGCTTAAAGCGGCTTTTCCAAAAAGCAGATGGACTGTTCTTGGTGATTTTAATCAAGCGATTTACCCGCAGACGACTAATGTGCATGCATTATTTGCTGAAGAACGCTATCAATTAGGCACCACACAGCGTATTCTGCTTAACAAGAGTTATCGTTCAACATTCGAGATCACTCAATTTACCAGTCCAATTGTAAACCAAGAGGATAGGATTGAAGCGTTTAATCGTCATGGTGAATTTCCGACTTTAACCTTTGGTACTGCAGAGTCACAGCAGTCTCTCATTAAGGAACGCGTGCGTATGATAGAAGCAAAGGGCTATGAAACCATCGCATTGATTACTAAAACAGCCTTGGAAAGTGATAGACTTTATCAAGCATTCAAAGGAGAACTTCCGGTCCGCATGATGACGAAAAAAACAAGCCACTTCGAAAAAGGCCTTGTGATTTTGCCCGCTTACTTGGCCAAGGGGATCGAATTTGACGCTGTCATTGTGACGAATGCCTCAAGAACACATTATGAGCGAGAAGAAGAGAGGAAGCTCTTTTATACAGCATGTACACGTGCTATGCATGAGCTACATCTCATATCAATTGGAGAGAAAAGCCACTTTCTTGATCGAGTTCCTAATGCGCGCTACCATGTCTATACTTAATCGTTCCATTCCTAAATTAACTGAGCTCGTGCCTGCAGAAAGCGAAAGATTTTGACGGAGCGCTTCATGATTCACTCAAAAAGTCGAACGCATACCTTCCAGATTGTGAATGCGTTCGACTTCCCTATGATATGAAACATACTTTTTTGATGACGTTATTCGGTCAAATGGAGCCTATTTCTTTCTATCATCCAACACCAGACTTGCTTTGCTACTTCCCATTAGAGCGGGGGGCTTAAGCTGTCACTTCAGCTTCACCTTGCTGAAGAAGATACATTTTATGGTAAAGTCCTTTTTGGCTTAAGAGTTCTTGATGATTGCCTCTTTCTACGATTTCTCCGTGATGCAGGACCAAAATTTGATCGGCATCTTGGATAGTAGACAAGCGGTGAGCGATAGCGATAGTCGTTCGCCCTTTTCTCATTTTCTCAAGTGCGGTTTGAATCGCTTCTTCGGTTTCTGTATCAACATTCGCTGTCGCTTCATCCAAAACAAGTATTTTTGGATCAATGGCCATCGTACGTGCAAAGGAAAGCAATTGCCTTTGACCACTGGAAAAGGTTGAACCACGCTCACCAATGGGTTCATCATAACCTTTTGGCAGTTTGGCAATAAAGCGATCAGCTTGCACAAATTGGGCGGAAGTTTTAATTGCCTCGTCGCTGATTGAAGCATTATTTAATCGGATATTGGATTTGACATCACCAGCAAAAATAAAGGGGTCCTGTAAAACCAAGCCAACTTTTGCTCGCAGTTCCTGATCCGAGAATGTTTTTAATGATTTCCCGTCGATGAGAATGTCGCCCTTTTCAATGGGATAGAATCGCATCAGCAGGTTGATAATGGAGCTTTTTCCGCTGCCAGTATGACCAACAAGTGCTACCGTTTCTCCAGGACGCGCTGTGAAGTTAATGTTTTTTAACACTTCTGTTTTCCCGTCATAAGAGAAGCTCACGTTTTTAAACTCGATGTTTCCTGCGGAGATCCTATGAGCCGATTGACCTTCTTGAGTAGGAGCAAGCTCAGTCTCATCTAATAGACCAAAGACACGCTCAGCAGAAACAGTGGCTTGTTGAAAATTCATGAGCTGTTGCATCATGGAATTGACAGGCTCAAAGAAACGATCGAGATAGTTGACGAAGGCAAAGATAACACCGATAGAAACTGAGAGGTGGAAGGACTGAATTCCAAAATAACTTAACACTAAAACAATACCTAATACATAGATAAGTTGTACGGCTGGACGTAGGAGCAAACTATTTAATTTAATATTTTTAAGAGAAGCGTCGCGATGCTCTGTATTAATGTGGTCGAATTCCTTCCGAAGCCTTTTTTCTTGGCGCATCGCTTGAATAATAGCCATTCCCTGCAGAGATTCATTTAATCGGGCATTTAATTGACTGAGTTTTTCGCGAGTCACCCGAAAAATGACCGAGCTTACACGTCGATACAGATACATAAGGACGAATAAAACAGGAAGAATGATTAAGCAATAGGCTGCAAGTTTTACATTAAGTGCGAACATCCCAATAAAGATGCCAATGAGAAAAACAGTGCTTTGAACGATGGTAGAAAGGACTGTGACAAACAGCTCTTTAATCGCTTCAGTATCGTTTGTTATTCGTGAAATTAAGCTCCCACCAGGCGTTTTATCAAAAAAGGACAGGCCAAGATGCTGGACTTTATTAAACACATCCACACGAAGCTGTTGAATGATCTTCAGTGCTACTTTTTGAAAATTAATCAATTGCAAGTAATGAAAGAGAGCTGTAAAGACATAAAGACAAACAAAGCTTACCGCCAAAAGGGTCAACGGTTGCCCATCGAAGCGTCTGGGGGTTAGAAAATCATCAATAAAGATTTTGGCTACGATAGGGCCCAGTACATCCGCTCCTGTTGCAAGTATTAAAATTATAAAAGCAAATAACAATTGCTTTTTATGAGGTGCTGTATACCTCAATAAACGCCTTAACACATGCTTGCGTGTGAGATTTTCTCTTGGATAATTTTCGTTCATGAAGACATCCCTCCTTGTGCAACAAAAGATTCCAGCTGTTGCCGACGATACATGGTGGCATACCATTTGTCATCTGTCATTAACGTGGCATGAGTACCTCTTTCCACAATTTTTCCATCTTCTAAAACGATAATCAGGTCGGCATGTTGAATGGCACTCAGACGATGCGCGGTTATAAAAGTCGTTTTATTTTCACGGTTGTGCCTTAATGAATGAAGAATGGCCTCTTCTGTGCGGGCATCAACAGCTGACAAAGAATCATCGAGTATTAAGATTTCCGGATTCATGAGTAGGGCACGGGCAATGGAGATACGTTGCTTTTGACCGCCAGACATGGTGACACCGCGCTCGCCGACAACGGTTTCATAGCCTTCTTTAAAATTCAAAATATCCTCATGAATATGAGCAAGCCTAGCCGCACGAATGATCTCCTCACGGCTGGCCTCTGGTTTAGCAAAGGCAATATTTTCAGCAACACTAGCTGAGAATAGAAAATGATCTTGTGGCACATAGCCGATGGCTGATCTCAAACTGTGCATTGTATAACGATAAATAGACGTTCCACCAATCAATATATCGCCATCATGACAGTCCATTTCTCGCAATAGCAATTTGATCAGCGTCGATTTACCACTTCCTGTTTTGCCAACAATGCCAATGGTCTCACCTTGCTTAATCGTAAAGTCAATCGCTTCAAGTACTGAGGCGTTTGATTCTCCATAAGAAAAAGTATGGATCGCATAATGAACATCTCCTGTAGGAATAGCTTCCAGTGCCTCTGGTTGGTCAGTGATTTCTGGCTTAATTTTAAGCAAGGCTTGAATTCTGTCATAGGACGCTCTTCCACGCTCAACAATATTGAACAAAATACCAAACGCCAGCATTGGCCAGACAAGCTGTCCAAGATACAAAGTGAAGCTGGTAAGCTCTCCAATCGTTATGGAATGATGGACAACAAAGATCGCGCCAAAGAGGAGCGTTAAGAAATAGGAGAGACCGACAATAAAGGTGATGGTGGGGTCAAATAAAGCATCTATTTTAGCCACCTTAATGTTTTTATTAACAACATCCTCTGATTGCTGCCTAAAGTTCTCTTTTTCAGCGTCTTCTTGCCCAAAAGCCTTGATGACGCGAACGCCAGAAATATTTTCTTGTACGCGATCATTTAACTCAGAAAAAGCAGCTTGCGCTTTGTGAAAATTTTTATGAAGCAAGGAGCCGTAATAGTTCACCGCCCATGCCATAATTGGCATAGGAAGCAAAGCGATAATAGTCAGACGCCAATCGATGATGACAGACATCGAAACGATGACCATCGCCCCCATAGTGAGTGAATCCACAAGCATCAGAATGCCGTCGCCTGCTGCTTCTTGTACAGCGCGAATATCATTGGTCGCATGGGCCATTAAATCGCCGATTCGACGTCTGCCAAAAAATCCGGCAGTCATTGTAGTAAAGTGCTTATAAAGACGATCACGCAATAGCTTTGCCAGATGCATGGAGGAACCAAATATATACATGCGCCATCCATAGCCAAAGCCATAAGCAGCCAACCCTGAAGCAACCAATAAACTCATCCATTTAATCAATGCAGCTGATGTGAGGGTATGGGTACGGATGGCATCAACGATGATCCCAACAACATAAGGAGGAACCATACTCATCAAACTAGAACACATTAATAAAATAATACCGAAAATATACCTCCACTTTTCTTGTTTAAAATACCAAAACATGTCTAAGAATAATTTCATACTTTCACCTCATCCATCGACTAGACGCAAAAAACCCATGGGCGTGTTAAACAGCCCATGGGTGCTTTATTCTATAGTCCTCAATTTTTCGGAAATGATTTATGGAGGTCTGCAGAATTGTTTATAAAGGCTGTGGTCTCGTGCCATTCTTTTGTGCAAGTTCGTGACATTTCTTTAAGGTCTCTCATGACACACACCACGCTTTCTTTAACAATTCTCATAATCCATAAATTATTATATCCTTGAAATTATTAAAAAGTAAAGAGGATTTTGCATTTTTAACAGAAAAATGTCATGTCTATGCTTTATGCGCACGAGCAGAAGAGTTGACATATTATCTTGAATTCGAGATAATCAAATAAAATCAAATGAATCTCAAAGGAGTCCAGATACATGATTCATCTATTTAAAGAAGGTCAGCCTGAACATCCAGTTTTATTGCTCCTTCATGGGACAGGTGGAAATGAACGGGATCTACTGCCATTAGCAGCTTATATCGATCCTCAAGCAGCGGTATTAAGCGTACGCGGTAATGTCAGTGAACAGGGGATGCCACGCTTTTTTAGGCGCTTAGCTGAGGGTGTATTTGATGAAGAGGATCTGATCTATCGAACAAAAGAGCTCAATGATTTCTTAGACGATGCCGCTAAGCAGTATACGTTTAATCGTAAGAACATTGTCGCATTAGGTTTTTCAAATGGTGCCAATATTGCTGGAAGCTTACTGTTCCACTATCAAGAGGCTTTAAAAGGAGCGATACTCTGCCATCCCATGGTTCCAAGGCGGGGTCTTTCTCTTCCTAAGCTAGCAGGGACACCTGTATTCATTGGTGCTGGGCGTCGTGACCCGCTTATTCCCCAGGAAGAAACCCTTGAATTAGAAGATATTTTAATACAGGCGGATGCCAAGGTTTTACTTCACTGGGAAGAAGGCGGCCATCAACTGACACAAACAGAGCTTCATGCAGCCCAACGATGGTATAGCAAAACCTTTTTATAAGGAAGGTAGGCGTGAGCAAACGCTCTTTATTTAAGCTTGCCTTCTGATCGCTTGTCCAAAGGCCTTCAATAGAATCCCCTTATTAGTTCCTCTCGCAAAGCTATAAATACTAATATTACACATAAGCGCCGAACACATTCAATTGAAGTTGTGATGTGTTCGGTTTTTCCATGAACAACAGCTTGTAGCGAACTACTATTTTTTTCAAACATACAGAATATTTATGTAAATCTCTTTTAATTAGATGGACTTTTCCTTTATACTATTAACAGTCCTAATAAATGTTAAAAAGCACTCAAACACTTTTTGTTCAAACCCATTGACGTGTAAGAAAAGACTATGATATGATGAGACAAATATTTTAATTCTTCATCTAACTAAAGTGTTAAACAATGTCAAATAGGAAGGACATGGATGATGCAGTTACCTTCAGGAAGTCAAGATGCTTTAGGTTTAATCGTGAACCAGAGACTAGAAATCTTTGAAAAGTTTCACAGGACAACGACGATACGTGGTTTCAATACGATTTCAACCCCCGTGGTTGAGTATGCAGAAACCTTTACTAATCCTTTCATCGGCATGAAGCTGCAATCGATGCTTAAATGGTTTGATGAGGATGGGGAAATCGAAGTGTTAAGACCGGATTGGACCATTGCCATTGCCCGTGCGTTAGCCAATGATCATTCACATTGTAAAAAATGGGCTTACCAAGGTTCGGTTTTCCAACGGGATAAACCTGGTATGGAGTATAGACAGGTTGGCATTGAGGTTGTAGACACTGATCCAACTTTGGGAGAGTTTGAATGCCTATTCCTAGCCAAACAATTTTTAAAGGAAATTCAGTGTGAGCCTTATTATATAGAACTAGGACATACAGGTTTTTTTGAACAGCTGACATTAGCGATGCAGCTTACCGATAAGGTCAGTGAGCAGCTTCGCCAAGCAATGCATGATAAAAATAAAGATCAGGTTTTCAAGATTGCAAAACAGCATAGTAATCAGCAGCATGCAGAAGAGTTAGTTGAACTGATCAATGCCTTTGGTTCAACAGAGATATTGGATCGCTATGCCACCCATTGGTCGAATCATTCGGAACTATTAGGGATTATCGACCATCTCAAAACCATTGTTAAAGTACTGCAAGACATTGGAATGAATCAGATTTTAATTGATTTAGGTCGGGTAAAAAACCTTCCTTATTACTCGGGTATTATGTTCAGAGGTTTTTCTCAAACAAAAGGAACCACATTATTCTCAGGCGGACGCTATGATCGGCTTTATGATCAATATGAAAGAAAAAGAACGGCAGTCGGCTTAGCCTTCGATGTTGACGAATTGGTCCATCATATAAAAGCACGCTCAAATCAAAAGCGTATTTGCTTACTTGCAAGCATCGATACACTTGCTGAAGCCGAGCTATTATTGCAAGAATACGGGGATTGTATTATCGACATCCAGTTTGAACGAGACGAAGCCAAAACGTATGATCTAGTCTTACAGATTGTTAAGAAAAACGGAGCGATTGAGGTGATTCACCAATGAAATTATGCATTGCATTGACAAAAGGGCGATTAGAGGAGCAATGCTTAGACTACTTAGAACAGCGTGCTTTTGATGTCACCCCGCTCATTGAAAAAGGCCGAAAGCTATGTGTTGAAACGGATCATTTTAAAGTTTTTTTTGCTAAAGGTGTCGATGTCGCTACCTATGTTGAAAACGGCATTGCAGATTTGGGAATTGTGGGTGAGGATATACTCACAGAATATCAGCCTGATGTTTTCAATTTAATTGGCTTACCCTTTGGTATTTGTCGGATGGCACTGGCGGGCATTCCAACCGAGGAAGCGCCGGAAGGAAAACGAACGATAGCCACTAAATATCCTAATATTGCGCGTTCCTTTTTTCAGGAAAAAGGGGAGTCTGTTGATTTAGTCAAATTAGAGGGCTCTGTAGAACTGGCTCCGCTACTTGGTTTAGCCGATGATATTGTTGACATTGTTGAAACAGGGACAACACTAAGGGAAAATGGGCTTGTCGTTAAAGAGGAATTCATGCGGTTTTCCGCGCGCTGTATTGCCAACCGCTCCTCCTTAAAGGTCAAGCGTTCACTAATGCTGCCGTTTATAGAAGCCATCGATAAGGAGAGTGAGCCGCGTCATGTTTCTTCAAATCTATGATAGAAAAACATTTACAGAGCGCTATTTGCAAGTCTCGCGTTCTAATAAAATGGATCCTGACATTCTTGCCACAGCTGAAGTGATCATACAAGACATTCAAAAAAATGGGCAACAAGCTCTGGAAAAATATATGAGAGAGCTAGATGGTGGCCTCCCAGAACAGTGGACTGTAACGGATGCGGAGAAAGAAAAGGCTTGGCAAAGTGTATCACCTGAAATCATTGCCGCCTTAAAAAAAGCGGCTGAAAATATCACGTCTTTCCATCAAAAACAGCTGCAGCAATCAAGAATGATGACAGCAACTGAATCCATCATGAGTGGACAATTGTTTCGCCCGCTTGAACGTGTAGGGTTATATGTTCCAGGTGGGACGGCAAGTTATCCATCAACCGTTTTAATGAATGCCATTCCTGCTAAAATTGCTGGGGTCGAGGAGATAGTCATGACGAGTCCGGCTCGTAACGGCGAAACCATTGCCCCTGTATTATGTGTGGCCGCTGATATCGCGGGGATTCAAACCATTTATAAAATAGGGGGGATACAGGCAATTGCTGCCCTAGCCTACGGTACTGAAAAGATCAGACCTGTCAATAAGATTGTGGGACCTGGTAATGCCTATGTTGCTGCTGCCAAAAAACTGGTCTATGGGGATGTTGGTATTGATATGATTGCCGGGCCTTCAGAAGTGGCTATTATAGCTGATGACACTGCTGAGGCACGATGTGTTGCGGCAGACTTAATTGCCCAGGCCGAGCATGATCAGCGATCGCGTGTCTTCTTATTTACAACATCACAGTCCTTAATTGAAGCGACACAGAAGGAGCTAGAAAAGCAATTACAGACATTGCCACGTCAAGTGATTGCCAAAGCTTCCTTACTCGAGCATGCCGCGCTTGTCTTGGTGACGTCAATCGATACCGCTTTTGAGCTGGCAAATGCTTTGGCTCCAGAGCATTTGGAGATCCAATGTCAGGAGCCATTACAATTATTAGGTAAGGTACAAAATGCAGGCTCCGTATTTTTAGGACATTACACCCCTGAGCCACTTGGTGATTATTTTGCCGGTCCAAATCATGTCTTGCCGACACAAGGCAATGCGGCCTTTGCATCTGGATTATCTGTGGACGATTTCGTGAAAAAGACAACTTTTCTCTATTATTCAAAGGAAGCGCTTGAACAGGCAGCCCCTTACATCGAGACCATTGCCACTGAAGAACAGCTGGAGGGGCATGCACGAGCCGTACGAATGAGATTTTTAGATAGATAAGCACGGTTAAACAGAAGGGGAGTCGGAAAATGAGAAGTGCAACAAAGTCACGCCAAACCAATGAAACGGCCATCGAGGTTACGCTTAATCTTGATGAGCCATCGCGAGTGAGTATGAACACAGGTGTTGGTTTTTTTGATCATATGCTCGAATTATTTGCTAGACATGGACGAATCGGCTTGGAAGTGAAAGCAAGTGGCGATCTACACATCGATAGTCATCATACAGTTGAAGATGTTGGCATTGTTATTGGGCAGCTGATTCGTGAGGCTCTGGGAAGCAAGACAGGGATCACCCGTTATGGTTCTGAATATGTCCCGATGGATGAAAGTCTTGGCTTTGTTGCCATTGATATTAGCGGACGCCCTTACCTACATTTTGATGCCACCTTATCGAATCCAAAGCTTGGTCAATTCGACACTGAACTTGTTGAAGAATTCTTCAGAGCGGTGGCCTTTCAATCGGCGATGACTGTTCACGCCCGTGTACTTTATGGCACGAATACTCACCATCAAATCGAAGCTTTATTTAAAGCATTTGGTCGGGCCTTCTCTAAAGCGATCATGATTGACCCAACCATTGAAGGTGTAAATTCAACAAAGGGGGTCCTTGAATGATCGCCATTGTAGATTATGGAATGGGGAATATCGCTAGCGTGACAATGGCTTTAAAACATTTGGGGCATGACGTTGTGGTCACTGATGATAGCGCAACATTAAAGCAAGCCAGTCACATCATCCTTCCAGGTGTCGGTGCGTTTCCCACAGCAATGGAGGAAATCAAGAAGCGCGGATTAAGGGAGCCACTGCGTCACATGGCGAAAACAACCCCTTTTCTAGGGATTTGTTTAGGTATGCAATTACTTTTTTCTGAAGGGGAAGAGGGTCAGAAAACAGCAGGTTTAGATCTTATACCTGGTAAGGTAAGCAAAATCGAAACCCCATATATTTTACCACATATGGGTTGGAATACACTTCGTGTTCTTCCTGAACATCAAGAATTTTTGCCCTTAAATGATAAGCACGTGTATTTTGTTCATTCTTTTGCGGTAAAGACGTCTCTTGCTCATATCGTCGCGACTACGGATTATGGCACTGAAGTAACGGCAATTGTGAAGCAAGGCCATATTTACGGTATGCAATTTCATCCAGAAAAGAGCGGCATCTACGGAAGAGAATTACTGAAACTTTTTTTAAAGGAAGCGGTGAGTGTATGAAAATTATTCCGGCCATCGATCTGATTGAGGGACAATGTGTTCGGTTATATCAGGGTAAATTTGATCAATCGACTCAAGTTGCTAATGATCCAGAAGAACAATTGGTTAAATTTATGGAGGACGGAGCAAAGCGTATTCACATCGTTGATTTGGACGGCGCGCGTTCAGGACATGCCGAACAGTTTGAGCTGATAGCCCGCTTAGCAAAAAAGGCGACCCTTCCTATTCAGGTAGGTGGAGGCATTCGTTCACTGGAGACAATTGAGCGCTATCTTTCTAGTGGCGTATCTCAAGTTATTCTTGGTACGGGAGCGTTAGAGAATCATGCGTTTACAAAAGCTGCGCTAAGCACCTATAAAGACGCCATCATCATTGGGATCGATGCGCTCCATGGACAAGTCGCGACAAAAGGCTGGGAAACGGTCAGTACCATCAATTATATCGATTTTGCTAAACAAATGGAGGATTTAGGTGTCCAAAGAATCATCTATACTGATATATCAAAAGATGGGACAATGAAGGGGCCGAATTTAGAGGAGTTACAAGCGTTGAGTACAGCAGTGAGTGCCACAATTGTTGCTTCTGGTGGCATAACAACTCCAGACGACCTACGAGCCCTTGAGGAGATTGGTATAGAGGAAGCGATTGTAGGAAAGGCCCTCTATGAAGGGCGTATAAGGTTAGAGGAGGCTCCTTTATGATTGCCAAACGCATTATTCCTTGTTTAGACGTTAAAGACGGTAAGGTGGTTAAGGGTACTAATTTTATTGAATTGCGAGTGGTTGGTGATCCTGTTGCATTAGCAATGGCTTATTCTAACGAAGGAGCAGACGAAATCATCTTTTTAGATATCTCAGCAACGAACGAAGGGCGCCAAACACTCATTGATATCGTCAGAAAAACGGCTGAAAATGTTTTTGTCCCTTTTACCGTTGGTGGTGGTGTCCGAACAATTGCAGATGTGACCACACTTCTAAAAGCAGGTGCTGATAAAGTGGCGATGAACTCAGCAGCTGTACAACACCCAGAGTTGATCAGGGAAGCTTCCTATCGCTTTGGTGCCCAGTGCATTGTCGTGGCCATTGATGCGAAAGCCTTTCCCGATGGCTCTTGGCACGTCATGACCCATGGCGGCAAAAAGGATGCTGGTATTCACGCGATTGAATGGGCCAAACAAGCGGAAGCCCTTGGTGCCGGGGAGATTCTGTTAACGAGTGTTGATCAAGATGGTGTAAAGGAAGGCTTTGATCTTCCTTTAACGCAAGCTATTATTGATGCCGTGAAAATCCCTGTGATAGCATCCGGGGGATGTGGTAAGCCTGCACATATTGCTGAAGTGTTTAAAGAAACCGATGTCTCCGCTGCTTTAGCCGCCTCTATTTTTCATGATCGTACCCATTCTATTTCAGAGGTCAAAAGCTTGTGTCAAAAGGAAGGAGTGAGCATCCGTGCCGTTGAACTTCTCTAAAGGTTTAATTCCAGCCATCGTCATTGATGACCAAACTGAACAAACATTAATGCTGGCATATGTGAATGAAGAAGCCTTTGAAAAAATGTGTGAGACGAGGGAAACATGGTTTTATTCGCGCTCTCGTCAAGCGTTATGGCATAAGGGCGCAACAAGTGGTAACAAACAAAGGGTCAAAAAAATCTTAGTGGATTGCGATCAGGATACGTTGCTCATTCGTGTGGAGCCATTAGGGCCAGCCTGTCATACTGGTGCCCCCTCTTGTTTCTTCCAAGAATATAACTTGGACACGAAAACACTCGAACCGCTGCATTCAGAATCCACTGCTTCTAAAGAACAAGGGATTTATCATACCGTTATGGATGAAATACTTGATCGCCAAACCCATCCTGTTGAAAACTCGTATACCAATTATCTACTTGAAAAGGGAACCGATAAAATTGGGAAAAAAGTGATTGAAGAAGCAGGGGAAGTGGTAATCGCAGCAAAAAATCAAAGTCAAGAAGAACTCATTAATGAAACAAGCGATCTTATTTATCATAATTTTGTCTTATTGGCTGAACAAAATGTGCCATTAAGTGCAGTCGAGGCAGAGCTTGAACGCCGCTTTGCTAAAAAAGGCAACTTTAAGGGAGAACGAAAAGCAGTCAAAGACTGGTAAGATTAAATGAGGGAGCCATAGAAAGAGGCTGGGGAAAAACCCAGTAAATTAAGAGTGGTACCTACCAAAAATTGGTGGGCACCACTCTTTTGAATTAAAAAGTATAAAAGTCTGTTTGGCATCGGAATTGGCAATGTTGATTTCCGCTCCAGAGCGCTCACTTTCCTCATGCCCACACGATGTGGGTAGGGTCGGCGTTGTCACAGGACGTGACGTTTTTAGCCGATCGTCCTTAGCGCCTCAGCTCATTTTGGAATGGATGAATGGTGTTCCAAGTATTTATGAATAAAAACCCCTGTTCCTGCGTCTACGCGTATGCGGCTTCGAAGTCAGCTTTCTCGGAACACGACGTTTATTCGTGAAGTAACGCTGGCCCCGTTCCCGAAGGCGCCAGAGCGTCTTTCGCTCCAATCCACTTGAAAACCGACGCTGCTTTTGGTATTAAAACTCTCACTTATGATGTCTTTCCCAATCCAACGGATACACGCACGTTGATTCCTTTTCTAAATAACATCGAGAAACATTTTTTCGAACTCCCGCATTATATCGTTGCAGACGCCGGTTATTGAAGGGAATCCTCGAAGAGTTTATGACAATGAGAAATGGGAACCACAAAAAGAAACGATTAGAAAACAGCTTTCGGAAGAGAAAACTGATGAAATCTACGGCAAGCATAAAAGTGACGTAGAACCAGTTTTTGGATTTCTGAAGGCGAATTTGTGTTTCACTTGTATGTCAGTCCGAGGCAAAGAGAAAGTGGAAAATGGATTCGGATTTGCGTTTATGGCAGTGAACTTAAGAAAGTACACTGCCCAAACGCTAAATATAACGATTGATGAATAATTCAACAAAAAAGGTTCCCATCATCCAAAAATAGATAACGGGAACCTTTTTTCATTTATTTTTGACTAGTTATGTCCCAGCCATTTTTTCAGTTAAGCCTTGCGTTTCCTCCGAGTACAACCACCGACGTACAGGATGTGCTAGCTTTGGCAATGTCATATGGGGGTGAAGCAGCCTGCCGAAGTGCTGTTGTCGTTTACCAAGCAGAGCTCTGGACATGTGCGATTTCTCGAAGATTTAAGAAGAGTGCTCAGGAGAATAAGCCTCATAGACAAAATCATACGTTTTATAATTTTTTGAGTTTCCGTATTTGGGCTGCATTTCCTGATCTTCTGGTTCACTCTTAAAATTCTTATTGTCTCATCCCTTTGATTATTTACGAATCCATGCGTTCTCATTGTCACTGATTTAAACGGCGACGACGGGCGACGTGACCGATGAGGATAAATAGCACGCATAGAAAGAGAATGGTAACAAGACCGTACCCATGCCATTGCAAGGCTATAGAATGGTTTGCTTGTACGGCTGTAGTGCCTACCATCCATGTCATTGGAAATAGAACAAAGAGGTTCGATTCTGCAAGCTTAAAGACTAGTCCAAAAAATAGTCCTAGTCCGATATAAGGCAATAAGATACTTGCTGGTAAAGTCCCTAAATGATTTAAACCATAGCAGAGCCCGGATAAAATAATACTTGGAATGGGGCCAAACGCATTTTCAAAGCGAAGCTGTAACCAGCCATATATAAAAAAGGGTTGCCATAGCATTAAACCATTGTGCAATAATAACGGTAAAATATGATTAGAATCCCGTGTGATAGGGATAAAGGATTGGAATAAAACAATGGATAACGCAAAAGAGATGAGCAATGAAGAGAAGAGAAAATGTTTTTTGATGCCCAAGCTAGCCAATGGTTGTTTTTTATAAGCTAATATAAATAACAATGGAACGAGAACGGAAAGAAGGAGAGGAATAAGCACTCCATTAATGACCAATCCTGGGATCAACTGTTGTGTCTTACTGCTGATAAGTCCAAATACAATCATAACCAACTCAGTAGTGATGGCCATCATCAAATCAAACGTTGGTGTAAAGCGAACACCAAAAAAAGCGCGAATCTTATACTTCATTGTAACACCTCAATCTATGACATCCTATGTCACCATTTAAAAGCATATCGGAAATTGGACGAAAAGGGAAGGGATACTTGGACTAAACCTGAGAAAAAGGCATGGAAACAGATTTAATAATGAATGGAAAGAATAACAGGAAAAATGCTTAGATGATAGCACATGAACAAAGAGAAAAAAGTTTACATTTTAAAAGATCTATACTATACTGTGGTTATCAAATCGTAATTATTACGATTTAAAGCTAGGCAATCGTTGATAGTGTCGGGGACAGAACGTTTGATTATTCGCTTCCTGTTGTTTCATAAGGAAGCTTTAGATGTTAGAAGAAAGGGCGGACTACCATGAAAAAACAATATGATGTCATCATCGTTGGTGCAGGTGCATCTGGAATTGGGTTAGGCATTCTGTTAAAGGCCATGCATTGTGAGTTTTGTATTTTAGAAAAGGAGCGCATCGGTGCGAGTTTCTTCAATTGGCCTGATGACATGCGTTTTATCACTCCATCATTTCCATGTCAAGGCTTTGGGCAAACCGATTTAAATGCTGTAGCTCCGAAAACCTCTCCTGCCTATACTTTAAATGTCGAGCATCCTAGTGGAGTGGATTATGCCGAATATCTCGAGCTGCTTCATCGTCATTTTAATTTACCTGTGATGACGGGTATTGAGGTAAAGACGGTGAATAAATTGGAAAATGGAGGTTTTACTATTGAAACATCCTCAGGGACTTTACAGAGTTCCTTTGTCATTTGGGCTGCTGGTCAATTTCATTATCCTAACCTTCAGCCTTTTCCAGGTGCTGAGCTCGGCATACATAGCAGTTTAGTGGATTCATGGGATGCAATTCAAGGAGACGACCTAATGATTATTGGCGGTTTTGAAAGTGGAATGAACGCCGCCTATCAATTATGTAAACGGGGAAAGCAGGTCACTGTTATTGCTAAAACGAGTACGTGGGAAATGGAAGAGAGCGACCCAAGTCGCTCATTATCCCCCTATACTTTTTCGTTAATTGAAAATTTACCAGAACCAGAATTGCTGCATCTTGTCGGGCATGCACAGGTCACTGGTATTAAATGGTCTTCCGAAAAATATCAAATTATGACGGAGGGTGGAGCACACTTCTCAACCCGTTATCGACCAATTATCGCAACAGGCTTTACAGGGAGCACGCAATTAATTCAGCATCTCTTTTCCTATGGTGAGCACGGTGAGCCGTTAGTTGATGCTTATGATGAATCTATCAAAACACCTGGGTTATTTCTGGCAGGCCCTGAGCTTCGTCATGACGATCATATTTTTTGCTTCATTTATAAATTTAGGCAAAGATATCCCATCATTGCTGAAGCAATTGGAGAAGCGCTCAACTTAGATATGAGCATTATTGAAGAATATAGAAAACAGAATTTTTATCTGGATGATTTATCATCGTGTGGTGAACGCTGCCAATGTTAGAAGAACTGGCATTCAAACAAAATCAATCAGGAACCGTTGTGATGATAGGCTTAGAATCTGTGGGAAAATCAACGCTATTTAGGCATCTCACTGGGAATCGGTCAGGGATTGTCACCAACATTAGGGGATCAACGGTGAGCTGTTTAACAGGTCCACTTATGAATGACGAGAGTACAATGATCATTGATACGCCAGGCATTCAGTTTGAAGGAGATAGCCTGACAACAAAATTAGCCCTTGAACAGGCGAACAAAGCAGACACTTTGTTGCTCGTTATTAAGGCGACGGATTATAAGGAAGAGTTAATGACTTTGAACACTATGCTCCATTTGCGCAATCGCCATGTTGCCATTGCTATCACGTATTGTGATAAATGTCTTCACTCTCACCAAGAGCGACAACAAATCAGCGAACTTCTTGATGTTCCTGTAATGTGGCTTAATGCTCGGGAGGTTGAGGCAACTCATCAACAACAGCTTATTGAGGGCATTCAACATGCAAAGCCATGGAAGCTTAATAATCATTTACTAACGTTTTTACCTATACTTCCAGTTAAGACCACATCCCGTTTCAAGCAGTCCTGGTACACGCTGCCCCTTATTGGGCCATGGCTATCTTTAGGAACTATTTTAGCCATGTTTGCTGTGCCGGTTTATATAGCTTACCAATTTGCTCAGTGGATGGAGCCTCTTTCAGAAAAATATGGGATACAAGGGATTGAGACTTTTTTTCATCCCTTTCCGACGATCATCCAGCAGTTTTTGGTGGGGGATTATGGTTTGATTACACTCGGGTGGTATTCCTTCCTTTGGGCGTTTCCAGTCGTCTTTTTAATTGGGGTGACAACGGCAATATCAGAAGAAACCGGAATTCAAGAGCACATTACGATAAGCTTAGATCCATGGTTAAGACGTATCGGCTTAACAGGACGAGACTTGATTCCCGTATTAACGGGATTTGGCTGTAATGTAGTGGCGGTTCTTCAAAGTAGAAGTTGCAGCAGCTGTACACGACAATCCTGTGTTTCACTGATTTCCTTTGGCTCAGCTTGTAGTTATCAGATTGGGGCGACTTTGTCGTTATTTGGTTCTGCTCATAAGCCTTGGCTGTTTATCCCATACATCTTTGTACTCTTTATAGTAGGAGCTATCCATACAAGATTATGGAATAAAAATGATACTACTATCAGTTTGAATCGCATCACCTCTTTACCATATTTGCAAAGCTTAACGTGGTATGGGCTCATTTGGCGGGTGAAAAATATTCTCAAACAATTTCTTTTACAAGCCATGCCGATTTTTTTCATCATTTGTGGTGTGGCAACGGCTTTGGAATATACACATGTGTTGGGCGCTATCGCTGTCTTGATTTCACCCGTATTGCACTTTTTTAATCTTCCACCTACTGTAGCCCCAGGAATTGTCTTTTCGTTTATTCGAAAGGACGGGCTTCTCGTCCTTAATCAAGGTCATGGTGAGGTACTCAGTACATTAACCGTCATGCAAATTTTTATATTGGTTTACTTAGCTTCCACGTTGTCTTCATGCTTGGTCACTTTATATACGTTAAAAAAAGAGTGGGGGTGGGTTGCAGCTGGAAGATTATTTGCAAAGCAGTTCTTCACTTCAGTTATCAGTGCCTATTTGATCTCAGCCCTCATTTATTTTTTTAAATGAGCTGGGTCTTTAGGATGTATTAAGGCATTAAATATAATTTACAAATCGTAATCATTACTATGGAGGGATTTATCAATGGCTAAAAAGTCAAAAGTGGTAAAAGAACAAAAACGGCAAGCGATTGTAGAGAAATATGCAGATTTAAGAAGAGAATTAAAAGCAAAAGGAGATTATGAAGCTTTAAGAAAACTGCCGAGAGACTCTTCTCCAACGCGGTTGCATCACCGTTGCAAAATTACCGGAAGGCCTAGAGGATATATGCGAAAGTTCAACATGTCAAGAATTGCTTTTAGAGAGTACGCACACAAAGGACAGATTCCGGGAGTCAAGAAGGCGAGCTGGTGAGTTAAGCCTTTGCAGTGTTAGACTTCGTGATAATGACACGCATCACAAAGCCCGAATGGAGTTGTTTGGCATTTACCAGACCTTCATTCGGGCTTTTATTGTTATTATATATAATTGGTGGCTGTCAGCGACAGGCATCACATACTCCATAGATCTCAAACTTATGTCCAGTAATGTTAAATCCATCAACCTCAGGCATGACGATCATTGGACAATCTTCAATGGTTTGTGTTTTACCGCATTCCAAGCAAATGAGGTGGTGGTGATGATGATCCGCTCCGCAGCTTAATTGAAATCTTTTTTCGCCATCTAATTCCGTCTCTTCAAGGATGCCTAGCTCAGTAAAAAGCGCTAAATTTCTATAGATAGTCTCATAGCTGAGTCCAGGATAATCCTTTTTTAGATGATCAATTACTTCTCTGACAGACGTATATTTATTTTGTTGTTTCAAAAATTGTAATATTTCTTCTCTTTTATGCGTTGTCTTATAGCCTTTTTCTTTTAAGAGGTGCAACGCTTCTCCGATATTCATTTACAATCCCCCGCTTTTTAAAAGGACTCCTTCTATTCCTATTGTAACAGAAAATAGGTGACAAAATAAATAGATCCAGCTTTATAAGTCAGAGGGAAAAAGTAAACCATACCGTAAGAAGCGTGTTGTCTTATAGCTCGCCTTAGACTACCTTTCGATCTTTTTCCCGCCACTTTGCAGAAACAAAATGATGATAAATAAAGATACACACAGCAATGATAATGAGTACAATGGAAATCACTTGAGCAATTCTCAGTGTTGATGTCAGCATTAAGCTGTCGGTTCGTAAGCCTTCAACGTAGTAACGCCCTATTGAATACCAGACGAGGTACATCAAAAAAATGTCACCCATTTTAAAGGGAAGGGAGGTTCTTCTTAAGATAAACAATAGAACAAACCCTGCGATATCCCAAACAGATTCATATAAAAATGTCGGGATATAGTATGTACCATCGATATACATCTGGTTAATAATGAATGAGGGCAAATGTAAATGCTCTAAAAACAGGCGTGTAGTGGGACCACCATGTGCTTCTTGGTTCATAAAATTGCCCCAGCGGCCGATACCTTGACCAAGAATTAAACTTGGAGCAACAATATCTGTCCAACGCCAAAAGGATAAGTTTTTTCTTTTCACAAAAAGTAATGTAATGAGCAAAGCACCCAAAATTGCT
Organism: Pullulanibacillus camelliae; assembly: GCF_014642655.1. Lineage (GTDB taxonomy): Bacteria > Bacillota > Bacilli > Bacillales > Sporolactobacillaceae > Pullulanibacillus > Pullulanibacillus camelliae. The sequence goes on from NZ_BMIR01000007.1 coordinate 86,728, forward strand.
CCATGAATCGCAATCCCACCGTGCCAAATTGCAATCATCTCTAATGGCTGCCCCTTATAGTCATTCCATTCAAAAGCAACATAGTAAATCCGGGCGCCGATAATGGCAGCCGGTAGTGCATAGAAGATAAATTGCGTCAAAAGATCAGGATCTAAACGTTGCCTTTTTAATTCATTTTGGGCAATAAAAAAGCCTAAAAGTAAACCAGTTACAATGATAATGCCATACCAATGAATCTCTAAAGCTCCTAATTTCAGAGCAATGGGGTTGAGTGGATAGTGCAATGTCTCGCCTCCAAAATTACAATAGTAAAGATTACGGTTTAAAGTATAAGATAAAGTAACAGTGTGGTCAAGCAACAAATACTCGAGAAGGGATGAGTTTTTAACCACAGATCAAGAGAGGGGATACGACTCACTAAAGAATTAGGCATATCTTGTCCTTTTGGGACATAGAGTACTACAAGCAACACTTCATAAATCGTAATTATTATGGTTTAAATATTTTTGGATTGGTTAAAAGGGGGAACGGCATGTTTCAATTGATTTTAAAAATCTTCCGCATGGAGTCGCTAGGTGTCCTTCTGCTTATTCTTTGTTTAATGGGATTTTTACTTAGTAAAGGGGCACAGGGGATCGTTCATATCCAGTTCCCTTATCCACTTCAAGAAACAATCACGACATACTTAGGTATTTTACTTGAGGCCTTACCCTTTATTTTAATTGGGACATTATTTTCCGGTATTATTCAAGTTTATTTAACCGAAGATCGCTTAAAGCGTTGGTTACCTAAGAGTGGCTTCCTCGCCATCTTTCCAGCGATAGTCATTGCCGTCCTCTTTCCAGTTTGTGACTGCGCGATTATTCCGGTTGCCTATCGTCTGATAAAAAAAGGGGTTCCCACACATATTGGTGCTATCTTTTTAATCATACCACCGATTGTTAACCCCATTGTCGCACTATCTACCTATTATGCCTTCAATACAACTATTGATGTGTTGGTTTATCGCATTTGCTTAGCTCTAATTCTGACAATTTTAGTGAGTGCGACACTTTTATATGTCTTTCAGCACCAGCGTCCTGTACAAAAGGAACGCCATGGGCATCATCATGACCATGATCATAGCCACCATCATGAGCATCATCGGTGGAGAGCAACATTATCGCATGCCATTGAGGATTTTGTTCAAGCGAGTAAACTCTTAATGTTTGGTGCATTTATTGCAGCTGGATTTCAAACCTTTATTGATCAGCAGCATATCATGACCCTTCAATCAAATACTTTATTTTCCAATTTATTTATGATGGGCTTGGCATTTATTCTATCCGTATGTTCCCAAGCCGATGCGTTTGTTGCGGCCTCTTTTTATCCGCACATTCCATTGAGTGCTGTCTTAGCCTTTTTATTACTCGGTCCGATTTTAGATATTAAAAATACGTTAATGCTATTTTCATATTTTAAATGGCGTTTTGTACTTGTATTCATGATGATTGTGAGTATATATGTCCTGATTCTTGTCAGTCTTGTTGACATTGTTGGCGGGCACATGTAGAGGAGGATGAGGCAAGGCTGTAAATGTATGTAAATGGCAGTTAAAAAGAGGGGAGGGGACTTACCTAGCTGTCCCCATTCCTTTTATTCTATTACAACTTTGGTGTTCGTTGGGATCGTATTGTAGATCCATTTGGCATCTGGAATGCTTAAGCGCACACAGCCATGGGAAGCTTTATGGCCAAGCTTTTCAGCCTCGCTCTTTATGATTTTTTTGTCGGCATCCATGGGAACTGTATGGAAGAGAAATTCACCGTGGTTTTTCCATGACACCCAATATTCTGCTCCTTCTTTTTCACCATTTGAATAAAACCAAGTGCCTTTTTCTGGTTGAATATGATAGGTGCCTTTAGGTGTCGAATCATCAGGCTTTGTATCTAAACCCGTTGAGACAATCATGGTGTATAAGGTGTGATCGTCATTTTTGATGTATGCTCTTTGTTTTTCTACTGAAACATCGATCCAGAGGTCCTTATCATCACTTAGATTTGTCGGATAAGAACCGCCTGTCGGCTTCGTCCAATCGACAACTTTTGGCTTTGCCGGGGGCGCCTCTGCTTTTGCCTTTCGTTGCTGCTGTTGATCGCTTGTCTTTTGCTTCGTGTTTTGGTTTTGTGTTGCTGTTTTTGATTTTGCTTTTTGATCTGAGGCGTTTCCTTCATGAGAACAGCCGATCATTGATAAACACAATACTAAAAGAAGTAGAAACATTGCTAGCTTTTTCATTGTACATCTCCATTTCAATTTAATGGTCTAAAGCTATGTTTTTCTTCATAGCATAAAAACAAATCGTAATCGTTCCTATTTATAAAACTATTATAAAGACCCCCTAGACATTTGTAAAGATTCACAGGGAGGAAAAAGCCAATGACCACACTAACACATGCGACTCAGAAACAATCAGAATCACACCTGTTTACACGGCAATTGACCAGAATTTTTTTCGTTACAATTATTGCGAGTTATTGTTTTGTCCTCTTATTTATCTATTGGGGGACCCGAAGTGATTTTATGCAAAAGCATCTTGAAACCATGCATTGGAAACCGACAACGATAATGTATGAAATCTTTGGTAATGAAAATATTTATTTTGCACATGAGGTTGCTAAATCAGAACGCCCACCATCCATTTTCTCATCGCTTTTTCATACTATTACACTTATAGATTTGGGTGACTTGACATCTCTGCTAAAATCGCAATTTGCCGCACTTGCGCTTATCAATAGTGCAAAGGAAAATGACGGTCGTCTTCAGTATGAGTCACCTGTCCCTTTAAACTCTATCTTGGAGCAATTCTTCCAACAGCTTTCTACAGAAAAGTCCCCAAGTGTAACAGCCATGACATCCATCTCATATAAAGGGGTTGAAACCTATCAGTCATTGCTAGAGAAGGATTTAAGGAAATATGATCTTGAAGAGTATACGCCAATATTAATGGCCCTTATGGAGCAGGAGAGTAAGGGGAAGGGAGGAGACCCCATGCAAGCTTCAGAATCTGCCGGATTGAAGCCAAATAGCATTAAAGATCCTAATAAAAGTATTGAACAAGGTGTTAAATATTTCCACCGCGTCCTACTGCTTGGAGAAGAGAAGGGGGTCGATTTTAAAACGATCTTACAATCGTATAACATGGGCGTCGGCTATATTAGCTATGTAGCGAAACATGGAGGACATCAAAGCACTCGCCAAGCAATTTTCAATTGAGCAGGTGCATAAAAATCCGAAGCTTTATAATTGCGGAGGGGATACATCGAATTTCCGATATCCTTATTGTTATGGCGATTTTACCTACACTACAAAAGTGACCAATTATCTATTAGGTATCATGGACACCATCCCTGTATATGCTGATTTACTTAATAAAAAGCATGCCTATTAGAATCCGTTCCATAATAGAAAATGCGAAGCTTAAATCCGAAGACTATTATATAGAACGCCACTAAAGGTGAGGCATTCATGTAAGTTAATTAAAAAAAACATTAGAAAACTTGACTTGTCGCCAAGTCGATGGCGAAAGTCAAAGTTACACTTATACTATCTTCCTTCAAGAGCGACAGCGAAATTATAAATTTTGATAGTATTAGAAAACTTGACTTGTCGCCAAGTCGATGGCGAAAGTCAAAGTTACACTTATACTATCTTCCTTCAAGAGCGACAGCGAAATTATAAATTTTGATAGTGCAAAAAGCCGTCCCAATGTCCAACTGTGGACCTACGGGACGGCTGAAAACAATAGACGCGATTAGTCCATGTATTTTTTCCAGACTAACACACTATTTTGCCCACCAAAGCCAAATGAATTACTTAAGGTATAGGTCATATCATGTGTGCGAGTATGGTTTGGTACAATATCCTTAGGCATGTTATCATCCTTGTCATCACAATTAATGGTGGGTGGCAATTGACTTGTTTCCATGGCTTTAATGCAAGCCACACTTTCGATAGCACCAGCTGTACCTAGCATGTGACCGACAGCACCTTTTATAGAACTGACAGGGATCTGATCTAAATGGTCGCCAAATAGTGACCGCAAGGCAACAGCTTCAGCTTGATCACCAACTGGGGTTGCTGTTGCGTGGGCGTTGACATAATCAATGTCTTCTGGTTTTAATGCAGCGCTTTTTAGGGCATGCTCCATTGCTAGCTTCGCGCTACTTCCAGCTGGATTAGGGGTTGTTTCATGAAAGGCATCATTAGAAGTGCCGTATCCGACAAGCTCAGCATAGATATGCGCGTTTCTTTCCTTTGCTTTTTCCAATCTTTCTAAAATAACAATGGCTGCGCCTTCGCCCATCACCATACCAGAACGATGTTTATCGAAAGGCCGAGACCAGGTTCCCAAATCTTCTGGGCCTGTGCTAGCCAGGGCTGTAGCAGCGCGCAGGCCTGAAAGAATGGCGGGGCTAAAAAGACTCTCAGCACCTCCGGCAATCACCATATCGGCTTTGCCAAGCTGGAGCCAATAACTTGCTTCACCAATGGAATTTGAAGAAGAGGCACAAGCCGTAGAATAGGTCATTGCCGGTCCATGAATATCATAATTTATCGCAATGGCTGAGGCACAGGCATTTGGAATCGACTTAGGGACAAGCCTTGCACTCACCCGTTTGGAAATGCCTTTAGCGATGCGTTCCGAGCCTTCCTCTAAAGTTTGTACACCGCCATACGCTGAACCGATGGAAATGCCGATGTTATTTTTATCATACACCTGTTGTAAGGCTTCACTATTTGAGAATCCAGCATCTTGAAGAGCCTCAATCGCTGCAATTAAACCCATTTGCGCAAAGCGATCCAGCGCCCGTGCTTGTTTCTTTGGAAGATAAGCACTTGGATCAAAGCCGTCATAGCTTGCCATAACTGGCGCCCATTGTTCGAGCTCCTCGTTTGCTGTTTTGTGCACAGCTGACTGTCCAGCTATAATCTTGTCCCAAAAGGAAGAAACCCCGATTCCAAAGGGGGTTACCGTTCCTATTCCAGTTACTACAATACGATCTTTATTCAAAATTTACACCTCTCCAACACCGTCATTAACAAATTAATGAGTCAAAATGATTGATTATTAGCTATTAGGAGCTTATCATAAAAACTATAGATTTTCATCTTTCAAAACTAATTATAGACAAATTGTTGAATGGAAATCACTATATTTGTCCACGTGACCGTGCGAATTGGTTTTGTAAATGTTAAAATGAAGAGAAAGAAGGTATTGAAAATTTGAGTGCTGTTGAAACAAGACGCTATGCAGGGAAGGTCGTTTGTATCACCGGTGGTTCAAGAGGTATTGGCCGCAAGCTTGCCATTGAATTCGCGCGTGAAGGGGCTGACGTCGTTATCAATTATTTTCGTAACGGTGATGAAGCCAAAAAAACGGCAGCTGAAATTGAGGCGCTTGGCCAAAAGGCTTTGACGATTCGAGCCAATGTTGCTCAGGAAGAAAAAATTCTGTCAATGTTTGAAAAAATAAGAGAAACCTTTGGTCGCCTTGATGTATTTATACATAATGCCGCTTCTGGTCGCAATCGAAAGGCAATGGAAGTGGACGTAAAAGGCTGGGACTGGACATTAAATGTCAACGCACGAGCGTTTCTAGTCAGTGCGCAGCAGGCTGCCACCTTGATGCCTAAAAGTGGGGGTGCTATATTAGCCTTATCCTCTTTTGGTTCTGATCACGTATTTCCTTATTATACGACGGTGGGCGCAAGTAAAGCAGCACTTGAGGCCTTGGTTCGCTACTTTGCCATCGAGTTAGCAGAGCGCCGAATTAATGTCAATGCGATTTCTGCAGGAGCCGTAAAAACAGATGCGTTGAACCATTTTCCAGAAATGGACGAGACACTCAAAAAGCTTGAAGAAAAGATGCCTTACCATCGAATGGTAGAAGGGCAAGATATCGCCAATCTAGCTTTATTTCTATGCTCCGATCAGGCAGAAATGGTTCGCGGACAGACAGTACGATTAGATGGTGGCATTTCACTAGTCCTTCCATAAGACTAGTAAATGTCGTTAGTGGTTATAAATTAAATAAATATAAAAGGAGATTGGTACATATGGCAAATACATTATCAAAGCAAGAAATTGAAGAAAAGGTTCGTGAAGTAATCGTTAATCAATTGGATGTTCAAGAGGCAGACGTCAAACCAGAAAGTCTTATCGTGGATGATTTAGGCGCAGATTCCCTTGATTTAACAGAGCTTGCCGTCGGCTTTGAAGACGCATTTGATCTTGAGATTCCCGATTCGGATTTCGGTCACCTTTCGACTGTAGATGGCGTTGTTCAATATATTAGCCAGCGCCTACAATAACTCTTAAAGGAGGCTTTTCAATGTTTGATTTTAATGGCCGCGTGCTGACAGAAGAACGCGCGAACGCGTATTTAGAAAAAGGGATTTGGAGTCAGGATTCTTTCATTGATGTCCTAGAGCGCAATGTCCAAAATCACCCTGACCTCGTTCATAAGGATGAACATCGCAGCTTAACCTATAAGGAATTGTGGCATGAAGTTGAAGCTGTTGCTGAAGGCCTTTACGGATTAGGCGTTAAAAAAGGGGATAAAGTTGCTATTCAGCTTACCAATTCCCTTGATTATGTTGTAGCATTATTTGGTTCCGCACGCATTGGTGCTGCAGTGGTTAGTCTTCAGGTCGATTTGGGCAGAGATGCCTTAGTGAAGAGCTTGAAGCAATCACAAGCTAAAGTATGGATTCTCACAGATAATTACCGTGGACAAGCGCTTTATGACTTTGCGCAAGAAGTCAAAACGTCTCTGCCTGAACTAAAGCATCTTATTCTTCAAGGACAAAATGAGACCGTTTATGAAGATGCGCTGCATTTTACAACGATAAGGCAAAGTGGGAAGAGGCTGGAAGAGGACGTATTAGAAGCCAATCGCCCAGGGCCTCTTGATGCCTATCTCATGGTCTTTACATCAGGAACGACTGGATCGCCTAAAGGCGTTGTTCATCTTCATGCCAATTACTTGTGGTCTGCACGTGTATTAGCAAAGAATTTTGGTTATGAAGCAGGCGATGGTGTCTTAGATATCGCACCTATTTTTCATCAAACAGGTATGCTTGCCGGGATTATGATGACGGTAGCAGCTTGTGGCCGCATTCTTCTTGTGGACCGCTTCTCTGCCAACCGCATTCTTAACTGGATTGAAAAAGAGCAACCTGCATTTATTATTGGTGCTCCACCTCATGTCATTCACTTGGCAAATTCACCAAAACTAGCATCAGCCAATACGTCAAGTGTTAAAGTGTTTATTTATGCAGGTGCCCCAGTGCCAAGTGCTGTGCTTCAACGCTTACAAGAAGATGGCGGCATCACTGTTGGTGCTATGTTTGGTTGGTCGGAAGGCTTCGTGGCGACAGCCAATCGCCCGGATGACCCTATTGAGGCGGTCAGCAGTACCATCGGGTTCGCTCTTCCAGGTCTTGAAATTCGCTTGGTTGACGAAGAGGGCAATGATGTAAAAGACGGTGAAGCGGGTGAGATTTGGTCTCGCGGACCTAACTTCAGCCCAGGCTATTACGAAAATCCAGAAGCTTCTAAGAAGCAATGGGATAAGGACGGTTGGTTCCATTCCGGTGACCTTTTACGCAGAAATCCTGATGGCCGTTATAAGTTTATTGCCCGTGCGGATGACATCATTAACCGCGGCGGAACCAAAATCGATCCAAAAAGTGTTGAAGATGTCATTGCTGCTTATGATGCAGTTGAGACCGTTGCGGTGGTCGGTGCACCTCATGAAACATTGGGCCAACAAACGGTTGCCTGTATCGTGCTTAAGGAAGGTGCAGAGGCTTTCACATTAAGAGAATTACGTGATTTCCTTGCAGATAAAGGATTAGCTAAGTTCCAGCTCCCAGACCGCATGGAAATTCTATCTGAACTGCCAATGACACCTTCTGGTAAAATTAAAAAGATTGACTTAAGAGAACGCTTTTTACTTGAAGCACAAGCGCATTAAGTTGAAAGAAATCAATAGGTACATTGTCCCTTATCCCTATTAGGATTTGGGACTTAATCTGTTAATATAAGGGTGGGGAACGCACTATGTCAATTTTAAATCCATCAGCACATGATACGATCACGTCAAACTCTCCGGCTTGTACACCGCAGCTTATCCAAAGAGCCAATGAAGTTCGCAACAGAGTCATTCAATTTTGCAAGGAAGAGGCCCAAAAGTGGGGCGAGCAAATTGAACGCACTCAAGAGATTCCTCAAAGCCTTTGGGATAGGGTCAAAGAGCTTGGATTTCACAAGCTGACACTTCCACAATCTGTGGGTGGTGAAGGGCTCCCTTTGGAATTGTATTTTCCAATATTGGAAGAAATGGCGCATTGTCATGGGTCAATCCGCATGGTTTTCCATGCCTATAACAGCATTTGGCGAACAGTAGGCCAAGGGTCTGACGAACAGCAAAACTATTGGTTAAAACGCTTAGTTGATAATGGCGATCTTGTGGCATTTGCACTTACAGAGCCTGATAATGGAACAGGTATTGATCTAAGAACGATGGCAACCTATGAAAATGGGAAATATATTTTGAATGGGAAAAAACACTTGATCACGTTTGCAGAAGAAGCAGCGGTAATCACGGTCATTGCGAAAATGGACGGCGCGGCAGGAAGGGATGGTTTAACAGCATTCCTTGTCCCACAAGGTCGTAAAGGGATGAAGCTGGAGCCTATGGCCCACATGATGGGGGATAAAGGCTGCTCTCATGCTGTCATCACCTTTGAAAACTGCGAAGTGAGCGAGGACGAAATCTTAGGAGAAATTGGCGATGGTTTTGGTATTGCTGTCAGAGGATTTCTTGATCAAAGCCGCGTCTGCATCGCCCAAAGTGCTGTTGGATTAGCACAGGAAGCTCTAGATGTGACTTTGGACAAAGTCCGACAACGGAAAACATTTGGGAAAGCGATCGCCAGTCGGCAAGCGATTCAAATGCGCCTTGCTGAAATGCAAATCGCTATCCAAGGTGCGCGCTTATTATGTTTAGACGCTGCTAAAAAATATGATAAGGGTGAAGACATTTCTCTCGAAGCCTCTATCGCTAAGGCTAATGCCATTCGTATGGTTGGTGAAGTGACAGACGGGGCACTTTCCTTGTTCGGCGGTATCGGCTACAGCGTTGAAAGTCCGATTGAACGGCTCTACCGTGATGCGCGTTCTCTCTGGTTTGAAGAGGGAACTGCCGAAATGCAAAAAATGACGATCGCAGAGTCTTTGTTAAAAAATGCAAGACAACGCGAACGCGAAGCTCGCCGTTCCAGTCAGCAGGTTTAATATGCGCGCTGCTTTGTTTAGTCATGAAGCTGGCTTTACTATTGAAGAAGTCCAGAACCTCCCTCTTAAATCGGGGGAGGTTCGTCTCTTAGTAAACGCATGTGGTGTTTGCGGGAGCGATCGGCAAATCGTCAAAGGAGAGCCAGCTCCATTTGGCACACGTTTTCCTCTGATTATGGGGCATGAAATAGCAGGAACAGTACTCGAAATAGGAGAGCATGTCACCAATGTTGACACTGGCGATCCTGTCGTTGTCTATCCTTTTATTAATTGTGGAACGTGTGCAGCTTGTACGCATGGCGCGTTCAATTTATGTACCCAACAAAAGTGTATCGGATATCATCAATCCGGAGGATTTGCGGAACAAGTGATTGTGCCCGCTGAGCAGCTTATTAAACGGCCAAAACATTTGGATGCTGCTGGTGCTGCTTTGCTTGTTGATGCCTATGCAACGCCTTATCACGCCATGAAAAAAGCTGGCTTGCAAGAAGGTCAGACGTTATTGGTCATCGGGACAGGTGGACTTGGCTTAGCCGCTTTACAGCTTTCAAAGCTTTTCCGCTTGCAGCGTGTCGCCAATGTCACCCAACGTGCTTCTCAGTTACCTGAGCGTCTCAATGAGATTGACCAATTTGTTCAATCTCAAGGTGAAACACGTAAAACAGCACGTGCCATAAGGCGCTGGGGTGGCTCCGTAGGTATTGATGTCATTCTAGATACCATTGGCAATGCGCAAAGTACAGAATTAGCGATGGAAATCGTCCGCCCAGGTGGAACTGTGGTGATTGTGGGGATGTCTTCTGAGTCCATGACACTTTCTATTGCTAAAAGTGTGAGAAAAGGGGCAACCCTAAAGATGAGCTATGGTTCGACGATGAAGGACATAGAGCAGCTTATGGCGGCTGCCCATGAAGCGCAATTTGATCCGACCATGCTCGTAGCTGGTATGCTTTCCTTAGAAGAGGTTGAACATGCTTTTTCTGGCATACGGACTTCGGGGCGCTGGGTCATACAACCCAATCCTGTGGTAAACGGCTCTCGTTTTTAATGAGGGCTGTTTACTGTTTATGAGGACATTGTCAGGATTAAATCAGAAAGAAGGGGGTTTTCCATGCGTGGTTTCAAGAGAAAAAGATAGTCGACGGTTTCCTTTTAAGAATGACTGCTACTAATATTTTATTAAACTTCTTTAATCTTTTTGTCCTTTCATATATAATGGAGTCATAGTTGAGTTGAGAGCAGAGTTGGAGCAGAGATAGCTGGAGCAGAGATGAGTGAACGTACGTTAGTCGTATTGTTTTTTCCTCAAAAATAAATACATTTACTTTATATCCTTCCAGTATTCGCTTCTCTCTGTATACTTTTAGTATACAAGGAGGACTACCATGATCAGTCTTACTGAGCTTGAAAATGAGCAATCCCACCTAACCCTTTCTACACCCTATGTGAAAATTTTCAGAACGACCCAGCCCATCAATGAGGATGTCGAAGCGATTACAACAGAGCTTCTCATGGATTTAGACCACTATAAAGGTGCTTTATTCTCTAGTAATTTTGAATATACAGGCCGCTATACACGATGGGATGTCGGCTTTGTTAAGCCTCCATTAGAAATTCGCAGTCAAGGATCTGCTTTTACCATTCAGGCTTTAAATGCTAGAGGGCAGCTTTTACTCCCATTGATTTATTCTCATTTAGAGAACGCTGTTTTCTTACAAACAGTAGAATTAAACAGTGAATCTTTGAGTGGTCACCTCCATTCCTCAAAGGCCATCCAAAATGAAGAGGAACGAACAAAGCAGATAACGATTTTTGATGTTTTGCGCCATCTTCAAAAGCTGTTTCGTTCTTCAGATGATGCCTTTTTGGGACTTTATGGCGCCTTTGGCTTCGATTTAATTTTTCAATTTGAGCACATTCAGCAGGAAAAAATGCGTGACCTGCATCAGGATGATATCCATTTGTTTTTACCTGATGAGCTCTATGTCGTTGACCGTAAGAAGGACATCGCCTTTAGAATTAGCTATGATTTTGAAGTTCAAGGGCAATCGACGACAGGACTCCAAAGAGACGGTGCCTACACCGACTACACCTTTAAGCCTAATCAAGAACTGTTAAACACAAATAAGGATAAAGGCTATTATGCTGATTTGGTGAAAAAGGCCAAACCTTATTTTTATAGAGGAGACCTTTTTGAGGTTGTTCCAACACGTGTCTTATATAAAGCCTCGCCCCTTAAGCCCTCCGAGGTCTTTGTACAATTGCGAGAAATGAATCCAAGTCCTTATGGGTTTATCATTCATCTTGGAGAGGATTTTTTGGTGGGGTCTTCACCAGAAATGTACGTTAGAGTAGAAGGAAAACGTGTAGAAACCTGTCCAATTTCTGGAACCATCCAGCGAGGAAACAACGCCATTGAGGACGCAGACAATATTAAATCTTTGTTAAATTCAGTCAAAGAAGAAAGCGAACTTACCATGTGCACAGACGTAGACCGCAATGATAAATCACGTGTTTGTGTTCCAGGATCTGTTAAGGTCATCGGGCGCAGACAAATTGAGGCCTATTCGCATTTGTTTCACACGGTCGATCATATCGAAGGAGAATTACGACCAGAATTTGATGCCTTTGATGCATTCATGACGCATATGTGGGCTGTGACGGTTACGGGAGCCCCAAAGCTCGATGCCCTTCGCTGGATTGAGAAATATGAAGAAACACCAAGGAAATGGTACGGGGGAGCGGTAGGCTGGTATACCTTTGATGGCCAATTAAATACAGGATTAACCTTGCGAACGGCGCGCTTGAACAATGGCTTAGCTGAAATTCGTGTAGGGGCAACGTTGTTACATGAGTCTGATCCGTTGGCAGAGGAAAAGGAGACGGAAATCAAAGTGGCAGCACTTGAAAAAGCGCTTATTCCTAAGCAAGCTACTCCAACGGGTATATCAGAAGCTCTGGAGCATTTAGGGCGGGGTAAAACCATATTGCTTGTTGATCATGAAGATTCATTTGTCCATACGTTAGCAAACTATTTTAAACAAACAGGAGCTGAGGTCATCACGTGTCGTTCAGAGGTAGCACGTGATCAATTACAGGAAAAGCATTTTGATCTCGTGGTCTTGTCCCCAGGTCCTGGTCGTCCTGAGCGCTTTCGGCTTGAGGAAACGATTGATTTAGCTGTGCAAAAAGCCATGCCAATCTTTGGAGTCTGTCTTGGGATGCAAGGTATTGCTGAGTATTTTGGTGGGCGACTTGATGTGTTATCAGTGCCATGCCATGGCACGCCATCAACACTTACAATCTTAGAACCAAATGGCCTTTTTAAAGGCATTGATACGATGAAAGTGGGCCGTTACCACTCCTTATTTGTGGCTGAGCTGCCAGAGCCTTTAATTGGTACAGCAGTCACCGACGATAATGTTTTAATGGCTTTAAAACACCGCACACTTCCTATTTACGGCGTTCAGTTTCATCCGGAATCCATTTTAAGTACATTTGAGGAGAAAGGGATATTGCTTGTCCAAAATCTTATGAAGATCCTTTCAGACCGAACCTCAATTTATTCATGATTCTCTGAAGCTTACTTATTGAAGGAGACTGAGACCTACTAAAAGGACTCACCTTCAAGCTGAAGGATAAGGTTTTAAAAGGAGATAGGGAAAGCGGAAGCGTAGTCAAAATCCGGTGACTCCGGCGGGAAGAGAAGTTGTTTGGCGGAACGCTTCATGATGTACCAAAAAGCCAAACGCATGCCTTTAAAAATGTGCATGCGTTCGGCTTCTTTATGTCCTAAATATTTCTGCCCCAGCGCCTTTATATCTTTAGAATTTATACCTTAAGTCGTGAATGTCAATGCTGATTGATACTCCGCAGATGCTTATCATAGTTTTACGTTGCAGAAGGGTGACGCTGATAAAAGTGGCCAAAGATTTGCGTAAGAATAAGGCCAAAAAAATAGGAAAGGTGAGAGCCGTTGCGGTAACAGCAAATAACCAATGGTGCCGCAATGATTCTAGCCTCTGTTTTTTTATTGCGAAATCATTTGTTATTAAAAGCCCGCTCTTACAGAAGATAACGCATTTTTCACATATTCTTTTGCATTTTAGACAAAATAATGCGTGAAAGGATGGATCGATATGAGCGAAAATAATTCTTCACACTATGATCACTCACGAACAAGGCGCTTTAAAGCTTTTGGTTGGGGATTACTTATTTTATTTATCATCTTGTTTTTAGTTATCTATGCTTTTAACCGTATGTTATAAGCCTTGACGAATAAAAGTGAGAAAAGAAAAAGCTTGGGCATTTTTAGTCCAAGCTTCTTACTTTAAATGTAGATTGAGATGAATTCGATCATAATAAGAACGTAAATACTGAACCGGAAACTCATAAAGCTGTTTTCCCTTTATTTTATAAATACCCATCTTTAAAAGCTTCTGGATATATACTTGTTTAGTGTCATTCGCATGATTGTTAATCACCGATCATACCTCCCAAACTCACTTTTCCCATTTCCTTTATTTTTTAAACTCATTTTTAAAATTTAACGCATAATCATGAGCAAGTGTTGAATTATGATAGGATTTTTAAAGTGTTGGATTTAAGATAGAGCACCAGCCTTGGATCATGTCGCCCAAAGTATTAAAAAACAGCTTGTTCAATCGTCTAAAAATTGGTAAAGTAGTGTCAATGGTTAAATCACTCAAAGCTTGCTCAAATTCTATAAAGACCATCACGACGTTTTCCGTCTCTATGATGCTGCTGCTCACTCGTTATATCTTCTAAAGCGTTGGATTCCACATTATACCTTGGCAAACAGGCTGACTCTTGACGAACTTTCAGCAACTTTTCACTATTGCCACCAAAGAGCGGCGTTATGATCTGCCGTGCTTTGTGCTGTAGCCTTCATCGAAACCATCTATAAAAATGATGTGTGTGTCTAAGCGCCGACAATTGAGGAGCAAGTATTAGCGTAAAAAGGGATGAGGATTATGGAATGTGTACCTACACATGCACTAAAAAAAGCAACGCTTACTGATTTTTTTACAACACATTGGGGCAGTACTGAAATGGTGATTTCTAGTGGTGTTTATCGGTGCGATGAGCTAGATGGATTTGCCATCTTATCTGAAAAGGGGTGTCTTATTGGGCTCATTACATATATTCTAAGGGAGAAGGAGTGTGAAATCATTTCCTTGGACAGTCTTGAAGAAAATAAGGGGATAGGCACACAATTGATCAATCGTGTAGAGGAAGAAGCGCTTCGCGGTGGTCGCCTTTTGGTAAAGCTCATTACCACCAATGATAATATGCACGCATTAGGCTTTTACCAAAAGCGCGGGTATCGATTGGTTAAGGTGCTTTTGAATGCAGTTGATGAAGCTCGTAAGTTGAAGCCTGAGATTCCTAAAATGGCTAATAACGGCATCCCCATTCTGGATGAGTGGTTGCTTGAAAAGTCTCTTTCGTTATAACAAGAGCTAAACGGATGAAGCTTTTAAGACGAGGCAACAGAGCCTTAATCTCACTGTGTATAATTTTTTCTTGATTTTATTGAACGGGAGGATTATGAATGAAAACAAGACTATTTTTAGATAATGGCCGTATGTATGAGATTGAGTCCGATGTACAATCATTATTAAACAATCACTTAACGGATGAAAATGGCGAGCTCCACAATGCATTTGTCCAACTTGAAGATTTCTATATTAATCCTCAGCATATTGCAGCACTCGAAGAAATAGATGAGAAGAAGCACTCATCCATCGGCTTTTAAGCACCTCTAAGAGGGTGCTTTTTATATGGAATGAGAAAAGCATGCCCGGTTCTTGTCCTTAGTATAGAGCAAGAGCATCAGCAGATATGAAATAGGCTTCATTGCCTGATCAAGTGGATTGGAGTGCAAGGCACGAGATTCGGAACACTCTAAAATCATGTGTTCCTTGGGCGCCGCTGACTCATGATGCGGAGACTAGAGTCCTGCGGGAGGTGGGAGATCAGCAGCGCGAAGGCGCTTATCACTCCCCTGCGGAAAGCAAGCGGCCTGAAGCGGAAATCCGCACCGTCCTCATAATCAGAAATTTTATACTTTCTGATCTCTTTAGAAACTTGGCTTGCACCACTTTGCTAGTATTCCTGATGTGATTTTTGCAAATCACACACTTAGGTTGGCGCCAAGCCTTAGAAGGCGAAAGTCAAAGTGACACTTATACTCTCTTCCTTTATGAGCGTCAGCGAAGTTATAAATTCGGATAGTATAAAAAAGCAATTATCTCTTATACTTGTAACGGAGAACTATAGCATCCTTTTGATTAAAAATGCAAAATAGCATTTTACTTTATTGAAAGTCATGATAAAATGACTGGAATGATAACAGTGTGCTAAACCTTTGAGATTAGGAGTCTATAAAATGAGATCGTTTACTTTGGCATCTTATGCGACGTATTTTTTAGCAGGATTAGTGGTGACTACATTAGGATCAGTCATGCCGCAATTACTTAATCATTATGATTTGTCCTATACAAAAGGTGGAGAATTGGTTTTTGTTGGGTCTATCGGTTTTTTATTTGGTGTCCCGATTTCTACATTACTCCTTTCTCATTGGGGCGAAAAATTGATTTTAGCTTTTGGGGCCAGCTTGATAGCCGTTGCTCAATTTGGCTTTTTCTTCTTGCCATCCTATCATTGGCTTTTTGTTTTCAATTTTATCAATAATACTGGTGCGGCTATTTTCGAAACCATCGTGGCGACACTTATCATGGAGGTGTTTGTAGGCAGGAGAGCTGTCATGATGAGCTATCTCGAGGTTTCATTTGGTCTTGGTGCTTTTGTCATGCCGCTCATTGCCAGTGCGTTTATTGCGTTTAGCGCTTGGCGTTTTTCCTTCTTTATCTCAGGAAGCATTGCTTTGGTCATGATGGGACTATGGTTAAAGGTCACTTATTCAAAAACTGATATTGATGACTCCAAAGCCATGGATGCCGCTGCGCCTTCTCCCATACACATGAAAAAATATGTGAAATGGATGGTCTTTGCACTTTTTGTTGGGATGATCTGCCTCTATACAGGCATTGAAGGAAGCTTAAATAATTTTCTTTCCTCGATCTTTATTCACTACCTGCATGCCATCCCGTATGTCGCTTCACTTAGCATTGGTGCTTTTTGGGTAACCATGGTCCTTGGTCGGATGGTAACAGGTATAATGATTCGAAGGGTCACTTATGATCTTTTTTTAACAGCAAGCATCTGCAGCACGATTCTTTGCTTTATTGCTTTTATTCTCTTACGGCAGCAATGGGTTGGTTTTCTGCTTGTTATTTGTTTAGGGTTTACGATGTCTGGCATTTATTCCATTACCATGGTGTACGCCAATCATAGCTTTCCAGGATTATCTAGACAAATCACCAGTACAATTACCGCCTTCGCAGGCATTGGCAATGCTGCATTTCCCGCATTAGTTGGCATGACAATGGACGCTGCAAGCATACAAGCAGCACTATGGTTGATCGTTGGCTTTTCACTTTTGTACCTATTCGGCCTCATTTTTATCTCGAGGTTGCATCGGAAAAAACAAGAGCACCCTCTTGATATCAAGAGTGGTGCATCTTAAACGCTGATATAGTAACATGATGTGATTATTTGCTAGGGGCTTTGCTCCTAAGGTCGCGCTCAATTTCTTCTAAGCTGCGGCCTTTTGTTTCGGGGACAAATCGTGACACAAAGATAAAGGCTAGGACGCCAATAATGGCGAAGATGATAAAGACCCAAGCTACACCTAAAGAGGCCGATAATACAGGGAAAAGGAAAGAGACAACAAGATTACCTAATGAGAGAAACAGTGTTGTAATTCCGGTGCCTGCACCGCGTGCTTTTAAAGGGAAAAGCTCAGGAAGAATGACCCAAACGGCTGGTCCCCATGTCGCTGCAAAGAACACAATAAATAATCCTAGAAAAACAACGGTTAGCCAAGCGGTTGTTGTTGTTAATCCAGCGGTGAAGATAATCATCGCTAAAATAAATAAACTGAGTGACATGCCTACATTGCCCCAAAGCATAAGTTTTTTTCGCCCCAGTTTATCGATGACAGCAATGGCGACGAAGGTCATAAGCACATTCACGATGCCAATACCAACAGTCCCTAAAATAGAGGAAGAGTCAGCCAGCCCTGCTTTAGAAAAAATGGTTGGTGCATAATAAATCACAGCATTAATTCCAATGATTTGTTGAAAAATAGCAAGCCCTATCCCTGCAATAAGCATGGGACGAATCCAAGAGGATTTCAGGATACTCCAAGCATCCTCTTGATTTTTTTCGGTTTCCTTCATCTCGTCTACTTCTTTATCGATTTCATGGGTAGCGTGGGTGAATGCCATGACACGGCGCGCTTCATCCTCGCGATTCCTTTTGATGAGCCAACGGGGACTTTCTGGCATAAACGCTGTTCCAATTAACATGATAACTGCGGGTAAGGCTGCTAAACCTAACATCCACCGCCAGCCCTCACTCGCAGTAAAGATATAATTTATGATATAAGCAATGAGTATACCAATCGTGATCATCAGCTGATTTAAAGATGCCAGGGAACCACGGATGTGAGTGGGGGCCATTTCTGACAAATAGACAGGAACGAGCGCTGTTGAACCGCCAACAGCCAATCCTAAAATGATTCTGGAAATAACGAGAAAGGAAGCGTTTGTTGAAAAGGCCGCACACAATGCACCGATGATGAAGATGATGGAAATCAATGAGACAACACGTCGTCGTCCCCATCGATCGGAGAGTGGCCCGCTAAGTCCTGAGCCTACAATCGCCCCAATAAGTAGGGCACTGACTACAAAACCTTGCATAAAATCATTTAATGGAATATCTTTCTTTATGAATAAAAGGGCACCAGAAATAACACCTGTATCATACCCATAAAGCAGACCACCAAGTGCACCAAAAAAATAGATCAAGCCTTTATTTGTTTTATTAAACATGAAAGGTCCCTCCTTCAAGTCTTAGATGCAAAGGTTCTCAAAACCTCAAGTTCTTCCTTTTATTTATATTTCACTAAAATCTTGGATTCAAACATAAATCTCCCTCCTTTTGAGTGAGCAAGTTTTTGTGAGCGTTATCATTGTGTGGATTGCTGGTAACCCATTATACTAAGACCATACATATCTCTTATTAGGAGGAGAAGCTGAGATGGTCTATCAGGCAAATGCAGGGCGTTATGAAATAATGCACTATAATCGTACAGGGAGATCCGGGTTGCTTTTACCCGCCATTTCATTAGGGTTATGGCACAATTTTGGTGGAGTAGATACATTTGAAAACGGTCGAGCTATGCTTCATAGGGCATTTGACTTGGGCATTACTCACTTTGACCTCGCCAACAATTATGGGCCACCTGCCGGATCAGCTGAAGAGCTATTTGGACGATTGCTTAAGACAGACTTTGCGCCTTATCGTGATGAACTGGTGATCTCAACAAAGGCCGGCTATTACATGTGGCCAGGGCCATATGGGGAGTGGGGATCCAAAAAATATCTTATCGCTAGTCTGGATCAAAGTTTGAAGCGCACGGGATTGGACTATGTGGATATTTTTTACTCGCACCGTCCTGATCCAAATACACCGCTTGAAGAAACAATGATGGCCTTGGATCAAGTGGTTCGTCAAGGAAAGGCGCTCTATGTTGGCATCTCCAGCTATGATGTAACTCAAACCAAAGAAGCCATCAAAATATTAAAGGATTTGGGAACGCCCTTACTTATTCATCAACCGAATTATTCCATGCTCAACCGTTGGATTGAAGACGGGTTGACAGATGTTCTTGAAGAAAATGGTGTGGGAAGCATTGCTTTTTGTCCGCTTGCTCAAGGCTTATTAACGAAAAAATATCTTAATGGTATCCCTGAGGATTCACGGGCTGCAAAACCCACTGGCGCTTTAAAAACCGAAGCGATCAATGATCACGTTCTGGAACAAATACAGGCATTAAACACTCTCGCTGAAAATCGTGGACAAAGCCTGGCACAAATGGCGCTCGCTTGGGCGCTTCATCAAGGAAAACTAACTTCTGTACTCATCGGTGCAAGCCGAGTCAGCCAGATCGAGGAAAATGTTAAAACCCTTCAACGTTTAACCTTTACAAAAGATGAATTAGAAGCAATTGACCGCATTCTTCAATCCAAGTGAAAATAGCTTGACAAATGTGTTGACTTTGACGATAATTATTTTTAATTATCATACGTTAAGCCTTGATATGGACCAATCGATGAGAGGCACATCATAAGAGAGTGGAATTCTAGGCTGAAAAATTCCATTGATGTTAGTTATCGTACCCATCCATGGAGCTGCTGAGGGTGGCAACTCGGCCGTTTTCCCGCGTTAGGGGATTTCAAGTGGATCTTTTTAGCTCCTATGAGCCTAAAGGTCAATCAAGGTGGTACCGCGGAAAAAACTCCTTCCGTCCTTTTTAATTAAAGGATGGAAGGGGTTTTTAGTTTCCAAAATGATTAAGGAAAAAGGATAAGCTTAGACTTGGCTGTTATTGCCTCAAACTTGGTGACATCCTAGCCAAAGTACCAAGTGAAAATGGTATAAGTCATATGTTTTAGACGAAAGGAAGGACTTGTTTGTTGTGAAAAAGAGGATTGTTATCAAAATCGGGAGCAGCTCACTTACAAATACCAATGGATCGCTCAGCCTAAAAAAGGTTCAAGCACATGCAAAGGCGATGAGCTATCTGCATAAGCAAGGACATGAATGCATTCTTATTTCTTCAGGAGCAGTCGCGGCTGGATTTAATGATCTTGGCTATCCCTCCCGCCCAGTGACACTTGCTGGTAAACAGGCGGCAGCGGCAGTTGGTCAAGGCTTATTGATCGAAGCCTATACCGAAGCTTTTAAACAGCATGGAATAATCACTGCGCAACTTTTGCTTACACGTGATGTCTTCTCAAAGCATGCTCACTATAGCAATGCGTATGCAACGTTATCCGAATTGATAAAGCGTTCAGTGATCCCGATCATTAACGAAAATGACTCGATTAGTGTTGACGAATTGACTTTTGGTGACAATGACATGCTTTCCGCCTTAGTAAGCGGGCTTATCCATGCTGATTTTCTAATCATACTCACAGATATTAATGGCATTTACACCAACAATCCTTATCAGGATACTCACGCCATGCGTTATGACTTTTTACCAGAGATAACACCGGAACTGTTTTTACAAGCAAAAGGTTCGCGTTCAAAAGTAGGAACAGGAGGAATGGCCTCTAAGCTCAGTGCAGCGCAAACCGCACTTTCACTCGGAGTCAATCTCTTTATTGGGCAAACACAGGGGATAGACGGTTTGAAACGCATACTAGATGGAAAAGGAGATGGAACCTATATAGGTGATGATAATACGCATTATCTTAACAAACCGAAACAATGGATTGCTTTTCATTCACCTGTTCAAGGGCAGATTTATATTGATCAGGGAGCCGAGCAGGCAATTATGACTGCTGGTAAAAGCCTACTTCCTGCAGGCATCGTCCATTGTGATGGGGATTTTCAACGCGGTGAGGTGGTAGAGATTTTAAATAAGGCAGGAACTCAGCTAGCAAAAGGGCAGGTCAACTATTCCTATGTAGAACTGCAAAAAATCAAGGGTATGAAAAGTCAAAACGCAGCCAAGGAGATTGCCGCTTCCCGACCAGAAGTTATTCATCGCGATCGACTTGTGCTTGCTTTTAAGGAGGAAAAGGAAGATGACCGAATTAATCAACAAAGCTAAACGGGCTAAAACAGCTTCTCAAAAGCTGAATCAATGTACAACTAAGCAAAAAAATGACGCTTTACACTGTATTTCTCAGGCATTGCAGAACCAAGCTTCGTTTATCATTGGCGAGAATCTGAAGGATTTAGAGTTGGGGAAAGCGAACGGTTTAAACGAATCCTTGCTTGATCGGCTTATGCTTAATGAAACACGTATTAAGGCAATGGCAACTGCTCTCGAACAATTGATCGCATTAAAGGATCCTACTGGACAGGTGTTGGAATCATGGCAAAGACCCAATGAATTAACGATTAATAAAGTCAGTGTGCCATTAGGAGTTATCGGCATGATTTACGAGGCGCGGCCCAATGTCACCGTCGATGCTGCAAGCCTTTGCTTAAAAACCGGAAATGCCGTTATGCTAAGGGGAAGCTCGTCTGCACATCATTCGAATTGCGCGCTGCTCAAAGTAATCCATGACGGTCTTAAGCAATCAGCATTGCCGGTCGATGCCGTTCAATTGATAGAGGATACTCGTCGAGAAACCGCGCAAGCCATGTTTCAGCTAAAAGACTATCTTGATGTACTCATTCCACGTGGAGGAAAACAATTGATTCAAACCGTTGTTGAGCAAGCGAATGTTCCTGTCCTAGAAACAGGAGCAGGCAACTGTCATGTTTATATTGATGAAACCGCCGATCCTGAATTGGCGATATCTATTACGATTAACGCCAAAACACAACGTCCTTCTGTATGTAACGCGATTGAAACGGTTTTGATACATGAAAAGTGGGCAAAACATCAGGTTGAGCATTTAATTAATACGTTAATAGACCATGGAGTAGAGCTAAGAGCGGATCACATGATTCGGGCATTAGATGTGCGATTACAGCCCGCAACAGAAGAGGATTGGGAAACAGAATATTTAGACCACATTCTTGCTTTAAAACAAGTCGCTAATGTTGAAGAAGCTGTTGAACATATCAATCAGTATGGAACAAAGCATTCTGAAGCCATTATTTCTGAAACGAAGGCACATGTCGATTATTTTTATCAGAATGTTGATGCTGCTGCCGTTTACCATAATGCTTCGACAAGATTTACTGACGGATTCGAATTTGGCTTTGGTGCAGAAATCGGCATCAGCACTCAGAAGCTTCATGCCCGTGGCCCGATGGGGCTCTCTGCTTTAACAACAACCAAATACCTTATTGCTGGAACAGGGCAAATCAGAGAGTAGATGAGGATAAAAGCAAATGAACTAAAGCGACTTGCCTCTTAACTGAAACCATCCGAAAATGAGGCTCCAGGCAAACGGCAATAGATTTAGCACGATTAAGGGGAGCGCAGCTTCTGGAAACAACAGGCTTAATAGGTTACCGATAATCGATAGCCCACTTGAAAGGAGGCCAAAGCCCTTCATCCAGCGCCGCTGACCAGCTGAAAGGAAAAGTAGAGCGATGTAGATAAAGAGCATCGCCAGATAGCCTGAGAAAAGTCCCCAAATGAAAAAGGCATTCCAAGCGGGAAGATAGGCCTTTTGTCCATATACAGTGATTTGTTTCATAAGAAAGGGGAGGACAGCGATTTCGCCCGCTAAGATGATCACCCAGAGTGTAAGAGCAACCATAATAAGATAAGCACTTAAACGATAAATAGGTTGGATTCCAGACTGTATGAGAGATAAGTGCGTTAAACCAATAAGCCATAGCGTCACACCGAGAAGAAACACCCAGTGATCAAGGACCCAATGCTCATGGGTGCTCATTTCTTTATAAGCATACGACACATCCCACGGATTGGTCAGAGGGGGATGAAAAAGTGTGGCAATAGCAAAAAGAACAGCGCCAATGATTGTCAACCCCCCACCTATCCTAGGACTTTTCATTCCTCTACACCACCTTTTGTCCATAGTGTTGACAAGATCTATGGAATTAATGAGTGCACTGGTATATTTTGAAGCTTTCTACTTATCACCTTTTAAAGCATGAAGGGTTATGTCAATGTGTGTGTCTTAAGCCCCATCAAGAAAATCTTCAAGAGATCAAGCGATAATATTTTATCCTAGATTATTCATAGAAGTTCGCAAAACACAGTAAAAAGGCTTATCTATCAAGTGATTTATTCTGTATTTCAACGCATCAAATAAATGAAAAAAGAATCCGTTTCTGATAAGGTTAAATCACCACATACACAACCCATTGGCACAGAGGCGTTGGCCTCTCAACCGAGTTTATCTCGCTTCTTTCGGCGATTTGATGACCAATCAATTGAAGGATTAAATCAAGCCAATCAGGAACTTTTGGACAAAGTCCATCAACATAGAGCGCCAGAGGCACTCATCTTTGATTTAGATTCAACACATGCCGATACATACGGTGAACAGGAAGAGGCCACCTACATTTACATTCCCGGCAACCCTACTTTTCTTGCGTGGGGACAGTGGCTTTGCCGTCCCCGCTTTGTACGATTTATGTGAAGCTGAATCTGTATTTGAGGGACAAAAGAATATGCCAATCCAAACAATACGTACAAAGATCATTAAAGTGGACAGCAAATGAGTAAAGTCAGGTCGATCTTTGTCCTTCAAATGTTCTTCCAGTTTCGTGTATCAAGCGTTTTTTGGGGACATACTACAGCGCATTCAAAGGCTCAAACTCGAGTGATTGGAGCGGAGGGTGCGAGACTCCTATGGGAACAGCACGTGTCCGAAGACCCCGCAGGAAGTGTCTTTCTTCCGAGAAGGCTGAGGCCGTGCCCGTGGAAAGCGAGCATCCTGGAGCGGAAATCACCTACCCATGCTATACCCAATTTCAACATTTATTTTCGCGCCAAGGGAAAAGTATGCCCAAAAACAGATAACTTTTTAGTGCACGATCATTTTATTGCTTCATCGCAGTGAATTTCTCAATATTATTCCTAATATAGTTTGGTCTTGAACTGAAATCTCGTTTTCTTTGAAGGATGAATAAATCAGGTTTATTGATTATTCAAGGCGTGCAGCTGTCATTTTCTCTTCTGCTTCTTCTCGAATGGCCTGTTCAAATGCTTGTAAAAAAGAGTCGAAGCTTACATGATTTTTCAAACGATAAACCATTTGATATTCAATGTCTAACCAAGAGGTGATATCCGCTTCATTATGTTGAAGCTGAGCCTCAAGCTTGTCAATTGCCTGAGCTACTTTCGCTTCATAGGTTGCTTTTTCTTCAAATTCAATCCAACTATCATAGAGAGCTTGACCAAGCTCCG
Organism: Pullulanibacillus camelliae; assembly: GCF_014642655.1. Lineage (GTDB taxonomy): Bacteria > Bacillota > Bacilli > Bacillales > Sporolactobacillaceae > Pullulanibacillus > Pullulanibacillus camelliae. Next base: position 111,074 of record NZ_BMIR01000007.1, read on the forward strand.
TTGGAAGGGTAGAACGTATTGTCTCTATTGCAGCGAGTTCTCGATGGGTCTTTTTTTCCTTTAGCCCTTGATTCTGTTGTGTATCGAACGCTGGAATATCACCAGCAATGGCTTCTACAAGGTCGTGAATAATACTCATTGTTAATAATCTTTCTAGATTTACCGGATGATCTAAATAGGGTTCAACAAGAACTGCAATGAGAGCGAGACGCCATGAGTGTTCGGCCACACTCTCCTGCCGACCATTGCTGAGCCAGCTATGTCTAAGCTCCTTTTTAAGTCGCTCTGCTAGATGAATCACCTCGAGAATCTTCTGAATAATCTTAGTATCCAATTGAATCCCACCTCATTAGTCTATTAAGAAATTAGCGGTATTCTTGTCTTCTAATCTTTACTCGATCACATATGAATGAAGTAAGGCATTGATAATCCATTTCGCTAAGCGGATGAATATGTTAGCATAATAGTGTCATCTTAACCAATATAAATAACAGGGGGGAGCGTTATGAAACGCACTGGCGAATTCGTTATGTCCATCATTGCTATAATTATTAATGTATTAGCTTTCTCTGGCGGCTTTAATTTTCATTCTGCACAGTCAAACGATGAATTAAAAAGACAATGGGCAGATGCGGCACCAAATCTTTCTCAAGCTGAAATTAATCAGTCGTTAGATACAATGAGTCAGATTGGAACATTTGTGCTCTATGCATCTGTGATCAGCGTGATTTTATCCATCATTGCATTGGTGTTTTTAAAAGGCAATAAAAAACCTGTATTAAGCGGTTGGCTATTGATTGTGGCTGGCATCGTCAGCCTGGTTGAAATCATTCCAGGTATTCTATACTTAATCGCTGGGATTATGACCTTGGTAAGAAAGCCTAAAGACAGGCTGACTTAGTACTTAAAGAGCCCCCTTATTGGGGGCTGTACGGGTGTCTTATGACTTGTTATTTTTGCCAATGCTCTTGAATAAATGCGTCACGACCGGAATCCTGACGTTCTTGCTTATAGCGTTCAGGATTTTTTTGGTAGAAGTGTTGATGTTCATCTTCAGCTTCATAAAAAGGGCAGGCAGGAAGAATCTGAGTTACAATCGGCTTAGAAAATTTTCCACTTTGTTCGAGCTGTTCCTTCGAAGCCTCTGCCAATTTTTTTTGCGCTTCATTGTGATAAAAAATAGCCGTTCTATATTGTGGCCCTCTGTCAAAAAATTGACCTCCATCATCCGTAGGGTCTGTTTGAGGCCAGTAGAGGTCGAGAAGCTGCTGATAAGGGAAGACGGCTGGATCAAAAGTAATTTGTACAACCTCGTAATGCCCGGTGTCACCTTTTTTCACCTGCTCATAGCTTGGATTTTCTATCGTTCCTCCAGAATAGCCTGAGACAACTTTAATAATTCCAGGGAGTGAGTCAAAGGGCTTTACCATACACCAAAAACATCCTCCAGCAAAGGTTGCTAATTCATATTGTTTGTTCATGATTGCTGCCATCCTTTCTATCTATAATCCTACTATAAAGTTTTTGTCTGCGTCTGACAATCCATAATCCTCATGGTATGATAAGGGTTAAGTTAAATAAGTGTAGGGATGTATAGGCAAACGCATGTCAGATTAGCTAAAAGAAAATATGAAAGGGTTTACAAAAATGAGGAGATGGAAGTATGAGCATTGAAGCTATAGAAACCATTGCACGAAAATTGAGAGAGAATATCGCAAAGGTGATCATTGGTAAGGAAGCTATTATTGATCAACTGGTCGTGGCCCTTATTTCATCCGGCCATGTCTTATTAGAAGATGTGCCTGGGACGGGAAAAACGCTCTTAGCAAAAGCTTTAGCCAGATCGCTTCACTGCACTTTCGGAAGAATTCAATTTACTCCAGATTTATTACCTGCTGATGTGAGTGGTGTTCATATTTATCACCAGCATACACAGGAGTTTGTTTTCTATCCTGGTCCTATTTTTTCTCATATTGTCTTAGCCGATGAAATCAATCGGGCGACGCCTCGAACGCAATCAAGTCTGCTTGAGTGTATGGAAGAACGGCAGGTAACGATAGATGGTAAAACCCATCCACTCAGGCGCCCCTTTATGGTCATTGCTACCCAAAATCCTGTTGAAAGTCAGGGCACTTTTCCTCTTCCTGAAGCACAGTTAGATCGTTTCTTATTAAAGCTTCACATGGGGTATCCCTCAATTGAAGAGGGCATTGATATTCTTAAACGGTTTAAAGCCCAACCTCCGCTGAATGAAATGGCTGCTGTTATCCGTCAGGATGAACTAATAAGTGCTCAAAATAGCTTCTCTGATGTTTATATTAGTGATGAGCTGCTTTATTACATCATGCAGATTGTCGAAGCAACACGCCAACACCCTAGCATTACATTAGGTGTCAGTCCGAGAGGGAGTCAGGCCTTATTAAAGGCTGTGCAAGTTTATGCCGCTATTCAAGGAAGAACTTTTGTTATTCCTGATGATATAAAAGTGATGCTTATCCCTGTCCTTGCCCATCGTCTTTTATTAAAACAGTCCTTTAGACAGCATTCACCAGAAACCATTTTAAATGAGATTTTAGAAGGCGTGACGGTTCCTACGGAAGAGCAATTGCTGGACAAAAGGAAGGAATAAGCGATGACGATTGTATGGATCATTATTTCAACCCTGTGTTGTGTATTCATTTTCAGTATTATTTTTTCAAAATGGGGACTAACAAATTTACATTATGATCGATATTTTAGTAAAGAAGCTGTGTTTGCAGGGGAACAGATTGAAATGATTGAAGTGCTTATCAATAAAAAGTGCTTACCGATTCCTTGGTTGCGTCTTGAATCCCAGATTAGTCCAGCTTTACAATTTAATGCTCCATCTCAACTTGAGGTGGCTGCTGAACAATTTCATCGCAGTCTCTTTAGCATGATGCCTTTTCAGAAAATCACCAGACGGCACCAAGTCACCTGTACAAAGCGAGGCTACTATCCGCTTAAAACCATAGATATGACGGCTGGTGATCCGTTCGGAATTGGCACAACACATCGCCAACAGCAAGTAACAGCCGAAATATTGGTCTATCCGCGATTGCTTGATCGGGAAATGCTCGCTTTACCTGCTCATCGCATGCAGGGAGAGGCTCTCGTTCAGCGCTGGATGCTGCTTGATCCGTTTCTTCAAGCTGGAGTAAGGGGCTACACTCCAGGAGATGCGCTGAATACAATAAACTGGAAACTAACAGCAAAAACAGGGCAATTACAGGTGAATCAACATGACCCCACTGCCGATCATCACTTGCTGTTATTACTAAATTTTGATCTAACAGAGGATATGTGGATGCCGATACTAGAGGAAGATCGGTTGGAATGGGCCATTTCCTATATCGCTACACTTGCTGACACTGCCCTTAATCGTGGCATTCCTACTGGCTTTGGCTGTAATAGTTATAGTATTCTTCGCAGCGGACAAACAAGAAAAAAACCGATTTTTATTGCACCGAATAATAACCGAGAGCAATATGGCTATTTGTTAGAAACACTAGCAAGTTTGCCATCCGACCGCAGTGTTTCATTCATTACTTTTTTGCAGCAGCTCTTTCTGTCTCAAAAAACTGATATTCTTATGCTTACCGCCTGGATCAACGATTCTCTTCAGGAAGAAATCAGACGTTTAGAGGAAAGAGGGCATGCCGTCAAGCTCTTTAAGCTACATGAATTAGACAATCTCGTTCGATAAGGAGGGGAGATGGATGAAGTGGCTGATCCGTAAAGTAATAGAAGGAATCATTGAGGGGTTGGTTGTCTTGCCAATCCTCCTATTAATATCTATTTATCTTCTTCCAAACACGCTACATATCATCTGGATGGCAAGCCTACTCGTTTTATTCATAGCTGGAGTTATTGTGCGCGCTAGAGTTAAAAATAAAAAAAGAGGCGTCTATCTACTCCTTAGTGTGCTTATAGGGAGTATCGGTACTTTAAGTTTTCTCAGCTCCTTATTAATAACATTGGTCATTGAAATTCTAGCCATCGGAGTAGTCTACAGGGGAATCATCCATGCTGAAAGGGAGTGGGAAGAGAGCTTACCACTCATTATCTTATGGGGAAGCCTCCCGATTTATTTTGTCGGCTATTTTCTCTTCGGGGCATTTAATGCATTAATGCCGTATCAATCATTACTCACATGGCTAGGCATTATGACATTAGTTATCGTTTTATTTGTGAATAACCACCGGCAATTAATGGCAGCAGCATTATCTAATCAAAAGCGCCCCTTTTTAAGCCGAGCAGTGCTATGGCAAAATCGTGGGTATATCGTGATTTTATTACTCATCATTTTGTTGGTTATCAATTATCGTTTGTTTCCCTATCTTTTTTCCAAACTCGCATCTTTATTCTCTTATATTATTCAAGTAGTATTAGCCATCTTTCCCCATCGTAGTAAAAGTACTATTAATCAACCATCAACAGCCCAAGTCCCACCATTTCTCAAAATAGAAGCCCGACATCCCTCTATAGGGGGTGAAGTGCTAGAAAAAATAATGATGGGATTAGCATATGTATTTTTATGTGCTGCAGTTCTTTTTCTAATCTTTATTATTTATAAAAAACTTAAACCTGCAATAACTAGATATTTTCAAAAACTCCTTCTTTATATGAATCAATTATTTCAACAATTGGAAGATCAGTCTCAAGCATTAGGATATCAGGAAGAGAGGGAAATGCTTTTTCAAGACTGGCGCCATGAGACAAAAGAAAAGTTGAAAAGAGGGTTGTCCCAATGGCAGCGTACGCAGCGATGGGAAGACCTCCAGACTAACCAAGAAAGGATTCGATTTTTATTCAGACAGCTGTTATTTAAAGAAATGAAACAAGGGTATATCTATCAATCTCATCATACACCCAGGGAAACTTTGGATAAAATTAAAAAGCAATATCCTGGACAAAGCATTGAATTAGAGTCACTAGAAAAACTTTACGAAAAAGCACGGTATAGTCCGCATTCCATCAGCAATCAAGAAGTGAAGAGGACTAAAGAAAAGATTGAAAATTATCCATAAAATTAGAAGAAAATCCGATCATTATTACCTAAATTTAAATGAAATGGATAGGCTTGATATTCGCTTACAAAGATGCTATACTATTATTAATTATTGTTGTTCGGTGTTACATAGTCAGAATATAATATTAATGCATATTAATTTAGATTCTCCTTGGAACATTTACAGAGCAAGAATAGTAATTCATATGTGGTCTTAATGCCACAACAGGAGGCACATAACATGGCTCAAGGTAAAGTAAAATGGTTCAACGCTGAAAAAGGCTTCGGCTTTATCGAAGTAGAAGGCGGAGACGACGTATTTGTACACTTCTCAGCTATCCAAGAGGAAGGCTTCAAAACCTTAGAAGAAGGCCAAGAGGTTTCCTTCGATGTTGAAGAAGGTCAACGTGGACCACAAGCAAGCAACGTTGTTAAATTATAATCTATAATTGCGACAACTCAAAGGCTCTTATGCCCCAAGCATAAGGGCCTTTTTTAATTGCCTTCAATCTCTAAAGAGCAAAGAGGATAGTAGGGCTCATAGCATTTTCTAAAAAGCCACTCTTCTGCACAAAAACTCCTGCCCAAAAAGCAGGAGTTTATTGGAGTATCATGCAAGATGCTGTAAAATGGTTAATTTGATTATACCATAAATTTAACTTTCGACAAGTTTCGCCAAAAATTTAATGAACCATTCATCCAATCAATTAAAGAATGCGCAAATGAGCTATTTCAGGACCCCTTTATACAAAAAAATATAAGCTCAAGTAAAAGCGGACTTTGCCCCCGTATTTTAGAGTCACTTCCCTCTATACAGTCATATCAATACAGCATATTTATTGCCAGCAAAGTTTCAACTTTTTTGGTTGTACGCACCTATAATGACAAATCATTTCTATCAAGAAGGAGGAAAGAGGTCTTGTCATTGCTCACTCCTTGAGATGAAGTGACTCCCTCAATCTCCTCCTTCTTCTAATCTTTTCTTTCCAGCATTATCAAGGATCACATTAACCCTTACACGCTTTAAGGAAGCGTTTGATAAGGGAAATGGGCTTTTTCGAGTGACTGATCGCCATTTTTTAGGGTTATCTTTATAAATGTCATAAAGCAAATTATAACTATCTACTTTTTCTTTAAGAGAGAGTGCGTAGGTATGATAAACATCCATGCGTATATACTCTTGAACAGTCTTTTTTAACTTTTCGCGAGATATCGATTGATTGAGCTCTTCTACGGTTCCTCTTGTTTTGATTGTAATATTAAAATACGGTTTACCATTTTTTATAAAATATCGAATAGAATGGTTGGGCTTTCTCATGACAAGAGAGGCCACTGGCTTTTGGTGTTTATAAATATCGATATTTGTGCGATTTGTTTGTTCAGTTAACCATCTTAAACCCTTGAGCTGGTCGCGATTCATAAGTCTTATGTCATAATATTTAGTAAAGAAATAACTCCCATTAACCTCTAAGGCAGGATACTTTTTTGATTGGTCTCTCCAAGAATGTGAAGCAACTGAAAGAATAGGAAGATATAGTGTTTTCGCTGGTTCATTTTTAGTAGAAATAAATTCATGCAATTGAATAGGCTTGATGTAAGAGCTCTGATTATACATATCAGTAGGTTCACCAAGCTGTGAATAAACCGGAGACTTTTCAAAAATAGCGGGTGTTGTAAGCACCTCTTTTATCGAATTATTGGTGGCAAACATCCACAACGTATAACGAAATTCACGGTAGCGAGTCAAAAAGTCAATAAGATCATCAATGCCATGTTGCAAGATCGCTGGGCTGAGCACAATGGTATTTAAGTGTCCCCAATAAATTCTTCGTTGTGAGCGTTTATACAAATTATTTACAGCATCAATAAGTGTATCCCCTTGACCTTGACCAACCCAGCTTTCTGTGTTAACGTCGCCTCCGCCCACTTCTTCTTGCTTAGCAATTGTTGCGAAATTAACGATTTGTGTATAAACAATATAATGGTGATCTTTATAATCCAGTCCAATTGTATTTGCATAATACATGTGTTCAATTTCTCTCATGTCCCAGCATCCTACTAGAAGAAAACATAAGCCGATGAACAGAGCAATGGTTTGTTTATTCATTTCTCATCACTCGTGCGATCCGGATCAGTAGGCTGCAATAAATTTGGTCTCTCCTTATTTTTTAGCATCATCGGACGGAGCAAACTTTTCGCTAAATCCTTTCCATTAAAGGGAGAAGCTGGAGCAAGATATGGGATGCCAAACGGGCGTAAATTGGCGAGATAGGTGAGTATAATAAAAAAGCTTAGCAGAAACCCGTATATTCCTAGAAATGAAGCCCAAACGACCGTAAATAGCCTTAAAAACTTAACAACACCTTGAAGTGACTGATTAGTAATGGTAAATGAGGAAACAATCGTTAATGCGATAACAACTAACATCGTAGGGCTTGTAAAACCACCACTGATCGCTGCATCACCAATAACTAGTCCTCCCACCACGCCCAACGTTTGTCCAATAGCATTAGGAAGACGTTTTCCTGCTTCACTAAAAATCTCAAATAATAAAAGCATTAAGATCGCCTCTATAGGGGTTGGCATGGGGACGCCTTTACGCGACATGACGATTGTTGACAATAATGGTAAAGGGAGTTGATCGGGATGAAATGTGGATAGTGCTATAAAAAAACCAGGTAATAATACAGAGATAGCTAAGGCGAGAAGACGAATAAGTCTTTCAATTGATGTTAATAAGGCGTTATTTTCTTTATCCTCTGTGGACTTTAACAAAAAGGATAAGTTTGCCGGTCCAATAATTGCTGTAGGCGAACCATCAACAAGAAGAGCAAAACGTCCGCGCAGTACGGCATCGACAACAAAGTCTGGTCTTCCTGTATAGCCGAATATTGGAAACAAAGAGAGCCTCTTATTTTGGAGCAATCCCTCTAATTCCGCACTGCTACCAACTGTGTCAATGGAGATTGAATTTAGCCGTTGTTTTAAGTTAGATACGATTTCAGGTTTAATAATATCTTTAATATAAATTAGGCCAATATCCGTTTCTCCTCGGCTACCAATTTTAAGTTTCTCATAAACCATACTAGGAGTCCGTAGTCTTTTCCTAACTAACGCCGTATTCACCGATAATTCTTCAATAAATCCATCACGAGCTCCGCGAATCGAAAGCTCAGTGTTGGTTTCTTCTGGCTGACGCTTGGGATGTTCCGAAATATTAAAGGAATAGGCTTGAGCAAATTGATCAATAAACACAAGTAATTCACCATCAAATAGGCTTGAAACCACCTGATTCAAATCATCAAGGGTATTAGAAGGAAAGGTGATCCATTCCTGTTCATGTTCAGCTTGTTTATCCTTTAAAGTGACACGATGAACAAGATTTCTTAAATGGGGAAGAATACTGATATTTAAAAGCTTGACATCCACCATACCTTCACAATAGGCAATTAAAATTGGCCAGTTTTCGATGTCAATCCTTTTTATTATAATATCCTGGCAGTTATCCAAGGACCTATGGAGCCATTCTTCATTGTTATGAAGCTGGTGATAAACCTTTTGGATAGCGTGTTTTTTGTCCTGCAATACCTTTTGACTCTTTGCTTTATCCTTTCGTTTTTGAAAGAGCTTCACATCGTCACCTTCTCCTTCTTTACCAAAACTAATACAAATAATAGTAAGGAAATGCCGAGGTTAAACAATAAAAAATAAGGGAGTGATTGCAACAATAATTGTATAAATGTAATGTCACTGATGGGGAGTATACCAAAAATTAATATGAACACTGTTGTCGCAATGATACAAATCATCCGTTTAAAGGGAGTTGTGATATTCAGTGCTTCAGCCTGCAGACATAATGCTAGTGATAAGCGAATCAGGGAACCCGATAGCCATTGGTAAATAGATAAAAAATCAGTATGTTCGATATAATGACTAAAACTGACAAGGCGCCATTCTTCAAAAGCTGGAAATCGCATGCTCGCCGCTTCAATCGGGCCAAACTCAGCAATAGCTCCTGTTAATGGGCTTAAAGTTAAATTAATCAATATAAACGCCGTGATAATTAAGGTCAAACGACGTATTTTTGTTCGTATGAGGTGTTGGAATGACAGAATAAAAATTAACTCCATGAATCCACCACATCCATAAATCACACCATGTAAATAAGGCTGCATACCATGCTCAAAAACGGGAAAGAGCAAGGTATAGTCCTTTTTAGAACTATTTGATATAGCAACATAAAAACCAAAAAGGACGATGAAGGGCAGTAGAATACCATTGACAATCGCCAATGTTCGAATGCCAGAATAAGCAACATAGCACGACACCAAAAGGATAGACGCAATCAAAATCACCTTTGGCGTTTCAGGTAGATAGGACATATCTGCCCAATCCGTGACATCTTTGGTTGTCATGGTGGAAATAAAAAGAAAGTTAATAAAAAAAGAAGACCTAATAAAGGAGGAGAGCAGAACGCCATATTTGGATTTTACCCAGAGAAATAGATTCTGTTGTTTTGTCCGTTTAATGATGAAATAGAGCATGGGTAGCCATAAGAATAAAAGAAGGCCTGATGTCAGAACCGAGAGCCAAGCATCTCGTCCAGAGATTTTAAGAAGAATAGGTATAATGATGACATGATCCAGTATACCTATAGCCGACATGCTAATTAAGACGATATGTACATTTGAAATGCGTTTTCCAGTTGAGAAAGTCACTTATAATCTCCTTTTTACGCAATCCTGTACTATTTCATCTTTTCCATTTACAGCTTTCCTATTCGTAAAAAAAGTGTCGCGGTTATGATTAACCTGACTCTTCTTTAATATGTTGTATTATGCGGCAATGAGGCAGCCACTTTTTATTCGAATTATTGAACGTATCCCAACACAGGCTTGTGATTGTGTCAAACGCATGTTCTGTTGCCAGATAACTTAAAGGGAACACAAAATTGCGAGAATCCTGTGGGAAGTGTAAAATTCAGCACAGTCCAAATGTACATGCTCGGAGGACGCTTACGATTCGCTTGCGAAAAGCGAGTGTTTTTTCGTATCCATCCTTTAAGAATTGAAATAAATTTATAGTCATTCATTATTTTCGATAAATTTACCATTGACATCTTAACTTTCTCGATATATCATCGTATTTAATTAAAGAATAACAGCAAAGATTGGAAATAGTAAAAGGATTTATAATTTTTTAGAGAACCGATGGGTGGTGAGAATCGGTAATTATAGCCTTTGAACTCGTCCATGAGCTACTCCCTGAACGGAGCCAGTAGGGGATGTCGGTGTTCTACCGTTATGAGGATAGGTGGCTATTGCCACCGAAATGAGTGGATTAATAGGATTATCATTAATCAATTAGAGTGGTACCGCGAGCAAGCCTCGTCTCTATTTAAAAATAGAGACGAGGCTTTTTATTTTTTAGCAGTCCCAGTGAAGCAGACAAGTCAGGTTTTATTTAGGTTAAATACACCGAACATTAAATGAAAGGCGTGAGACAGAATGAAAAATGTTAGTAAATATAGCAGGGGTTACTTTATGCCCCCAGTGAAAAGCTTAAAGTGGACAGAGAAGGAGTATATTACTGAGGCTCCTACATGGTGTAGTGTGGATCTTCGGGATGGCAATCAGGCTTTGGTCGTGCCTATGAATCTAGAGGAAAAGTTAGAGTATTTCCAGTTGCTTTTGCAAATGGGCTTTAAAGAAATAGAAGTGGGTTTTCCCGCTGCCTCAGAAACAGAGTATGCCTTTTTACGGACATTAATTGAAGATAATCTGATTCCCAACGATGTGACCATTCAAGTTTTAACACAGTCCAGAGAACATATTATAAAAAAAACATTTGAAGCGTTACAAGGCGCAAATAAAGCAGTAGTGCATTTATATAATTCCACTTCCGTTGCCCAACGGGAGCAAGTCTTTAGAAAATCTGAAAAAGAAATTATTGATATTGCTGTAACTGGAGCCAAACTGCTTAAGACATACGCTGCTGAAACCGAGGGGAATTTTCAATTTCAATATTCTCCCGAAAGTTTTACGGGCACAGAAATGGAGTTTGCACTGCAAATTTGCAACAAGGTGCTTGATATTTGGCAGCCGACGGCTGATAACAAAGTAATTATCAATCTACCCGCTACAGTATCCATGTCTATGCCTCACGTTTACGCGAGTCAAATTGAGTACATGAGTGATCATTTAAGCTACCGTGAGCATGTGATTCTATCACTTCATCCGCACAATGACAGAGGCACTGGCGTATCGGATGCCGAACTAGGCCTTCTTGCTGGGGCACAGAGGGTCGAAGGAACATTGTTTGGCAATGGGGAAAGAACAGGGAATGTAGACATTGTTACGCTCGCATTAAATATGTTTTCGCATGGGGTAGATCCAAAGTTAAATTTTGAAAATATCCCTTCAATCATTTCCAAATATGAGAAATTAACAAGAATGAAGGTCCACGAAAGGCATCCATATGCTGGCGAACTGGTCTTTACTGCATTTTCTGGTTCTCACCAAGATGCCATTGCTAAGGGAATGAAATGGCGTGAGGAGGAAGACCGTCAGTATTGGAATGTACCTTATCTATTAATTGATCCAATGGATATTGGCAGAGAATATGAAGGAGATATTATCCGAATTAACAGTCAGTCAGGTAAGGGAGGCATCGGTTATATCCTTCAGCAAAAGTATGGAATAGATCTCCCTGTAGCGATGCGTGAGAGCTTTGGATATAGTGTAAAAAGGGTTTCAGATCAAAAGCATAAGGAACTCATGCCGAATGAAATTTATGATATTTTCATCAATGACTATGTGAACATTGGTCTCCCTATCGAGTTTATTCGTTATAAATACACCCAAAACAGTCAATATGAAACAATCGTAACAATCCGGATAGATGATGAAGAACGTCAATTTACCGGTTTTGGAAATGGAAGACTTGACGCCATCAGCAATGCTCTGCAAACAAAGCTAGGGCTTGACTACTCGGATTTGGTTTATAAGCAGCATGCGCTAGAAATCGGTTCAGGCTCAAAAGCGATATCCTATGTAGGAATAACTGCAAAGAATGGCATTGTCTATTGGGGGAGTGGAATGGACACTGATATTATGACTTCATCCGTAAAAGCTTTATTTAGTGCCGTTAACAACATGGTCTCTGACTTACAACTAACCGTTGGAAAAGAATTTATCTCCTTTAAAAAATAACAATAACCGCTCAGCCGATAAAAGCTACATATTAAAATAGTAGAATTATCGGCTTAATTTATGAAATCATATTTGGCCTAGATTATTCATAGAAAATCTGACAGAATCAGAAAAGAGGAAAGATGGAAAATTACATCAAGGAAGCAAAGAATAGTTTTAACTTCGATAGAATATGCAGCCATTCCTTCCAAGTTAATGAGGTAAGAATGATGCTTAAGCCTGCTGGCGTACAACCTAACGAACTGGTTTCGTACACTTTGCTTTCCAGAGGGACAAAAGAATATGCCAATTCAAACAATAAGGACAAAGCATTAAAGTCGCCAGTACATTAGTGAGATCAGGTCGATCATTGTACTTCAAGTTATCTTCCAGCTTTGTTTATCACACATTTTTTTGGGAAATACTACAGCACATTCAAAGGCTAAAACTAGAGTGATTGGAGCGTATGGCGGGAGACTCCTGCGGGAACAGCACGCGTCCGAAGACCCCGCACTGAGCGTCTTTTGCGAGGGAGGAGGCTAAGGCCGTGCCCGCGGAAAGCGAGCGCCAGAAGCGCAAATCACCCGTCAATGCCATACCTAACTTCAACATTTATTTTGGCATCAAGGGAGAAGTCTGCCCAAAAACAGGTAGCTTTGTACTGTGCGATTATTATAAATGCTTTGTCGCAGTGAATCTCTCAATATTATTTTCAAAAAAAGCTTGGCCTTGGCTATAAATCCTATTTTTTTGGAGTGTTAATAAGTCGAAATTAAATAAATATTAATAGTTTTGTTTTAAATTTAAATATTCAGAAATAAATCAAGGGGACTTTATAAGATAATTACGTCAAAAATATATTTTACGTAATTATCTTTTTTGTTATTATAATAAAATAAGAACAATGTACCCTTTGAATAAATATATGGATAGGATGGCTAATAACAGTTGAGAGTGGAGGGATGGGAGAAAGATATAAAAAGCGCCCGAAGACGCTTCATTCATTGACTTTTTAAGATCAAAAATAACGAACATCTGGATCAGCGGTGTGACTTTGCTTTGAAAACAGAAATTTTTCAAAGTAGGGTGAAGATTGACCTTGTAGACGGAGGCCTTTTTCAATTTCAGTGGCGAAGCGTCGCGCATTTTCTACATTACGTTTCCCGGTCACAATGTCATGCATTAAGTTGAGTGCCATAAAATTCGCAGCTTCTTGATCACACTTTGCAGAGGCTTCACCGGCGGTTCGATCAATATATAAACTGCCATCGAACTGCGCTAAGTCATCGAAATAGTGTAGGGGTACTTTATAGTCAATGGTTTGTTCTAAGTAGTCCATGTGTGGTGTTGGGAAATTATGAGGATGGGCTTCAAGATAAACAATCGTCCGTTTCCAGGGACCATTATTGTACCAAATGATGTGGCGTGTGCTCGCTTCATTAGGCAAACCATACTTATGGATTAATAAATAAACGGTTTCCTTTTGAATCCCACTCCATCTTTCCAATATTTTGTCTAAAACAGGATGAACACTGATGGATTGGTGTTCTCGGCTTTCTATCTCATCATTCACAGATATCCCTCCATTGCCGTAAATTTATCTTATTATTTATACACAGGACAATGGCCTAGCGTTACAGAAAAACAGGATTTCTTCATGAATGACAATAAAATTGGAGGTTATATGAATAAACAACATCTGTATGAACGTATTAATCAAAAATTGACAGAGCTTCCCTGGTACGTCAGCGAGTTTATTGATCATCATCGCCGGCAAATGTCAGCTAGCACTTTATTGAATTATTGCCATGATTTTAAGATTTTCTTTGATTGGCTAATTACTTCGGGTTTTCATGAAGGAAAAAGGCAAGAGATTTCTTTAGCAACGCTCGAAAGACTTAGCATTAAGCAAGTTGAACAATTTTTGTCTTATTTGGAGACCGCGTTAGCCAATAGCAAGCAAACTGTAAACAGAAAACTTTCAGCCCTAAAATCTTTATTTAATTATTTGCAAAATGTTGCAGAAACTGCGGAATTTGAGCCTTATATTTATAGGAATATCATGGCCAAAATAGCGTTTAACCCCATCAAGGAAGACATTGAAGCAGTTGCCAATCGCATCGAAGGAAAAATTTTACATGATCATGAATATGAACAATTTCGACAGTTTATTGCTTTTGATTATGGCAAACGCTACAAAGACAATCAAAGGATCTATAATTTCCATCTGAAAAATCGCGAACGAGATACCGCATTAGTTTCACTTATTTTAGGCTCCGGGCTACGACTTTCTGAGGTTTCCGATTTGAATCTTGATGATATTGATTATAAGAAACATAGCGTGCATGTGATACGCAAAGGTGGCAAAGCACAATTTGTTTATTTTAGTGAACAAGCGATGAATGACTTACTTGAATATTTAGCAGTTCGCGAACAGCGCTATCAGCTACCTAAAAATGAAAAAGCCTTATTCGTATCAACAGCAATCGGCCCTAATAAGGCGACAAGACGACTGTCAAATAGAGCTATTGAAAAAATCATTGAAAAATATGCGAAAGCTTTCGGAAAACCAGCATTGTCTGTTCATAAATTACGTCATTCGTTTGCCACAAGGTATCACAAGGAAAATAACGATATTCCTAAGCTAAAGAAACACCTGGGGCATGCCTCAGTACAAACAACCATGTTATACACACATATGACAAATAAAGAGATGAAGGAAGCCATTGATCATATGGATCGCTATGATGATAAAACAGACTAACATTAAAAGTGTTTAGTTTGTTTTGTATTTTAGTTTACATAATATATATTATAGGAATCAATGAAAATGACACTAATAAAATTGTTCACCAGCTCGCTAAAATACCTTTGATAAAGTTCCCCAACCACTATCCTTTGCTTCAAGCGCGACATTTATCTTTTAAAAATCGGCGAGCAGTCTTGCTGATAAAATATGTTGCGCATTCATTAGGAAAGTTGTAACTTTACATTTCTGACGCTACCCTTTATGGCCTCATACCATTACAAGCCCGCCATCTACTCTTAAGCATTGTCCTGTTACAAATGCTGCCAAATCAGAAGCAAGAAAAAGCACTGGACCGATAATATCCTCAGGAGTGGCTAATCGGTTTAATGGGGTCATAGTTAAAATCATTTTTCTGACATCTTCTTTGGTTTCCTTAGAAGAATCAGTTGGATATGTTAACCCTGGTGCTACGGCATTTACCGTAATGCCATAACTTCCCAAATCCTTGGCTAAATTACGTGTAAAGCCTAATAAGGCCGTCTTTGCTGTCGTATAATCATGATAAGGTACCACAGGAAAATCGATGAGATTAGTGACCATGTTAAGCATTCGACCAGACATTTGTGCCTTCATATACACCATGGCTTCCTGACATACATTAAAAGCGCCCTGTACACTTCCTGAAAATTGCTGTTGATAGTCCTCCCACTTGATTGTCCAAGCAGTCTTTCTTGTTTTTGGGTTAAATGAATAGTGACTTAAGGCGTTGTTGACAACGATATCTATGACACCAAAAGCCTCAATGATATCTGCCATCATCTTTTTGACGCTCTCTTCGTCTGTGACGTCAGCCTGCATAGCGACAGCTTGTCCACCTCCCTCGCTGATATCTTCGACTACTTTTTCTGCTAAAGTTTCATTCTTTAAATAATTGATAATGACACAAGCACCTCTTTGGGCAAAGGCCTTAGCAAGCGCTGCCCCTATGCCACGACTGGAGCCAGTGACTAAAACCACTTTATCTTTAAAATCCACGAATAACCCTCTCCTTCTAGACTCTATTACTCTACATCAGGATCATAGCGCTCAGCGTCCCATTCAGCAGATGACTCGATATCAATAAAACGGACTAATTGAAGTAAGTTCAACCCACCATCATGATGCCAGCCAGCTTGAGCACGATTCATTTCACCAATAGCAGTTACGCGATCCACACCATGACTGCCTAAAAGAGCAGCGAGTTGTAATAAGCGGTTGGGATGCACCGCTAACCCACACGATTGTAAATAAGACGGATAAGGTTTGAGGATATCCATTACTGCTTCCAATTGAATTGTCGCACAAATATGGACAGTCCGATTTAACGGTGACCCATTAAAAGCTGCGTCGCTGTGATAGATCACCGTCCATGCTGTATCTTTTGAACTGGCATAAACCACCGAACATTGCTGGCCATTCAATGCTTCCAATTCATAATGATGACGCACTGAATGAATCGCCAAAGCCTCTTCATCTGTGAGTTCGGCGCGTGGCCACTTCAAATCAAATCTTTGCAATTCAGCAGCAAGCATTTGTGCGAATTGCTTTGGTGTGATGGCACCACCTTTTTCAACGACAATGGTTTGTGGTGAAAGACAGCTCTGCTGATCGTACATGGCAATATCTTCAGCCAAGCGATGGACGACATCATAGTAGCGATCAGGAGTTAAGGCTTCCTTACCTATCATGGCAAAGCTGATTTTATGGCCATAGGCTAATAACCTTTTAGTTTGTGGGACCTTAGGTTTGATTCTTTCAACCGTTTGGTTCGAACCATAAACAATTACTGCTTCAGCAAGCTCGATCGCTTCTGTCTCTAGAGAGGCGGTCCCTCCCTTCCAAGGCAGGATTGCTAGCGCCTCAGCAAGTAATGGATCGATTTCTGCGAGTGTTTTGCTGAATAAAACAGCCATCAAGGGCTCTGTCGAAGACGTCTTTCCAAGGGCTGCGGATTTGACCAACAACCCCATGATTAAGCTCCATAGCTGCACACCTGGTACGTTTCCGGAAAAAATATGAAAGATAAGTCGCGGCCCGAAAGCTCGGCTTAATCCTCCTGATTTTCTAGGTCGGAATTCATCGAGCATAGCCACTTGATCGAATTCTTCATCTAAGAAGCGCAGTAGCTCCTTTTTACGAAAGGTCCTCATATATCTTTTAAGCGAAATGCGAATCATTTCCTTGCTGTAGCCAGTGATCTCCGGTAAAAGCTTTTCCGCTAATTGCCGGAAGGGATATTCTGGATCCAACCATTTTTGGACGGCTTGATCGATCACTGTCACAATCGTTTGCACGGTTAGTGTTGATAAATAGCGCTCCTGTGCCTTGAGGATTTCCTTGCCAATTTCTCTTAGTTTATCGCCTGTTAACACCGGAAATTGCAGAACAACATTACCATCTGTTGTTTCAATGATCTTTTCTGTATGTTCGTCAATTCGAATCTTTGTTGGCACTTTATACATCTTAATATGCTCTGCTTCTGCATATTTTGCCAAGGGCTTCACACCACCTACTCTGTGCATGATCAATGCTGATTGGATTGTAATAATTGGTCAACGGCAACGGAACAGCCTCGAGCCTCGGAACCTTTGACCCTACCAAGCAGGACAAAACCGTTTTCTGTCAAATACCCAAGATCTTCTGTTAAAATCGCCACACAAGCATTCCAGTTTGCTAAGTCATAATGGGCCAGCACGCCTACTTGACCAATAGGTAGAGGCTCCAATGTGTTCGTATCTAACACCTGTGTTTTAATCCAAGCTGGTCCTTTTTTATCATGGATCACGCGATCACTTAGAGCGTTACTTTATGAAAATACTGAGCATAATCTTGAATTAATGCTTCAGGTGAAACCTCGCGAGACTGTCCTTTGAAACCACCAGTATCAAAAATGCGACTCCCCTCTGGCAAACTAAAATGAAGCTGATGGGTTTTGCAGTAATCTAAAAAGTGAACGTAGGCAAAGGAAGCGCCCATCAAAAGAACAGCTTCCTTTCGTCTCTCTGATTCCCGTAAAGCATCGACGAGCCGCTCCATCTCCAAGCCATCCTCATGAAAAAAACTTTCGCTTCGCTCTGTGCCAAAGTATTTCAGCGCATTGGTTAAATATCTTGAAAGGGATGACTGCTGATTCATATCTTCAGCAGGCGAAAGAACGAAGATGGTCATATTCTCTCGATCAGGTAAGACAAACTCCTTAAAAGGCGCTCGCATTGATGCGTCCCATGTGGTTAAATTCGGATGATAATTCCGTCCTCTTTTTTCAGGATTGGTCGTCCCGCTTGTCATAAAGACAGCTTCTGCCTCTTCCACAGGTGTGCATGATAAGGTTAATTCCTTAAAGCCTTGAAGTGGCATCGGTGGTATGTCCCTCCAGTGTTTGACTGTAAGTGGTGATTTTCTTTTCGACTGACAAAGCTTTTTATAAGCGAGGTTATGCTTAAATTGATACGTGAAGAGTTTAAGTGCAAGTGCGTTGAATGCTCTCTCATAAGACTCTCCTAAGTTCTGATTCTCAGAATATTTATGTATAAAGGCTAATAATTCAGCCGTTATCTCTGATTTTTCATCCTTCATATTTTTCATCCTTTCTAAGCCAACGTGGAAGAGTAATGAAGATAAACTGCAGGAGAATAGCTGTGACTGTACCAACTAGCACACTATTTGAAAGAAAGGTGCCGATCACGCCCGCATCAGCTGTGAAATAATTTGGCAATGCAATAGACAGCAATATGGCCATGCCTGCGATCATGAAATTCACTTCAGTTTTTTCCATTTTAGCTAGGATGGAGATCCCCGTGAAAATCAATGAAGCGGCGGCAGGTAAGAAGATTCCCCCAACAACAGGATCTGGGGTTAACGCAAGCATGGCTCCTGCCTTTGGTATGAACCCGAGAATTAGAAAAAGTATGCCAGCAACGATGACTGGGTAACGAGAAGTGACCCCTGTTAATCGCAGCAAGCCAACATTTTGTCCATAGGCTGTTGTTGGAAATCCCCCTATAACGGCAGAGAGCATGGAACCGATGGATTCACCAGCAAAACCGTTGCGAATCCGTCTGCTATCCAAAGGCGTCTTAGTCATTTCAGCCCCAGCTTCATAAACGCCCATCGCCTCAATCAACGCCACAACATAGGCGACAAAAAACATGACAAAAGTATCCCACTTAAATGTTAAGTGTCCGTATGGAAAAGCATGTGGCAAACCAAACCATGAGTGCCCCGCTAGCTCTGAAAAGTTGGCCTTTCCTAGTAGCATAGCAATGATGTCCCCAACAATTAAAGCAATCAAGAAAGCAAACGAGCGCCATTTTCCTTTTCCAAATAGCGACAGCCCCATCACGATCAGTGTCGTTGGAATCGCCATGAGTAATGTTGGTCCAGAAGCAAATCCTGAGGTTCCAGGCTCACCCCCAAGGAATTCAGAGAGTGTAAAGCCTGATAAAGCAACACCAACAACAAAAATAACTGTGCCAGATAATACTGGCGTGAACAAAGCCTTTAGGCGGCCAATAATGCCTGTAATTGATAGAAAAAAAACAATGATTGCACTTAAAAGAATGCCACCTCCAGCTGCTGCTAGACCATTCGCCTTTCCTGTTGAAATCATTAAAGAATCAAAGGCAGCTGATGGTCCTTGTAGGATCGGCAGCCGTACTAATTGAGTGGCCTGAATAAGTGTGACTAACCCAGCGGCTATGAAAATAGCGTTAACTATATTAGAGGATAAGGACAGGGGGAGGCCAATCATCGCCCCGACAAAAACAGGATCTAGCCATACATTTGAAACAAAAACATGCTGTAGGCCATATAAAAAAGTACTTAGTGGTGGTAACTTCTCGTCAATTCCCTTATGAATAGCGTCTGAATGTTGATCTATTCTTTGACTCGTCATGTCTTTCTCCTCCCAGAAAAATACGAGCTCCCTAGAAGAGATAAGCCTGAGGAAATGTGTTGTCCATTGATATCATTTCCCTGATAAGAAAGAGCGGTGCAGAAACTTAGAAATAGATTTTCTCTATCTGCTTTTTTGATAATCATGAACAGATGAGAAACCACAGAAATTAAAAAAGACACTTCGCGTAAGCAAAGTGTCTAAATTTAAATACACACATTTTCCTACGCTGGCATTATCCAACAGGTTCAAACGGTTAATGACGGTATAGTCATACTCTCAGCCTGCTTCCACAAGCTCCCGTGTCATTCATTATCTTGTTACTGTGAGTTTAAAGCTTTGTTATCAAAAACACAAGGAAATCATTTCAGCAAAATTTGCTGCCTCGTTTTAATCACTGAAATATGCTCGCTTTTCGTAGGAGAAGTGCAGGCCTCCTTAAGCTCGTACTTTTGAGCTTTAGCGGGGTCTCGTTCCCACAAAGCGTCTCGCAATTTCCCTTGGTCATTAAGCGGTCCATCCGCGCTTAAGTGAAAAAATTATTTCATTTTAAAACAGCGCTCATTCAAAAGCCACCCTCTCATTCATGAGAAATGACAATCTTGCCTAAGAAAGCTTGACTCTCCAGGTGTTCGTACGCTTTTTTGGCGTCTTCAAAAGCAAAAACGCGATCAATGACCGGCTTTAATCCCTTATATTCGATAAAGCGATTCATCGCTTCAAAATCCGCACGGCTACCCACGCTAATGGTGCGGATGGCCGCCTTGCCAAACAGGTCAAAATAATCAATTTTGTTTCCAGTTCTCGTGAGAACACCGATTAAAGCTATTTCATTTCCTGGAGCGATAGCTTGAAGAGATTGAGCGAAGGTATCTGCACCACCGACCTCCAATATCCGATTCACACCGAGTCCACCCGTCCATGCCTTAGCCGCTTCACCCCAATGAGGTGTTGTCTTGTAATTAATGACTTCATCTGCGCCAAGCGCCTTCAGCTTTTTAGCCTTTTCATCACTAGAAGTTGTAGAAATCACACGTAATCCCATCAATTTTGCCAGCTGAATAGCAAAAACAGAGACACCGCCACTTCCAAGTGTCAAAACAGTGTCTCCAGGAGATAATGCATAGGGACCATGGAGCGCATTCCAGGCAGTGACTGCTGCGCAAGGTAAGGTTGCCGCTTCTTCAAATGACAAATGCGAAGGGATCTTAACAAGTAGCTCAGGATGAATGACTTTATAATCTGTCAACCAGCCATGACTATGGGAGCCATAGGGCTCAATGTAGTTTGGTCGTTCTCCTCCAAACCATTCGAGACTCCAGTTGCCAACCACACGGTCTCCAACTTGAAAACGGCGGACATCTTCTCCGACAGCAACGATTTCCCCTGCCCCATCAGATAACTGGACGACATTGTCACGGATGCCCCCAGGATAGGCATTTTGAGCGATCGCCAGGTCACGATAATTCAATGATGATGCTTTGACACGTACTAACACTTCGCCACGCTGTACGGTAGGAACTTGCTCTGTCTGCAGTGTTAAATGATCAATACTTCCCGGTTGGGTTAGCTTATAAGAGCGCATCGTTCCACTATATAGTTGCTCAGACATTTTACCTGCTCCTTTTTTTATATGTCGTTAATCTCTTACTCATGTTGTAACAAAAACATAAAAAGATGAAAAGAAAAAAGCATTGTGTCCATGCAATTTAGCCCCTTGTTGAGCGATATATCACAGCGCCCCCCTACGAAAAGGCTATGATCAGTAGGATTAAAGCTGAATATCCAATAAGATCGGGCAATGATCGCTTCCTAAAATGTCGGAATGGATTTCAGCAGCCTTTATAGTATCAGCTAACTGCTCTGACGTGATAAAATAATCGATACGCCAGCCAATATTTCTTTCTCTTACCTTGTTCATATAGGACCACCATGTATAGTGCTCCGCTTTATCGGGATAAAGATAGCGAAAACTATCAATAAACCCCGAATCAAGGAGCTTACTCATGCAAGCACGTTCTTCATCAGTAAAACCTGAATTTCCTTTATTACTTTTTGCATTCTTGATATCAATTTCTTGATGAGCCACGTTTAAATCCCCACAAAAAATGAGCGGTTTTTTGCTATTCAATGTGTTTAAGTAATTAAAGGCACGCTCCTCCCACTCTAAACGATAAGGCAGGCGCGAAAGATCCCTCTTAGCATTTGGCGTATACATCGTCACCACATAGTAACGCTCATACTCAAGCGTAATGATTCGACCTTCTGGTTCAGAATCTTCGTCTTCTCCGAGACCATAAGTAACAGAAAGAGGCTCCTTCTTTGTAAAAATGGCCGTGCCCGAATACCCTTTTTTCTCTGCATAATTCCAGTACTGTCTATAGCCTTCAAGCTCTAGTTCGATTTGTCCCTCTTGAAGTTTTGTTTCTTGCACACAAAAAAAGTCGGCATCGACTTCATTAAAATAATCTAAAAAACCCTTTTTCACACAAGCTCTAAGTCCATTGACATTCCATGATACCAGCTTCATTTCATCACTTCCTAAATCTATTGATCACACGCTTAATGTATTTTAAAAACTGCGCTGCCCTTATCCGTTCTTAAATAACAAAAAAAGGAACACCCATTGCTCTTCATTTTCATAGAAGATCAAGGCTGCTCTATTAGTCTAACACACCGCTTGCTAGAATCAAAGGAAGGTGCCACTCGTCTATTATCAGAAAATATCTATAATTTCGACCTTTATATTAAAGGCCAGCAAAATATTGGTTAATGCGGCTTGCTACCGTTGCCAAGAAGTCGGGATCATGTGGCACAAAGTCTTTTCGAGTCACTTTTCTTTGCCTAACTTTTTTGTCCTCTCCCTGTACAGGAACGGTTGTAAGCATCAAGGGATAGTCTGCATCCATACAAAGTTTGTAAAAGGCATCAAAATCCGCCTTATACAGACCCTCTACCTCCGCTTGTTGCACATGAAATGATAAGACAGTGTCTGTGCTATCATATAAATAACTGTGACAAAATTCGTTATCCTTGATACAGGGTTGCTCTATTCTATTTTTAATGGTCCCAAGCGATATAAGCTCTTCAAAAGAAATAGAAATGCCAAGCTCTTCGCCTATTTCCCTGACACCATCGGCTACAGATTCATGAGCCAAGAGATGACCAGCCGCTGTGATATCTAAGAGACAAGGGAAATCCTCTTTATGCGTACTCCGCTGTTGTAGATAAATCACAGGTTTTCCCGCTTCTTTCCCTACGAACCAGCAATGAAAGGTCTCATGCCATAAGCCTTTTTGATGAACCTCCCCTCTGGTTGCACTCCCTATCGATTCACCTGTTTCTTGAAAGATTTTAAGCCTTTCTAAGTCCATCTGCTACATTCAATCCTTTGCTTAAGAAATAATCTCTGACATCGTACCAGTTGTTCACTCGAACATACCCCGTCTCATGAATGTTATGTGGTGCAGTGAAAAGCAACCCTTGACCAGTAAAATGTTTAAAGTGCCTTGCGTTGTCATCGATTAGATAATCCGCATGAATGATGCTCTTATCTCCACAGAATACAAAATGCAAATCTGAAAGAAAGGGAAAGTGCTCTTTTAACCATTCGTATTTTGCCGCAAAGGATGTAGGGCGTTCCATTGCGGCTGTCGCAATATAAATATCATAGTGCTTAGATAGCTCGTAAACAACCTCCTGGCTCCCTTCCATCACAGGTAAGTCACGGAAAAAACCTGGCTCATCAATATAATTCAAAATGCTTTTCGCGTGCTCAGCTTTTAACTCCCATAATTTAATACCATTTAAGTCGGTTTTGGACACTTGATCACCAAATTCTCGATTATAAACCTCTAGATGCTTACTGACAAAATCAGCCATGACCTCGTCCATATCGATAGCAATTCTCTCCATAATATCCCTTCCCATCTATATTATCTCTATGGTTTTATTATAACGTAACCTGAAGGCAAATCACTTGTGTTTACTGAAAATAAAACATTTTTCATAAAGGTTTAATCTTTTCTCGTACGAACAACTTGAAGCGATAACAGCATGAATCACTCCAATAAGGCTTCTTTCTTAAAGTGCAAAAAATAGCCCCGTTCTAGCCGTGAACGAGGCTGTTGGATCCCTTCTATTGTGCATTGACATGTGCCTACTTATTTAACGACAAGCACTTCACATTCAGCATCTTGGACAATTTTTTGACTGACACTTCCTAACATCAGTTTCTTCAATCCAGAAAGACCTCGGCTTCCAACGACAATGAGATCATAATCATGAATCTCAGCATGCTCGACAATGCGTTTTTCTGGTTTTCCTTCGAGGATTTCAGTATGGGCTTTTGCCTGCCGGCTTGCCAGGATTTGCTTAGCTACATGTAACACGTTTTCCCCTTTAACCCTTAGCTCTTCTTCCTTTTGTTGTCTGAATACTTCTTGATCCGGAGTGACGATCGCACCACCTGGATTAGGTGGCACCTGATAGTTAGCATTATTGAGTATGACCGGATTGACTTCTGCTTGCGCCGCCGATGGCGCTGCAACAAGAGGCGTGCCTTTGTCCACTTTGACAACTGTCGCTACAGTCAATTCACCTTGGATATGGTCAATAGCATGTTCAAGGGCACGACAACTCCCTTCAGACCCATCGAAAGCTATCAGTACTTTGTCGTATTTCATGCGTATCTCCTCCTTACAAAAGAGATACCCGGATTGGTCACTCATTATCTTACAAACGCATTACAGCTCTGCTACATTTGTCATGTTCCTTGATGTTTGCGACCGATCCGTTCAACAACCTGCTGAAAATCATCAGGTTTTAAAAATTCTACTGGGGAATAACCTTTGTTAAAAGAAATCGATTCACTTTCAATCATCATGACATATTTTCCATTGATTTTGGCAAAATGAATCGACTCACCAAAATCGGAAAGCAAGGCTTTAACAAAAATATGATCTAGATTCACTTTCAAATCCAGGTCAGGCTGCTGTTCAATTAATGTAGCGGCAGCTTCTTGAACCTGATCGTTCGACCACGTTTCCTTGAGCTCTCTTTCAGGACTTTCTGACCATGTTTCAAGCATTGTTTCGAAATGTTCTCTTTCCTCGCTTTCTTCCTCATAGCTTTCTTCCATATGCTGGTGGGCCATCTCCAGCACCTGCTCTTTCACTATGGATGGCATGGATTCTCCGTATGATACAAACTTCAAAAAATCTTCAAAGTAACGAGCATGAGACGCCTGATGGAGCTTTAACTCCGCCTCCTCAAGCATGCCTTCTTCAGGCATGTAAGGATACATAATCGATTTCATATTTTTTGTCGTTATCGCACGATCAATATTTTGAATTAAGGCCTGTTCATCAGAGATCGATGCGACTTTTGTTTCAAAATCACATTTCAAGAGGAACACAAACGGTTCATCGAAATATTTATTCAGCTTAGCTAAAGCGACAAGAAAAACACCGCCGCGCACGCTGCTTGTATCCATATAAGTCTTTACAACAGTCTCCGCATTGGCTTGGAAGCTTTCAAGTGTTTGTGCCTTACGAAGTGCTTGAAATTGATTGTAATTTGGATTAGAGGTCAGCTCATGCCCTGCCTCAACAATAAAACGACCAATTTTGGTAGGCACCTGTTCAGACTTCGGATGCCTCTCAACCTTACGCTTTGAAATTTTCATAAGCTCGCCATCTAAAAAGTCCTTCAAGGCACTCGCTTGGTATGTCGCTTCATCTAAGGTTTGATAATGCTTAACGCTTTTATTTGCAAGCTCGTCTTTTCCTTCAACTTGAATAACAAAAAAAGAAAGATATAACATATTAAAATCTACCATGATTAACTCCCTTTAACATGAACGTCATACACAAATATGTTTTATTGTAACATGAATAGCCCCCACTTTTAGTAGAAATCTTAATAATGGGTCACACTAAAAGCATGAATTTGAGAATGGAGTGATCACCATGCGTCACTTTCGTGTCCTGCCTGATGGATCAGTCGGAACCTCCTTGCGTGGCTATCAATTAATGAAATCCCCATTTTTAAATAAAAGCCTTGCCTTTACTCACTCTGAAAGAGAGACGTTAGGCTTAACCGGATTGCTTCCTCGAGCGGTTATGACACTCGATCAACAAGTGGAGCTTACATATAAACAGTTTGAACAACAGCCTAATGCGCTTTTAAAAAACATTTATTTAACCGCCTTACATGACCGAAATCAAGTATTATTTTATAGCTTGCTTACTCGCTATATTGAAGAAATGCTGCCCATCGTTTATACGCCAACAGTCGGAACCGCCATCCAACATTATAGTCAGGAATTCCGGCGCTCACTGGGAATTTATTTATCCATTGATCAACCCGAGGACATCGAGCGGGCCTTTGATCACTTTGGTGCGGATAGTGATGAGATTGATTTAATTGTTGCAACAGACGGTGAAAGAATATTAGGGATTGGCGACTGGGGGGTTGGCGGAATTGATATTGCCAATGGAAAACTCGTCGTCTATACTGCCGCCGCAGGGATCGATCCACGCCGCGTGATTCCTGTTGTTATCGATGTTGGAACGGATCGTGACTCTCTGCTCAACGATCCACTATACTTAGGAATAAAGCATAAACGCGTGCGTGGTGAAGCTTATTACGCCTTTATCGATCGCTACGTTGAAGTAGCCACACGAAAATTTCCTCATGCGCTAATTCATTGGGAGGATTTTGCTCAGAGTCACGCCCGCCCCATTCTCGAGCGCTATAAGAACAAAATATGCACATTTAATGATGACATCCAAGGGACTGGTGCTATCTCCTTAGCTGCTGTTCTGACGGCTGCTCGCTTAACTAAAATGCCTCTTTCTGAACAACGTATTGTCATCTTTGGCTCTGGTTCTGCAGGTATTGGCATTGCCGAGCAAATTCGCGATGCGATGGTCCGTGAGGGTCTCACTCCAAAACAAGCTCAGAAGCGTTTTTGGTGCATCGACCGCCCTGGTTTGCTTATTGATACACTAGATGAGCTCCGTGATTTTCAGCGTCCCTACGCCCGAGCACATGAGGAAATTGATCATTGGACACACAATAAGCAAGGAAGTGCTGATTTTCTTGAAGTCGTTAAGCAGGTCAAACCAACTCTTCTTATTGGTGCATCGACTGTTGCAGGAGCCTTTAATGAAGTCATTGTGAAAGAGATGGCCAAGCATGTTAAGCACCCTGTCATATTGCCATTATCTAACCCAACAAGTGCTTCTGAAGCAGTTCCGGAAGACTTACTGCGTTGGACAGAGGGACGTGCACTCATCGCAACAGGCAGTCCCTTTGATCCCGTCAGCATGAACGGCCAAAAGGTTATAATTGGTCAGGCGAATAATGCCTTTGTATTCCCAGGGATTGGTCTCGGTACCATTGTCACGCGTGCCTTGCGAGTGACTGATGGCATGCTTGTTGCCTCAGCAGAAGCAATCGCTGAATTTATGGATCAAAAGAAGACCGGTAGCCCTTCATTGCTGCCCGAGGTAAAAGCAATCACTAACGTCTCAAAAGCAGTTGCTCTTAAAGTCGCTGAGAAAGCCATCGAAGAAGGTGTTGCTCGCATCATGCCGGACGACCTTGAAAAGGCCGTCTCTAAAATAATGTGGACGCCAAGCTACCCAAATATTCGGCCAGTTTAGAGCATTAAGAGCTCATCCGTTGTTTGATGACCTCTCTCTATTTTCCGTCAGTGCCATATTCTTCAAGAGTTACTGGCACCCATCCTCTGACACTGTTGATTAACCACAGTGCTGTAACCTGTTTTAAATCATTAATCGATACCGTAGCCTCTTGAATGGTTCCTTTTTCCAAAAGCTCCTGACGAAAGCAGCCATTTAAAAGTCCGTCTGTTATTGGAGGTGTCACATACCTTCCATTCAATAAGCAGACGACATTTCCTGTAGTAAACTCAGTAAGATTCCCTTTTTCATTCCATAACAAAGTGTCAAAGTAGTCTTCCTGAGCTATTCTTTGTTGTGCATAGATCTCACGCTGTGTTGTTTTATGATACAGAAATGGAGAGGTTCTAATAATGGGCGTGTTTGCCAAAGCTACGCGGTATTGAGTCAGGCGAGAAGCAATTCTCTGGTGCTCAAGCGTCAGTTTCCCGTTCTTATCTAGCAACAGGCGAATTTTATATATACCGTCCTCCAGCTTTCCTTTTAACTGTTCTAATGCACTGCGAACCTTTATCTCATCATAACGAAAATGAAAGTAGCATGCAGAACGTTTTAAACGCTGCAAATGCTTTTCAAGAAGAATATAGTTATGTTTTTCTAATCTTAAGCTTTCCAGCAATTGAAACTCCCTCTTGGTTGCGCTCAACACTTTGCCTTTGGTCAGGATTTCGTCATATTCACTATCAGGAGCAGACTCCCAAGTAATCCCTCCACCAACGCCATACTCCGCACGCTTTGTTTCAGTGTCCACCCAAACCGTGCGGATCGGCACATTAAATACTGCTGAACCGTCCGGTGTAAGATAGCCAATAGCCCCACAATAAACATCACGTGGTAAAGTTTCTAGTTCTGCAATGATTTCCATTGTTCTTATCTTGGGAGCTCCCGTAATCGACCCACAAGGAAATAATGCCGTAAAAATATCTGTTAGAGTGGTCGTCGGAAGCGTCTTGGCTGTAACGGTTGATGTCATTTGATGGACGGTCGGATACGTTTCAATCTGATAGAGATGACTAACTTGTACACTCCCCGGAACAGCAATTTTCCCAAGATCATTACGAAGAAGATCGACAATCATCACATTTTCTGACTGATCCTTTTCAGAGTTTGCCAAAACATCTCGTTGCTTCTCATCCTCTTCAAAGGTTAATCCACGAGCAATAGTGCCTTTCATCGGTTTTGTCATAATGTCTTGTCCATTCCACGCAAAAAACAACTCTGGTGAGCTAGATAAAATGCGTTGCGTCCCGATATTAAGATAAGCACTATAGTTTGCCTCTTGTGCCGATCTTAAACCAGCAAAATAAGTCAAATCCTCTACAGTAAAAGCAGTCGTTAATCGCGTCGTATAATTGACCTGATAGCTCTCTCCCTCTTCGATGTAGTGATGAATAGTCTGCAATGCCTCTTCATAGGCTTTTTTAGATTGGGTGTGCTGCCACTGTAAAGGAACATCCATGGGCCGATCTAAGGACTGAAATGCAGTCGGCTTTAAAAAAATACCAAACCATAACAAAGGCATTCGCTGGCTGGATCTAACCTTCATCTTACGATCAAAAGCTGGAGCAGCCTCGTAACTGAGAAAGCCCGCCGCATAATACCCCGCTTTGACATATTCTTCGAGTTGTTTTAAGAGCGGCCGGACACGCTCTATCTCCATTGTTTCTAAGACAGCAACAGGATTAGAAAAAGCTAGTCCCTGGTTTGAAAGATACTCATGAGAAAAATGAAATTCTAAATAACACGATTTCAAAAGATCATTTCCTTTATGCGAGAATTCGTAGCATAATGCTTAAAAAAATTCGACAAGATGGCACGGCCATGTGTTGTAAGAATCGATTCAGGATGATATTGCACGCCCTCAATTGGATAATTCTTATGCCTCACACTCATCATTTCCTGTTGTGTGGAATAGCCTGTCACCTGAAGCTCTTGTGGCAATGTCCTCTCATCAGCTATTAATGAATGATAGCGAGCAACTTGTAGGGATTGTGGGAGTCCGTGATATATCGTTTGACCATCATGATAGACCCTCTCTCTCTTCCCGTGCCTTGGATGCCTCGCTTTGATAATGTTGCCTCCAAAGGCTTGAACAATCGCTTGGTGGCCTAAGCAAATCCCTAAGATCGCTACTTTTTCTTTGTAAGCTCTGATCACATCTAAAGTCACCCCAGCGGTTTCGGGACGTCCAGGACCTGGAGATAGAAGAATTGCTGATAGGTTTAAGCGTTCAATAGCTTCAAGTGTGATCTGATCATTTTTATAAACTGTAACAGTATATCCCAGCTCTTTAACATATTGAACGAGATTATAGGTAAAAGAATCATAATTATCAATCATGAGAATCATGCGATTCACCTCTGTTAACTAAGGGCTACAAAACACCCTTATTGATTTGAAACCATTATTGATATGAATCGTAAGGTTATTCTAATAAGTTAAACACACCTGAAGAAGGACCATGCTATTCTGATCAAAAATAGATGGGTATTTTTTTGTGATTATTGCGATAACGCTATGTATTTTCGGCGCTGTCCTATTCATTCCTTTTTTTGCTGAGAACACCAAAACTCCATTGCTAATATTTATCACATTCTCACTTTTAATTGTGATTATTGGATTCATTTTATGGCTGACCTTCTCCGTTCGTTATATCCATTACAAAGATTATTTACTTGTGAGGGGAGGCCCATTCAAAAGTCGTATCCCCTATCACACACCATCAGCAAGATTTCTCCCTCATCCAATATTTTTAGTGGTTATCGCCTGCTCTCCTCTAGGACAGCTCTAGAGATCACTTATGATGCAGCCCTGTTAGGGAGCGTGAAGATCTCGCCCAAAGAGCGCGCGTTATTCTTAAAAAAGCTGAAAAAGCGTTGCCCGCATGCAAGCTTTCTTGAAAATGAGACAAAGCATTAAAGTTTAATTTTCTTTACTTCCTGCTTTGAAGCTGCCATTCTTTGCTTAAGCGCTAAAAGAATAATCGTCATGATGATACAAAGAGCCCCTATCCATTCAGATAGGCCGAACTTTACATGGAGCCAAATGACCGATAGAATAGCAGCAGATAGCGGTTCTGCACAAGCAAGTAAACTCGCTTCAGAGGGCTGTATGTATTTGAGACTCTCCACGTACAGATAAAAGGGGACAAGCGTCCCAAGTATAACAACAAACACAATAGCTAGCATTGACCACATTGACCATGAACCTGAAAACCTCCATGGCTGCTGAACAAAGCTAAAGACAACACCACCAATGACCATCCCCCCACCCACAATCATGAGCGAGCTCCATCTACTGAGAAGGGCGCTAGGCTGCAAGGTATAATAAGCCAAAGCAAAAGCAGCGGCAAGACCCCAAAACAATGCACTTTTTGATAAAGATAATGTGCCAGCTGAACCATTCGTAACAAGCAAGAAAGTGCCTATAATGGACAATAAGATGGCGATACACTCTACAAAATGCGGCAGTGCTTTTGTTCTGATTGATAAATAAAAGACAATAATGACAGGAGCAAGATATTGCAGCAATGTTGCTGTTGCAGCATTTCCAGCCTTAATAGCTGCAAAATAGGTGTACTGCACCCCGAGCATCCCAATTAAGCCAAATAATAACAATTGCATAATATCCCGCTTTGACTTTAATAACAGGATAAACTGCTGTGGCTGTTTAACGGCGGTAATGAGAAGCAGCACTGCCCCAGAACATAATAGCCGAATATCGACCAACCAAGCCGGAGTCAATCCATGCTGAGAAAATAAGTATTGAGCTACCGTACCGGACACGCCCCACAATGTCGCTGAAATAAGTACAAATGCAAGCCCCATTCCTTTTTTTCGCTGCTGCGTTTTCATTATTCTCTCACTTCCTCCTTCGCTCTCTCTGAGAGGCAAATCCTTTTCATAATAAATACATTTATAAAAGTAAACGCATTATATCTTGTGGTCCTTTTTTTCCTTCACGCATGCCAATGACTTGAAATCCCACTTTTTCATATAACGCTTTGGCAGATTTGTTATTAAAATTTACGGCTAAAACAACCTCTGTAAAGTTTGGAAAATGCTGCCGAATAAAAACAGGTAAAGCGAGCATGGCTTGTTTTGCATAGCCCCTTCCTTGGAAATTTGGGTCAACCGAAAAAGCACGTAACAAAAACGCTGACGTTGAAGAGGTATACTCATGAATGGGAGACCCATGATGGAGGACAAAAAAACCAACGCTCTTTTCAGCTACTGTAATAGTGATCGGCATGCGCTTCCGATCCTGTTCACAGGCTTGCAAAGCTTCATAGGGTAACGCGGTAAAGGGGCGCTGTTCCTCTGGTAAGCTATAATCTAAATGCTCTTTATCTCTTTTTGCATCATAAAAACGTAAAGCGACTGCCGTTTCACTAATAATGCTCATGGCCATAGACTCCTTTCTAGATGCTCCTTTTTATGCGATTAGATTAGAAAATAAAAATAAGATATTGATCATACTTCAAAAGCGCTTCATTCGAAAAACAACGCAGCCAATATAAATAACGATTGACATGACATCACAAGAAGCAATAACAATCCCCATCGGTACCGCAGTGTCACTGCCAGCAACACCCACCAACGGTGAGGTGATTGAACCCAATACAAAGGGTAAAAGCCCCAATAATGCTGAGGCGCTCCCGGCAGCTTTTGCTTGATTCTGCATGGCTAAAGAAAAGCTATTCGTCGAGACGATGCCAACCATTGCTACGACGAAAAAGAGTGCTGGAATAAGCAAAAATAAGGGCGCATGACTCAAGGTACAGAGAAATAAAGCGACACTTGCGACCGCCGCAATCACTAGCCCCCCCTTTAACATACTCTGCTCTTTTACGCGTCCTGCAAGCCTGCCTGTTGTTTGTGTAGCAATAATAATGCCTAGACCATTGATAGCAAAAATCACACTATACATTTGCGGAGAAAGACCAAAGATCTCTTGAAGAACAAAGGGGGAGCCTGAGATGTAAGCAAACATCGCTCCCATTACGAGCGCTTGTGACAAAGCGTAGCCCATAAACACGCGATCTTTTAATAGACTTCCAAAATGCTTAACAGTTGTTGTGAAACCGCCGCTCGAACGTCTTTCTTTAGGCAAGGTTTCAGGCAACCCAAAGATAACCGCCAGTAGCATGACAATTCCCACAAGCGTGAGAATGAAAAACACACCGCGCCAAGACGTTACCTTGAGCAATAACCCACCAGTGACTGGAGCAAGAATTGGGGCAACACCATTGACAAGCATCAGCAGTGAGAAAAATTTCGTTAACTCCGTTCCCGAATAAAGATCACGAACGGCAGCTCTCGCAATGACAATTCCAGCCGATCCTGCAAACCCTTGAATAAATCTTAATAGAATCAACAGTCCAATCGATGGTGAAAAAGCACAGAGTAGAGACGTTATTGTATACACACATAAGCCAATTATTAATGGCATCCGCCTTCCACGCACATCACTCATTGGACCGTTAAACAGTTGTCCCGAAGCCAGCCCTAATAAAAATGCAGTCAAGGTGAGCTGGGCTAATGATGCTGTCGTTGCCATATCTTTTGTTAGCATAGGTAAAGAAGGTAAATACATATCAATAGAAAGCGGGCCAAAAGCAGCTAAAGCCCCTAAAACCAGTGCGAACCATAATCTTTTGCCACGTGTTAGTGCCGCTGATCGTTGATCTGAATCCTTTAAATCCTGTTCCATAGTTAAACTCAACCTCTCATTACAATTACACAAAGCTTTATTTCAATAAATAACTTAATAATGCTGATTCGCATATAACCAATCTTTTTTATTTCCTAAATCAAACCGTCTACCTTCAAATAGATACCCTAGAGCTAGATGCTGCTCGACCAGTGTATTAAAGCTCTCCGTCAGCGGAATCTCATCCCGTTTACAAAGCAAAAGATGATCAGGCAAATACTCAAAAATGACAGGTGACAGGATATAACGGCCGATCGATGTATATAAAGAAATAGGATGAATAGGCTTCTCAACAATCTCCGTAATTCTAAGTATTTGCCTTCCCCATTCATCACAAGCCAATGTATTATAAGCTGAAATTTTTTCTTGCGTGGTTTGTTCAACGCCCGTCACTAATTTTGCTTGGTCTAACTGAAAAACATCCATCAGCTGTTGGAGACAAGGCGTCCTGCTTTGTACCACTTCATCCCCCAGCAGCAAAGCAAAGGGTTCGTGGTCGATAAAAGCTTCTGCGGCCTTTAATGCAGCTGCTGTTCCATTAAGCTCAGGTTGAATGATGATTTGAATCTGCTGTTCATCTGCAAGATGCTTTATGATCACTTCTTTTTGAAAGTGAACAACTACCGCAATTTCTTCAATGCCTGAGGCTCTAGCCTCCTCAATGATATGATCAATAATCGGTCGATCAATCAGTGGCAGTAACGGCTTTGGAACAGCTTTGGTCATTGGCCACATCCGCTTCCCCAATCCAGCTGCTAAAATAACCGCCTTGCGAATGCTCAAAAAAATGCCTCCTTAAAAACTGTCTTTCTCTTATAACTAGGCTTGATGGCTGATTTAATCTGTCACACGATTTAGGTATGATTAAATCTTCTACTCCTTTAAAGTATAAAAGAGGGCTAGGTCTTTGCCTAGCCCTAATTTTTTAAGAAGTCGCCTGTTGATATTGACTATGATACAACTCTGCATAAAACCCTTGACGCTCTAACAATTCATTGTGCGTACCTTGTTCAATAACCGTACCATTATCCATGACAAGGATAAGATCAGCGTTCTGAATGGTGGATAAACGATGAGCGATGATAAAGCTCGTCCGTCCCTTTAATAAATTATCCATCGCTTGTTGAATATGAATTTCCGTGCGGGTATCCACGCTGCTTGTCGCTTCATCAAGAATAAGAATGGTAGGATTAGCCAGGATGGCGCGAGCGATGGTTAAGAGCTGCCTTTGACCTTGTGAAATATTTGAAGCCTCTTCATTTAAAACCGTTTCATACCCCTCCGGAAGGGTGCGGATAAAATGGTCAGCAAAAGCTGCCTCCGCTGCCTTAACAATAGCCTCGTCACTGACATGATCTTGACTGTAAGCAATGTTCTCTTTAATGGTGCCATTAAAGAGCCAAGTCTCTTGAAGCACCATTCCAAACAAGCTTCTTAAGTCCCCACGATCCATCTTGGTAATATCGACATTATCAATAGTAATCCGACCCTTATCCACTTCATAAAAACGCATTAATAGATTGACAAGTGTCGTTTTTCCCGCTCCAGTGGGGCCAACAATGGCAATCGATTGTCCTTGCTTGACATCAATCGACATATCCTCAATCAACGGTTCATCTGGACGATAGCTAAAGTGAACATGTTCAAAACGAACCTCGACCTTCGGCGAGCTAAGGACCTCCGGCTTAGAGGTGAGCTGCTCTTCTTCTTGCTTGTCTAATACTTCAAATACTCGTTCAGCCGAAGCAATCGTTGCCTGAATGATGTTTGAAATATTTGCAACCTGGTTAATGGGTTGTGTAAATTGTCGTGCATACTGGATAAACGCTTGAATATCACCAATTTGTATGGTTTGCCGCGTGACAAGCACGCCGCCGACAATACAGATAAACACATAGCCTAGATTACCTATAAACATCATGAGTGGCATGATCATACCAGAAATAAATTGCGCCCGCCATCCCGCTTGATATAACTCAGCATTAATGGATCCAAAACGGGCCATCGACTGTTTTTCATGACCATAAGCTTTTACAATTTCATGCCCCGTGAACATCTCTTCTACATGACTATTAAGAGCTCCGAGCTGTTTCTGTTGCTCCTTAAAATGCTTTTGTGAGCGTTGAGTAATCGGCTTCAAGACAAAAAGACTCAGAGGGATAGTCAGGACAACAATCAAGGTCATCAACGGACTGATGGTCAACATCATAATAATGATACCAATGATCGTGACAAGCGATTGAATCATGGTAGTTAAGCTCTGCTGAAGGGTATTTCCGACATTCTCCATATCGTTGACAACGCGACTGAGTACCTCGCCGTGCGGGGTGGCATCAAAATAACGTAAAGGAAGCCGTTTAAGCTTTTTATTGACTTCCTCACGGATATCATAGACGACCTTTTGAGCAATACCAGCCATGATATATTGCTGTAAATAATTAAATAAGGAGCTGAGGACATAGAGCATAAGCAAAATCAATAAGAGGTGTAAGAGAGACTGAAAATCAATGCCTCCTCCTAGTGCTCCCGTTTGCTTTGACACGAATCCTTCAAAAATCGTTGTAGTGGCTTTGCCAAGAAGCTTAGGACTATAAATTGTAAAGAGGGTGCTAATAATGGTTGCAAATAAGACACTCAACAACCGCCACTTATATGGTTTTAAATAGTTGAGCAAACGCCGTAAGGTTTGCTTGAATTGTTTGGGCTTTTCGACTGGGAAGGGAGCGCCTGGCCCGCGTCCGCCACGAAGGCCTGGACCACGCCCACGATTGGTTTGACTCATGCAATTCCCTCCCCTTTGATCTGTGATGCGACGATTTCTTTATACACGCTGCACTCATTAAGTAACTGCTCATGAGTACCGATACCAACCATATGACCATCCTCCAGCACAATGATTTGATCGGCGTGCATGACTGTGCTCACTCTTTGCGCAACAATTAGCATGGTCGCCTCTTTAGTCTCCTCAACAAGTGCAGATCGCAGCGCAGCATCCGTTTTATAATCGAGAGCAGAAAAGCTATCATCAAAGAGATAAATGGCTGGCTTTCGTATCAAGGCGCGTGCGATTGATAGGCGTTGTTTCTGCCCACCAGAAAGATTACTAGCGTTTTGAGTCAGATAGGTCTCATAGCCTTCTTTCATTCGCGCAATAAATTCAGAAGCTTGAGCAACCTGAGCCACATGTCTAATCTCCTCGTCACTTACCTCTCTCTTACCAAATTTAATATTTTCATTAACTGTTCCAGAAAAAAGCGCAACCTTCTGGGGAACATAACCAATCTGACTGCGCAACTGTTTGAGCGGCCACTGAGTAATCTCGCGTCCCCCTATAGTAATCTGACCTTCTTGATAATCATAGAACCTCTCAATGAGTTTTAAAAGCGTTGATTTGCCGGAGCCTGTCCCACCGATAATCGCTGTCACCTCTCCAGGGCGTGCAGTAAACGTAATATCCGCTAGTGCAGGTTTTTCAGCACCGGGATAATTAAAGGTCACTTTCTGAAAGGTTATTCCTTCTTTCCTACTAATAGGCTGTTCGGCTTCTACCGCTCCATCTTCAATAATCGAGGGCTCTGTTGTTAACACTTCTTGGATACGGGTCGCGGAGGCAGACGCCCGAGGAACCATGACAAACATCATGGAAAGCATAATCAATGAGAACATGATTTGCATAGCGTATTGAATGAATGCCATCAGATCCCCAACCTGCATGTGCCCATGATCAATCCGAATACTGCCAAACCATACAATCGCAATGGTAGCAAGATTTAAAATGAGCATCATTGAAGGCATCATCATTGCCATAATCTTATTGACTTTAATTGCAGACGCCGCCAAATCGTGATTGGCCTTCTCGAATCGCTTCTCCTCATGGTCACTGCGGTTAAACGCTCGAACGACACGAATGCCTGTCAAGCGCTCGCGAAGCACAAGATTCATGCGATCAAGCCTTTTTTGAATAGCTCTAAACAAAGGCATACCACGCTTACCTATACTCCAAATGATGACAAAAAGAATGGGCATCGCAACAATAACGACAAGCGATAGCATTTTATCTTTTGAGAGTGCCATCACAATGCCACCGATACACATCATTGGAGCGGTGATCATGACACGAAAAATCATCATATATACCTGCTGGACCTGTAAGATATCATTTGTCGTACGCGTAATGATCGAGGCTGTTCCGATCGTATCAAATTCTTGAAGAGAAAAGGATTCTACACGTGAAAACATCTCATTTCGGACATCTCTGCCGAAGCCTATCGCTGTTTTAGCTGATAAAAAGCTTGTAATGATAGAGAAAACAGCAGCAATCACTGATATGATCAGCATGTAGATGCCAATTTTTATGATGTAAGAGATATCATTATTCACAATACCTTTATCAACAATATCTGACATTAATGTTGGTAAATACAAATTTGAAAGCGCTTGAAGAAGGGTGAAGATTAATATAGCTAAAATAAACCATTTATAAGGTTTGAAAAACTTGAAAAGAGCTAACATCACATTCATTCCTATCCTAATGGTTAAATAGTAAGCAAAGTATACTAATTATACTTTATCATAAAAAAACCACCTGACAACTCTAATCAAGTGGTTCAACGCAAACTATTCTATTCTTTCAACCATAACGCCCTCTCTGTCAATTTGCAGTAACTCCATTTCATAGCGGTTAAAGGCGTGCTGTAAGTCAGATAAGATCGCAGGTCCTGTTCCTTTTTTTACATAGCACATCACCGCAGGTCCCGCTCCACTAAGAGCCACACCGTAAATATGACGTTCACTTGCAAACTCGATAAGCGGCAATAGGTGAGGGACTAGGGAATGACGATACGGCTGATGAAATACATCTCTGATCATCATCTCTCCTGCTTTCTCATAATCCCCTCTTAATAATGCGGCAACCATAACGTTTGCCAGGCTTGAGCCTTTTATGGCCTTCCGAAAATTCATGTATTCGGGCAAAACCTGTCGTGATGCTTCAGTCAACAGCTGCTCATCGGGAACCACACAAATGAGATCGACATCAATCGAACCACATGGAAGCACCACCGTTTCTGTGTCATCATGGGTGCCTATCGTTAATCCACCATAGACAGAGGCAGCAGCGTTATCTGGATGTCCCTCTAGAAGACTGGCCACTCTTACCTTCTCTTCTGAGGTAAGACGGAGTTCGTAAAGAATATTAGCCAATTCAATACCTGCAACAATTGCGGCAGCACTACTTCCTAAGCCTCTTGCTAATGGAAGTTCACTTTCAATGGTGACATGACAAGCACGATCATCTGCTTCTACATCCCAGTGATTCAGTGTATATACTAAGGTCTTGTAAATTAAATTGGCTTTACCATTTGGAAGCATTTCATGTCCTGGGGTTACGTAAGAAAAGTTCCAGTCATTCGCCCAATGTATGTCTAAGGTGAGGTACCTATCGATAGCTAGGCCAATGGAATCAAAGCCTGTCCCAAGATTGGCCGTGCTTCCAGGTACTCGCATCTTCCAGCGCTTCATTTAATAAACTCCTGATTGTTTTCTAAGCTGCTCTATTAAAGCCGCTTCGTTACAATCAAT
This sequence comes from Pullulanibacillus camelliae, assembly GCF_014642655.1. GTDB lineage: Bacteria > Bacillota > Bacilli > Bacillales > Sporolactobacillaceae > Pullulanibacillus > Pullulanibacillus camelliae. The sequence goes on from NZ_BMIR01000007.1 coordinate 149,976, forward strand.
AACGGTCGGTTCAACGGCTACTGCATCAATTGCTGTTGTTGGATCCTTCAATCCATTTCCGGTCAGGACAGCAACAACCTTGGCCCCTTTTTTAATTTCACCACTTGCCAATTGCTTTTTGACACCAGCAATAGATGCGCATGAGGCAGGTTCAGCAAAAACCCCTTCTGTTTGTGCCAATAAACGATAGGCTTCAAGAATCTCTTGATCCGTGACTTCATCAATTTTGCCTTGAGAGGATTCTGCGGCATCAACTGCTAAGTGCCAGCTTGCCGGATTGCCAATACGGATGGCGGTCGCAATGGTTTCTGGATTGGGAATGACTTGATTGCGAACGATGGCAGCCGCTCCTTCCGCTTCAAAACCACGCATTTGCGGCAAGCCTGTCCCCTTCACCTCATGGTACTCTTTGAACCCTTTCCAATAAGCTGAAATGTTTCCAGCGTTACCCACAGGAATAGCTAATACGTCAGGTGCCTCACCCAGTTGATCACATACCTCAAACGCTGCTGTTTTTTGGCCTTCCAAACGGTAAGGGTTGACAGAATTCACCAATGTCATCCTCTCCGTCTGACTGATGCTGCGCACCATCTCCAGAGCCTGATCAAAATTCCCTCTAATCGCATAAATATCTGCGCCGAGAATAGTGGCTTGTGCCAGCTTACCGAGGGCAATTTTTCCTTCTGGAATGACAATCACAGTGCGCAGTCCAGCCCGAGTCCCATAGGCTGCTGCTGAGGCCGATGTGTTCCCCGTTGATGCGCAAATAATCGTCTCACTGCCCTCTTCCTTAGCTTTGGCAACTGCTATCACCATGCCTCTATCTTTAAAGGAACCCGTTGGATTAGCTCCCTCATATTTGACATATAACTCAACTCCCCATCGATCTGAAAGTTTCTCAAGCGGAATCAGCGGAGTGTTGCCTTCTCGTAAAGATAATCGAGGTGTTTTCTCTGTTACTGGTAAAAATGATTGATAGCTTTCTATAAGTCCCTTCCACATGGCCATGTCTATTCCCCCTCAATTCGATATCCTGACAGGACATCGTAAACAACATCTAATGATTGTAATTCGGATAATACATCGTTGACAGCTTGACGATTCGTGCGATGGGTTGTCATCACGATCTCAGCTACACCTTGTTGCTGCTCCAAAGGGTGCTGAATAAGCTTTTCAATACTCATTTGATATTTACCGAGTAAGGCAGTCACCTTTGAAAAAGCACCGGCTTCATCCTTTAGCTGGAAACGCAAAAAGTACTTTGAATAAATCTCCTTATCACTTTTTAACCGAGTTGGATTATGAGGAAGTACAACGCCTTGACCGTTCACGCCCATATGTTTATTTTGAATGACTGAAATCAAGTCGGAGACAACAGCTGTTGCAGTGGGCAATTGTCCAGCCCCAGGGCCATAAAACATTGTCTCACCAATGGCCTCTCCATAAATATAGACCGCATTATACTCGTTATTTACAGAGGATAACGGATGATCATTGGGAAGCAATGACGGCTGCACACTGATCTCTACCCCACAGGCATCATGCTGGGCAATTCCTAAAAGCTTTATGGTATACCCCAACCGCTTAGCATAATCGATATCCTGTGCAGTAATTTGTGAAATGCCTTCTGTTGTGACATGATCCAATTCAAACTTCATCGAAAAGCCTAATGTGCTTAGGATGACCATTTTTCGAGCGGCATCGAGCCCTTCAACATCACCAGTCGGATCAGACTCAGCAAAACCAAGTGCCTGTGCATCCTCTAGAACACTTTGATAGTCAGCGCCCTCCTTAGTCATTCGAGTTAAAATATAATTGGTTGTACCATTAACAATGCCCATCATCTTCGTAATTCGATCAGAAGCCAATCCGCCAACTAGACTGCGAATAATGGGGATCCCACCTGCAACACTGGCTTCATAATAGAGATCACATTGATTTTCAGCAGCTGTTGTCAGGAGCTCTCCACTATATAAAGCAAGCAAATCTTTATTGGCCGTCACAACATGCTTCTGATGGCGCAGCGCGGATAGAATATAATCTCGAGCTTCTGAGATGCCTCCCATCACTTCAATCACTACATCGATATCAGGATCGGCAATCACCTCATCAACACTTTGTGTAAACACATGCTGATCGACCTCTACAGCACGTTTTTTTTCAATATCATTCACAAGGATTTTTTTGATCTTAATCGTTGCATTTGCTCTTTGCTTGAGCTCTTCTTCATGTTGATTTAAAATTCGATAAACACCACTGCCTACTGTGCCAAACCCTAACAGACCAACATTGATTTGCTTCAAAAAGATTCCTCCTAAAAAACCATTTCCGTATTCACATAGATGTATAGAGAATATTATAGTAAGTTAACTCTTTTCAATCAAGGGCAAATTTTCTATTTTTAACATGATAGCGCATACATCATGAAATTTTCTTACACTCACATTTTTCTTTAAAATAATTGCCTTTTCCCATAGGAAATATGTTAGTCTTATAAAAAACTAGTATTCTTTAATTCTTTATCGCTATGAACTTGTGGAGGGAAAGAGATGATTCAAACGGTTTTATTTGATATTGATGGTGTATTACTCAGTGAAGAGCGCTGCTTTGATGCCTCAGCGCTATCTGTTTGGGAGCTCCTGCAAAGCCCTAATTATCTCAATATTCGGTCCGAACACTTTACTGTTACTCCTAATGATGCATTCATACGAACAAAAAGACAAGAAGTGTTCGCAGGCGAACGTGTGCTTTCATTCATGAAATCAAGGGGGATGAATTCAAATTGGGATATGGTCTATTTGACCTTTTCCTATCAGCTTATTTCTTTATTACAATATGTATCTGCTCCAGTAAGAGAAGCCTTTCTCAGCCGTACTGATATCGACCGCCAAGCGCTTAAAGCACTCGCACCACATCTCCCTAAAGACGTGCCACTAAACTTTGAGTTGTTTGTCACTGATTTCGAAAAAAGCCCCGGTACAAAACAAGATTTATTACTTTATATCGACACCATCTGTGAAGAAAAATTGGGCCGCACGTCTAAACTGTTCTCTAGAAGTGGCACCCTGTGGAAAATCGGTCAAGAAACCTATCAAGAATGGTATCTCGGCGATGCTTTTATTGAGACATCCATTGGAAAAAAAGCCTATCAGGCTGGAAAACACGGATTTTTGCAAGAGGAAATTCCACTGGCAGCAACCGAAGAGCTTCAACAGCTTTTTAAGAAAATTCGGGACCAGGGAATTGTTATCGGGATTGGCACAGGACGACCAGCAATAGAGAGCCACGAACCATTAAAAGCATTAGGCCTCCTTGACTATATTGACCCTGATCGCATGGTAACAGCAACAGATGTTATTGAGGCAGAGCGACAGTTTCCTGAGTACCTTCCACTCGGTAAACCTCATCCCTATACTTATCTGCACGGGTTCTTTAAAAAGCAAACCGCAACCGAACGCGTCTTAAAAGCGTCTCTCCCACTCGCTAAAGCAGACTCACTGCTAATTATTGGGGATTCCCTCGCAGATTGTTTGGCTGCTCAAGAAATCGGTGCCCATTTTGCAGCGGTGCTAACGGGATTGACAGGTGAGGCAGCTCGTGAGGAATTTGAAGCCCATCATGCCGAAGTGATTTTATCCAATGTGTTGGAGGTTGAGCGCTTCATTACTACATTAAATACGATTGCTAACTAATCGTGGTCCAGAATTTCTCTGTCAACACACACGAAGTCTGTGCAGATGCTCACAGGCTTCGTGATTTGAATGCATTTTAAGGTGCGGGACGAACCGTGTTGTTAACGAGCTGTGCTGCATCTGTCACGTCATAAGAAATCGCTTGACTCCCCATTTGTTTCCATCCTTCGATAAAAGAGGCTCTCTTAATACGCCTATCTTTTTTTCCTGCTAAAGGATCATTAAAGTAAATCCACTGGTTATCATATCCAGTAACAAGCACTGAATGTTCTTTATAAGTGATCTCTATAGGTCCTTCTGGTGTACTCCACTTTTCCCAGTAGGTATCCGAAAGCTTGGTAAACAGCGTATTATTGATGATCCAGACGGGGGCTCCTTCTGCAAGTTGTTTTAAAACAGTAGAAAAGGACTTCCCAGTTAAATCGATAACACGCTCACCCATATACCGTTCAGCGAGTTCGGCGATCGGTCCGTGATAAACACCAAGTCCTGGTTTATCAAAGGTATCCATCGCTCCGACAAATCCATGATTGGGATTACCAAAATGAACATGTCCATTTGTTTTTTTATAAGGGGTAGGATCCTTTTTGACTTGTTTTGCTAATGTTTCTTTGGAAACTGAATAGCCGGCATAATTTAAGAGCATGGCTAAGCTCGTGACCTCACAGCCCCTAGGCAGCTCTGGCAGCTGTTTGATAAGTGGTACATTAAGGTGGGCTTCACTAGGCAGTTTAAAAGGCCTTCGCTCTGCTTTTACCTTAGTTAATCGTTGCTGTCGCACTTGCATCGTGACATCCTCTGACTCTTTCGTCTGAAGCTTTGCAGGTGTTGCTTTCTTTTTTGTCTGCTGTGACATCACGAGATCAGACGTGCTAAGTGATTGCGAATAGACTTTAAAGACTCTCGTTCCAATAATAGCACCGGACAGAATAAGGATAAAAACAATAGGTAAGAATTTTTTTCTCATAGGCATCCTCTCCACGTGTGAAGATTGTCTACATAGAGTTCATTAAGAATGTTTCTCTTATTTTTATGTCTATGTTCACAATCAGTGAATGACCATTAAAAATACCATACTTGCTGTAAAAATGATTGGCATCCCCCTAATAGACACATAACTCTATTTTATCCACTCTTTTCCTAAGTTATAAAAAGGAAATGAAAAGGCATGAACCCGGTATATAATACCAGGCACATGCCCAATAGTTACTTTACTTTTACTTAACTTGCTTGTTTTAAGTCACCACTCCGATTAAATAAACGAAAAATACGTGAGACTCGACCGTGAACAGCGGGCCAGATGAAGCCCTCGCAGAGCTCAAAATACGCGCTCAAGATGGCGCACGATTCGCTTCACCAACAGAAAGCGAGCGTCTTTGCGCACCCATAGCTAACTAAGCCCTCAATTTTTTAAAAGAGAAACTGAAAATGCTGTTTCTACGCTTTTGTCAAAAAGCCATTATGATATTGATTCAGCTGAATGAACTTGTTTTTTTCTTTTACAAACAATTTGGATTGGATTTCCGTCAAGGTCTTGTACCCAACCCGCCCTTAAGTCATTTAAAAAATCATGAGAGTAGATAACATAGTAGCACCATTACAATTAAATGTGCATACACCCAGTCTGAAATTTTTATAGATTTATGAGTTTTACCGCTTGAATATGCTCAAGATGTTGTAAGGCGTCGATGGGGGTTTCATTGACATTTTTATCGATAGTCAACACCATGATTGCGTGACCACCGACACTCTTCCTTCCCACCTGCATGGAGCCGATATTGATGTGGTGTTCCCCAAGGACCGTACCCACTTGTCCGATTAATCCGGGAAGATCGTGATGCTCAATGTACAACAAATGGACGTCCGTTGGCAGATCAACATTATAATCATCAATTTTGACTATACGTGGTCCATACCCATTTAACAATGTCCCTGAAATCGAGCGTTCATCGGTTTCAGAAGTTAGCCTCACCTTAATCAATCCTGTGAATCCGTGCGACTGTTGTGTACGCTTTACATTATAGGTAACGCCGCTTTCCTTAATGTAATATTTCACATTAACAGGATTAATATGATCGCCAAGGTATTTTGCAAGCACACTCTGTAGGATGGATCGCGTGAGTGGTGCTGTTTCAATATCTGTCAGCTCACCTGAATAAGTAATTTCAATATCCTGAGGCGCCCCTTTAACTAACTGAACGGCAGTAACCCCTAGCTGACGACTCAATTGATAATAAGGCTCTAGCGCCCTTCTCACCTGATCAGAAATAGGGGGCAGATTCACGGCATGCTGAGCAGGCTCTCCGTTAAAAATTTGCAGGATTTCTTCACTGACAGCCCGAGCGACTTTTTCCTGTGCTTCAACAGTAGATGCGCCTAAGTGCGGTGTGGCAATCACTTGAGGGAGCGTCAACAATGGGTGATTTTCAGGTGGTTCATTTTCAAAAACATCGATGGCAGCTCCGGCCACCTTTCCCTCTTTAATCGCTTGATAGAGAGCCAGCTCATCAATGATGCCGCCACGGGCACAATTAATCAATCGGACATCTGCCTTCATTTTATTGAAGGCTTCCGCACCTATAAGATGATGGGTTTCTTTTGTTAAAGGTGTGTGGACCGTGATGAAATCCGCTTGGGTATAAATCTCATCCAATGTGGCTTTCGTCACGCCTGCTCTTCGTGCTTTTTCATCGGTTAAAAACGGATCATAGGCAAGTATATTCATTTGATAGGCTTTGGCTCTTTTGGCCACTTCCATGCCAATACGTCCGAAGCCGACGACCCCGAAGGTTTTCTTAAACAACTCCACTCCTTTAAACTTCTTGCGCTCCCAACGGCCCTCTTTTAGAGACTTGCAGGCATCCGGAATCTGTCTGGATAGAGCTGTCATCATTGCCATGGTGTGTTCAGCAGCAGATATTGTGTTGCCATCGGGAGCATTGATGACCAATATCCCTGCTTTGGTTGCTGCATCTAAGTCAATATTATCAACACCAACCCCCGCACGGCCAATCACCCGAAGATGGTCAGCAGCCTCAATAATAGCCGCATCGACTTGTGTCTGACTTCGAACGATCAATCCGTCATAGTTCCCTATAATTTTTACCAATTCTTCCTTTGTAAGCTCGGTTTGTACATTGAGCTCTACTGTTTCACTAGCCTTTAATGCTGCTAAGCCTGTATCACTGATGGGATCACTTATGAGAATTTTATAAGTCATGGATAAGGACCTCCTCTGCTTTCTGAGCAGCCGTCCCTGGTACGATCGAGTAGCCCATCTTATACAATGATAATTCTAGTAGGGTGAGGGTTTGTAAAAGTTCGGCTGGCGTACAGGCCCCCATATGACCGATACGAAAGAGTTTCCCTTTTAGTTTCCCTTGTCCACCTGCAAAAACGAGATTAAAAGATTGTGAAGCAGTTTTCCTCAATCCCTCACTGTCAAATGTGTTTGTTGCTTTAATAGCAGTAACGGTGGGAGAAGCATCCTCGTCACTTGTCAATAGAGTCAAGCCAAGTCCCTGAATAGCAGCTCGTGTCATTTTTTTCAATAAATCATGTCTTTGATAGACATTGTCAAGACCTTCTGATTCTAACAAGGTCAGTGCTTGCTGTAATCCAAAAATAATTGATACGGCTGGTGTATACGGCGTCATTCCCTTTTCATGGTTCTTTTGATAAGCAGCCAAATTTAGATAGAACGCCTTTGTATCATTGGCCTTAATCACCTTCCATGCGCGTTCACTTACAGCGATAAATGCTAATCCTGGGGGCAGCATGAAAGCTTTTTGTGAACCAGACACAACAATATCTAAACTGTTTCGATCCATCTCTACTGGAACACCTGCCGCTGAGCTGACGGTATCTACAACAACAAGGGCATCAGACGCTTCGTGGATCACATCTGCTAATTGAGCAATCGGATTTAAGACACCTGTAGAGGTTTCGCAATGAGTCATAAAAACAGCCTTCAACTCTGATTTGCTTGAGATAAATTGCCGCAACACTTCAGGATCACAAGCTTTGCCCCATTCAATGTCTAAGCGATGAACAACGAGATCAAAGGCCTCACAAATATCCGCAAAGCGCGCTCCAAATGCACCAGTGACAATGACAGCAACTTCATCACCGGGTTGAGTACTATTCACCACGGCTGTTTCAAGTGCTGAGGTCCCACTCCCCGTCAATACAAAAACCTCTTGCTTCGTTCCAAAAACAGGTTGAAGGCGACGGGTAACATCCTTATATAAATCACTGAATGCACTCCCCCGATGCCCAATCATTGGCTGAGACATTGCATGTTGAATGCTCTCTGGTATCGGAGTTGGTCCAGGGGTTCTTAATATTTGTGATCGGTTAATAATCATAATCTTCCTCCCAAGCCTCTTATGAAATTTTAAAACTTGGCATTTTGCCAAGTTCTCGGCACATTTTTGTTATTTTTGCACATCATACAAAACGTCTACTATTCATTCAAATCATTTCATTCTTTATTTTTAGTCAATTTTAGCAATATCCTTTTACACTGTAAAGTGAAAAAGTAATATTTTTTGTTGTTTTTTATCGGCTTCACGCTTCATGCCCTTCTTGGTAATGTTAACCAACAGTAAGCGCACCCCCCATCCATTCGCTAGATTTCCGAAACCTGTTTATGAATCTAGTAAACAAGGAGGAACTAAGATGAAAAAGCAAATGCTTATGCTGGCGTTCGCAGGTATGGTCGCCTTACCTTTTACTCAAGGACACACAGCGAATGCGCAAACAACCGACAGCCCTTCTCAGCAAACCCAACAGAAAGTCATTCATGTTAACTTTAAATCATTAGAGGACCTACAATCGCATTATAAAGACTTATATACGAAGTTCTTGAAGGAAGGTAAAGGCTTCTGTAATGGAGAATCAACAGCAGAAAACAAAAATAACACAAGTAAGCCAGCTGCCGCCAATACAACACAGCAACAAACAAGCAAGCAACAGGCCGCTGCCCCAGCACCTTCAAAAGGGAGCGCTGCCGCTCCAAGTTCTAAATCAACGGATACAGTAAGCGCTTATGAAAAGGAAGTAGTCACACTTACAAATAAAGAAAGGACAAGCCGTGGACTTAAGCCACTCACTCTCAACACTAAGTTATCGAAAATGGCAAGAGATAAATCACAAGACATGGTCAACAAAAATTATTTCTCACACCAGTCTCCCACCTACGGCTCTCCATTTGATATGATGAAGGCGTACAATATTTCTTACACATCCGCAGGTGAAAATATCGCTGCAGGTCAAAAAACGCCACAAGAGGTTGTCACAGCGTGGATGAATAGTGAAGGTCACCGTGAAAATATCCTCAATCCTAATTACACAACCATTGGTGTCGGCTATGTTAAAGGTGGCTCCTACGGTTCTTATTGGACCCAAGAGTTTATTGGCAAATAACAAATATAGAAAGACAAAAATCAACCAGCATCATTTCGAGCTGGTTGATTTTACTTTTATAAAGAAATTTATACTTTCTGATCTTAAGAAAACTGGGTAAATGCCCGTCCATTGAAATACTTAATTAATCTTCCTTGCTTTCATCGACTCTCTCTAGGAGCCAAGCATCGATAAGCTTGCCGTCCTCATCCTGATCGAGATAATAGGAACCATTACTGTAACGATCGGCAGCACGTAACTGGTTAGCCTGGACATCGACAAGTTTACCTTTGTCACTTTCCACACGAACAATGTCCTCATCATGAACCAATAACGCCTTTACAATACGATGCGGGGACGATTTTAATTCTCTAAGCATCACCAAACCACGTCTAGCCCGAGTCGACTTCTCTAATTCCCTGTAAATCGCCAGCTTTTTCAAAGCACCTCTCTGCGTTGCGATAACAAGATCCGGATTGCCCCCTACTGAAAAAGTATGGCTACTGACAACAAAATCATCGTCCTTTAAGTTAATCCCTTTAACACCTGCAGCGCGTTGACCAACAATACTAGCTTCACTTTCATCAAACCAAAGCCCGTAGCCTTTATGGGTGACAAAAAGCACATTAGAAGTACCATCAGTTAAGAACACATTAACTAGTGCGTCCTCATTTTTCAGCTTTAATGCGACAAGTGGCTTTGAGCGTCTTTGTGCTGTATAATGCTCAAGCTCCGTACGCTTAATCTGACCGAGCTTTGTCATAAATGTTAAATACAATGGCACGTTAAAGTCTTTTATAGGAATGGCCTTGATCACTACATCATCATTATCAATTGGAACGAGCTGGGCGATTGGCTGCCCCATTTCCTTCCAACGCTTATCAGGAATTTCATGAACAGGTATATAAAGATAATTGCCCTTTTGAGTAAAGACGAGCAACGTATCTGTTGTGTTCACTTCTGACTGCCACAGCAAGCGATCGCTGTCCTTCATCGCTGTTTCCTCAGACTTTGAAGCCGAATATGAACGCAGGCTTGAACGTTTGATATAGCCCTCTTTGGTTAAAGCGACTACGACATCCTCCGAAGCAACCAGTACCTCCAGATCAATCTTGATTTCTTCAATCTTTTCTTCAATTTTTGTCCTACGGGCATCACTATAGCGCTCTTTTATCTCTTTCAGTTCCTTCTTGATGACAGCGATAAGCTTTTTATCAGAGCTTAAAATAGCTTCAAGACGGGCGATCGTTTTTTCCAACTCATCAGCTTCTTTTTGCAAGGTTTGGATATCTGTATTCGTCAGTCGGTACAACTGCAGATTAACAATGGCTTCCGCTTGGGCATCGGTAAATCCATAGGCTTTGGAAAGGTTCTCTTTAGCATCCTTTTTATCCTTCGATGCGCGTATAGTGTCAATGACTTCATCTAAAATCGATACCGCATGGATAAGCCCTTCAACAATATGGCTGCGATCCTTTGCCTTCTGCAGTTCAAATTGCGAGCGCAACGTAATAACTTCTTTTTGGTGTGCGATATAAGACATAAGAATTGACTTTAGCCCAAGAAGCTTAGGAGTTTTATTTTCAATCGCTACCATATTGAAATTATAAGTAATTTGCAGGTCGGTGTTTTTATAAAAATAGTTTAGCACACCCTCTGCGTCGCCATCTTTTTTTAACTCAATGACAACACGTGTGCCCGTTCGATCTGTTTCATCACGAACCTCAGCTACACCTTCCACCTTTCTGTCTAAGCGCAGCTCCTCCATTTTTTTAACAAGGTTCGCTTTATTCACTTCATAAGGGAGTTCAGTAATAACAATCTGTTCACGCCCTGCCTTTAAAGGCTCAACTTCAGCTTTTCCTCGTAAAACAACCTTACCTTTTCCGGTCTGATAGGCCTTCTTTAACCCCTCCACACCTTGTAAAATGCCTCCGGTTGGGAAGTCAGGGCCTTTGATATGTCCCATTAAATCGTCAATGGTACACTCAGGATTTTCCATGGCTAAGATTGTCGCATCGATCACCTCTCCAAGATTGTGAGGGGGGATATCCGTGGCATATCCTGCTGAAATTCCTGTGGAACCATTCACTAAAAGATTGGGAAACTTGGCAGGAAGAACTGTCGGCTCCTCAGTTGTATCGTCGAAGTTCGGAATAAAGCCAACGGTCTCCTTGTCAATATCTTTTAAAAGCTCAGAAGCGATGGCAGATAAGCGAGCCTCTGTATAACGCATCGCCGCCGGTGGGTCTCCATCTATGCTACCGTTATTCCCATGCATCTCGATGAGAACGTTGCGCACCTTCCAATCCTGACTCATTCGCACCATGGCATCATACACAGAACTATCACCGTGTGGGTGATAGTTCCCGATAACATTCCCGACGGTTTTTGCCGATTTTCTAAAAGGTTTATCGTGAGTATTGTGATCCTGTGCCATCGCATAGAGAATACGCCGTTGAACGGGCTTCAAACCATCCCGAACATCTGGCAACGCTCGTTCTTGAATAATGTATTTACTATATATCCCGAAGCGATCACCAATGACATCTTCTAATGGTAAGTCTAATAATTTTTCTGGTTTCGCCATAGGTTAAATTGCTCCTTCGTTTTCGGTTATTGATATATTTTCATTTTCTAGGATATTAGTGTCCTCTTCCATGCCAAAAGCCACATGGGACTCAATCCATTTTCTGCGCGGTTCAACTTTATCGCCCATAAGAACAGCCACTCGGCGTTCTGCCCGGGTGATATCGTCGATTTTCACTCTAATAAGCGTGCGAGTTTCCGGATTCATTGTTGTTTCCCATAATTGATCGGCATTCATTTCACCAAGACCCTTGTACCGTTGAATCACGTAGCCTTTCCCAATCTTTTGGATCGCCTCACGCATTCCTGCTTCATCCCAAGCGTATTCAATGACTTCCTTGCGCCCGCTGCCCTTACTGACCTTGTATAGTGGCGGGAGGGCAATAAAAACCTTGCCAGCCTCAATTAATGGACGCATGTAGCGATAGAAAAAGGTTAATAACAGTACTTGAATATGGGCGCCATCCGTATCAGCATCGGTCATAATAACCACTTTATTATAGTTGCTATCGTCTACCGAAAAATCTGGTCCAACGCCTGCACCAATGGCATGGATGATCGTGTTAATCTCTTCATTCTTAAGAATATCGCCTAGCTTCGCTTTTTCCGTATTGATGACTTTACCGCGAAGCGGGAGTACGGCCTGAAAGGTACGATCGCGTCCTTGTTTTGCAGAACCGCCTGCGGAATCCCCTTCGACGAGGTACAATTCGTTTTTCTGACTATTTTTCGATGAGGCTGGAGTAAGCTTTCCACTTAACACCGTATCACGGCGTTTGCCTTTTTTACCACTGCGTGCCTCCTCCCGGGCTTTCCGAGCGGCTTCGCGTGCTTGAGCAGCTTTTATTGCCTTTTTGATCAGCATTTCACTCACTTTTGGATTTTCGGCAAGAAAATACGCCAATTGTTCTGATACAACAGCATCGACAGCAGAACGGGCTTCACTGGTACCCAATTTGCCTTTGGTCTGCCCTTCAAATTGTAATTTATCCTCTGGTACACGTACAGAGACAATCCCTGTGAATCCCTCACGAATATCTGTACCGTCGAGATTTTTATCCTTTTCCTTTAATAACTCAGCTTTTCGCGCATAATCATTAAAAGCTCGGGTTACAGCTGTCTTAAAGCCGGATTCATGAGTCCCACCATCCTTTGTTCGCACATTATTAACAAACGAAAGGACGTTTTCTGAGTAGCCGTCATTAAATTGAAAAGCGACATCGACCTCAATGTCGTTATGTTCTCCTTCGAAAGATGCCACTGGATGTAATGTATCCTTCTCCTCATTAAGGTAATCAATAAACGCTTCAATACCTGTATCATAATAATAGCTCTCTTCTTGATTTGTCCGTTTATCGATTAAAGTGATTTTTAAGCCCTTTAATAAAAAGGCGGCCTCACGAAGACGTTCACTTAAGATATCAAAGTTATAATGCGTCGTGCTAAAAATGGTAGGGTCAGGCTTGAAATGAATCTTTGTGCCCGTCTGTTTCGTCTTCCCCACCTTTTCGAGAGTGGTAACAGGGTGTCCCCCATTCTCAAAGCGTTGTTCGAAAACCTCGCCGTCCCGTTTGATCGTCACAACAAGCCACTCGGATAAGGCGTTAACGACTGAGGCGCCAACACCGTGCAAACCACCTGAGGTCTTATATCCCCCTGCATTCCCGAATTTTCCCCCAGCATGTAGGACTGTAAAAATAACCTCTGGAGTGGGTTTGCCTGTTCGGTGCATTCCAGTTGGCATTCCCCGTCCGTGATCTATGACACTGACACTTTCATCAGGATATAAGGTCACGATAATTTCATTCCCATAACCAGCTAACGCTTCATCTACCGCATTATCGACAATTTCATAAACCAAATGGTGAAGGCCGCGAGCATCCGTCGACCCTATATACATGCCTGGACGTTTCCGAACCGCTTCTAAGCCTTCGAGTACTTGTATTGTATCATCTGTATAAGTCGTTGTTGTTTTAGGCAAATGCCCAACCTCCCTCGTACAACATAAATCCTAATATTAAGCATATCAGAACGGATGTTTCTAATAAAGCATTACTTTTTTCATACTGCTTAAAGAGCTTCTTTTTACTTGGAAAATTTTCGTAAATGGGTGGATTCATAACCCTTGGTAAATAGCGCCGGCCAAGTGATAAATCCCCACCTTATAAAAGATGGGGGATTATGTCTATCTTTGATTTATAAATCAATCGATCCGAACCCATCTTCACACAAATCATATGGACGCCTTTCATCATATGATAAATTAATGCAAATTGTAAATGTCTCGATATTTTTTATTTAAATAGTCAATTAAATACTGGGCATTTAATGCTTCTCCAGTGACATCTTGGACAATCTGCATTGGCTTTTTTAAAGCGCCGTACTGATGTATCTGTTCTGAAAGCCACAGCCGTATAGGCTTCATGTTTCCTTGCTGAAGCAAGCTATCAAAGTTGGGAAGGTCCCTCAGCATGATATGCTGAAATTGCGCAGCATAGATATAGCCTAAGGCGTAGGATGGAAAATAGCCAAAATCTCCTCCCGACCAATGGATATCTTGAAGAACCCCTTCGCTATCGTTCTGAGGACGAATCCCCAAATAGCTTTCCATTTTATCATTCCAGACACCTGGAAGGTCCTTCACCTGTAGATCTCCATCAAATAAAGCCTTTTCAATCTCATAACGAACGATGATATGTAAAGGGTATGTCAATTCATCAGCATGAATTCGGATAAAGGACGGTTGAGATAAATTGGTTGCCCGATAAAAAGCATCAAGACCAATGTGATCGAATGCGCCATGCGCTGCTTTTTGGAAAGCCCCATAATAATGCTCCCAAAATGGTCGACTACGGCCGATGAAATTTTCAAAAAAGAGGGATTGAGATTCATGAATCCCCATAGAGGTCCCTTCACATAAAGGGGTTCCAATAAGATCCTTGGAAATGTTTTGTTCGTAAAGGGCATGTCCACCTTCATGGATTGTTCCAAATATGGCAGGCCTAAAATCCTGTTCATCATAATGGGTGGTCACTCTCACGTCCCCTGGATTGATAGAAATTTGAAAAGGATGCGCGGTTTCATCCAGGCGACCGGCTGAAAAATCATAACCCATTTCTTTTAACATCCATACACTAAAGTCACGTTGCTGCTGCTTTGAAAATGGAACAGTTAAAAAAGAGGCCTCAGGCTGTGCTGTTGTACCAATTGCCTTTACTAATGGAACGATGTGCTCCCGTAACTGGCCAAAAACACGATCAATGGTTTCGACAGTCACACCTGGCTCATATAAATCAAGTAGGGCATTATATTTATTTTTATCATGTCCCCAATATTCCACCATGCGCTTTTTAAAAGCAACAAGCTTTTCTAAGTAAGGCTGGAGCATCGAAAAATCGCTGTTCTTCTTTGCTTCCTCCCATACACTTTCAGCCTTTGACTGTAAGATGATATAGTCCTTATATTCATTCGCTGGAATATTAATATTTTGTTCATAGCGTTTCTTACAGACTTCAACTGAGCGTTTCGTTACCTCTGAAAGCTCTTTTTGAACCCCTTCATCAGTCAGAGCATCGATATAATCCTTTAATTCATCCGCTATCGTCATTTTAAAGACATCTTCAGATAAAGAGCCGATGACTTCTGAGCGTTGTTCAACTCCTTTTTTTGGTGCGCCGGTCCGTAAGTCCCAACCGATCAAAGCCAGCGCTTCTTCATAATGCTTCATTTTATTAACATATTGAAAAAATAGCTTCTCAATATCACGTATGGATTGATGCATCTCTTACCCATCCTTTCATCGCCTTTTCAACCGAGTCCTACTTATATCCTAGATAAGTGTAATGAATTCGATCTATGTAGTAAAGTCCCATTGTTTCTAACGACTCTGATAATTAAACTACGACAAAGTCCTGCCAAAATCCTTTTAATGAGCTAAAATCCTTCCAACATTTACTAAGCTTATTTAAAAAATTCCTCACATAAAAACCGCCGCATGACACAAAATACTCCTGTAAATCAAAAAAGGAGTGATTTTAGAAATGGCAGACAACAACAGCAATCAAATTTTAGTACCAGGAGTAGAGCAAGCAATTGACCAAATGAAGCAAGAAATCGCTCAAGAATTTGGTGTACAATTAGGTGCAGACACCACATCCCGCGCAAACGGTTCTGTAGGTGGGGAAATTACAAAACGCCTTGTCGCTACTGCACAACAACAATTAGGCGGAAGAATGCAGTAATTAAAAATTCATACTCATATGGCAAAAGGCACTCATTATGGGTGCCTTTTTCTTTTGTGATATCCCAATGAATTTATCGTCTCCTTATCACCAAGTATTAACCTGTTGAAGCTGTGTAAACCCGACGGCCATATGTAAAACAATTTGAAATTCAAGATGCGTAAGGGTTTCCGATGACCTTAATTGCTCACTTGAAGTGATTTTTGCTGCTTCTAAATGACAGGCAACAGGGTAGTGAAATTGCCAAACCACTTCGCGGTGAATACTGCTTTCCCCCAGGTCATCCTTAAATACATGCTCACGCTTACTTTTTTGTTGAGGAAGCTGAGGTGTGGTGATATAAGTAACGGGACATGTGTGTTGCCAAGGGATTGTGCATTTTCTACTATACGATCCATATCTATTGATATACATGATATCGCCTTTCAAAGTGCCGCTCAAATTCACAATAGCCGCTTCTATATTCAAATGGTAGGCATCAATGTAAACGGACCAATCGACATCGTCAATGGCTTCAATGCCTTCCGCAAATTTTAATTGGTCCTCTAAGGCGATTTCAATCTCCACACGTGCGATCTCCATTTGTGAGTAGCGTTCCAATGAAACATTTAGTGTACTATCGGGTGAAGCTGACTGAACCGCATGTTTCTGATTGGGATTCGGCTGAAAGATCTTTGCTGTTTTCATGTTTGGGAATTGTGGAAAATGACTGCCATCCTTTATAGGGCGTTTACCTTCATCGTTCATCACACATTCCCCCTTTTACTGTTATATGTATGATAGATGAAGGGTTAATTATCCCCTATCCATTCCTTTGAGCCATGAATAAAAATAACCGACCTCAGCTCTAGGCTAAAATCGGTTGTAAAAGTTATCTTCTAAATTCTGACATAACAGGTGGCAGACTTTAGGGGTGTTATTCGTCTGCAGAAAATTTAGTATCGGAAGGACATTCGTTCTGTTCCCCAACTTTAATCTGTTGATTTTGAAGGACTTTTAGAGAGAGTTCAACGACCATTTTTTCTTCTATCTTAGTAAATGTACCCTCTTCAAACGGTGCAACGATTTTATAGTCATTAGAGAATACATCGCCCATCTTTCTGTCAAGAAATTCATCATACTCAATAAATTTACTTGATAATAACTCACAATAGGGCAATTCGTTGAAAACCTCTCCGCTGATTTGGTTAAATTCTGAAAAATCGCCAGATAAGAGGCTATCTTTTTGTGCGAAGCCAGCAGGAAGCGGCTGACTGCTAAAGAAAGAGAACTCTTTTGATTCAGGTAGAGCTTTGAATTCAGGTTGTCTTATAAAGTTTACCTCTGTCACCAGATTAAATGGAATATCTACGGTATAAGATTTAATAACGGATTGAACGCCATGATGACTGCCATATCTGGGTGCAGCATATTGAATATTTTTACGAACAAAGCCTTTGATAAATAATTTATTGGTTGGAAGTAATAAACGGCATTGGACAAGCTTAAGATTTTTCTTTACCCTTTTGATTTCTAGTGCGGGTTCTGGCAATTTAATGGTGGAATCAAGGTCGATTTGCACAGTTGTTTCGGCGAGAACAACAGGGACTTTAGCAATGCTTGCACCGGAAGAAACTTGTGGTGATAATGGGGTATTTTTTGCTATGGGTTGTACAGATGTCTTTGGTGGCTTCGGAAATAAATGTGGCGATGAAGGCTTAGCGTGTTCATGCTCATGCTGTTGTTTGTGTTCCTCTGACATTACCCTTTATCTCCTTTCTCTTTAACAATAGTCTTTACAATACATAAAATATGTAAGAGTCTCTATAAAAGAGTGGACAAAACACTTAAATCATCAGCACATTTTACCTTTTTAACTAAATCTTGAAAACTCCTATAATTCAAAAATGAAAGGGCCTACTCGCAATAGGTAAAACTTGTTATATAAAAAGGGTTGATTTCATCAAGAGAATCGGTATATACTTTAATCCGCTAATGTGTTACAGAAATTATTGATTGGTGTTTTGCAATATGAAAGGAGTTCCGTTGTGTCATCTCAAGGTAAATTAAGTATTTGGATTTTAACAGCTTTAGTTGTAGGGAATATGGTTGGATCAGGAATCTTCATGTTACCCAGTAGTCTAGCACAAGTCGCCAGCCCCGGAGGCGTGTTACTCGCTTGGATCTTCACAGGTGTTGGCGTTCTCTTTATTGCACTGATATTTGGATACCTATCCATGAAACGCCCAAGCATGACAGGAGGTCCGCAAATTTATGCTAAGGGGCTTTTTAAAGAAGGAAGCACTGCCTCGTCACTTGCGGGTTATTTTGTCTCATGGGGCTATTGGGTCGCTAATTTTGCTGGGAATGTGGCCGTTATCACTTCATTTGCCGGCTATCTTTCAACGTTTTTTCCAATATTAAATAGCGAAGCCACAGCTTTTTCTATTCATCATTATCATTTAACCGTCGGGCATTTGTTAACATTTCTTGTTTGCTCGGTGTTGTTATGGGGGATTCATTTTCTGATCTTAAATGGGATTGAAGGTGCGGGCAAGGTTAATTTGATCGCTACTTCGACTAAAGTCATCGGCTTCCTATTATTCATTATTGCCACACTCTTTGTCTTCCAGTCGAGTCATCTGCTCCCCTTTGTTGCACCTAAAGTCGATGGTGGACATTCTGTCGGCTTATTTGGTCAATTAAATCATGCTGCTGTCTCTACCTTATGGGCTTTCGTCGGCATTGAGTCAGCTGTTGTCTTTTCCTCACGGGCCAAGAAAAGACAGGATGTCAAACGTGCGACCATTATGGGACTCCTCATTGCTACAGGGATTTACATTGCGATTACCCTGCTTGTCATGGGCTCCTTAAAACAAGCCGTTCTTATCCATTCATCCAAGCCGCTTGTCGATGCACTAACTGTAGCCATTGGGAGTGGCGGTGGCTACTTGCTGGCCATTCTTGCTGTCATTAGCTTATTCGGTTCTACTATTGGCTGGATATTATTAAGTGCAGAAGTGCCTTATCAATCGGCAAAACAAGGTTTGTTTTTAAAAGCCTTTGAGCGCTCTAACAAAAAAGGAACACCAACAGGGGCATTAACGATTACAAACGTGGCGACACAGCTCCTAATTTTCTCAACTATTTCGAGCTCCATTGCTGAAGCTTTTAACTTCGTAACAACGATCGCCACACTTTCTTACTTGCTGCCTTATCTTGTCTCCTCTTTTTTCCAAATCAAAGTGGTGTTCAGCGATCCAGCCGAACGTCACAAAGCAGGATGGTCACAAGGAATTATTGGGATTTTAGGTACAGCTTATGCCCTCTATGTCGTTGTTGCTGGAACCTCCGATATGAAAACATTCCTTTGGGGAATCTTTTTCATCGGTATTGGTATCATCTTTTATCCTTTTCTGCTTATGCAAAGAAAAAAGACAACAAAAACCCCTTTATAGATAGCAAAAACGAGAGCCGCTTCCGGCTCTCGTTATTTGTGGATAGAATTGCCACCCTCTAGTCCTCCCTTAAAGGCATTAGTGAAGCGTTCTTTTAAGTTCATCTACTTCCCTCTCAAGGTGCTCTATTTTCTTCTTCATTGCTTGTCTCGACATTTTGATACGCTGGATAACCATTAAGCACAAACTCGCACCAATGATAAAAACCAGGATAAAACCCATAACGAAAAGAATCAGTAGGTCCCCCATCCGCTCCTCCCCCTTTTTGCGCTTCTGTGTTACAGATTAACAGCAGAATCTAGCAATAATTGAAATTTTGTTACAACATCAATAACTCTCTTAATTCATCCTCTGTTAATACAGCTGAAGGCTCCGCATTTGCTGAAACAATAGCGTTAATCAAGTCGCGCTTCTGTGCCTGCAAGGCATGCATCTTTTCTTCAATCGTTCCTTTAGCAATCAGTTTAATCACTTCCACAACTTTCTTCTGCCCCATGCGGTGTGCACGATCAGCAGCCTGTTCTTCAACAGCTGGATTCCACCATGTATCATACAAGATGACAGTATCAGCTCCCGTGAGATTTAGCCCTGTTCCCCCGGCTTTTAGAGAAATTAGAAAGATATCACGTTCCCCTGCATTGTAACGTTCACACATCGTTACCCGTTCCTCGGAAGGGGTTTGCCCATCTAAATAAAAATACGCACAACCCTTCGTCATGAGCGTTCTCCCTATCAGATCAAGCATTTTGGTAAATTGTGAAAAGATCAATACTCTTCTCCCTGCTTTTTGTGCCTCATCAACAAGTCGCAGCAGGTGTTCAAATTTTGCAGAACTGCCTTGATAGCCTTCTACAAATAAAGCGGGATGACAACAAATTTGCCGCAGCCGTGTTAGCCCCGCCAAAATTTTAATGCGATTTTTCCGAAGGGTTTCTTGGTCGAGATGCTTTAAAGCTTGAACACGCAATTTAGCTAAGTATGCTGCATAGAGCTTCTTTTGATCTGGTAACAGCATGACAGCATCAATCGTTTCAACCTTTTCAGGTAGTTCCTCGAGAACATCCGCCTTGACACGTCGCAATAAAAAGGGACGAATGCGTCTAGCGATCATTTGATTGCTCAGCTTACTATAGTCTTTTAAACTAAGAAAAAGCTCAGGAAGAATGACATGAAAGATCGACCAAAGTTCTTCAGAGGCATTTTCTACCGGTGTACCGGTTAAAGCAAAGCGATGGCCCGCTTGGATTTGTTTTACCGCGCGTGCTGTCTGTGTCAAAGGATTTTTAAAGGCTTGTGCCTCATCAAAAAAAGCGGCATAAAAGTACTGCTTCGCATACCAATGGATATCTGCCCGCACGATGGGATAGGAGGTGATAACAACATCTCTTTCATCTAATGTATCGTAAAGCGCGCGTCGCTCTCTCCTATTCCCCACTGTCACCGTTACTTTTATTTCAGGTGCAAATTTCTTTATTTCATTCAGCCAATTATAGAGCAATGACGATGGGCAGATAATGATGACGGGCTGCCTTTTTTCTCGAACAGATTGCAGCTCTGATAAAATAAAGGCAATGCTTTGTAGGGATTTGCCCAGTCCCATGTCATCGGCAAGAATCCCTCCAAATCCGTAATGAGCCAGCGTCTTAAGCCACTGATAGCCAAGTTCCTGATAAGGTCTTAAGCTCGCCTTTAAAGTCAACGGGACTTCAAAGGTTAAGGCTCCAGGTTCATACAAATGCTTTACAAATTCCTGAAAATCAGCCTCCAATTGAAACGTCTCACTCCCCGTCACATTATCAAGAAGCTGAAGACTTTTTTCTAACGGTAAAACTAATCCATTCTCCATGGATTGATTTGCCAGCTGCGGCATTTGTAGAAAGCGCTGAACGTCTAAAAACTCTTTTGTTTCTAGAGATACAAGCGTCCCGCTACGCAGACGATAATATTTTCGTTTTTCCTCTAAAACCTTTAAAATGGCCTTAATATCATTGCCGATAATGCCATCCAACTCAAAGTTAAATTCAAGCATATTAATCCGCTCTCTTCTCAGCCTAACGCGTATCCGAGGGCGAAAAGCGGCTTTTGAGACTCGATTTCTAACAGCTGTGGTAGCATAAACCTGAACGAGCTTTTCCAGTTTTGGGAGCATATAGGTTAAAAACTCATACTCTAAGTCATCATTTTGCATATAATAGCCACCGTCTGTCAGCGTAAATGCACTAGCACGCATCAGCTGTAGGATAGCCTCTTCCTTGTCTAACTCTCGCTTGATCATGATTGGAATAGTGAGCGCTTGGGTTTCTATTGGATTAAACACGTAGTGATCATAGTGAAACTCAAGCCCCGCAAGCAGCTTGTGATTAAGACGATCAAGATAGAGCTTGGCAATGAGCGGCGTATTCATGAGCTGATGCGTTATCGTTTCAGCAATCGTGACATCACCTAATTTTCTTAGCGCCGGAGCAACCTTTTCAAGATAATACCCAATGTGTTGTTTGGGAATCGGAATGGTTTCATTGTGTAGACCTGATAATAGAGCTTCAAGCTCTATTAAGCGCTCACTGTCCTGACTCTCTAAGCGGAAGAGCTTCCCTTCATAGAAAACCGTTCTGTAGGCAGATAGGATGACAAGATGTGAAAATCCACCGATTTTCAGCTCGTAACTGTCAGCGGACGGTGCAACAAATTCAAATTGTAACGGAAGAGCTTCATTCACAACTTGAAAGCCAGAAAAGCACTGATCATGATAGGCGATCATCACGCATTGAGCCATGACAAGACGCGGCACAAGGCGTTCCCAAAATGAAGGGGGAATAAGAAGCAATGGATTCTCTTGATGACTAGTGTCTGCACCCCCTCCATATAACGCTTCATCATCCATAATCTGAATAAACAGGCGCAGAATCGCATCAACCTCCACAGCAAAGCAGTGCTGACTCGGATCAAAAATAAATGCCTCAGATAAACGATAAGCGCTTCCTGTCTTGAGTTGATTTAAAAACGCTCGGATATCTTTTACAGCTTCCTGCTCGATTTCTATTTCAATACCGAGCATTGAGCGCTGATCTGGGAGAAAAATCACGCGGCAGATGAATGCGACCTTAAGCAAATACCGATCTTCAAAATGACGGCGCTGCTTGCTTGAGGTTGACTGGTGTTGAGTAAACAACGAACGTAACTCGTCACTGATTGCATGCTGAGAAGTAGTGGATTCACCATCTAGAATAGCGAATAAGACAGCGGCAACATGCTGACACGCTTTATGAAACGAAGTGAGTTTTGGACAGGTACACGTCGTGTGAAGCTCCCCTGCCTCATCATGCATGACAGTGACATGAAAGGTTGCCCTACCCGTTGTCACCTCTGCTTTATACGATTGAGTATTCAGTTGCTCTAACTTAACTTTATTGGTTTGAAAGTAGGCTTCACCTCTTTTATAGGAGACGTGGCCACATTTATCGAGGATTATCTTGGCATTCAATTGCATAGGTCAATTCGTTGCTCCCTTACGTTTACATAAGTGGTTCTTTCAATCGTGCTTTTAATCCGATTGTAACACAAGCCAGTGTAAGATGTTGGTCTACCTACTTAAAGCTTATTGATTAATTGGCTTCAAAAAATCGTTCGCTTTCCACTTTGCAAATCCTTACAGCATAATATTTATACCACTCATTCTTTCCTCTCTTCTGGGCAACTTTATGCGCAGGGTGCTCTCTCCAGGCTTTGATTGCCTCTAAGGAGGACCAGTAAGAAATTGTTATCCCCAATTGCTGATTCTGTGTGCTCTCTATCCCTAAAAAACCTGGCTGTTCTCTTGCTAATTCCTCAATATGCTGAGCCATGGCTGCATAGCCTTTATCACCCTGAGTACGCTTTGATGTAAAAATTACCGCATAATAAGAAGGATCGCCCTTATCTCTATGCTCTCTCATGTCAACTGCTCCCCTTTAACTAAGTTTTTAGGCATTAGGCTCGAAAGGTTTTACCTAGTGGCTCGCCTAAACCGCAATAGTGTCGAAAATTATAGATCAGCGGACTCCACTTATGAGGATCAATATGTGCGTTTCCAGTAAGGATGTACTCATGAGCATGTACACGTGTCACTTCACTCTCAACAATTGTAAAATCCTTGGAATAGGCAGGAAACCCAATCCGCTTCACCCTCGCCTCAATTTGAAGGGGACATTCTTGAATCCGCGTAGGTTTTGCATCCATTGAAGCAACAGGAATTAAACCACTTGCTTGATATTTTTTCCTTTTTATACGAAAATCTCATCTCTTGTTTATACTTTGGAACCTTTTCTTTTCCAGTAAAACAAGCAAGTCGTTCCACGTTTTCCCAAAGCGAGGGATCAGGGATATTAATCACACATTCACGATGCCTTTCAAGATTAACAATGGCTTGGCCATTTCTACTAAGACCTAACACCACATAATTTCCCAATGCCCACGAAGATGAGATGGGGCTAATATTAACTGTTTCATCCTCATTTAATGTTGTAAGTAAAACAACTGGTGTTCCATAATACAAAATATTTGGATGGATCTCCTTCACTGTATAGTCCTTAATCTGTCTCACTTAAAACATCCTCCTTTTTAGATAATTTCATTGTAACCCTTTAACATTTCGACTATCATCGGAGGAATGTGGAATGAAAGGTGCACCTGATCTCTTAAAAGTTGCAGCATTACTTAGTGAACCATCGCGCGCTACCATACTAACAGCACTTCTTGATGGACGGTATCATCCAGCAAGTGAGCTGGCACATATGGCGAGGATAAAACCACAAACAGCCAGCTTTCATTTAAAAAGGCTGACCGAAGCCAATATTATAAAATTAGAGCAACATGGCCGACATCACTACTACAGTCTCGTTAATCATGATATTGCTAACATTTTAGAATCCCTTCTCACACTTGCTCCGCCAATCAAGATTCAATCGTTCAATCAAGCATCTCTTGATAAGGCTATACGTACTGCAAGAACTTGTTACGATCACCTTGCTGGTCATTTAGGAATTAAAACTCACTCGAGCGCTGATTCCTGAAGGTTATCTCTTCGAAGAGGAAAGCTTATAAACTGACAGATTGTGGTTCAGAGTTTTTTGCCGCCTTTAACATTGACATTGGGGCACTTCGCAAAAAACGACGATCATTTGCACACAAATGTCTGGATTGGAGTGAGAGAAAACATCATCTTGCAGGTGCACTTGGAAATGCACTCTTAGAAAAATTTAAGGAATTACATTGGATCGATCCCTATCCTCAGAATCGAGCTGTAAAAATAACGCCGATAGGGAAACAAGAAATAGAAAATACGTTCAAGATAAAACTCTAACCCAAACCTCTCTATGAGGTGCAGCAGCCAAAGATACCACATTAAATAAAAAGTGCAAATCCTGCTATGGGCATTTGCACTTTTTATAATAGATTGTCTTCACTTAATGTTGAAAGCTCCTTTTCAGAAAAAACTTTAATCCCATTTCTTTTTAGTAAAGCGGCGGTCACACCATTTCCCGCGGCTTTTTCTCCACTAAAGCTCCCATTATAAATCATGGAGCTTCCGCAAGAAGGGCTACTCTCTTTAAGAATCACTGTGGTGGCATTGAGCTTCTTCACTCTATCCAAAGTGGCATAGGCACCTTTTATGTATAAGTCAGTCAAATCATTTCCAGATTTCTCAACCACTCTAGCCTTACCATCTAACACAGCTTCTCCGCTCCCACCTTGGATTTCCGCTGGCTCTCGTGGCGTTGTAAAACCCGCTAGCAACTCTGGACACATAGGAAGAGCCTTTTTATCTTCAATAAGTAGATGAATGCGTTCATCAAAGCTATCGGCCCCATTATATCTCACCTTTAACCCTGCCAAGCATGAACTCACCACTATCAAATGAAACACTTCCTCGCTCTTTATGGCTTATGACGGCTTCCTTCTTTAATAGATTTAAAGACACACAACCCCATCATTTATCTCTTTTCATTGTAGCTCATTCCGATTAGAAGTAACACCTCTTTTCAGACATAATGCTAACTTCCTTATTCCAATTCCATTCATTTTCTAAAAGAAGAGAGTATAAGCAAGAAAAATGGTCATACTGATTAAAAGTATAATTGGAGGGAAAATGATTATGAAGGAAAAAGGCGTCTACACCTTTGCCCAGCTTGAAGAAGCGGAAGTCAATAAAATTCAAGAGTTGGAGAACTGTCTTGGTGTAACACTCATTGCCTATGAAAATAATAAAGAAGAGATTAAACACCGAGAAGGTCTGTCTTAGGCAGCCTCTCGTTGTTTAATCTTAAAAAAAGCATCACATCCATGTGATAATACCGAAACGAGCACATCACTACCACCTCAAAAAGTAAAAAGCACTTTTCGGGGACCCCGATAGTGCGTCGAACGCCGACCCTATCCACATCGTGTGGGCATGAAGAAAGCGAGTAGTTTGACGGAGCGCTTCATCACTCACTTAGGAATCTGAACGCATCCCTTCAGAAGTGTGAATGCGTTCGGATCTCTATGAGCTGAAGACTTCTGTCTCAGCCTCTTTGTATACTGATCAGTCGTTAACCTGCTTTACAAATTGCCATTCCGGCTTTGCCCCTGCCCCATAGCCAAGCGTTGCACCACCGTCAACCGTTACCGCATCACCGGTTACAAAACTTGAGAATTCACTGGCTAAAAACAAGGCAACACGGGCAATTTCAGTAGGAGAAGCTGTATAACCTAGCATATGTGAACGATCTTGTTCAACTCGTGCTTGTTCAGGATTGGGAAGCTGATTCAACCATTTTTCCATTAGAGGCGTGCTCACTCCTGCAGGACAAATGGCATTCACCCTCACACCATAAGGCGCGGAGTCAATAGCCAAAGCCTTTGTTAATGCGATGACAGCACCTTTTGTAGCCGAGTAAGCTGGATTCTCACGCTGCCCGCTCACCCCTGTCATCGACGCCATATTAATGATTCTTCCTTTGGTTTGTTTAAGGTGAGGTAAGGCCTGTTTGATCGTCAAAAACATGCTTTTTACATTGACCTGAAAGAGTTGGTCCCATTCATCTTCACTTATGTGTTCAATCAATCGAGGTAAAATACGACCCGCATTATTAAATAGAATATCGAGGCGACCAAACCGTTCTATCGTACGCTCTACTAGTGCTTCAACTTGTGAGGCTTCTGTCACATCACAAGGAAACCCAAACGCCTGCTGACCTTGAGAGTGAATTGCTTGGATAACGGTTTCAATTTGCGCCTCATTGATATCAGTGACAACGACCTTGGCTCCTTCTGCTGCAAAAAGTTGAGCTGAAGCCGCGCCGATACCACCTGCACCACCTGTGATGATAGCTACTTGATCCTGTAATTGCATGACTCACCCCTCCACTCCTTATAAGAATGATAATTTATCTGCCCTTAACCACACCGCCATTATCATAAATGAGTACCTATCATGAAATTCATGGCTTGAGTCTCCCTATATTAAAAGATTAATATTTAATGAGAGTGCATCACTTGCGCTTCTTTGCAAAATGATTCGCCTGCCGCGCTGGCTTAGCCAATGCGGTATGTCTTTAATACATCATCTGTTAATTTACACCCTAAACCTGGTTCTTCAGGCAAACTGTAATACCCATTGGTCACACGAACGGGATTCTCCCAAATATCCACCAACGATTCATAGCAATATTCCACCATAGGTGCATTAGGTGTCACCGCCGCTAATTGCACATGAAGTTTTTGCTGGACATTGGTATGAGGAATGCATTCCAGATTATAGCTTCGGGCAAGAGCGGCCACATCCAACCATTCATCAATACCCGAAAGCTTTGTGCAATCGGCTTGGACGATATCTACGGCACCCGATTCAATATAATCCCGAAAATCATATTTCGTATATATGGTTTCACCAATAGCAATCGGAACATCAAGACGGTGAGCTAATTCAGCATGTGCTTTCTTATCGAAAGGGTGCAGTGGCTCCTCCAGCCATTCAATATTAAACTCTTCTAAACGTCTTCCCCAAACAATGGCTGTTTTCAAATCCCATACAGTATTTACATCTACCATTAGTTTCACTTGATCTCCCAATGCTTGACGGACGGCTTTAACACGTTCGTAATCCTCACGAGGATCAGGTCTTCCCAATTTCATTTTCACTGCATCAAAGCCACGATCGACGATGGAGGTCATATCCTGAATCAGTTCGTCTGTCGACCATGACAACCAACCGCCATCTGTATTATAGGCCTTGACTTTATCTTTATGTGCCCCTAAATATTTCCACAAGGGTTGGCCTGCTGCTTTTAAACGAATATCCCATAATGCTAGATCGACTGCACAAAGGCCTACCTGAGTAATACCCACTCGACCTATAAAGTGATTGGTATAAAACAATTCTCGGACAAGTACCTTACGATTCAAAGGATCTTTTCCCTTCAGAAGAGGAGCATAGTTATCATCAATCACCACTTGAACCGCACGTGATCCTTTCGTATAGTTCCAATTAAATCCCCAGCCGCTGATCCCTTCATCCGTATCAATACGCACAGCGATAAATTCAACGGAAGTCAGTCGTGTTTGCGAATCGGTAATCGCCCGCTGTTTTAATGGAATATCGAGTAAAAAAGTTTCAACTTCTGTTATTTTCATCAGATTTGGCTCCTTTTTATACAGTCATGACACGATTCGAATCAAACATTTCATAGACAAATGCGTTCATTTCATAATGACTGATTGAAGTAAAATTAACACACATGAATGCTCCGCTAAAGGGAAGCATTGGTCATAAGTAAAGAGAATTGACGCGTAAGGTATGAGAGATTTGCAACACTCTACAATCGTGTATTCCCAAGCGCCATTGACTCACGATGTGATATGAGAGTCCTAAGGCAAACGAGGCGAGTGCCTACCTGTAGCTGAAATTGACACAATAAGGCCTCACGATGTCTATTGCAATGGATTTAAATAGCTACTCTTTAAGAAATAGTTCAATAACCGGTACAACAGGATCAGGCTTTTGAATCGGCAGTTCCAAGGTAACCGTTCCTGTCTCGCTTTCTGCTTCTGTGCTTGTGATCACTTTATTAGGAACATGTTCTTCCATACAAATTTCTGAAGCATCATGAAGAAATTGAGCGTAGTCTACTTTTCCCGCTAAGCCTGGCAAATGAACGTGTTTAAAAGGCCAAGAAAAGATATGGAGATAGAGACGCTTTCCTTTCTGTGTATAACGGCAATCAACAGGGGGTTGAAAGGAGCTTGCTCCTGCTCCATATATTGCCCGTGAATGAAGGCGCATCCATTTTCCGAGTCCATTAAGCCGATCAAGAGAAGCAGGATCCACTTCTCCTCGGCCATTTGGTCCAATATTTAAAAGGAGATTACCATTCTTTGAAACCGAATCAATGAGCATTTTAATGAGCATATCGACAGACTTCCAATCAAGATTGTCTCTATCGTATCCCCAGCTGCCATTCATCGTTTGACATGCTTCCCAAACCACAGGCAAACCCTCTTTCATTAAGGGCGTACTTGGCTGGTATTGTTCAGGCGTTACAACACCGCGATTTAAATCCAACCGATCATTTAGCAAGATATCTGGTTGTAAATCAAAAATCAATTGTTCTAATTCCTTAGAATCCCAATCAGCTGCCCCCTTCCCTTTCGACCACCCCCAATCTTGATGGGCATAAGAAAAATCAAACCATAAATAATCAATTTTCCCATAGTTACTGAGCAATTCCCTCACCTGCCCATGAAGGTAGGTCCTATAGCGGCTGATCTTTCGGTGGGCAGCCATGGCTTTAAAATCATCAGCATCCCGTTGTGGATGTAAACCGTCAAGTGGAAAGTCAGGATGATGCCAATCGATTAAAGAATGGTAAAAACCAACCCTTAATCCTTCATGACGAAACGCCTCAACAATTTCCCTTAGTAAATCCCTTTTAATCGGGGTATTCGTGACCTTGTAGTCCGTCAATTGTGAGTCCCAAAGCGCAAAGCCTTCATGATGCTTAGTTGTCACGACAAAATATTTCATTCCAGCGGCTTTCGCTGCCCTTGCCCATTGTGTAGGATCAAAAAGATCAGGTTCAAAATGCTCAAAGTATTTTCTGTAAACATCTGGATGAATCTGCTCGCGATTCATGACCCATTCGTGGCGCGCTGCAGCAGCATATAATCCCCAATGGATAAAAAGCCCGAAGCGATCTTGAAGCAGCCATGTCGGATCTCCATAAAATTTGGGAAAATTTGCAAATGGCGTGGATTCTTCTTGAGCACTCACTATTCGTGCCTCCTTTAACTCGACCTTTATCATTAAATTATGCTTAATTCTATTTTAAAATCAAAAAACGCTATATAAATTGCCTATATTGGCATAAATATACTTTATTTTGATAGATAAGTACGACTTCAAACCATTATTTCTAAAACTTCACTTGATAGCGACCACCTTTTTTTGTAAAAAATTTAATGGCACCCTCTTGATCAAAAAGCATAGTCATGCTCTCGCCATTTTCTTCTATACACAAAGGCACTGAGTGATCGACTTGTAATCGGCAATCCCCTCCTGCATTTGACATCAGTTCGGCTTTAACGATGCGCCCCGCCTCCCAATACATATCAACTTCAAAGCCACCTCGGGCGCGTAACCCCTTTATATATCCATTGGGCCAAGCATCAGGTAAAGCCGGTAATAGATGTATGACACCTGCATGGGATTGAAGGAGCATCTCAGCAATGCCTGCTGTAACCCCAAAATTACCATCAATTTGAAAAGGTGGATGTGCAGCAAATAAATTAGGATACACGCCTCCTTGATGGAAATCCGTTTCGTTTTCTCTAGTCAGTCGTAGAAGATGCGACAGAAGCTTTAAGGAGCGATTGCCATCACCCAAACGCGCCCAAAGCCCCACTTTCCAGGCGAGACTCCATCCCGTTCCACCATCTCCACGCAATTGCAGGGATTGCTTGGCGGCCTGAAAAAATTCTGTATTAAGACGTTTGGTTAATTGTTTGCCAGGATAGACACCAAATAGATGGGAAACATGACGATGATGAGGATCCTCCTCCTCAAAATCCTGAAACCACTCCTGCAGTTGTCCCTTTTGCCCGACTTGCATAGGAAAGAGCTTATCTCGCATAATTTTCCATTTTCTTCTTAATTCAGCGTCAACCTCTAAGATTTCCGAAGCAACTATACAATTTGAGAAAAGCTCCCATATTAATGACAGATCCATTGTTGAGGCGATGCTGATGCCCGTCGACTGTTGTCCAACCGTAAATTTATTTTCGGGAGAAGTCGAAGGTGCAGTGATCAACTGGCCCTTGTCATTCTCGAACAGCCAATCCTGACAAAAAAGCGCCGCTCGCTTCATAATCGGATATGCTTTATGACATAAAAATGCAACATCTTTTCCAAAGGCATAATGTTCCCATAAATGCTGCGTTAACCAAACTCCTGCTAATGGCCAGATGGCCCAAACAGGGTCACCCTCTCCATAATTGCCGACTGGCGCTGTTTGCGCCCAGATATCGGTATTATGATGAGCGGTCCATCCTCTAGCCCCATAATTCACTTGTGCCGTTGTTGTACCATTTTTTTCTAATCTTTCAATCAGTCTAAATAATGGCGCATGACATTCCTCTAAATGACAGGTTTCAGCGAGCCAATAATTCATTTCAGCATTGATATTCAATGTCCAATTGCTACTCCAAGGAGGTTGTATTTCTTTATTCCAAATCCCTTGTAGATTCGCAGGTTGTGTCCCTTGCCTTGAGCTCGCTATCATCAGATAACGCCCATACTGAAATAACAATGCAATCAGGTCCGGATCACGAGCGCCATACTTTAAAATATGTTGATCTGTTGAGAGTTCAGCGGGTGCCTGACGTTCACCTAAATGTAAATTCACGCGTTTAAACAATGTACAATAGTCGTCAAGATGCCGGGCCAATAATGCGTCATAACAATACAAAACGGCTTTTTCGATGGGCTGCATGGTAAGGGCGTGTACCTCATTCTCACTTTTATTTGGCATATGGTCATGTCCGTTAAAGCTTGTCGCCGCATTAAAATAGAGGGTCACCGTTGATGCGTCTCTAATATGATACATCTCTGATTCTATGCTGTGTGTTCCATCACCCATAATATGGCAGGCTGCCTCGAATCGCATCGCTTTGGTCGCTTGCCAATCCCCATAAACGATAGGATATCCTGAGCAATGATAAGGTGGATCAACATGTTCAGGAGCGATGCCCATCAATGTCAATTGATGATCCGATGCCTGAATCCGATGGCGAAGCGGACTATCCAATCTAACACTAATATTTAATGCTTTCGGCTGATCAGCTTGGAGGCGCATGACAATGACCTGATCTGGATATGAAGCGAACATTTCTCGGGTATAGGTTACACCCCTTATTTCATATTTAATAACAACAGCTCCTTTATCAAGATCAAGAGAACGGGTATAGGAAGTGATGGCACCTCCTTCTGGATAGTCAAATGCCAGATGAAGATCACCAAGCGGTAAATAAGTTTGTGTGTAGGGACCCATCATGTTACGACATAAGCGGTCGGCAGCAATAAATTGACCATCTAATAACAGTTTACGAACGCTTGAAAGGGTGGGTTGAGCCTGTGGATTGTTCCACTCTTTAGGATAACCTGACCACAAAGAATCTTCATTTAGCTGAAGCCTTTCATCATGTACACCGCCAAAAATCATGGCCCCAAGACGACCATTTCCAATCGGGAGTGCTTCTGTCCATTGTGAAGCTGGAGAGGCATACTGAAGCTGCAAATATGTCACCATCCTGTATCGTTATCATTTACCAATCATTATACTAGCGAGCGGATTTAGATAAATTGCGAATGATTGCAAAATTATACTATTTAATGATAAAATGAAAGCGATATCATTAGTGGCTATGAAAAGAGGAACCCAGTTATGAAGGTATTGAAAAGACAATTTAATGAGCATACGCATTTTCCTTTTGAACTCGCCTATCGCAACACAAAAGGGCCTAAAAGTGAACTCCCTGATCATTTCCATGAATGGTGTGAAATTGTTTATATTTATGATGGCAATGGGACATTTTTTATCAATAATACCTTCTATTCGATGCAAAAGGGGGATCTTTTTATCATCCCTGGCGGTACCATCCATCATACGCTCCCCGATGCTGACAAACCCTTGACGTCTTCTGCTATTTTTTTTGATGCGACAATCATTACTCATGATTTTTATCAAGATTTATTCTCTTACATGTATGCTTTTGAACAAGGGAAACAACTCAATGATTATAAATTGGCACTCGATGAACAGGAACAGTATGCCATCGAAGCCTTCTTTTGTAATATACAGACGGAAATCACTAATCAAGCAATTGGTTTTCAGTCCGCTTGTGTCCACTGGTTACATATGATTTTGCTTGCCATCAATCGCCTGATCCTCAAGCAGCAAAAAGAAGCTTTACCAGCTTTTGAAAAAGGACCAAAATGGATTCATAATATCATCAGATATATTGAAAACCATCTTATCGAACAGTTGACGCTTTCAGGCCTCGCTAGAGAAGCCTGCATCAGCCCGGAACATTTTAGTCGGGTTTTTAAACAAATGACTGGGATGAATGTGACGGATTATATAACGACTAAAAGGATTATTAAAGCAAAGGAGCTGCTTTTAAATACAGATGATACTGTGGCTCTCATTGCCGAAAAAAGCGGGTTTTATAGTACGCCCCATTTTTATCGCATGTTTAAACGCTATGTAGGGAAAACCCCTTCTCATTATCGCAAGCACAGCTGACGGGCTGTATCTGTTCAGTATCAATGCCATAAAACAACGTACTATTTTATAGAATCTAACCGCCGCTTTCAGGAGCATTAAAAGACTCCTCTTTTTAATGCTCCTTTTCCATCATGAGGTGGTCACCTCTGTTGCAATTCAGCCTTTGCACGTCAACGAGATAGCTTCTAATATTCTTGTTCCGAATCGCTAATGGTTGATCTTGTAAGAAGCTGAACCGCCCTTGCCCTCTTATGAAGCCTTTGTGTACACAGGTCCTATTTTAATTGCAGCAGCCATTCAACTTTTTCTTGTGGCTACCTCCTGTATGGCCAAAAAGGCTTGATATTGTTTTTTTATCTTGAGAATCAAGTGCATCAAAATTTCTTTGCACAGTCACCTCCAAATCCGTCATCTCATCTATGAACATTCCTTAATAGCATTGACTGAAAAGCCAAATCTCCACCGATAATGTCTTTTGGAATGGTCTTAAAATAGACGATATCAAAGGTTTTCGATACCGCGTATTGGAGCGAAGTGTCGTCGAAAAAAGAGAAGAAACGTTTCGGCTCATAGTCATCCTCTTCCCATATGCCTTCTGAATTATTTCCGCCATAAACCCCCATATAAAATAATCCATCCGGTTTGAGGACCCTTCGTACTCTATAGAGCACCTCAGGCAATTCCGCTTTTGGAACATGTAATAAGCAATTTAACGCATAGACAGCATCAAAGCTTTCATCTGGGAACTCCAGATGATCAAAGCTCATAACTTTGGCCTCCAACCCTTTTTCACGACATAATTGAATAGCATTTGCAGAAATATCTGTACTCATTGTTTGAAAACCTTTATTTTTAAAAAAAAGGCTATCTCTGCCTGCCCCCGCTCCAATTTCTAAAAGCGATGTTTTCTTTTCCTTAACTAAGTATGAATAGAACGTCTCCCTCTCCTTGACCTTCCAATCCTGTGTTGCTCTTTTATCTCTAGTGACCATTTGCTGGTCATAAGCCATTCTGAGCTTTTGTTTAAGTTGATTGATCACAATCATCCCCTCCACAATAAACAAACACATGTTCTTAATCATTTATTTCGTCATATCTACACCAAACTCCTTTCTTTTCTCCCAAGTTTTTATAACCTATTCTAAGAAAATAAGAATGGCTTGTACTTTTCGCAAGCCATTTATAGAAATAAAAAGGAAAAGCCTGTTTAAACGCTGATATTATAAGGAGATTAAGCCATACTAATGCTGTGAAATGGAGGTGAAAAAACCATGGCCAAAAACAATAAAGATGTTGTACAGCACGGTGTCAATGCTGCAAAAGAAAAAGCCACTGATAATGAAGAAAAACAATACGTAGAAGAATTAGCGTCTGAACTTTCGAGTTCAACGCAAATGACAAAAGCCACTAATAAAAAGCAATAATTTAAAGGGGACTGACATGATGTGAAGTGCCCCCTGTCAAGTAGACAGTGAAAATAATAAAACGAGTTTTAAGCGGCTTTAGTTCTATATTCCATAGGGCTAAGGCCGTTTAATCGTTTTTGATATC